>JBCCQN010000154.1:0-19766 GCA_039024315.1 Bacteroidota bacterium
AAGACAAAATGTACTTTTTCCAAAGCACAGCTCGTCTTCGATGCTCAAAACATAGATAGGTATTGCGCATGATAAAAATAGCTAGTGGAGGCTAACTGTTTGTTGCCGGAAAGTTGTTATATGATGAAAATCTTATCCAAAGTTTGTGCAAAGTATGCCCTTCCAATTGCCGAGAGGCAATTAGGAGTGAGTCCTGATCATGTGGTTTTGAGTGTCTTTCTGGAACTTTCAGAGGAGCATTTGGCCTCTCCACTTCATGAGAGGGCATAAAAAGTCTGTTGCCGGTTAGCTTGTGCCTAACGGAAAGATCTGAGGAATGCTGTTCGACTGGTTGCCAGAAGTCGTACTCTAAATGTAAATAGATGAGCTAGGGGGGAGTGTATTATATCATATGTGGATAGTAGTGTTTAGGAAGTTAATACGTGTATGGCTGAAGGTTTTAATTCATGGTGGCTAGGGTTCCCAATTTAACCCAATATCGAAATTTTGTGAGCTCTCCCCTGAGAACTCTTTCCTTTCCAATATATACCTCTTTGTAAGATATTGCAAGATTTAACAATAAAAAGATAAGTTGAATGAATAGTTAATTTATTTTTTGATATCAGGATATTTGATGTGTAAAAAATTGACTTTGAGTGCTTTATGTTGTAGTGGTAATAATTCATTATTATTCAAAGGATAAATTTTTACAAAATTAATTTCGACAATTTGCAATTTTTGTACATTTCCTTGGGTGTAAGAAAAGATTTTTATCCTATAGAACTTGTATTTTCGATTAGCTTAGCTCTCGAAAATAAAATTACCGCATAGTAACCCAAAAGAAGATATATGGAAACTGCCCTCAAATTTGCACCCATATGCAAATCCGAGGGCTGCTTCCATATAAAAGAACTTCTAAGGGATTAAGCTAAATTAGCGGCCTCATGCTACGCATTAAATCAATTTGTTAGGCCAGCAATTCTTTATCACCTACTGGTCCCCCGGCGAGAATTTCGGCATTGGCATATTCAGCAAATTGCTTAAAGTTTTCTTCAAAGGTGTTTGCCAAATACCTAGCTTTTTCATCATAAGCTTCAACATCAGCCCAAGTATTACGAGCGTTGAGAATTTTAGCTGGTATCTCTGGACAGCTCGTGGGAATTGAGAGTCCGAAAATCGGATCCGTTTCAAAATCTAGCTCATCGAGTTGACCCTTCAGCGCAGCGCGGATCATGGCTCTAGTGTACTTCAGCTTGATTCTTTTTCCTATTCCATAAGGGCCACCAGTCCAGCCCGTATTTACCAACCACACATTGGTATTATGCTCCGTCATCTTTTCGCCCAAGAGTTCCGCGTAGCGGGTAGGATGAAGAGGCATAAAGGGCGCGCCAAAACAGGCTGAAAATACTGCTTCAGGATCGGTTACGCCTTCCTCTGTACCTGCTACCTTGGCGGTATATCCAGAAATAAAGTGGTACATCGCCTGACCCTTGGTGAGCTTAGAGATAGGGGGTAGCACACCATAAGCATCACAAGTCAGGAAGAAAATATTTTTGGGGTGTCCCCCAACAGAAGGTTCTACGGCATTGGGGATATGAGAGATCGGATAGGATACGCGGGTATTTTGCGTAATGTCCACATTGTCATAGTCCACTGTGCTAGTGCCGGGGAAGAAACGCGTATTCTCTAGAATAGCTCCATACTTAATAGCGCGATAGATTTCAGGTTCGTTTTCCTCCTTGAGGTTGATCACCTTAGCGTAGCAACCTCCCTCAAAGTTGAAAATCCCTTCGTCGGTCCATCCGTGCTCATCATCTCCAATCAAGGCTCTGTCACTATCAGCCGATAGAGTCGTTTTACCTGTGCCAGAAAGCCCAAAGAATATAGCGCTGTCGCCTTGCTCTCCAATATTGGCACTACAGTGCATAGACAATACTTGTTTGCGCTCAGGCAGTAAGAAGTTGAGGACACTAAAGACCCCTTTTTTAGTCTCACCCGTATAGCCAGTACCGCCTACCAAAATGATCCGCTTACTGAAGTTAATGATGGCAAAGTTTTCAGAACGAGTGCCGTCCACTGCTGGATTGGCTTTAAACTCTGGCAGGGCGATGATCCGAAAATCTGGTTCGAAATTTTCTAGCTCTTCCTGCTCAGGGCGTAGAAACATATTGTAACAAAACAGATTGTGGATAGCCTGTGTATCGATGATTCTGACTTTGAGGCGATAACGCGGATCAGCTCCCGCATAAGCATCACGTACATAAAGCTTACGATGTGCTAGACTCTTGAGCATCTTTTGATAGAGGCCTTCAAAAGATTCCTGTGAGATAGATTTATTGATGTCTCCCCACCAAACACTTTCATGAGTCATACCATCATCAACGATGTAGCGATCCTTGGGGGCACGACCAGTAAACTTACCCGTATCCCACATGATTGCTCCCGTATCAGTAAGGACACCTTCCCCATTTTTGATAGCTTCTCCTATCAATTCAGCGGGAGATAGATTCCACATTAAGCCTTTGGCATTTTGGAGTCCGAGTTCGTCCAATCCTTTAAAGATTGAGTTAAGATGACTGATTTTCATTGTTTTGCTTTGTTGGTGATTGAAATATGAAGAGGGGCTTATGTTCGTCGCGAATGAGGACTTGAATCCATCGCTTTTGCTGTAATCGCGTGGCTGGATCATGGTCGAGCATAATAGCCAATAGCGATTCTGGGCTGGATAAACGGAGTCTGGGTAAACTCTCTGGAACATCCAGTGATAAAGGCGAAATATGTAGATCCAATTGGTACTCGGTGCTCAAGCGCTTGATGTATTGTAAGGCTTTTTGGCTTTGCGAGGTACTTCTGGGTAGGAAAACCAGTTGGGTATATTGAGGACTCTGGGTCTTTTGAGGCAAAGAAAGTACAGGACATTTGGCTTTGTCGATTACCTCAAGACTGACACTCTCCATCAAGCGACTTGCTCCCGCGCTACCCAAGATGATCAAATCAACATTTTCATTTTGGGCCATGAGTAAGATTTTTGAAGCCGCCCGTCCGGGCATGACCATACTCTTATGAGTGATATTTCCTTTGGGTAGGTGATCACAATAATCCTCATAGACCTGCAATTGCCTACGTACCATTTTGATCCGCTCTGCTTGCAACTCTTTGACATATCGATCTGGAATGATCGCTGGATTGATCGGTGCTTCGTCTAGTACGTGGGCGAAGATGAGACGAGTGTAGCCAGGACTAGCAATACTCATCGCATATTCGGTTGCCTGCCAAGCAGCCTCGCTAAAATCAGTCGGGATCAAGATGTTTTTAAACATCATTTTTGCCCTAGTCGGTGATAGGTTTATCCTTGCCATACTTTTGGTTTAGAGGGATTCAACTACTTCTAAGAGTTTGATATGCTGAGCATGTTTGACCATCAATATGGGACTAGTGTCATTGATACGAATTAACTTCTCGCTGACACTACCCAGCAAAAAGGCAGAGGTAGAAGTATGACCTCTAGAGCCAATCACGATCAGGTCAATATTTTGTTTGGTGGCCGTTTCGTGGATGACCCGCGCCGCGGAACGATGATCTTTATCAAAACAGTACAGAGGAGTTAACCTGATCGAAGTGGGGATCTCAGCCCTAAATTGCTGGTAACGACTATGGGCGTGATGCTCCATGATCTCCGCAAATTCAGCTTCGGACTTGCCTGTGCGGTAATACCCCTGAGGTAGGTTGAAGACATGCCCACTATAAATATTGATACTAGGATCGCTTTGCTGAAATTGTCCAGCTACTTGGATAGCAGTTTTGGCATAATTGGAGAAGTCGTTTGCGACCAAAATATCTTTGAGCTCAAAGCGAACTTGCTCTGGAATAAACATGATGGAGCACTCTAGCTTTCTGGCCAAATGCTGGGGTACAATGCCTTTGCCATGTTTTAGCGATTTACGTCCCAGTAATAATAGGTCCACATTTTTGATATGAGACCAGCGGGCTAGCTCTACTCTAGCAGAACCTTCGATAATCTGAAAGTCTACCTCATATTCAGCTAGGTTGGGGAAATGATCGTTTACCTTGGTTTTGAGATCCTCAAGTAGTTTTTCATCTCTAGGTTGACGGAGCTCTGGATAGATTTCTCTGACACTGTCTGGTATATCAAGGTCCGGTTGGATATTGATAAAATAGATTTTTTCTGGATTGAGGTAATAAGCCAGAAAGGCAGTGTATTGAATCAGCATTTTATCCATGATGGTAAAGTCTAGTCCCACCATGATCCTTTTAAATCCATTCATATTGATGCCATTTGTTCGTTCCATATCCCAATATTCAGCTTTGCCTCGCCTAAGTGAATGATTGAGCGCAGAGGCGAGATTGACTTTTGTAGGTGCCGGGATAAGACTTATTTTTGCCGGCATGAAGCAAGCAAGTTTTTATCAGGATTTACGTTTGGGGATACTCGGAGGCGGTCAGCTAGGAAGGATGCTCTTGCAGGCAGCCATAGATTATAACCTCCATATTTCGGTTTTAGATCCCTCGGCAGAGGCGCCCTGTCGTCCTTATGCGCATGATTTTACTCAAGGATCGCTAACGGACTACGATACGGTCTATGCGTTCGGCAAAGCCGTAGATATCATTACTATCGAAATCGAAAATGTAAATACTGATGCCTTATTGGCCTTGCAAAAGGAGGGGAAAACAGTCTACCCAGATCCGGCTACGATCCGCATGATTCAAGACAAAAGGGAGCAAAAACAGTTTTATGTCAAAAATAAATTGCCCACTGCCCCCTTTACCTTGACCGAAAATGCCGCGGAAGTACAGGCGCTAGTAGATAAGCTACCAGCGGTCCAAAAACTAGGCAAAGCCGGCTATGACGGCCGCGGCGTACAAGTATTGCGCGAAGCGACAGACCTAAAAAAAGCCTTTGATGCCCCCGGCCTAGTCGAATCCTTTGTGCCTTTTGAGAAAGAAATCGCTCTGATTGTGGCACGTAATCCACAGGGAGAAGTACGGACTTTCCCTTTGGTGGAAATGGTTTTTCATCCGGTGCATAATCTGGTGGAGTATTTGATGGCTCCAGCTTTAGTATCAGAGGAGGTGGGAGATAAGGCACGGCTCATCGCCGAACGCTTAGTCGAGAAATTGGCATACGTAGGATTATTAGCGATTGAGATGTTTGTCGAAAAAGATGGGAATGTCATCATCAACGAGATTGCACCCCGCCCGCATAACTCTGGCCATCAAACGATTAGAGCGAATGCTACTTCTCAGTATGAACAACACTTACGTGCTATTTTGGGCCTGCCGCTGGGAGATTGTACCCAGCTTTGCCCAGCGGCTATGGTTAACTTATTAGGCGCAGATGGCTACACCGGTCAAGCGGTTTACGATGGTATCGAAGAGATATTGGCGATCGATGGGGTTTACCCGCATATATACGGCAAAGCACAGACCAAACCCTTTCGTAAGATGGGGCATGTAACCATATTGGGAGACACACATTTGGCCTTGCAAGAAAAAGTGCAAAAAGTACGTAATTCGATACAAGTGATTGCATAATAAACTTACCTTCGTAGCCCAAAACCTTTTACCCAAATTTGAAAAAAATATGAAAGTAGGCATCATCATGGGAAGCAAATCGGACCTTCCTGTAATGCAAGGCGCAGCTGATCTGTTGGACCAGTTGGGGGTAGCTTATGAAATAACGGTGGTCTCAGCTCACCGCAGTCCTGAGCGGATGGTGGATTATGCCAAAGGAGCCTTGGATAGAGGCTTGGAGGTGATTATTGCTGGGGCAGGAGGAGCGGCTCATTTACCAGGCATGGTGGCTTCTATGACCGTTTTACCGGTAATTGGCGTGCCTGTAAAATCCTCAAATTCGATCGATGGTTGGGATTCTATCCTGTCAATTTTGCAGATGCCCTCTGGCGTTCCCGTTGCTACAGTTGCCCTAAATGGCGGTAAAAACGCTGGCATATTGGCGGCCCAAATTGTGGCCAACGGTGATGAGCAAGTAAGGCAAAATCTACTACGTTATAAGGACGAACTTAGAGCCAAGGTAATGGACATGGTCGCAGAAATGGAGAAATAAAATCCAATTAATGGACCGTTTAGGTGAGAAATATTACCATTGGGTCTAAGGGAGTAAGAATTTGTCTATTTATGTCTAATTTTATGGTTGAAATCACATTTGGGGTGCATTTCGATAAATGAACGGGTATATATGACATAGGTAACACAATACTATTGCCTTCCGACATTCCTTGTCCTGAATTTACAATCCAGTAATGACCTTGAACTAGAGTTTAATCCTCTAGGGGCCCCGTTGAAAGACGGCCTGTCAGACTTTTGTGTAAACCAAACTCTTTGCACAAAGGAGACCCAATACCAATACAAAACCAATTCTACCAAACTAAAGCTTTTTCCCTCCCTAATGCCTTACTAAATGAAAAGACTAGTTAACATTACGTTCTTTCTGGCGCTTTTGCTTTGTGGAGGCAATGTTTTTGCCCAAGAAATCTGCAACAATGGTGTAGATGATGATTTAGACGGGCTAATTGATTGCTTCGATCCAGATTGTGGCTTCACTCAATCTTCAACCTTTATTGTTACTCAATTTGCTGATGATGGAGAAGAAGAATTTGGCGTTACTGACATTCTTGAAACAGGTACTCCTGACCTAGACTGGGAGGATACAAAAGATGTAGGTGTACGCTTTGTCAATCTCAACATCCCTGCTGGAGCGACGATCACTAATGTAGAAATTACTTTTACTGCTTCAAGCAATCAACCTGGCGCTACAGACATTGATATTAGCGCTGAGAACAATCTGCTTCCTTTAGCCTTCCAAGCGGTAAACAACAACATTTCTAACCGACCCCTTACCACAGCTACGGTCAATTGGGCCGCTACGGGGGCTTGGACTGGGGGGATGACCTATACAACCCCAGATTTGACACTGATTGTACAAGAACTCGTCGATCAAGTAGCCGCTAATAATACCTTAGATGCGGTGGCTTTTATTTTTGGACAAGCAGCTGGTGGTAAAGCCTCCGCTTGGGCCGGAGAGGCTGGTGGTGCTACTGCACCCGAATTATTGATCGAATATGTTGCTTGCTTCAATGAAGTTTGTAACAATAATATAGATGATGATGGAGACGGTGACATAGACTGTTTGGACAGCGATTGTGGGAGCATGTACTCCTTTAATCAACCGGTAAATCAAACTAGTGATGATGCCGAAGAAGATGGCGGCTTGGTTGATATCTTTGATGTCGGACCGATTTCGGACCTTGATTTTAGAGCCAATAAGATTGCCGGAACACGTTTCCGCGGTTTTGCGATTCCCTCCGGAGCTACTATCACTAGCGCCTTCATTCGGTTTACGGCCTCTTCAGATCAACCAGGAGCCGTTGATGTGGGGATTCGAACAGAATTGGCGACCAATACTGCGACCTATCAAGTAGTGCCCGGTAATATTTCGAATAGACCCACCTCTACTAATGAAATCACTTGGACAACAGGGGTCTGGGCAGATGGCAATACCTATGATTCACCGGATCTATCACCCATTATGCAAGAAGTCGTAGACCTCTTAGCTAATGGAACCGATTTGACCGATATTAATTTCTTATTTGATAGTGCCGCTTCCGGTAAGGTATCGGCTTGGGCCTTCGAAGGAGGCTTGGCTGTTGCCCCAAGACTATTTGTAACTTATGCTGCTTGCGGTCCCGAAATTTGTGATAATGGTAGAGATGATGACGGCGATGGATTAGTAGATTGCTATGATCCAGATTGTGCTGCTTCTACTAATTGTTCCTTTTATGTGGAATATGAGTGTACGCAGGCTACCCCTCCAGATACCGTTTGTATCGCTGAGGTAATCCGTGGATCTGGTAGCTATGCCAATCGCCTTTCGGTGATGGTCGCAGATATAGATCAGGATTCAACCGTTGAATTGATCGGCTTTAATAGCGCTGGGACAGGAATTGATATCATTGATCCATCGACTATGGCAGTGGAACAATCCTTTGCTGCTGCTTTTTCAAATCGATCCAATACGCTTTGTATTGCCCAGATGGATGGACAAGGATACCTTGAAATCGCCTACATTCGCTCTGACCGACGGATCGAAATGTTTAGACACAATGGTACCATTTGGGAAACCGTTACCTCCAATGTAAACGCCTTTCCTAATGTTGCGGTCGTAAATAATATTACAGGTTTGGGCGCTGCAGATTTTAATGGTGATGGCCGACCTGAATATTATATGGCCAATCGGATTTACTCATTTGCCCCTAATTCGGCCTGTACAGGAGATTGTATCCAAATGATTGTAAATGGTGACACAGTCGCCAATGGGGGCTCAAGAGGTAGTGCGGATTACGCAACCTTCTCCTCTGTAGCAATTGATATCTTGACCTCGGTCGATTGTGGTGGTGATCCCGAATGTGATGGTCTCGAATTAGTCGCAGGCAATGTAGTTTACTCGGTCGATATTGTGGCTCAAACTATGACCGCTCGCCGTAATTTGAATGATGCTGGAGTAGGAACGTTTGATGACGGCCAGAGCGCAGTAGCAGACATCAATAACGATGGCGTTTTAGATGTCGTAGTACACGGAGCTTATACCGGTGCTGGGGCTTCCATCCCCAACCCTACCGGTGCATTATATGCTTGGACGCCTCTCACCAATACCCTATTGGCAGGCTGGAATACGGTTGTGCAAAGAGGGGTGCCTATTATCGCTCAAGTTTATGACGATGACTTAGCTGATGACGGAGATAAATCCAACAATAGTACTCCCAACTACTCAGAAATCGTATTGCTGACTCCAAACAACATGGATTGTTACAACCTCAACAATCCCAATAACTCTATCTGGAATCAGCCAGTAGTGGATCCCTCTGGTTCAACGGGTATTACTTCCTTTGACTTTAATGGCGATGGGGTTGATGAAATCACCTATCGCGATGAGGATAATCTACGGATTATGTATGGTGGCCCCCTTGCTTATGCGCCCACAGGAGCCAACCTCACTACCCGTGATTATGGAAGCCCCATACCTTGTACGAGTAACACCTCTAACGAATATCCCGTGATCGCCGATGTTGATCACGATGGAGAAGCGGAGATGGTAATTACTTGTGGGACTGACGTGGTGGTTTACGAGTCCGGCTGTACCCCCTGGTTGTCTGCGCGCACGATCTGGAATCAATTCTATTATTTCGGTGTCAACATCAATGACGATGGCACGGTGCCGCAGCAACAACAATCCACTTTGACAGAATTATTTCCTGGGACGGGTTACTTTCCGCTCAATCGTACCAACTTTCAAATCTCTGATTATCAGTTCTCTAACTTGATTGGTGTCGGTCCTGGTGGGACAAACTTAGTGCCCGCACCTGATTTGAGTGGGGCGATCAATGCGATCTCCAATACGACCAATTGTGGTACGCTTGGCAACCAGCTTGTGATCGATTATGAAGTCAGTAATTTTGGCGATCTCAATTTACCGGCTGGGGTTCACGTTGCCTTTTACAATGGCGATCCTGCAACGGGAGCTGCTACCTTTATCGATGATGATATCCTTACGCAGGCCATTCCTCAAGATAGTACCTACAACTTTACGGCGATTTTGCCAGATCAAGGGGGAACCTTTGACTTATATATGGTTATCAATGACGATGGTTCCCAAGGGGTGCCGATCACGCAGCCATTTGCGAGCCAAGCAGAATGTGATTATAGCAACAACTATCTCCAGATATCAGACTTTTGCTCCAATCCACTGGGAGTAGAGTGGATGAGTTTTGATGCGGTTTGGCCGCAAGGGGAAAGCGTTCAGCTAAGCTGGACAGTAGAAGAAAGTACAGAAGCTTGGCGGTACCTAGTTGAGCGCTCTAAGGATGGAAAAAGCTTCGCTGAACTCGAAATCGTAGAGGCTTATGCCGTAGATGCTGTTGCCTCCTATGAGTTGAGCGACATGAGCGTAGATTTAAATACGCGAGATCGTTGGTACTACCGCATTATCTTGTTAGAAAAAGACGGTAGCATCCATACCAGCAATACTGTACATGTCAAACAAGGAGAGTTACAAGACCGTGCTTGGATGGAAGTCATCACTGCTGCTGAGCAATTAGAGGTCCGTTATCTCATGACCAATGCTAGGGCTTACGAATTAGAAGTGAGCAATCATTTGGGACAGATCATATACCGCGCTCCCTTGGCGGGAGAGCGAGAAGGTAGTCTGCAAATCCCTACCCAAGATTGGGCCAAAGGCATGTATTTTTTACACTTGAAATCTGACGGCCCTGCCGCTTATGAAAGAGTTTTGATACGCTAACCGACAATATTTTTTACGAAGGGGAGTAGGGAATACCTTGCTCCCCTTTTTGCGGTTCTTTGACTGAGCCAAGAGGTTTTTAAGTAGTAAGCCAATAGTATTTAGAATTAAGACTTTGAATAGACGACTTCAATGGAGTAAAGAAGTGATTGTTCTTCGTACTAGATACTCCCGATAGCTATCAGGATACTTGCTCCTCTGTACTTATTACGTGTCTTTGAATCAATTGAACCATTGCCGAGACACAATTGTCCCTTGAAACAGCAAATTTGACCAAAAAGCCCCTAAGGATTCTATGAGCTATATTTTTTGCCTAATATTATGATTCGAGAGGTGTGATAATTCTGCTTAATTAGATTATTTTTCTCTCAGTTTGTGCACTAATTTTAACGCTAAAATTTGAGGTAGGTACATGGTGCAGTTTTCCGTACGGTCTTTACTGTTCATTGTTTTTTGTCTTTCTTTTCAAACCAGTTTCGCTCAGCTATATATCAATGAGATTATGGCGAGCAATACGAGTACGATTACAGATGCTCAAGGAAATTATGATGATTGGATTGAAATCTACAATGCAGGAGCCACTCCAGTGGATTTGGGGGGCTACTACCTCACTGATGACCCCGGTAATCCCTCTACATTTTGGCAATTACCCAACACTGGTGCTAGTAGCCTAATCGTTCCCGCAGGGGGCTACTTGATCTTATGGGCTGACCAAGAACCTTTCGAAGGCCCCAATCATCTAAACTTTAAACTAAGCGCTAGTGGAGAAATGGTGGGGCTTTACTTGCCCAATTTGACGGCCATTGATGTCGTGCCATTTGGAGCGCAAAATAGCGATGAGTCTTACGGTCGCACCATTGATGGGGCCAACACCTTCACTACCTTCACTTCACCTACTCCCAATGGCCCAAATGGTAGCGGGGGAGGGATCGTCCAGACCTATCTGGCAACGCTTGTCTCTAAGCTTGGACACGCTAATAATGACGCCTCCGAGTACAATGGCAGCGTCAATCTGACTGAAACGGCTGTCTCTTTGGGCGAAAATGCTTCAGGAGGACAATGGGTAGGCCTGAGATTTGAAAATATTACTATCCCTTATGGCCAGACGATCACCGATGCATATATCCGCTTTCGTTCCGAAGGCGTTGACACCCTGCCAGTAAGCCTTAATATTTACGGAGAAGATATTGATCACTCACCTGCCTTCAATGCCAATCCCAATAATCTGTCCAACAGAACGCTGACAGACACTTTTACGAGCTGGTCGCCCAATGGCTGGGATACTTATTTTACTTCCACTGGTCGCCATCAGACCAACGAGTTAAAGGCCATTGTACAAGAAATTATCGATCGTCCTGGTTGGGCCAGCGGCAATGCGATTAGCTTTCTGATTTCCGGTACCGGAACGCGCATCTTTACTTCCTACGAATCTGATTCGATCGAAGCTCCCCGTTTGGTGATTGAAACCGCCGTTACACAAAGTGTAAATCCTATCAGCAATCTCTATCTCAACGAATTATTGGCCAACAACGGCAATGGGATCGTCGATGAGTTTGGGCAGGATGAAGACTGGGTTGAACTCTTTAATGCAGGCAGCAGTCCTGTCAATATAGGGGGCTTGTATTTGACTGATGATTATAACGAGCCTGATAAATGGCAAATCGCTGCTCCTGAAGTCATTCCTGCTGGTGGCTTTGCCTTAATTTGGCTAGATGATGATCCAGGGCAGGGAGGCTTACACGCCAACAATATCAAACTAAATCAGGGAGGAGACCAACTGGCCTTAGTTCAGATCCTCAACAATGATACAACTTTTCTAGATTCAGTTTCTTTTGGCCCTCAAGCTACAGATTTGGCCTTCGGCCGAACGCTGGATGGAGTTGGTGGCTGGCAACAGCTTAGCCCCAGTACGCCAAGGGCAAGCAATAGTGCGGCCGGACCCCTAGTCTCTACGCCTCAGTTTTCTCTGACTCCAGGGATGTACACTGGAACCCAAAACATACAAATCACCACCAGCACGACTGGAGTTGATATCTATTATACCCTAGATGGTAAGGTCCCAACGACCAGTTCGACCCTTTATACAGGACCCATCTCTATTGACACCACAACCACCCTACGGGCTCGGGCCTTTAAGTCGGGATGGACTCCTAGTAAGCACATTAGCGGGACTTGGTTTTTTGGCCTGACGGACTCTCTACCTGTAGTCTCTTTGATCACTGATCCTGACTCTTTTTTTGGGTCGAACTTGGGTATTTACATCTATAACAATGGACAAATCGGCGGTAGAAAAAACTGGGAAAGGGAGGTGAACTTTGAATATTTTAGTTATCCCGGTACCCATCAGTTTGAATTTTCGCAGATTGTAGATAGCCGTCTTTATGGCCGAACGGCAATTTTTTACGCCCAGAAGTCCCTCTCCTTTGATGTCAGAGCAGGGGAGACACTAGATTATCCCTTTTTTGAAAATACCAAAACCAAGGAGTTCAAGTCTTGGTTGCTGAGGTCTTCTTCTGATGATTGGAGTCGCACTATGTTTGCAGATTCTTGGTTGCAAGAAATGATGGCTCCTTATCTCAATATTGGAATCCAACATTACCAGCCAACAGTCCTCTATATTAATGGCGACTATTTTGGTATCAACAACCTGCGAGAAAAATACAATCAAGATTATCTCCGCTTTGTCTATGGGGAAGATCCTGACAATATTGATCTAATCAAAAAAATGCCAGGTTCTAGTAGTGGAATCAATGAAGTCCTCGAAGGGGACGATGTCCATTATCTGGCCCTTAGAAACTACATTCAAGGCAACGATCTCTCTATTCAAGCCAACTACGATTACGTCAAAACACAAATGGATCTTGACGACTATATAAACTTCGCCATCGCGGAGATTTATGTTGGCAATACGAGTTGGCGGCACAATCGTCGTTTTTGGCGCCCCCGTACTCCAGATGGACGTTGGCGTTGGTTGATCAATGATCTTGACCGAGGCTTTCAGTGGAGCAAACGTAATGCGGATGTTTTGGGACAATTCAAAAATGATGATGACTTTTTTGGTGATCTCATGGCCAACCCAGAGTTTGAAGCGGAATTTATCCAGCGTATGAACACTTGGATAGCTGTAGTCTATTCAACGACTCGGGTCAATCAAATTGTCGATTCGGTCCAAGATCGTATTGAGCCAGAAATCCTCGATCATATTGCTCGCTGGCAACCTCAAGGAGGCTTGAGCTCTTTAAACAATTGGAACAATTACGTACAGGAATATCGAAATTTTGCGCCTTATAGGCCTGCGATCATTCTGGGCCAGATGGCCAATCATTTTGGGGTTACCAACGACACCTTTAACCTGAATTTTGTCGTAAATCAAAATAGTGGGGGTTCAGTCCAGCTACATAGCGTAGATTTTGAGGTGCCCGATAATTATTCGGCTTACTACTTCAAAAATATCCCTATTACGATTAAGGCCGAGCCAGACAAGGGCTATCGCTTTGTGCAATGGCTAGAGACTGGTAATACCAATGCCGAGATAGTCCTCAATACGGCAGCAAATACGACTCTCACGCCGGTCTTTACCCCTAAAGATCCCGTAATCACCGAAATTCATTACAACCCAAGTAATGGTTCCCAATATGAATTTATTGAGCTGTACAATCCTTCTGCTTACCCCTTAGACCTTAATGGTTATTATTTTGACAATGGGATCAGTGATACCTTAACCTTTGTCATGCCTTCACAGTCTTATGTAGTAATCGCCAAAGATAGTACCCTTTGGACAGGCCAAGGGTTTGACGTTTATCAGTGGAGCAGTGGTTCCTTGGATAATAATGGCGAAGAATTACGGATTCGTTATCCCAATGGTGTTACGTCGGAAAAGCTCAGTTACAACAATAATTTTCCTTGGCCAGAGCAGGCTGATGGCGATGGTGCTTCTGCCGCTTTGAAAGAGCTTAGTCTCGACAATGATGATGGCTATAATTGGAAGGCCTGTTGCGGCGCGATTAGTCCCGGACAGCCCAACACGATCGTTGCCAGAGCACCTGGTAATGTGAGCACCAATCTAGCGCTTTGGCTCAAAGCGGATGCTGACGGTTTGGTCTTTGAAGATGACAGCTTTAGGGTCAAAGCTTGGTTGGATCAGAGTGGGCAAAACATCAGCGTAGAGCAGAGCGAGCTGGGCAAAATGCCAAGATGGTATGAAGGCTCATTAAATAGTAATGGTGTCTTAACGTTCGACGGAGTCGATGACCTACTTACGATGGCCGAAGTCAACGATATCCGTACGCTATTTGTGGTCAGTAAACTCAACAATCCGAGCACCCAAGACTATATACCGCTTCTCGGACACAGCAATAGCTTTGATTTCCACGGTGGTACGGCGGGTAAAGTTTTTAGTAGTACCTATGCCAACTCAGTCGTAAAAAATGGCGATTGGCGTCAAAATGGGATCGCCTTTACTGATCCCAACACAACCCATACGGGTAATTACAGCTATTTATCGGTAGTTACGACCGGCAATGCTAAAATCGATCAGATCGTAGAGGATCGTAATCTTTCCAGACTTTGGGAGGGCGATATCGCAGAAATTATCGTCTATGATCGCGCACTTACTACTAGCGAACGCAATGAGGTAGAAACCTATCTCAACCTAAAATATGGGGTTTCCATCCCTGAGGCGCAGCATACCAAATACAATTATTCGACTTATGGCTATCGGATTGCAGGGATCGGTAAAGACGATAGCCTGCAATGTGTGCAACAACGTAATTCCATGAGCAACGATGCGGGTAGTATGGTCCGGATTCGTAAAGCTCAGGACCTTAACGAAGGAGAATATCTCTTTTGGGGGGACAATAATTTAGGCACAACTACCCTCAGTAAAGATGTAAATGGACAGGTGGACAATGCCATCCAACGGGTTTGGAGAGTGGCTCAAATCGGTAGTCCCGGTTTGGTGAAACTGATTGCTAATGTTGCGGATCTCCCTGCGGGAACGGACCGTCTCATCGTCAGCTCAAGTGCGAATTTTGAAGCCGCCAACACCCGTTCGATCCCGCTTAGCTTAGAAGATGCGGTGAACCTAGAAGCTTGGCTAACATTTGCAGATGGTGATTATTTTACTTTCGGCATTAGCCGAACGCAAGGTCCGGCGGGTCTGACCCAAGATTTGTTGTTATGGCTACGACCGGAGGTGTTGTCCGCACAAAGTGATGGGACTGCCGTTAATCTTTGGGCTGATGTAGGTGGAGACGATCACGACGCAAAAGATGTAGGCGGAGATTTGCCGACTTATCAATCCGATGCAGCTAGCACCCTCAATTTCAATCCTACCCTCAAGTTTGACTTTCAAAGATTAGGCACAGACTCCCTCCAACTCAATGATTCTTTAAGTGTTTTTGTGGTAGGCAATATTGATCCAAATTCAGACGATTGGGCGAGGATTTTCAATATTGACTACGTCAATCACTATCTCCTCGCCAAGCGGGGAGCCAATGACGACTATGCTTATATCGCCAAAGGCAATGGCTCGAGTGTCGCACTCGATGATGTTGGAGATTGGGATCTTTTGAGTAATGTGATTGGGGGGGGCAATGGCGTTTTTTATGTTGATGGCCAAGAAATCGACAACCGTAATCTCACTTTTTTGACTGAAACAGTGGGGCAGATCTCCCTTGGCGGCAATTTACCGGCTCAGCCAGGTAGCAACATAGGCGGAGAAAAAATGCAAGGCGCTATCGCCGAGCTATTAGCGTTCAACCGCAGGTTAAATGACCTAGAGCGCCAACAAGTAGAATCTTACCTCGCCATCAAATACGGCTTTACCAAAAGCGGCAATTATTATCGAAACAATGCTAGCGTGGTATGGGATTCTACCGCAAACGCAGCTTATCACCATGATGTAATTGCGATTGCCCGTTCGGATATTTCCAAACTCGTTCAATACCAATCAAAAAGTATCAACGCGGGTTCGATTTTGACTTTGCAAAAAGCCTCGCTTGCCAATGATCGTTTCTTCTTTTGCGGCCACAATGACAGTGCAGCAAATTCGGTCAGTAGTTCGATTGTCGCTGGTAGCTCTTATGAACACTTAAAACGAATCTGGAAAGTACAGGAAAACGCCAATATAGATCCGGTCAATTTATCCTTTGATCTCAACGGCTTAGGCCTGAACTATGTCAATGCCGAATTGGCCCTTTTGGTTGATAATGACTTGAATTTTGGTAACGCCAATTTGATTAGCTCTGGTATCAGCGTTAACAATGACGTAGTAAGGGTGTCGAATGTGCAATTGCTTGACGGCGAATTGTTTACGCTAGTGCTGAAGAGTAAATCAGCTGCTTCTCTATCGATCAGTCCGCTATCGATGTCTGAAAACGGAGGCAATGCTACGCTTACGCTTAGTCTCAATGTGCCTAGTAGTAATCCTGTCGTGGCTACGCTTGGAATTAGCGGTTCCGCCAGTCAATCTGTCGATTTTGCCATTGGTAGCCAGACGATTACTATACCTGCTAACGCTAGCTCCGCTTCCACTAGCATCACTGCTATTGATGACAATATTTTTGAGGGGGACGAAACCGTATTTGTGGAGATTTTAAGCCTTACCAATGCCATCGAAGAAGGCGGAGTGCAGGAAGAAACTTTGACGATAGTTGAAGATGAAACTGCTCCTTCTGTCAGCCTTAGCCTCGGGCCAAACAATATCAATGAAAATGGTGGCCAAACTACTATTACAGCGAGCTTGAATAGTACAGTAATCGTGGACGTCGAGGTGCAACTGGCCTTTACTGGGCAAGCAAACCCTACCGACTATGTGCTTTCAGCGCCTACGATCATCATCCCTGCTGGAGCGGCCAACGCTTCGATTACTTTGGATGCTTCTGATGATAATTTGTATGAAGGCAATGAGGCGCTGATGATTGATATTGACAATGTCATCAATGGCACAGAAAACGGTAATCAACAAGCCTCTCTCACGATCATTGATAATGATAGCCAGCCCAATGTGAGCATTAGTGGTCAGACTTTTACGGATCTCTCCGAGAACGCTGGGACCTCAGATATTAGTTTCAGTCTCAATACATTGTCGGGACTAAATACGATTGTTGATCTGAGTTTTGGGGGTACAAGTAGTCCTACAGATTATAGTGCTGCCTCCCAATTGATTATACCCGCTGGCAGTCTCTCAGCAGAGCTTAGTCTCACGGGCCTCGACGATGCTATCAACGAGATTACCGAAAGCTTGGTCATCAGTATTTCTAGCGTAACCAATGGAGTTGAAAATGGCAATCAGCAAACCACCCTCAATATTTTGGATGATGACGACCCCACCAATGCGCCGGGAGGTATTATTGATCCATTGGTCACTTGGGTTAGAGCAGGCGCTGGTATCGCCAATCCTACTGATGGCGCGATTTTGAGTACTTGGGGGGATCAAAGCGAAAGTGAACATCCATTCTCCCAAACCACTATTAGTCGCCAGCCGCAGTATGTGCTCAATGATAGCGTTCACTTTAACTTCAATCCGGTCATTCTCTTTGATGGAATCAATGACCAAATGGCTACCAATTTTGAGCTCAATACCCCTTACACAGTCTTCGCCGTCAGTCGGATGCGGGCTGGGGGTAATCAAGGACGTATCATTAGCTCAGCAAGTACCAATTGGCTGATGGGCTACCATTCCGGAAAGATGGATCAGTTTTATGCCAATGGTTGGGTTTATAATCCCAACAAACCGGTGGATCAAAACATACATTTATACACTGCTAGTGGGGATGGCAATAAAAGCAGCTTTTATTCATACGGTAAACTCCTGATGAGCAATAGCAATGGAGTAGGGGCGCCTAGAAGGCTAGGCTTAGGTTCTTATGTGAGAAATAGTGTTCAATACTCCAATGCAGAAATTGCCGAGGTGATTGCTTATGCGGATACTCTTTCAGAGAACGCTAGGCTTCAGATTCATTCTTATCTGGCCCTTAAGTACGGACTAGGCTTAGACCAAACTAATCCTTCCCATTTCTTAGCTTCCAATGGAGGTATCATATGGAATGTCAATGCAAATGGTAGCTACGCCCAAAATCTAGCGGGCATCGGTCGCGATGATCTTTCTACCCTAAATCAGAGCAAGTCAATAAGCAGTACCGCTGGCGCCAGACTAACCCTCAATGCGCAGGCTCCTTTTGCCAACGATAAGCAGTTTTTGATTTGGGGGCACGATGGCCAAGCTATGATGGATGTCTCGGTAGTAAATCCTTTTTATACCAATCGCCTATTGCGGACTTGGCGGGTAGCCGAAGTTGGAGAGACGGGACTTTCTACCCTTACATTTGACTTGAGGGGCACCAATATCGATCTCACCAATCCTGCTAATATGGGCTTGCTGATCGATAAAGCCGATGGTAGCTTTTCTAGCCCTAGCATATACAGTGCCGGTCTAAGCATAAGCGACAGCGTATTGACCATTACTGATATAGACCTTGAAGCCGGAGATTGGTTTACGATATGTACCGGTGTATGTCCTCCAGGAGGCTGGGTTACGGCCTTTAGTGTTCCAGTTTGTGATCCTGCTGATCTACGTCAGGATACAGTCTTTTTTACCTCTATACAAGGTTGTGATAGCCTTGTGATCACCTATTATGGTTTATCAGACAGTAGCCATTGTAGCCCTGGTCAAGTTAGCTGTGATTTGGCCATGTGGTTGGATGCCGGCTCTGGAATCAATCTTTTGGGCAATGAAGTAGAAAGCTGGCTAGACAAAAGCCCCAACAATGCCAACGCTACTACGGTCAGTACTGGTACCCGTCCAGTGGTCTCTGCTAGCACGATCAATGGCTATCCTATGCTATATTTTGATGGAGCCAATGATTGGATGAAAATCAACAATACTGTCGCCGCATTAAATGGGGATAATGCCATTTTTGCAGTCTTTATTCCGCGCGCGGACAATGATGATGGGTATTATCTATCCGCTCACAATGGCGGTAGCAACCGAGTGAAATATGGGCATCGTCCCAATGGCGAATTGATTTACGATGATGATTCCCCTTCGCTTGCCTTGGGGGATTTCAGAGACAAGGAAGTCTTAGTTTCCTTCAACGTAACGACCAATACCCTCGTCAAGGGATGGGTCAATGGTAAGGCAGAGGCCGATTGGACTAGCTTTAGTAGTTCGGGTGCTGATCGAGCTTCGATTGGTCAAGAATATGATGGTTCTGGTAACGATAATCAAACTTCCAACCACTGGAAGGGCGACTTGGCAGAAATGATCGTGTATGATGCACAACTCAATGAAGGCCTTCGTCATCGCGTGGAAACCTATCTCGCTACCAAATACGGTTTGACCATTCCCGTCAATAGCCACGTTTATTACGACCATACGGCTTATCCAAATAATCTAGTAGGAATTGGGCTTGATGCAACCCAATGTCTCAATCACACTACCTCCAAGAGT
>JBCCQN010000155.1:0-19391 GCA_039024315.1 Bacteroidota bacterium
CTGCCGGTGAAAGCGGCGATTGATCCCAGACATCTTTTAATTGACAGAGTGTATGCTGATAATATTAAACCTATCAATCTCAAATGAATATTTTGAAAGATAGCATAAGGGTTTGCTAAGGAGCTTGGTCAACAAAGAAAAATTGATTTTATCTATCTTGGCACCTTAGCACATGCCATCAAATACGAAATTCAGAAGTAATCACGCTAAGCTCTTTTGACTTTCTTAAGAACAGGCGCAAAGCCGAATTAGATATTTTCAATGACAAAAGGATTGCTGCAAAGCAGAGACAGGAAAAGAAAAAAATGAATTGTCGATTGAGGCCGACAAATCAATCATAGAAACGAGTAAGAGAGAGATAATATTTTGCCAAAATCTGGCATCAAAGACTCAACAAGATAAACCCGATTTACTCATTGAAAATGAGGATGATTTTTTGGCAAATTTAAAGCTAATGTCAATGCGAGAAACTCGCTGTACTTTGGATGCGCTGAAAAAAAATATTGGTATGAAACTCACATTCGGAGTTTCCACAATGGTCTAGTCTTTCTAAACGCAAGAATGAGTGCTCATATGCATCATCTAAATCTAGGGATTATTTCCATAAATTTTGCTTCTCTTCATGAATTGAAGCTAAAATTAGTGGCTATGGATATGTACATGAGAATTGTTGCCGTCAAAATGCATAATTGAGGTATCAGCCTCCCTTCTAGGCTTTCAACTATATTCGAGGTTCCCGTATTCTAGGCTTAAGCGCCAATTAGCCTACTCTGGATTTCTTCCCTAAACTTGTTGTTATGCCAAATAGATAACATTATCTCAGGGGTAGCGTTTCTCATATTATGAAAAACTTAGCTTTATTCGCAATCGTCTTGATCCTAGTTTCTTGTAAGGAAGAAATCGTATTAGAAGAAAGGGTACTGGCAGATTATATTAGCCTGAATAGCTCCTTAGAGTTAGCGGATATAGTGGCTTGTGCCGCGGGTAAAGAAGAGGGATTTCTAGGCTCAATGGCAGAACCTACAGACGTATTTTTCTACCCTATCGCTGGGGCCACAGACTTTAGATATTTTGAAGCAGAATCGATTGCGGATTCTCTTGATTTTTCAAAATACATTCAAAAGGATTTAGCAGACGAACCCATTTTCAATGGCTACCTTTGGAAATTTAATAACAAGCCATTTGCGGGTGAAAGGATGGGAGTAGTTACCTATAAAACGCCTGGTAAACTACATGTTTGTACGCCTATCAGACTGAAAACCAATGTCAAACCCACCGAGATTAATCCCGATCTCGCGACGGTTATCAATAATGGCACCAATCCTTCATTTAGCTGGGAAGATGGTGCGATCAAAGAAAATGTAATCTACTTCCAAGTGATTTCGGATGCTGATAACAATTTGATTTCGGGAACTTATACGATTGAGCAAGAATTCACTTTTTACGACTTGAGCAATGTGGTATTCAACATCACAGACCCTACCGCCAATCCAACCTTGGCCCCGAATCGCGACTATAAATTCACGCTAATGGGAGTCAGCGAAGACAATTGGGTGAATTTATTTTTCGAAAAAGATTTTACGACCGAGTAGTGCGAGGATCCTCAATTCGGTTGCAGAGCGATGGTCTGCAACTCACGCCGCTGGTATTTGCCTAGGTGGCAATTGATACAAGCGTTCCGCGAAGCGAAAACCCTTTGAAATAGCCCAATGAATACTCGTTAAAAGGGATGACTAGGGAAGAAGATAAGCGTTCCGCAAAGCGAGTCAGATGCTAGATAAATTAAGTACTTGGACAATCGTATTCCGAGCTAAGCCTAAGGAAAATAATCCAAATGGCTCAGAAATACCTTTTTCTCTGTACTGATTTCTCCCGAAAGCTTTCGGGATACTTGCTACTCAGTACTTAACCTAATCACTCAGTGCCTATCTTAAAAGCTAGCAGGGCGGTAATCTCCTGAGAGATAAACTGATGTGCCGCTTCATTGGGATAACGCTCATCGAGTAAAAGATCTTGCGGTTGATTGCCAGCTTGGGTGACGTATATCTCGCAAAAGTTCCAATAATCCGCTACAGTACTAAAGTTTTCAATTGCTACTTCTCTAATTACCCTCGAAATTTCTTCTCCCCTCGCCCAAATCACCTTCGGAGCATTGGGAGAAGGATTATTGGGAGTCAAAACCAAAGTTTTGATATCCGCCTTTTGTAGTGCCAATATCATTCCCTGCATATCAACCGCAAAGCTCTGCACTGCGATATCCTCACGCCAAACTTCATCTGTACCAAAGCCCAAAATGACCCATTCCGGCTGCTGCTTGATAATCGAATCAAGCATGGGCGCTAAGCGTTCATCAGGGACTCCTAGGAGCAAATCTTTACGCCCCCAATCAATAATCTCTCGTTCAAAGCCATTGGCAGCGAGACTATTGGGAAGCACATCCTGTAAACGTGCCTCGATAGCAGGATTCTCGATCAAAACATTTCCCCCAAAGACAATGATTTTGGGGACTGCTGACTTATTGGCTGCTAAGGTACTGCTCGATTCCGCAGGCAGTTGCGCCGCATTTTGACTTTGGGATTCGGTGCTTTGGCAAGCGAGTAGAAGTATTCCTAGCAGGAAAATAAAAATACGCATGGGTCAAATCTTAGGCTACAAAACTCTCGCAAAAAGCCTAAGTCTGCAAATCTATTCCGTAGCAATGCTTAATTTTGTGCCATGTTTCCCATTCGCGATAGTATCCCCACCCGACAATTTCCGATTGTCAACACTGTATTGATTGTACTCAACATCTTGATTTTTGTGCTCATCCAACCTGCAGGTGGCACCGAACAAGAGGCGATCTTTTTTCATGTATTTGGGCTAGTGCCCGAACGCTACCTCGAATCCGGAGGCGGTTTGCTCTACTATTTGCCTTTCCTCTCCAATATGTTTTTACATGGAGGTTGGCTGCACCTAATCGGCAACGTTTGGACGCTTTATATCTTTGGGGACAATGTTGAGGACCGTATGGGTCGAGGCCGCTATCTGGTCTTTTACTTACTTTGTGGTTTACTGGGTAGTTTGGCGCATATGGCCACTAATTGGGGCTCTCCGATCCCTGCAATTGGTGCTTCCGGAGCGATTTCTGGAGTCATGGGTGCTTATTTGCTATTATGCCCCAAAAGTCGGATCAGCATGTTAATCCCGATTTTTTACATTCCTTTCTTCTTCAAAATTCCCGCATGGGCTTATTTGATCTATTGGTTTATTCTCCAATTTTTGAGCGGTACGCAGGAGTTATTTTCGGCAGAAGACACTGGCGCAGGGGTGGCTTTTTGGGCGCACATTGGTGGTTTTGTAGCAGGATTGGGACTTAAGTTCCTCTTCGAGAAACGCAACTACGAGGCTCCTGAGCAATTTCGATCTTACAAGCAAGATCCCAAATACCTCAAGTACCGTCGATCGCAAGGCATGTATTGGGATGACAATCTAAGGCGACCTTAAATGATCTCGAAATACCGGCGCATTTCCCAATCCGTAATGGCTTTGGCAAAAGCGCGCCATTCCCACTCCCGCGTTCGCACAAAGTGATCTACAAAGCCTTCGCCAAATAATTCTTTGGCAATCGCCGATGTTTTCATAGCTGCCGTAGCCTCATCAAGATTACGGGGCAGCACCCCGTATTTTGTTTCTTCGTAGCCATTGCCAATCACCTTGGGCTGATCAAGTTTGAGACCATGCCGAATCCCATACAGGCCACTAGCCAAGCAGCCTGCCATGGCTAAGAAAGGATTACTATCCGAACCCACTACCCGAGTTTCCAGTCGAGCTGATTTCGCTCCCCCCGTCAACACCCTCAGCGCTGTAGTACGATTATCTCTTCCCCAAGTAAGGGTAGTAGGGGCCCAAGCGCCTTCGACCAGTCTTTTGTAGCTATTGATGGTAGGAGCAAACATGGGGAGGATATGCGGCAAACAAGCCAATTGCCCAGCTACATAAGATTGCATCAGGGGGCTCATCGCATTTTCGTCCTCATCATCATGAAAAAGATTGGTATCCTCGGCTTCATTCCAAAGACTTTGGTGGACATGCCCGCTACAACCAGGTAGGTCCTCACGCCATTTGGCCATAAAAGTGGCGACCAAACCGTGCCGATAGGCAATCTCCTTAACCGCGGTTTTAAATAGTACCGCTCTATCGGCAGACTCCAAAATATCGCCATACATGATTGCAGCCTCATAAACGCCGGGGCCAGTTTCGGTATGTAAGCCTTCCAAAGGCACATCAAACTGCCCGAGCAAGTCAAAAAGGTCGTTAAAAAACTCAGATTTCAGTGAGCTACGCAACAATGAATAGCCAAACATGCCGGGGGTCATGGGCTTGGGATTCTGGAAACCTTTATCCGCAAGTGATTGGGGTGTTTCTTCAAAATTAAACCACTCAAATTCTTGGGAGAATTTAGGCTTGTAGCCCATATCTATGGCCTGTTGCCGGAGGCTTTTCAGTAAGCTACGCGGGCAGGCGGCTAAGGGCTCGCCATCACTATCCACAAAATCAGCGAGAAAGAAGGGCAGTTCTCCTTCCCATGGGATGCGGCGAAAAGTATTGATATCGATACGGGCCTGCGCATCAGGATAGCCCGTATGCCAGCCCGTTATCTGTGCATTATCATAGGATTCGTCAGCAGCGTCCCACCCAAAGACCACGTCACAAAAGCCAAATCCACTTTTGATGACACTCATAAATTTATCTCGGTGGATCACTTTACCACGCAAAATACCATCGACATCGGTGATCGCCAGCTTCACTTTGCCGGCAGGGTGTTGGGAGACATACTCCTTGATACGTTCTGGGCTCATGCCCCAAGATAAATCAATGCAAGACCAATATCCAACCACAAATGGGATATTAAACTTGTCCAATTATCAGTGAGCTAGCTTAGGGTTCCCAGACCTCACCATTGAGGCGAATGATTAGCGCTGGTTTGAGCGCTTTGGCTTTGCGAAAATCTTCCATAGCGGTCTTCAGCTCTCCGCGAGCGTAGCGCGCTAAGCCACGATTGTACCATGCTTCGGCCAGATTGGGAGCCATCGACAAAGCCTGATCGAGATAGGCGACCCCTTCTTCTACTCGATTGGCTTGGCACAGGGCCAACCCAAGATTACTGAGACATACAGGATGAAAGGGCTCTTGTTCGATCACTAACTCCATATCTGCTATCGCCTCATCAAGCCTACCAAGCGTGTAGAGGGCCGTTCCACGGTTGAGCCTAACCATCAAAAGAGTAGAATCAATTGCTAAGGCTTGATCAAATTTGGCAATCGCACTCTTGACCTTCCCCTCTTGCAATTCGTAAAAACCGATGTAACCGAGCGTTTGGGGATGATAAGGATTTCTTTGATAGGCTTGTTTAAAGGAAGCGATCGCATCAGCCTCACGCGCTAACTTCAATAAGGTCAGTCCTCTGTGAAAAAAGGTTTGATAACTGCTATCCTTATAAGCTAAGGCTTTATTGAAATCTCGTAGTGCAATTTGATAGTCCCCAGCGTCATAGTACAGGATCCCTCTCGCTCTATAGGTAGGGCCGTGAGAAGGGTCTAAACGAAGGCTTCGTTCGTGATAGCGTAATTTTTTCTGAACCGCTTTGGGATAGTCAGCACGACTTACGTCTTGTGAGTATCCAAAAGAAAATATGAGCAGAGCAAGGATTGAGAGACAGAGCGTTTTGATCTGCATGGAAAATTACCTGAGTTTGCTTGGTAGGGCGAAAATAATCAATTTTAGCAGTAAAGCCACGCTTAATTAGTTTTGAATACAACTTATGCCTAGTGCGACCCCCATCATATTACTTGCCTTTGCCAACGATCGTGAAGGCAATTTCTTGCGTAATATAGCCGCCGAACAGCAAGCGATTAGTCGAGCGCTAAGGGAGGCAGAACGTCAGAAACTATGCGAGGTCTTGGTACTAGCCGACGCTTCACTCGATGATATAATTCAAACTTTTAAGGAAGAGCGTGGCAGGATTAGTATTTTTCATTATGGTGGTCATGCAGACGGTGATGCCTTACATTTAAGCTCTGAAAGTGGGGGTGAGGCCCAAATTGATGGCCAGAGCTTTGCGAACTTTCTCGGTCAGCAAGCAAACTTAGAATTAGTCTTTTTAAATGGTTGTGCGACTTTG
The DNA here is from genome assembly GCA_039024315.1 of Bacteroidota bacterium. Taxonomy (GTDB): domain Bacteria; phylum Bacteroidota; class Bacteroidia; order J057; family J057; genus JBCAWW01. The sequence goes on from JBCCQN010000155.1 coordinate 6,161, forward strand.
GCGCAAAAGGAGTTTTTACTTGAGGCGGGGGTCAAACGGGTGATCATCACCGATCAAGCCATTAATGACAATGGTGCTAAGCAGTTTGCCGCTCAGTTTTATGAATCTTTGGGAACAGGCCTTGCGATTGCTAAATCCTTTGAAGAGGCCAGTGCCACTACTGTATTGAAGGAGAGTGGGCAGACCCGTAATCTTTATTGGGAGGCACCTTCGGTGAACGCTCGTCCTGAGCTGCCTTGGCAATTCCATCAGCATTCCAATTTACAGGCTAGCTGGCAATTGAGGGCTGCTACTGCCCCACCCACCGCCTCAGACCAGACTGACTCAAAGCCTAAATGGCTTTACTATGTACTGGGAGGAATGCTACTCTTAGCTCTAGGGTTTGGCGGGAGGACGCTTTATAGCACTATGAATAAAAAGCTTCCTCCGCCAGAAAAAGTGGAAAATCTACCCGCTTGGTACGAATTTGATAACCTGATCAGTTTTACCGGCAAAGTCAGCGATCAAAAAGACAAAGCCGTTGATGAGGCAAAGGTGGAAGTAGAAAACTTGAAAGACCTTCAATACGCTGCCAGTCGAGAAATAGACGCTCATTTAGGTAGCTTCGTCTTACAATTAAGTCCCAAGCAGCTAGGCAAAAAGGAGGCCGACTCCGTGCGTTTTATTATCTCCAAACCCGGTTATTATAAAACGGTACAATGGATGCAAGTGGCCCAACTTTGGGACCAGCGAGATGATTTACACTTTTTGCTATTAGAAAAAGATCAAGCCCAAAGTGATGGTTCTAAGCCCACAGACCCAGCTACCAAAGATGAAGTAATAATAAATACCCGTATTTCTGATTTGCTGCAAAAAAACCGCACCGAAGTGGTACTCAAGCAACTCAAAGTCAGTTCCAGTCTCAGCTACACTCCTACGACCCAAGACCCAAAGATTGATTACATCAGCCCCAATACGACTAGCCTCAAGCTCAAAATGGTCAAGCTCACGATCAAAATGGGCAATCGGATGGCCAAGACCAAATGGGTAGTTACGGTCAACGATAAAGAGGTAAACCCAGCGACTGATGGTGAATCGTGGAGCTTTTCCATTTTGTCTAGTAAAGAAACCGCAGTCATCAAATTTAAGTATCGGACGGCCTGCCGCTTTATCAAATTAGTCCCTAATAGCGACAAAAAACTGGACTTCCAGCAGGATTTCAAGAACTGTAACTGATTTGCTTAAGCGTTCCGCACTCCTGCTTAGCTACCGGAAAAGGCCACCTGTTCCTACCCTAAATCGGCCTTAAAACTTCGGTCGAGTGCGCGCTTTTGCTTCTCTCTTAGGTGCGGCATTCATGCGCGCACCTACAATCGACTGTAGGGGCGGCATGTATGCCGCAAAAGAGAGAAGCGTTCTGCGCAGCAGAAATCCTAAAGCCTGGAGTCTATGCTATCAGTAGGAAATAATCCTAATAACTAAGGATTGAGCAAAATCGCTTTGCCGTAGCCTAAACCTTCTAAAGCATCAAGCTGGGTCTCAGCATCTCCCACGATCAAATAGATCATTTGATCAGGGCGAATATATTGCTTAGCTAAGGCTTGAATCTTCTCTACCGTCATCCCTTGGACGATTTTCTGACGCTCTAAGACGTAGTCTGGCGACCAAGCATAATCTGCAATATTGGCGAGAATCCCTTCCTTGGCCCCTAAGGTTTCAAAAGCGCGGGCATTACTCTTGAGGAGAAAGCTTTTAGTAGTTTCCAAATCAGCTTCGCTGAACGCTGGACCATAGTTTTTGAGAATAGACTGGATCAAAGCGGTCGCATCATAGGTTGCATTGCTGCGAATACTGCTGCTAATCGTAAAAGGCCCTGGGATAGTAGTACCCTGAAAAGCGGAACGAATGCCATAGGTGTAGCCCTTTCCCTCCCGCAGCTCCTGCGTCAATTGCGAGGCAAAGCCCCCCCCACCTAAGCGGTAGTTCATGACCTGTATAGGATAGAAATCTGTATCAGTCGCAGCGGTGGCCAAATAGCCAAAACGGATGACCGACTGTTTGGCACCAGGTACATCATAAAAGTACACTTTCGAGGCCTCGATTGGAGAAGGCAAAGGATAATTACGCATCTTGACCTCTTTGACCGTCCATTCTTGCTCAATTCGACTGATTGCTTTTTTGACAGTAGCTTGATCAGTAGCCCCCACTACTAATAAGTCTGCGGAGCTAGGAGAAAAGTTATTTTGATAGTAGGTCTGCAAGTCCTCCAAAGTGATTTCAGATACAGTATGGGGGTAACCCGCAATGTTTTTAGCCAAAATGTTGCCTGCCCCATAAATCAGTTGATAGTACTCCCTGATCGAAATACTTCCAGGCTGAGATTCCTGCTGGACGAGTCGGCTGAGGGTATTTTGTTTGGCAAGCGCAAACTCGGCAGTGTCCCAACGTGGTTCTAGGAGGATTTCTGCTAACAAAGCCATGGTCGCATCGAAGTTGCGCTTAAGCGTGGCACCACTGATTTCGATGCTTTCAGTTCTCGCATTGACGGAGATAAAAGCGCCTAATTGCTCGATGGCTGCTTCTAATTCAGCTGGTGTTTTGCTTTTGGTTCCTTTGTCGAGGGTATTGGCGAGCAAATTGGCTACGCCTACCTTAGCCGGATCATCTAGCAATAAGCCTCCTTTGAGCCTAAGGTTAAAATTAACGAGTGGCAGTTCGTCATTTTCAATACCATAAATTTTGAGGCCATTATCTGTTTGACTTTGCCAAACACTAGGCGGTGTTAGACTGGGAGTAGGCCCATAGGGCGGTTCAAGACTACGATCAAAAGAAGAGGGGGTACGTTCATAGTTGCTCGCCTCGGGCAGGACAAATTCTTCCTCTGCCCCAGCGATGATTTTTTCCTCTACCACTTCTGCCAAATCCGATCCCTCGATCATCAGCTCTGCCTGACCACGAGGGACAAAGCTTGTGGCAATGTAGTTTTTGCCTTTGATATATTGCTTGTAAACGCGCATCACATCTTCTCGGGTTACCGCTAATTGCTTTTGAATATCTTCCTGCAAATAGCCCGGATCATCGGCAAAAATGTTGTATTGGGCTAGTTGAAAAGCTTTGTTGAGAACACTAGAGAGTCCAAAGTAAAAGTTGGTCTCAAGGCCTGCCTTCACTCTAGCAAGATCATCATCACTAAAGGGATCACTTTCAAAAAGGGCAAAAGCTTCCTCACTGGCCATTTTGACAGAATCCAAATCAACTCCTGGATAAGCACGTACCAGTAAGTCAATCTCACCTGTCAATTCAGAGTTTTGACTAAAAATATTGGCGCCAGAGCTAAGCTTATATTTTTCGACCAATACTTTGTAAAAGGGTGCCGTTTTTCCATCAGCAAGCAAGCTGCTGAGGACGTCCAAAGCGTAGCTGTCCGGATGAAAGCGGTGTACCCCTGGCCATGTCATGCTCAGCTGCGGTACCCTGGCAAAGTTATCTTCATAATATAGAGAGGTACTTTTTTTCAAACTCACGGGACGCTTTTCCATAGGTCTAATCTCTTCCCCACGCGGAATCTCGGCGAAATACTTTTCTACCCAAGCTTTGGCTTCAACTGGATCAAAGTCACCTGCAACTACAAGGGTGGCATTATTGGGTACATACCAACGACGGTAAAATTCTTTTACATCCTCAAGCGTGGCGTTTTGCACATCTTCTAGTGAGCCTATAACTTGCCAATTATAAGGATGTCCTTCAGGATAGAGATTTTTGCCGATTACATAGTTAGCATGACCATAGGGCGTATTGTCCACTACTTGTCGCTTTTCATTCTTGACAACCTGTTTTTCTTTGGCTAGGACAGGTTCGGTTACTGTATTGATAAAAAAGCCCAATTTATCTGCCTCAGCCCAGAGCATCTTTTCCAACGCATCTTTGGGTACAGTCTGAAAGTAATTGGTCCGGTCTCGGCTAGTAGATCCGTTCGCACCGGAGCCCCCTACCCGACTACTCATTTTGTCCAAGCCCCCTTTACCAAGGTTTTCGGACTCAAGGAAGAGTAGATGCTCAAATAAGTGCGCAAAACCAGTTAGGCCTATTTTCTCACGAGCGGAACCTACATGAAAAGTGAGCGCAACTGCAGTGACTGGATCAGAATGATCTTCATGAAAGATCACTTCTAGACCGTTATCGAGGCTAAACTTTTCAAATTCGATTTTGGGGCCTTTATCAGTTGATGGCTGCTGACAAGCACTGCCTAACAGTAGCAGCGATAAGGCGAAAATTAGAGAGATGTTTTTTGACATAGCTTATAAAAAAGTTCCCCAAAATACGGCTCAAAAGGGAGAATCTGTAGCTTAATTCCAAATTTGGCAGAAAAATCAGTACTTAATTTTAGCCCTCTAAGCCTTAAATCCTTTTTTTATCTTTATCACCTAACTTCAAACCTAATCGGTATGACTCCTTCTCCTAAGCTTACGATTCTCTGGACCGCAATTGGTGCTGTGGTTGGCCTTATGGTTTTGGTGTTGCGACCAGTGCCCCAAACCAATAAGGATAACGCCATTGTGATTAGCGGTACCGTACAAAAGATATTTGAGGGGGGCGATAAGGATGTGGTTTTCTCCCTGCGTGAGAACGAGCAAATCTATTATATCAATCGCGGTTTAGCACAGGGATTAGACTTATCCGACCTGCAATATCGTTTGATTGGTCGTGAAGTGAGTATCACCTATCCAAACTACTGGACCCCTCTGGACTGGAACAGCCGGATTCATCATCTCTCTCGCCTCCAGCTCGGAGAAGAAATCATCTATGACGAGACCAACGGTCTTGAGTTGTCGACAAATTAGTCTGAGCTCCCAACCCCTTTTCAACTTAGCCGTAAGTAGAGTTCTGTTATTTACACTCTACTGATGAAATCATTTTTACTCACTACCGAAAGGTTAGGGCTAAGAGCCTTCCTGCCAGAAGATCTTGACGCCTTTGCCGCCATGAACGCTGACCCTAGGGTCATGCAACATTTTCCCGCTACCCTCAGTCGCGAGGAGTCAAAGGCTTTAATGGATCGCGTCAACCAGCGCCTAACAGAATTTGGCTTCACCTTTTGGGCTGCAGAAATCCTCGAGACCGAAGCATTGATCGGTTTTATCGGTATCGTGCGTACCTCCATAGATACTTACTTCACCCCTTGTGTTGAAATCGGTTGGCGCCTCGCACCCCAATATTGGGGAAAAGGCTATGCGACAGAAGGCGCCAAAGAAAGTTTACGCTTTGCCTTCGAAGAGCAAAACATCCCCGAAATCTACTCCTTTACCCCTCATACCAACCAACGTTCACACAAAGTGATGCAACGCCTTGGCATGAAGCCTCAAGGGACTTTCAATCATCCAGTAGTTGGAGATGATCACCCCCTCAACCCCCATCTGCTCTATCGTATTTCTCAAGATGAGTGGCTTGAGCAGCAGCTAGATCAAAGAACCTCTGCGCCAGGTTTGTAAAATGATGATTATCTTCTGTTGTCATCATTTAACCTACTACCTATGCGCTTGCTCACCGTTACTTTCACTATTTGTTGGGGATTGTTGATTCTCCTTTCGTGCCAAACGCCTACTCAAGGAAAACTGCATCAATATGATTTGATCGTGTATGGAGGTACCTCTGCAGCTGTCATTGCGGCTGTACAAGCCAAAAAACTAGGCAAAAATGTAGCAATCGTTTGCCCTGAAACTCATTTGGGAGGCATGACCGCTTCTGGCCTAGGCTGGACAGACGCTGGTAAACAGCATGTTATTGGAGGTCTAAGCCAGGATTTTTACCACCGCATGTGGACCTACTACCAAAAGGATTCGGTTTGGCGCTGGGAAGCAAAGGGTGATTTTCGTAACCGTGGCCAAGGAAGTAGGGCGATGGATAGTATTAGTCAAACTATGTGGACTTTTGAACCTCGGATCGCGGCGGCGGTCTATGAGGACTATATCCGTGAGTATGAGATTCCAACTTTTAGAGATCATTGGCTAGATCGCACTAAAAAACTAAGGCTCGATCAGGGGAAGATTGATGAGATACAAACCCTCAATGGCACCCGCTTTCAGGCCCAAATGTTTATTGATGCGACTTATGAGGGAGATCTAATGGCTTTGGCTGGGGTAAACTATATAGTGGGCCGCGAGTCCAATGAGCGCTACCAAGAAAGGCTTAATGGGATCCAAACCCTGAGAGCTGTCAGCCACCAATTTCCCGACAGTATTGACCCTTATGTGATTATAGGAGATCCCAATAGTGGTTTACTGCCCCGTATTCAATCAGCCCAAACGCCTATTCCCGAAGGAGGAGCCGATGAACGCATACAAGCTTATTGTTATCGACTTTGTCTAACGCAAGAAGCAGAAAACAGAATCCCTTTTCCTCGGCCAGCAGCCTATGATAGTACTCAATATGAGCTGATGCTGCGCGTATTGGGGAGTGGTTGGCGGCGAGTATTCCAAAAATTTGATCCTATCCCCAATCGAAAGACAGATACTAATAATCACGGCCCCTTCAGTACGGATAATATTGGCTACAACTATCGTTATCCTGAGGCCAGCTACGCTGAACGCCAAGTCATATTGGAGGAGCACAAAAATTATCAATTAGGCTGGTTATATTTTCTCGCCAATGACCCCAGAGTCCCCGAGGAAGTCCGCTTAGAAATGGCCAAATGGGGACTCGCCAAAGATGAGTTTGTTGACAATCAAAACTGGCCACATCAAATCTATGTTAGAGAGGCTAGACGAATGATTGGCGAGACCGTCGTCAACGAAAATCACCTTCGGCAAATTACTCCTACCAATAAGTCAGTCGGTATGGGTTCCTACAATATGGATTCGCACAATGTGCAAAGATATGTCGATACCAATGGCTACGTCAAAAATGAAGGCGACATCCAAATCAATCCCGGCGGGCCTTACCCAATAGATTATGGTGCTCTTGTACCTCAAAAAGAAGATTGTCAAAACCTTCTCGTGCCTGTATGTGTTTCCGCTTCTCATATTGCTTATGGCTCAATACGTATGGAGCCGGTATTTATGATTTTGGGCCAGTCTGCGGCAACTGCAGCCTGCATGGCGATAGATCAAAATATAGCAGTACAAGATGTAGCATATGAAAGCCTAAAAGCCAGATTGTTAGCAGATGGACAGGTGCTTGAGGTGGAAAATGATTAGTTTTGGCATATGAGTACTACGCAGTTGACGAGCAAAGAAAAGGAAAGTATCATTGCGCTTTACGGCAAACCTTTGGAGGAGTTAGAGCAAGCAGAATTTGAAAAGACCCACAAAGGCTTGCGGGCTAAGTTTCACCCTGATAAGTTTGAGCAATATGATGATGAAGTGGTGCGTGAAATGGCTAAGGAGAAGTTTCAAATTTTAGAAAGCTTAGGCCAAAAAATTCGGGCACATTTTGAAGCCGGAGGTGGACAAAAAGTTATCATAGAGGATGAGTTCGGCGAAGCCGCTGTCTTTGCCTACGACAATATGAAAATTGAAATCCTTACTCGAAATAAGGATTTGAAATATCATCTCTTTGGCAGTCGCCTTAGGTGGTTAGAGCGTGGCGAACGCTTCAAAATCCCCAAGACAGGAGCCTACCTAATCGTAGAAACGGAGCACAGAGGCATGAGCATTGGTTTTACAGAGTCCGTAAAAATTTACCTCACCTTCGGACCGGAGGACGATCTGGCGGAAATCACAGTGTGGTTATACGAGCGTTTGCGAGGCCAGGCAGAAGCTTTGATCATTGAAGGCAAACGCTTAGCGGTCAATCTCAATGAAATGTTGGGAGTGATACGAAAGAAATCATTTTTACGCTTAGGTGATTAAGCTTTTACTTCTTCCTTCGGAGAACGCTTATGTCCGATCAGGCGCTCTACTGGAGCGAGCATGAGCGTCCAAACCAACTGAGCCGCCACTAAGAAAAATCCAATATCAGGCGAAAAATAACTATAGCCGACGGCCAAACCCAAAGCAATATTGTTAGCTCCAGAGGCAAAACTCAAACTGATCCGATGGCTGCGTTCCACGAAGGGGAAAACCCACCACCCCAGCAGATAAAACAAAGCATAAATTACCCCTGCGACCAAAATATGCCACAACAAAGTAATGGGATTGGCAAAAATGAGTTCTCGGTTCTGGGCCGAAATCAAGATTACAAAGCCTGACATTAAAGTCACTACCACCGGAGTATTGATCCGTCGTGCAAAATCAACCACCTTTACTCGACCCCTGAGCGGCAGATAAATAAGGAAAGGCAATACAATCGTAAAAGCCAAGGTCCTCAACATCGCCCAAGCGTCGATCTCCAACACATTACCTAAGATCAGCTTAGCGGAAAAAGGCATAAGCAGGGGTGTAAGCATACTACTAAAGATCAAAAGGATCAGGCTGAGTTCCATCTTACCCTTAAACAAAGCCGTCAAGGCAGGAGCCGTAACCCCCACAGGCAACAAAGCGAGCAAGAAAATGCCCTGACGATAAAAGTCCCCCAATGGATTACTCACCCAAAACAGCAAACTGGGTAGGATCAAAAACCTTCCGATGTAAAAGATTATCAAACGCCAGCTTTGGGCCTTTAACTGGGGAAGGTCTAAATCCATTTGGAAATAGGAAAGCAAGATGATCAAAAAAAGCTGAGCCCAAATGATATGTTTCAGATTTTCCCCTAGATCGATGGGCAAAACAAGGCCCAAGGCGATTCCTCCCAATAGGATTATGCTGAAGTAGCGTTTCATAAGGCCATAATTACAAATTTACTATCAATTCCCGCATAAGATTGCGTAATTTCAAATCTCACGCGATCAAGATTAAAAATGAAACTGATACGATTTGGCCCTAAGGGGCAAGAAAAACCGGGAGTGCTGATAGAAGGCATTCGCAAGGATTGCTCCGCGCATTTTCAAGATTGGGACCGTAGCTTCTTTCAAGCCAACGGCTTAGAAGAGTTACAAAAACTACTCCGTCAAGCTGAATTGCCGGTAGTGGGGCAAGAAGTAAGGTGGGGCGCTCCCATTGCGCGTCCTGGGACCATCCTTTGTGTCGGACTCAACTACTCTGATCATGCCAAAGAGTCTGGTTTAGAACCTCCCAAGGAGCCAGTTTTGTTCATGAAATCTACCAATACGATCGCAGGCCCTTATGATACTGTCCAAATCCCACACCAGAGTGAAAAGACCGACTGGGAGGTAGAATTGGGGATCGTTTTGAAACGTGATGCGCTCTATTTAGCAAGCGAAACCGAAGCAGCGGACTGTATTGCTGGCTATTGTGTCGTCAATGATTTATCTGAGCGGGAGTTTCAGTTGGAACGCAGCGGACAATGGGTCAAAGGAAAATCTTGCCCAGGATTTAGTCCGGTGGGGCCTTGGTTGAGCACGGCCGATGAAGTCGAAGACCCTTCTGATCTCCCGATGAAGCTTTGGGTCAATGACGATTTGCGTCAGGATGGCAATACCAAAACCATGATCTTTTCGCCAACCTATGTGATCTGGTACGTCTCCCAATTCATGCAATTGGAGGCTGGTGATTTGATTTCTACCGGTACGCCTCCAGGAGTAGGTTTGGGGATGAAGCCACCGACCTACCTCAAACCAGAAGATGAAGTTCGGCTTACCATTGGTGGACTGGGGAGTCAGAGACAAAAGTTTAGAGAGTAATCTCAGGCCCAAGCGGATTATTTAGCTCTCCCACAGCTTGAGGCATACTGGGGTGGGGATATCCCATGCTTGCCCCTTAAAGCTTAGCAAGCCGTCTTCCTCAATGTGAAAGCAAATCACATTGCCAGAGTTTTGATTAGCAGCGTAGAGATATTTACCATTGGGATGGATCATGAAATTGCGGGGAAATTGTCCGCGGGTCCATTCGTGGCCTAAGAGACTGAGCGTTCCCGATTGAGGGTCTATAGCATAAATCACGATACTGTCATGCCCACGATTGGAGCCATACAAAAAGCGGCCATTGGGGTGGACATGGATATCAGCACATGCCTTGATCCCCTCAAAATCTGCGGGCAAGGTATCAATCAATTGGATTTGAGTTGGTCCTGCCTCGCTACTGTATTGGTAGGCAAGGATAGTAGCGTCTAATTCATTGATGCAGTATAAGTATTTTCCACTGGGGTGGAACGCTAAGTGCCTTGGGCCTGCCCCTGTTTGAGTCGCCACATACGGAGGATCAGCTGGTTGCAAACTTTGACCTTCTAAGCGATAACGAAGGACCATATCCGCCCCTTTGTCCGCAGAAAGGACCATTTTGCCCTCAGGGTCCTGCATCACTGAATGAGCCCAAGGCGAATTACCCGGATGTTTGAGCACCTGACTAGCCGGCTCCAACTGACCGTTCCCCGTCAAGGGAAAAACCACCACGGTCCCATTGACATAGTTGGCCACCATCGCCACAGCGCCTGCCTCATCGGTACTAACGTAGCAGGGCGCTAAACCAAAAGTAGATTGTTCATTGATTAGGCTGAGACTGGGGGCCTCAGAATCAAAGCGCAAAGCCGAAATCCGGCCGTAAGGCACGCCTGTATCTCCGGTCAATTCTTGCACGGCATAAACAATCGGTAAGCTTGGGTGAAAACAAAGGAAAGAAGGATTGATGATCTCCTTGAAGACCGAGCGAATCTCAATGTCTCCGCTGTCGTCATCCAATTGATATACATAAAGGCCTGCTGCCTTACCATCGACATGGCCTTCCTTTTTGGTGTAGGTCCCGATAAATAGATACATATAGCCAATTTAAGGCTAAAAATCGTCGAATCCACCCCCGCCATCAGATCGGCTTCCTCGGCCGCCACGACGCTTTTTTTGTTGATTTAAACGATAGGAAAAGCCCAAAGTGAAGGTGCGTTGCCTTCTTTGATAAAGCCCAGACTGAGAAAATCCCTCGCCAAAGGTTTCATAACGATAGATACCAGAATTAAAGATGTCCCTGATCCGGAAATTAATCGTAGCCTTATCGTCTAAAATATCTTTATTGACGCCAAAATCAGTGTAAATGAAAGCTCGGCGGGTACCTTGGGCCGTTTGTTGAGCACCTCTGATATTGGCTTGGAGCTGAGCTTCAAAATCATGAGGCAGCTTAAACTGGGAGTTCATACGGGCTGTCCAACTGAAGTATGAGCGGTTGAGTGCCGTAGTAAAAGTGGGATCGATTAGGCTACCACGAAATAGGTTGGTGCTCGCATTGAGTCGCCACCATTTGAGGGCTTCATAAGAGAAGCTAAATTCTAAGCCCATATCGCGACTGACCGCAAGGTTTTGGGGCATAGAGCGCGACACGCCTTGCTCATCAATCGTAGTAATACGCTGGATCACCCCATCGGTATGGCGATAATAGATCCCACTACTAAGGCTGGCATTATCCCAATATTTTAGGTAGCTCAGATCAATCGCATGAGTAAATTCTGGGTCCAAGTCTGGGTTCCCCGAACGAATAAAGAGGGGATTCATAAAGTTGAAAAAAGGATTTAAGTCCCAAAAGCGAGGTCTTCTCACTCTCCGACTATAGCCTAGCTGGAGGTTATTTTCATTGGCAAACTCATAGGTAAAATGAGCACTTGGGAAAAGGTTGAAGTAATCCTTATCGTTTCTCTCCGCAGTTTCAATTAAATGTGTCGTGATATTGGTATACTCCCCTCGCAATCCTAGCTGATAGCTAAAGCGCTCATGTTTATTGCCATAGATCGCATAGGTCGCGTGGATGTCTTCATCATATTCAAATTGATTGCTCACAAAGGCGATTTTTTCCCAAAGCTGCGCTTGATTATCAAATTCTTCGGTGAGGTAATCATTGGTGATCCTGCGGATGCCAGCGCGATAACCAGCTTCAAATTTACCGTTTTCGCCAATAGGCTGGACATAATCCGTTTGCAGGACAAGCTCTCGCTCCAGTTCACTATTATTGATACGTTGCAAAACGCTTTCCTGACCTAGTGATACATAATTAGCGTCGAACAGATCATTTTGGGCGTTCATCCTCTCAGTTTCTGCTCCACTAGAGTAAATCAGGTCCGCAGTCCATTCGTGTCCTTTCTCGTTAAAGGTTTTTTTATAATTCAGATTGTAATCTAAGTTGCTTTCATCTTCGATTTCTCGTGTTGTCCGCACATCAATCGTCTGGAGGATATTTTCAAATCCAAAGTCTTGAAACTCAATACGTCCATTGTTGAAGTCTTCGCCAAGGCGATAAATAAGCGCGGCAGTTAAGGTGTTTTGAGAGTTGATAAAGAAGTCCGTGCCTAGACGGATACTGTTAGAGAGCCCTCCCCGACTGTAGGTGCCGATTTGATCAAGTACAAAAGTGCTATCTCCTCGGTAAAGCTCTTGGGTGAGGCGAGAGCGACGAGGGCTATTACGGTAGCGCAGACCGTAATTGATAAAGAAATTGACCTTTTCGCGGCGATAGTTGAGGTTTGCGGAAGCTCCGTGATTGTGTGGCCAGCCTGTATTGGCATCAAAAATACCATTCCAACCTTTACGTCTGTCTTTCTTGAGGACAATATTGATAATACCGGCAGAGCCTTCGGCTTCATAGCGAGCCGAGGGGTTGGTAATGATCTCTACTTTCTCAATCATATTGGCAGGAAACTGACTCAATGCGTCGGCACTGCTAAGCCCGGTAAGTCCAGAAGGTCTGCCATTGACGAGAATACGGACGTTACTACTGCCGCGAAGTTGGACATTGCCATCGACATCAACGGTTACCGAGGGAATATTATCTAAGATGTCTGAGGCATTACCGCCAATACGGTTGATGTCCTGCCCGACATTGAATACCTTTTTGTCTAGGGCAAATTCGACCTGACTCTTTTCACTGGTGATTTCTACTGCATCTAAGGTGGTTACGTCTGGATTGAGGAAGATTTCACCCGCTTGATAAGGGTCTTGCTCTATTTGCAAAGCAAAAGCAGGTAGTTGCCGAGTAGCGTAACCGAGGAAATCAACTTGGAGTAAATAACGACCTGGTTCTACTGCAAAATTGAAGCCTCCCTTGGCGTCTGTCAGCATTCCGGCCTTGACCGTGCTATCGGGCAGAGAGCGAAGGCTTACTCTTGCAAACTCTAGAGTTTGCCGACTTTCCGCATCCTTAACAGTACCTTGTACCCTAATTTTAGCGTTCTGCGCTAGCAGGGAAGAAAAAGTGAGTGAGAAACTAAGTGCAAAAAAGCAGTATTTGAGGAAAGCTTGTGTCATGGGATATCGCTAAGTTTACTGCCAATAAACCCAGACAAG
>JBCCQN010000156.1:0-19240 GCA_039024315.1 Bacteroidota bacterium
AAAAAACTAAGACCGAAGCACCAAGAAGACTTATCTCGAGTATCGTAAGCTGTCGTTGTCCCCGCTGTCGTACGGGAAAACTCTTTGTCAGCAGAAATCCCTACGATCTTCGCACTACTCTCAAAATGCCAGAAGAGGGCTGCCCGCATTGTACGCAGGATTTTCGCATTGAGCCAGGCTTTTATTTTGGGGCGACCTATGTGAGTTATGGTCTCAATATCGCCTTGTTAGTTGCGGTAGGCGTCGCAATCTCAGTATTATCTACGCTCACCTTTTGGAACTTTACCATCACTTGGACAAGTATGGCCGTATTGCTGACGCCTGTCATGGCTCGCTTGGCTCGCTCTATCTGGATTCACGCTTTTGTCAGTTATAAAAGTGAAGCAGAAAGATTGGCAAACCCACAGCTATTGCGAGGAAAATAGTCTGTAAATGGAGGGAGAAAAGCCACCCCAAAAGATTGTCATATTCTATTCAAACAAATTCTTTTGCTTTGGAGTCTTCAGCAAAAGAGTTTGTTTGGCAAGCCCAAAACCCAAAACATGAAGGCATTATTTTTTACGCTAGCCCTACTAATAGGCAGTCAACTATGGGGCCAAAACCCAAAAGTCGAGCTTAACTGGAAGATTGCGCCTGCTGAACCTCTCTCCTATCAAACGATCATGGACCCGATTGATAGCAGTAAAGTTGATTTTAAAGTCGATGATGTTTTCCCCGATTCGGAAGAAAGTAATATGGAGGCGCAAAAAATGTTGCAGAAGCTCAACAAGGCCTTCGAAAGCATCAATAAGGTTTCAGTCTTAAGTGCCGGCGATGATGGAAACATTGATGTCAAAATCATTGCCAATATAGATACAAGCATGACCAGTGGGGACTCTTTGTTGGAAGCAGCAGAAATGGCCAAAAACTTCTTAGCTCTCAACGAAGGGGTAATGCTGCGAGGCTCTATTCATCCGCAAGGAGATATCCATAGCTTCTGGCTCAAAACCAAACAGAAAAACTTATTGGCCTTGCTATTTGAGTTGCCTACACAAGCGGTAGCAGAAGGTGATGTTTGGTCCCTAGAGGTAAATTTTATCCTAAATGATCAAAATTTCATCTGCGACTCCGCTATCCAAATCAACCAAATCCAATTATTGGAGCTGCGGGAAGATGAAGGAGAGACGATCGCTGTCCTTAAGTACAATCTCTATGAATACGTAAAGGGAGAGTTTAATAATCCTTTTTCAGGCATGATCCCAACCATGATGAGTTTTACCTATCAGGGCATCGCTGAGTTTTCTGTTGATAAGGGGCGCTGGAAAAGCTTTGATGGTTTACTTGGGGTAAAAGCTTCGGGAGTGATGGATGCCAATACTCAGCAAGTGGTTTCCTTGATTCCGATTGAGTAGGAGCGTTCCGCGCAGCGGAATAAAAAATAGAAACTAGTGGGCTTTAAACAAAAAGAATTCGAGCGTAAGCTTGTTCTTTTTCCCTCTGGCAGCCTTATTTTCTACTTGTATAGCTAGCTATGCGCGTCAGAAATGCCTTGACCGAGAAAAAAATACCTGCGCTTCTTAACCGAAACTTTTTCATTTAAAGTCCACTAGATTTACTCGTAACTTCGCCCTGCAAACGGAGCGATTAAGTACTTAGACAAAAGTATTCAGTATTAAGACCATTTTTCTTGCTACTGACTACTTTTTACTTTCTACTTCTTACTTAAAATGATGGATTTTCTGGCAGGACAGACTTTACTTTTTGACAAGCCCAAGGGCTGGTCTTCTTTTGATGTGGTCAAGATGATCCGCAGTAACATACGGATCAAGAAAGTCGGCCATGCAGGCACTCTCGACCCTTTGGCCACTGGTCTGCTGATCCTTTGCACAGGTAAGCATACTAAACAAATTCAAGGCATCCAAGATGCCGAAAAGGAATACGAAACGATATTTAAACTAGGGGTAACCACTGCCTCTTACGATGCCGAGCAGGCCGAGGAAAATCAGCAAGACGCTAGTCATATCACCCCAGCGGACATAGAAAAGGCGCTAGAGCAGTTTAGGGGAGATATCAAGCAGATTCCACCTATCTTTTCAGCGGTAAAGGTGGATGGAAAACGCGCCTATAAATCGGCCAGAAAAGGCCGGGAAGTGAAGCTGCGCGAACGCTTTGTCTCGGTCTATGAATTTGAGTTAATCGACCAAGGCTTAGAAGCGCCTCTTTTTGCCGCTAGGATTCGTTGTAGCAAGGGTACTTACATACGCTCTTTGGTACACGATCTCGGCCAAGCCCTAGGGGTAGGAGCATACATCACCGAATTGAAACGCACGCGTATCGGGGAGCATAAGCTAGAAGACGCTTGGCAAATTGATGACTTTGTCAAGAAGGTCAGGAGTGAGCGGCACAAATCAGATTCACCACCACCACAGTAGCGAGGATAAGTTCGTGATCTTCCTCCTCCCTAATACGAACGCCATAGGTATCACTCATTTTGAAGATGTCTTTAGAGACGCGAGCTACGGTTTCACCGGAACGCTCAAAGGTAAACTCATGGGCCCAAAAGTCGCCTTTAATGGTATAATCGTTGGGGCCTGGTATGTCTAAGGTAAAGCGGCGTTTGAACCAAGAGAACTCTTTTTCTAAGATGGCAACGAGCATATCGCCTTCAATCAATTCGTAAGTCGCCTTCCAAGCGGCCATGGTTTGTTTGATCTTGAGAATTTCTTCCCCGTCTATATTGAGCAAGGAAAGTTTATTGCCCCAGCTAAAGGGTTTACCCACTACTTGAAAGACGGTATCTCCTGCTTCATCAAAGATGTCATACGACTTATTGAAGCTCCAGATTTTACGTTTGAGTTGATAGGATACTTTTCCCATATCTTATGGACCGATATTTAAGGCAAAGGTTGGGTCTGACTTACGCTACAATATAAAAAAGTCCTAACTTGCATTTGAGATCATATTAATACATGAAAGTTTATCGTTCGCTTGAGGAGTATGAAGCTGGGGCCCATGCCGTCGCCACTATCGGTACCTTTGATGGAGTGCATATTGGCCACCGCACGATTTTAGAACGCCTCATCCAATCTGCTCAAGCCATACAAGGAGAAAGTATCCTTATCAGTTTTCACCCTCACCCCCGTTTGGTACTTTTTCCGGAAAACAACCCCTTGCGCCTCCTGCATACTTTGGATGAGAAGATCGCCCTACTGGACGAAATCGGACTCGATAAACTATTGCTGATCCCTTTTACGAGGGATTTTTCTCGTATGAGTTCCAAAGCCTTTATCCGCCAAGTATTGGTGGATACAGTGAAGATCAAGAAGATTATTATCGGCTACGACCATCATTTTGGGAAGAATCGCGCGGGTGGGATAGAGGAGTTGCAGGATTATGCCCTGAATTGGAATTATGAGGTGGAGGAGATTCCTGCTCAAAGCATAGACGATGCCAACGTAAGTAGTACCCAAATCCGTAATGCACTCAAAGCTGGAGACGTTAATACTGCAGCAAAATACTTGGGTTATCCCTATTCTTTTGCAGGGGAGGTGGTGCATGGCGAGAAACAAGGGAGGCTGCTAGGCTTTCCAACTGCCAATATTGCTCCTGAGGAGGCACGGAAGATGATTCCAGCCAATGGCGTCTATTTTGTGAGGGTTATTCTCCCTAGCGGGGAACGCAAATTCGGTTTGATTTCGATCGGGGTGAAGCCAACCATGGGCGAATTCCAACGTTCGCAGGAAGTTTGGGTCTATGATTATGAGGGCGATCTCTATGGGCAAAACATCCGGGTCGAAATGCTCGAATGGATGCGTGGAGAGGAGAAATTTGATTCACTTGATGCCCTCATCGCACAGATGAACTTAGACAAAGCCAAGGGCTACGCCTTGATGGAGAAATATAACTAAGCTTGCTATGCTGTTTCACAACCCAAGTATTCCCCTAGAAGACTTGCCTGCCCTGGCAGAAGTCGAGGAAAATAAGCCAGAAAGAGGGCTCCTCAAACTCTCGATGATCTGGGCGGCGATCATTAGCTTTTTCTTGTTGCTAAGCGCAACGGTGGTCAGTTTTACGCCTGCCCCGACTATGGTAAAAGTGGGAATTTGGATCGGTATGCTTACAATTGCTGGCTTTCTATTTTTAGCGTTCGCCAAAGGCTATCACCGCAAAGCCTATAGCCTAAGGGGACATGATCTTAGCTACCGTAGCGGCTGGTTATGGCATAAGATCACTACCGTACCATTTAGTCGGGTACAGCATGTCGAAGTAGATCAAGGTCCCATTGAACGAGCACTTGGTCTGGCAACTTTAAAGGTTTTTACCGCCGGCGGTAGTAGTAGTGATCTCAGTGTACCAGGCCTTAGTCCCGAGCGCGCTAAGGAAATGAAGACTTTTATCCTCCAAAAAATTACTGGCCATGACGCCTGAGTTACCGCTTACGGAACCACAGCGTCAATCCCCAATAGCTGTGGTATTTATCCTTTATCGCTATCTCAAAAGGATGGTGAGGACCTTTTTTGCTTTGATCGTGCTGGTGTTTTTCCAGCGGGAGGACAATACCATGAGCTTTATTCTAATAGGGGTGATTACGATCTTAGCCGGCCAATTGATTTATGCCCTCTTGGCCTATTTTCGCTATACGTTTTATATAGAAGGAGATGAGTTGATCATCGAATCCGGTGTCATCGGTCGCAAACGAACGGGTATTCCTTTTGATCGGATCCAGACTATTTCTTTTGAGCAAAACGTCTTTCACCAAGCCCTCAATGTTGTCCAACTCAATATCGATACGGCAGGCTCAGCGCAAGCGGAACTAAATATTGATGCCCTCGTTCGGCCGAAGGCAGAAGAACTAAGAGCCTTTATCCTCGCCCAGAAGGCCGCGATGGAAGGAGAAAAGGTCTCGGAGGAAGAAGAGATACCAGCCCTCAAAGCGGTAAAAATCGAGGAGCAAGAAGTGATTCGTCTCAGCCTAAGAGATCTTGCGCTAATTGGGATAACTGAAAACCACATTCGCACAGCAGGCATCCTATTAGGCGGTGCTTTTAGTCTTTATCAATTAGTGGAGGGAGAGTCTAGCGAGGCGTGGAATAAGTTGTTTACAGGCATTTCGGACTTTATGATTGGTTCTAGCCTGCTCCTAATCGGGAGTCTGGCGGTAACGCTTTTGATTGTATCATTTGTCGTCAGTTTGGTCAGGACCATTTTGCAGTATTTTGATTTTCGCCTTTGGCGAACGGAAAAAGGCTTTCGCATCAACGCTGGGCTGTTTAATCGCCGAGAGCAGGCTGCGGCCCGTAACAAAATCCAGATGGTAAAGTGGGTTACCAATCCACTGAGACAATTGATGGGCCTAAGTACGGTTCGTCTCTTTCAAGCTTCAAGCCAAGAGGTAAAGCGGAAACAGGCAATTAGCATTCCTGGTTGTCAAGATGCTGAGAAGCATAAGATTATTGAAGAAATCATTCCTTCTTCCGATCAGCTAGACTACCGTGAGCACCAGATCAGCAGACGTTATGTTGGGCGCATGACACTCTACTTCGGCATCATTCCTGCTATGTTTTTTGGTGGCATCACCTACGCCAATGCGGGTCTTTGGGCACTGGCGTGGCTAGCTTTTGTATTCTTAATATGGGCCGCCAGCAATCGCTTTCAAAAGCGTTATCGTTGGTACATAAACGAGCAAACGCTTCTCGTCCACGAAGGAATCATTGCTTCTAAGCACACTCTGCTAGCTTGGTACAAAGTCCAATCGGTTAGCATCAAACAGAGTCCCTATCAGGCAGGTAAAGACTTAGCGGATATCGTCTTATACACAGCTGCCGGAGACCTGAGGATTCCCTATATCGAGTTGCAGCAAGCGGAAAGCCTACGAGATTTTGTTCTTTATCAGGTCGAGACCACGGATAGAGACTGGATGTAGTAGCAAGGTCGAGCGAGTTGACCGCGGCCAAAGGAAAATTATCACAAACTATTTCTCGATATTTGGCGTAATACCTAAAAGAATTTTATATTTGCACTCGCTTTCAGCCAAGTTGAAGGCAAAATCCAAGGCGCGGTAGCTCAGAAGGTTAGAGCGCAGGATTCATAACCCTGAGGTCGGGAGTTCGATTCTCCCCTGCGCCACGATGATAATTAAGCCCTTACGAGACTAAACTTGTAAGGGCTTTTTTCTTTGAAAATCTGATCCTGAGTGGCCCTATTGAAGAGCAAGCCTTGCTACATTTTTTAAGTACTTGGACAGTAGTATCCAGTATTAAGACCCGGGAAAATGGGGCTATACGGTTCAGAGAGAATTTTCTACTCTGTACTGAATACTCCCGAAAGCTTTCGGGATACTTTCTACTCTGTGCTTAAAACTATAAACGTCTGGCTAAGAAAAGCCAAGGCAAAACCCGTTAGGCCAATATAGTGCTGCTTTACGGCATCCATTAAGCTCTTTTTCACTAAGGACAATTCATCAGTAGGAATCGTATTTTCCAGATTTTCTACCACCAAGGCCGTATCCGCGAGGAAGATATTATATATCATGGGTCAAAAATGTTTACTTAGCTGTAGGAGGCTCTATACCTAGACTAAAGATTGGCTTTTAGCGGCCCGCTTTTACAAACTTTCTATATACTCAATCACCAAATCGACCCCCTCTTGGTCCAGCAAGCTCGTTCCAATAAATGGCATTTCTTGATCCAATAATGCATTCGTTATTTTTTCCTCTTCAAACAAGATCCCGCTTTGCGCTAGAGGGGTTTCATATCTAAAATCAAATTGCCGTTCTGTGGCGTAGTCCCAACCCGCAGGATTATGACAATGGGCACAATTCATATCTAGGTAGGCCCTTCCTCTTTGAGCAAGAGAGGCGCTTGGGTCATTATAATCTACGATTACGGAGACTTGACTGAGGTTAAAATCGTTTAAGATCCCAAGCGCTTGTAAATGGGTAAGCTGATTAAGACTAGCACCCGCTCGCTCGACTATGCGATTTAGGTTTCTCAAACTGGGGCCGATTGGATTGATAGTAGCGTTTGACTGATGACAAGTCATACACTCATTCTGGCTCGGCACATGGTAGAGCGTGGTTTGACTCCTGCCATCAGCACCAATCCAACTTACTGGGGTATCGGAGCCCGCTAAAGCGAGAGTCGCATCGGTTTGCGCTTGATTCCACAAATAGGTAGCGATGTTCCATTTTCCGGCTTGTTTGATCTCCAGACGGGTTTCGATGATACGTTTACCCAAACTAGGATCTCTTTCATCCTTTTGATAAAAGAAAGTCTTAGTCAAAATGGTCCCGTCGGGATAATCAATGGCCCCATCACCTAATTTCGTCATTTTTGTCCCTGTGGGAACCTTTAAAAGGCGTTGTTTGTGTGCATAATCGGTAAAGAGAACTGAACTTAGTTCGACTAAATGATAATCGCTGGCAGGCATGAGATCAGCAGCGTTACCTTCGAAGATTTCGTAGGCGGATAGATTTTGCTCAAAAACTATTGTTTCGGGAAAATTGAATTCAGGAATGCTTAGCTCCTCATTAGGCCTAAGTCGGTCTGGGTTACAAGCACTTACTATCAAATAAAAGAACCCGAGCATACAAACTAATTGCTTCTTCATGGATATCATTTTGAAAGGGAACGAGACGGCTTAAAAGGTAGATTTCCAAACAATAGGCTGAAGATATTTAGGGTATATTTGCTAGCTTTTTATAAAATTTTAGTAGTAGCTAAAGGATATTCTTGATTCTGTAGTTTGGGGCCTTTTGGGGTGTTTACTCCCGATGGCTGTGCTTGAGCTCAGAACGCTTTTCTCCCTTTGTATGGCATACATGTTTGGTTTAGTGCGGCATACATGCCGCACCTACAGGCTGATCGTTCTGCGAAGCAGAAAGGCCAAAGCCTGACCTCATGCGTCGATGAACTTTAAGCGCTGGATTTGTATGGCTCTCGTCAAAAATGCTCACTAAGCTGTCTATCTTTACTGATAACAAAAAATAAATTCAACGAAGCAGCTGATTTTCTCAACGAATTTATCCTTTAGCACCTAATGTGGCTTAGCGTCCTAAAAACATTCATATAAGTTGCTTTGGTGGAAAAACTTCTGTCTTTCGTTGAAAAGAATTGAGCGTACAAAGATTTCATCGCACCTTAGCAAAATGAAAATCGACTCAATAAAAAATATTTCCCTTCAGATATTAATTTGGGGGCTCGGTTGGTTTTTCATACTGCTATTCCTAAACAACGAAAGCGAACTCGATGCTAATTTTTGGCGGCGAACTATCCTCATACTTGTGGGAGCATCCACGGTAGTATTGGTTAACCTAAAATGGCTTTTACCTCGTTTATTTTTCCAAAAGAAAAAAGTAGCCTACTTTTTATCAACTGCCACCCTGCTGATCGTCGTCTTAGGGGGGATACATTCTGACTATATGCCTTGGAATCAAAAGGAAAAACCAAAAATTGAGCGTTTTAAGGAACTAACTCCCGCAGAGAATGGCCAAAAGACATATACGCAAGATTCTGGCTTTAACTTTCGCTGGTGGTTACGTAATCTTCCTCCCCTCTTGATTAGCCTGCTCGGGAGCTCCTTGCTCTCCTTTAGCCGATTTGCTAGCGAAAAAGAAAAAGCCTTAATCCAACTAGAAAAAGCCAGTCTGGAAACAGAGTTAAAATTCCTCAAGTCGCAAATCAACCCACACTTTCTCTTTAACACTTTGCACAATATCTATGGTCTGACCATCATTCAATCAGAGCGGGCTTCGGAGCAATTGCTAAAGCTTTCGGATATCTTAAGATATATGCTTTATGATTCTAATGATGAAAAAGTCCCGCTGAAAAGAGAAGTAGAATATTTGAAGAATTATATTGAATTAGCTCAATTGAAAGATAGTAGAGGTATGGATATCGAATTTACCATTGAGGAAGGCTATGAGCGATTGCAAGTTTCTCCTCTTCTCTTTATCCCCTTTGTCGAAAATGCCTTTAAACACAGTCAAATAGAAGACTTAAAAAATGGCTATATCCATATTAGCATGCGCAATCGTGGCAATAGCCTCATCTTTACAGTAAACAATAGCAAGCCCCAGATACCATATAAAAAGGATAAAATAGGTGGAATAGGCCTAGCAAATATCCAACAACGCTTAAAGCTTTTATATCCAGATAAACATCAATTAGATTTTGAGGAAAAGGAGGATTCTTTTAAAGTACAGCTAGAAATCGACTGCTCATGAGAAACTACTCTTGCATTATTATTGACGATGAGGAGATCGGCAGGGACCTTTTGGAAAATTTTACTGGCAAGATTGCTCATCTAGAACTATTGGGAAAGTTTAGCAATCCGCTGGAGGCACTTTCTAAGCTTAGGGTAGAATCCGTTGATTTAATCTTCCTCGATATACAAATGCCTACTATGACTGGCATCGAATTTCTCAAAACGCTTACCCATTCTCCGGCCATTATTTTCACCACTGCCTATGATGAATATGCCTTAGAAGGTTATCAGCTATCTGTCATTGATTATTTACTTAAGCCATTTAGTTTTACTCGCTTTGTCCAAGCGGTGAACAAAGCAATAGAGCTAATTGAGCTTAAATATCAAGCCCAAAACCAGGCATCTCCCCCAATCCCTACCACTAGTCAAAGCTCGCTAGAATATTTACTTATCAATGCTGATCACAAATTACATAGGTTACACTTGAAGGATATATTATATATCCAGAGTATGAAAGAGTATGTAAGCTATTTTAGCGAGCATGGCAAGATCATGGCCTTGGGTTCACTGAAAGCGTTGGAGGAAAAATTGCCTCCCACAGATTTTATGCGCATCCACAAATCCTATATTGTTGCTAAAAACAGAGTGAATAGCCTGCAGGGTAACCAGCTTATATTAAGGGATATCACCCTTCCAATAGGAGGAAGTTATCGAAAAGAAGTGATGGCAAAGCTATTTGATAAGCCAGCGGACTATTAGCTTGGATCGAAAATATTTAGCATTTGGCGATGGGGTACTTTCATTATCCGTCGATAAGTGTAATTCATCTGGCTTCAAAAGCAACAATTTGTTCAACGCTCGCGTTAGCAGTGTGTTAGTTGTTCGCGAATTTCCCTCTAAATCCTGAATTCATTAGGGTTATCCCAAACCCCAAGGCTTCAAAAGCCCCCCCAATAAATTGAAGTAAGTAGATTTTATCAGGGAAGAGTGCACCTAATTTCTGCAACAATGTTGCAGTAAATAGTCTTATTTTACTAACTTCGCGACGCTGCTGTATTTATTTGGTCTAAATAAAGCCAAGAAATCAAGCGTGATTAACCTGAAAAAGCCACCCTTCTTATTCGCAGCCTCCCTACGGAAGGCCTGTTCTACGCGGATGAAAATAGCCCTAAGTGTCTGTTTACTAATAGGTATACACTTTAGCGCTACAGCTCGGTATGCAGATTCATGCAACTTTGAATTAAAAGGATTGGTGCTAGACTTAGAAACCAATGAGCCTATTCCCTATGTCTATATTAAAGTAGAGCAGAGTACTAAGTTTGCGGTAGCAGGTGAGGACGGATCTTTCCTGATCAAAGGTTTGTGTAAGCCCTCCGCTACACTTACAGTTTCCTGCGTAGGCTATGGTGATAGCACCTTCCAAAATCATAGTTCCCCCAACATATACCTCCAGAAAAAAGAGGTTTCTCTTGAGTCTGTCAATATCACCGCCCCACAAAACGAAAAGAAAGGCCTCGCCACTATTTCGAATGAGACGATAAGAAAAGAGCTACTCTCGGCAGACTTAACCCAAACCCTCGCCTCTGCCCTGTCTGATGTTGAGGGGGTGACCTTTACCTCGATGGGGAGTAATGTACAACTTCCCGTAATACATGGATTGTATGGCAATCGAGTGCTGATCCTCAACAATGGCATCAAGCATGGCTTCCAAAACTGGGGGACAGATCACGCTCCGGAAATTGATGTAGCTTCTGCCAACAATGTCACTATCGTCAAAGGCGCTGCAGGCGTTCGTTACGGTCCCGAAGCTTTAGGGGGTGCCATTATTGTAGAGGGAGACCCTCTGCTCCTCAATAGACCTTTCAATGCTAGGGTAGGTTCGGGCTATCAAACAAATGGGCAAGGCTACTCCTTCAATGCAGGTCTTGGCCAAGGGCTAAAAAACTGGAGCTATCATGTTGGGGCCAATTATGTTCGTATCGGAGATAGAAATACGCCTAACTATATACTCACTAACACTGGTAAGGAGGAAACTTCAATCAACGCTGGACTGAGATATCATCTCGACCGCTGGGATTTCAGGGCGTACTACAGTTTTGTCGATCAAAACTTAGGTCTTTTAAGATCTTCTGTGGCTCATAGCGGTACGGCCATTGTACGTGCTATCAATTCAGATACTCCTACTATCATCAATCCTTTTTCCTACGACATCAATCAGCCCAACCAACTGGTCCAACACCACTTAGGCAAAATAGAAGCAAGTTGGTGGTACACAGAAGAGGCTAAATTGACCCTAAGGGTGGGTACTCAACTCAACAAACGAGATGAGTTTGACGTGAGGAGAAACTCAGAAAGGCCCATTATTGATCTAGATTTGATCACTAATGACATTCAGCTTGAGTGGAAACACCCTGCTTGGTACAAGCTTGATGGTTTGATTGGCCTCCAAACATTTACACAAAACAATGACAATAATCCCGGTACTAACGTAACACCCTTCATTCCCAACTACAATACGCTACGCTTTAGTGGTTTTATCGTCGAGAGTCTAAATTTAGAGCGTAATACTTTTGAGGTAGGCGTGCGGGTAGATCATGAGTACAACAATGTAAGGGGGAGAGATCCAAGCCAAGCCATCTTCAGAGATGAATATAGCTTTGTGAACATCACTTCATCTTTAGGATATATCCGTCAGATTTCAGAAAACACTACTTTTAGGACCAACTTTGGTACCGCATGGCGTACGCCCAACATGGCAGAGCTTTTTAGTTTTGGCCAACATGGATTCAAGACCTCTTTTGGCTTGCTCCGCTATTATACCAACGAAAATGGTGAACTAAGAACTAATCGAGTTACGCCTCTGCGCGAGAGTAATGTAGCCCCAGAAAGAGGTTATAAATGGATCAATGAATTGCGTACTCAATGGAATACGCAGACCTATACGCTGACCTTCTATTCCCACTACATTGAGAATTTCATTTTTGACCGGCCTTTGGCGGTGATCGGTACCATTAGAGGCCCTATGCCCGTATTTATTTACGACCAAGCGGATGCCTTATTTGCGGGCGCAGATTTCTCTTGGCAAAATAAGTGGTCGCGTTCGCTCAATGGCACCTTAGGTTTCAGCTATTTGTGGTCCAAAAATTTAAAGAAAAATGAACCTCTAATTAATCAACCTCCTATCACAGCCAACTACAATCTGGTATGGGAGACTCAAAAATTATGGAAGTTCAAGTCTTCTCAATTCTCCATCAAACCCATTTATACCTTTCAGCAATTTCAAGCTCCCAGAACGATCAGGCCAGAGGAGTTGATCGAAGGTACCGTAGTCATAACTCCTGAATCTGAAATATTTGACTTCAAAGATGCGCCTGAGGGATTTTTTCTATTGGAAATGGGTTGGCGATTTAAGTTAGGAGCATTCGACGCCAGTTTGGCAGTCCAAAATGTATTCAATACCCGCTATCGCAACTATCTCAATGAGATGAGATACTTCGCTGATGAGCCGGGCAGAAATATCCTTTGTACAATAAATTATACGTTTAATTCTAAATAAACATTACTAATGACTGCAGTAAATTATTTCAAAAAGTACTCTCTATGGACCCTAGTGCTCGTAGGCATGGTCGTTTATGGATGTGGAGATGAAGTTGTACCACCAGATGAAAATCCACCTGAAACCATCACCGACGTTAAACTTATTTTCACCAATGTCAATGACGCCACTGACGTAGTAGAAGCTAGAGCTGAAGATCCAGACGGAGAAGGGGTAGAAGAGCTCAAAATCTTAGACGAAATCAACCTAGGAGCTGGCAAAACTTATACTTTGACTTATGAAGTTTTGAACAGCTTGGTAACTCCTGCTGAAGATATCGGTGCAGAAATCGCCGAAGAAGACGACGAACACCAACTCTTCTTTAGCTTTACAGAAGGTGCCTTCTCTGACCCTACTGGAAACGGTAATATCGACAACGCCTCTGACCCAATCAACTACAATGATGCTGACGGCAATGGTAATCCTGTAGGTCTATCTACTAACTGGACCACTTCTGCTACGGCAGTTTCTGGTGCTAGCTTTACCGCTAAATTGCAACACCAGCCTGATGAGAAAACAGCGACCTCCACTGCCACTACTGGAGATACTGATTTTGATCTAACGTTCGTATTGAACATCCAGTAAGTGTTACGGCCTTTTGCAGTATTCTGGATCAGGCGAAATCATAACATTTACGTTAGTTAAAAAAACTTGAAATCGGTGTAGCAATCTTGCTGCACCGATTTTGCTTTTTGAGAGATTCAACAAACTATAATAGAGCAGACTTGAGGAATTAGTTTCACCTTTTATGAGGATGGACTTCATTTGAGCGGACATTTTTCTGGGCACACTGCTTCGCAGAACGCTCATCTCCATGGGTGCGGCTTGCGGGCGGGCAAAGCGCGGCATACATGCCGCGCCTACGGGCTGATCTAATAAATACAGCTATTGAGCGCTCAGACTAGTAGCATGCATCCCGCGCATCCCGCTACTGATCAAACAAAATATATTGAGCGCGGCTAACACCCCTTCTGCAATCGCTGCCCGCAAAAGGTTTTGAGGCGGCATACCGTCAATAATTAGACTAAGCGAGCGCCCTAAAATTACACCCGCGAAAATAAGGCTTGTAACCACAAATGCGATTTGCCTCATGTCCTCTCTCAATACCCCTATGAGCGCTACGATTCCGCCTAAGAGCATTACGGCTCCAACGCCCCTGATTTCGTTTACTAGGTCGATATGGTCGGTCAAACTATTAGTAGCGCTTTTAAAATAACTTTGGAGAAAGACCGCTCCACTTGGATTGAACAATCTCATGGAACAGGCATAAAACAGGGCAAGTCCAGAGAGAGATAAAACTACTATTTGGAAAGCTTTCATGATATCAACGGAATAAAAGGAAGTAGGAGGCTCCCCACAAGAAGGTAAGCTTATGAGGTGCGCTCCCAATGATTCAAAATATTAAGGGTGAGAGGATAATCAAGCGTTTAAAGGCTCCGAGAGGAAGGCGCGCATGGCGGCCGTTGCTTCTTCCGCCGAATCGCCTAGCTGGAAAAAGTGGTTTCCATCAATAAACTGTACCTTGCCATTAGCGACAAAGTCTGGCGTATTTTCATACTCTTCAGGGTGCTGACCGGGGTCGTGTTTCCCTTGTAAAAATAAAACGGGCATGCTCATTTTGGCAAACAGGAAGTTATGACGGTCATCCAATTCTTTCTGGAGATTAGTGTGGGCAAACTGACGGGGTGAGGCTTCGGCGACCCCTTTGAACTTTACCTCATGGTCAAGCCTATCCAGCACCTCTTTGGTGATGCCTTTGACTCGATATCCACTAGCAGCATAAGACAAACGAGGGAAACCCGTCCACTTCATCAAGCGAGGAAACCAAGGCTGAGCAAAGATTTTGTGAGGTGGCTGTGGATCACCATGCGGTTCATTGGCTGACTGCTGCATCCGAATGTAACGCAAGACACGCCCCTCCATCCCGTCAACGTTCAAAAGATGATCAGAGATGACGGATCCGCGGTCGTGCCCGCCCAAGTTAAAGCGTTCAATGCCAATGGTATCCAGTAGTTTTCTGAGAGATTCGGCGATCGCGGAATAGCGGTAGTCTAGTGCTAGCCGTTTATCGCTTTGCCCATTACCAAGGGTATCGACCGCGATGCAGTAAAACTGATCAGACAGATCGCGGACTTGGTTGTGGAAGGTGTACCAGCTTTCGGGGAAGCCATGTACCAAAACAAAGGCTTCGTTGCTTGGGTTTCCAGCCGTCACAAAGTGCCAAGTGATCCCGTCCGCTTCTACATACCAATGTGTCGCCGGTACATCGCCAATCATCTCGATCTCACCGTGTGCGTTTTCTGCCCCCAATGGATAGCTTGACGGTTTAGGATATCGCATCTCAGGAGTGATAAGAGCGTCTTCTTTGATACCTCCCTCGCGGACATTAGTTAGGCTGAGGTCCTCTCGCGAGATATATTCCAATTTTGGCAGCGTCTGAGGAGAAAGTATTTTGATCAACTTCAGGATTTCTTGGGGATTATTTGTCTTAGTCATAATGTTGTTTAATTCTTTGAGACAAATATCTTGGGCACCTAGCGAAAAACTTTTCATCTAGATTAAAAAATGGTGGTATGAAGGAGAATTTTAAATGATGAGGGAGTAATTATGCTTGCCTTTTGATTGGAGCATTTTTCTAATCAGCGAGTTTAGTAACTTCCCGTTTATCAAGACTAAAACTATCCCTCCCTTATGATCATTAAACCAGCATTCGTTCAACATGCCGTCAACCACATGAATGAAGATCATCGCGACGCGATGGTCGATATGTTACATGGTCTCTGTAAAGCGCCATGGGTTACCGATGCGGAAATGTTACACTTTGATGAGCATAGCATCCAAATTCGAGGATTTGGCCCTGTAGATAAATCTGAGGAGTTTAGCATTCCTTATGATGAACCTCTCACCAAGGCCAATCAATTTCGTCCGACCTTGATGCAACTACTCACCAAGGCTCGGCATGCAAAGCAGTAGATCCCATACTGAGTAAAAAGGCTTTTGGGGGCATTGGGGTGAGCTTTCTTGAAATCCTCTGGGGATTATTCAAAGCTTATCCATTGATAATGATTTTCGTGCAATTTCTTGAACCGATTGGTTGGGCTGCCAAGGGAGACATATTGAGAAAAAGGGCAGAGTATGTCATCTACTCTTTTGATGTCGGTAAACTGGGCCGTAAATGGTGCAAACTTAAATTTCTCTCTTACCGTAAAATTGAGCCACTCTATCTGCTTGGTTTCTTTGTCCAAGTACAAAACATATTGATCATATTGGGCATTAGGGGCTTCCGTTTCCCAGGTAACATACAACAGATCATAGGCTTTGCCATCGACCGAAGCCTCTCCGGCATAAGCAATGATAGGCGCCTCGTCAATCCGAAAAGGAAATTGAAACCAATAGTTTTTATAAATCAACTTGTGTTGATACTTATCATTGGGCATAAATTCTCTTTCTCCCAGAGAACTCAGGTGGTAGGATTTACCCTCTTCTACTCCCCATCTTTGCCCTTGATTCGGCCCATTTACCAAAGTCATTTCGCTATTGTCTGTCCCTAAGCTTGAAGTCATTTGAAATCGCTGCGGCACTGTATCCCAACCGGCAATGAGGCTATTGCCGTACCATTCGGCAATTTGTTCATAGCTGCCCGTTTTCTTTGCTAACCATTGCTCTTTGCCCCCATAGGCTTCTTGCATTTCTGCCAGCAATTTTTTGCCTTTTTGATATTGTGCAGGTGATATACCCGATGCTATGGCTTCAGGTCGAAGATCAATTGGTGTGTTGACTACCACTAAACCTAGCAAAAGGAGGATAGCAAACACGATGAGGATGATTATGCTTCTTTTTTTCGTCATTTATTGTCTATTTTTTTCTACTCCTGATCACGCTGAGGGTTTGCTGCGTTACCCCTAAAAAAGAAGCAATGCTACCCAGAGACACTCTATTATGAAGATTAGGATACATTTCTAGAAAGAAATGATAGCGATCGTAAGCGGTCTGAAATTGAAGTAGGTTCAGTTTTTGAGAAAATAAGTCCATCATTTGCAACGAAAAGTCCAAAGTGATGCGAATCAATCTTGGGAAGCGCTCACCCAAGGTCAAGAAATCTTCAAATAGGATCACCTTTACTTGACAAGCTTCCACTGCTTCCCATTCGTAGCGTTCGGCTTTGTTGTAGTAAATGCTATTTACGGGTGCTAGAAAGAAATTTTCTTCAAAGTAAAAATGAGTAATGTCCTTACCATCCTTCAGGTAAAACACTCTCAGGAGTCCCGTTTCGATAAAGAGCAATTTTTTTGAATAGCGATTTACCCGATGAATTACCTCTCCCTTGGGAATGGTTTCTCTTTCAAACGCACTATCAATGGTAATGCATTCTTCTTCACTGAAGAGTCTTTTGTATTGTAAAAATGATAGCAGCTCCATGCTTAGCAAATTACAAAAAGGAATCATCATCGGATAAGGACTAGGATCTATACTGCTTCGCAGAACGCTTATTCAAACGTTCTGCGAAGCAGGAAAAAACACAGCACTTCATCCAATCTAAATCATATAATCAGGAAGGAAAGACTTAGTGCTAAGCATACTCAACGTCCACCTTAAGCGGTCAGTCTTTCCAAATCGTTTTGCCCGATAAATTCAATGAAAATTTTGCTTGTTTCAGCTGGGGCTTCAACATGAAAGAAATGACCCGCTTCCACAAACTTCACTTGGGCATTAGGAATAATGCTATGTGCCTGCGCATACTCCTCAGGATGCTGACCGGGATCAAACCGTCCTTGTAAGATCAAGGTTGGCATCGTCATATACTCAAAAATAAACTCCTGACGATCTTTCAACTCTTTAGCAAAGCTGGTGGTTTTAAAGCTCAAGGGTACGGCCAATGCAGTGTGCTTAAATTTGAACTCTTTTTCAATTCGCTTTACCACTTGTTTTGAGATGGCGAGCTTGGTATAAGCCGATTTTGTGTAAACCCACCACATGCTAAAACGCATCCGAAAAACTAAGGTCCCCCAGAAACTCCCCATCAGCTTGTGGGGCGGCTCTGGCTTACCGTGCGGTTCATTGAAAGATTGCTGCATTCGGATATAACTCATAACTCGCGCTTGCATACCCGTTTTTGTCAGTAGGTTATCAGCTGCAATCGTACCGCGGTCGTGGCTAATCAAGTGAAATTTTCTGACCCCAATTTGATCCAAAAGGGCTTTTATCTCCTCAGCAATATGGGCAAAGGAATGGTTTCCATCTAGATCTTTGGCGGTTTGTCCGTAGGGTTTTAGATCAAGAGCAATGACATGGTATTTTTCAGACAAAGCGGCAATCTGAGGATAAAAGCAATACCAGCTTTCGGGAAAGCCATGAATCATCACTACTGCGGGATTTTGCTTATCTCCAGCCGAAACATAGTGATACCGGACGCCCAAGGCTTCTTGAAACCCATGAGTCACTGTACAGTTTTCCGTAATTTTTTCTGTATCCCCATGCTGATTCAATGGAGTCGGGCGATAGTACCAAAGAAGAAATGAAATCAGCAGTAAGCTCCCAACAAGGCCAAGTACCATCCAAGTTAGCCCTGTTCCAGGAACGCTTTGCCATATCAAAAATCCGCAAACCAACAGCAAGCTAAGGGGGAGAAGAGAGCGCTGATTTTTATCGGAGACCCAGAGCATAACTGTTGCGCCTAGCATCACAAAGCTACCAAGGATAGCCCCAAAATATAGCGTCGAAGAAAAGCACAGCATGACGCCAGCCAGGATTTCTAGTACCCCCGTTAGATACATCATCCATGGCGGTAGGTTCCAGTGCTTGAATTCCTTTTTGAGGGAATCCATTCCAAAGACTTTAGCTACCCCTGCCACAAAGAAAATTAAAGCTAGGAGGATCGATAGGATTGTTGTAATCGACATAATTGTTGGTTTAAGTTCGATTACCAAGGTATGGGGTCGATTACTTGCTTCTTTTCAGAAATCTTAAAAAAAATTACTCGGATAGCTTCCTCCGGAAGCGATAGTTCTCTACGGTATCCATCGCTCCACAAAATTCAACATTGTTCCAATCTGGATCATAAAAGTAGACCGCTACATTGCCACCTGTTTCTCCATCCCCTAACGGAGGATCATCATTGTGCCTCACCGTGCCATAATTGGGGATGTATCCCTTTTGTCTTGCCTGGCTCTCAAAGGCCAATACATCTTCCAATTGATTGCCCTCTACCTCCAAGGCGAAATGGAAAAAACTCATCCCAGAAGGAATACTGATCTCTCCTTGCTCATTGTACTCTTCTACCAAGACTAGGCATTCGGGGTGATCGGCACAACTCATATAACAGCAACGGATCGTATAGCCCAGTTTGAACGGATGGGGCTCAGGTTCACAGGTACGGCTATGGGTCATGCCTGCAAGTTCCTCATACCATTGCCGACTTTTGGCGATATCCCTGACATAAATAGACAGCTGATCAAGATGTGA
>JBCCQN010000157.1:0-19173 GCA_039024315.1 Bacteroidota bacterium
ACCATCGATAGCTCCTAAGGAAGCGATTTTTTGGTTGATTTTGCGACCTAAAGTTAGCTTCCAATCAGGTGTCGGCGTATAGCTCAAAGCCAAGTTATAGACTCTGAAATAGCGAGTTTGTACTTCAAATACTTCTGGATTGGCAGGAATGATCTGTCGATAATTGAGAAAGGTCTCGAAAGAAAAATCAGAGTCATTGATATTGTCTGCATTCAAGGACAAGCGAGCCATGAAGCGGTTGCGGTTGTCGCGAGTAGCAGAGATGTTGTTGTAGCTAGAAAGGGTAGCTCTACCTCTGATGCGTTGTCGACTCTCGGGCTCATCTGATTCTCCTAGTCCGTTATCAGAAGTAGGGGGATCTTCCACTAGTGGAACGCTAGTATCCTGATTTTCAGCTTCCTTCGGCTCTATTACGGCTGCTTTTGGGCGATGAACCATCTGAGCCCCCTTGGCGGGATTACAATCGGGCATCCTTGTACACACACAAGAGGTAGATGACTTAGTGCTAACGATCAAACAAGGATTATTTTCAAAGCTCAGAGTATCTCCGACTTGGATTTCAGCCGTGCTTGGGAACTTGACATAAACGTTCTGCGAAGTAGTAAAAGTGACTACTCCACTGAGCTCTTGAGCAAAAATTTGACCCGAGAGACCCACTAAGAGGACAAAAAACAAGCAAAGGCTGCTAAGAGATTTCATCTTTGTTGATTAATCGGCTTCCCCATCTGGGTGGCACTGGAAGCACGCATTGTTTTCGTAGACGTAGCCATTGACACCGATGTGAGCATTATTGGTGCCATTGGGCTGATGGCAATTGAGGCAATCAAAGACCATTAGATTACGGGGGGTGGTATGACATTCGGTACAGGCGCTCCAAACTCCTTGGTGCGAGCCGCTATTGATCGGAAAATGCCGAGCATCATGATCAAAAGTGGAGGGCTCCCATTCGACCTCCGTATGACAGTTAATACAATCTGTGGAGAAACCAATATTCACATGACTAGGGCTAGCGGAGTTGTAATCACTCTCGTGGCAACCAAAGCAGTCCGTAGGCGGTAGATTGACATAATCTCCATTATGGCACTCTGCGCAATCATTTGCGATCTCAGCATGCGCTCCGTTTAGGGCATAGAACTGGTCATGGATATCGAAGCGAGCAGGCATCCAATCAAGATCTATGGTGTGGCATTGGGCACAATCATTAGAAAGGCCGAGCTGCGTATGTGAAGGATTAAGGGTTTCATTGAAATCCGTCTGATGGCACATGATACAATCCGGCGAGGCATCAGAAAAGGCTGCCGTCGTATGACATCGGTTACAATCTTCAATATCATGTCCTAGCTCTAGGGGAAAGAAATCGTGATTGGGGATATTGCTGCCCCAAGCAAATGCTAGGGTAGAGTGACATTCGATACAGTCTGTTGAGTAGCCTGCGGCTATGTGATTAGGCAGCTCCGCGGCGAGGTAATCATCATTGTGGCAGTTGATACACTCATTGCCAAGGCGGTCAAAACGGAAATTCGTCTCATTGATATGACACTCAACACAACTAAGATTGGCATGCGTTCCAATGAGCGGAAAACCATTTGATTCATGCAGCTCCGGAATTTCATCTACCAACCAAGAGTTGCTGTCGTGGCAGCGCACACAATCATTGCCGACTGTCATGCTATGTATATCTTCGTGGCAATCGACACAAGTTTGCTGCGCTCCCTCAAAGATCAGATCCTCGTGGCATAGGCGACAATCCGCCGTAGCGTGCATACCCTCTAGATCGAAGGTCGTTAGATCATTGTGGTCAAAGAGCATACTAGCCCGGTCCAATTCCCAACCCGAGGGATTGTGGCATTGGGCGCAATCGAATGCCAAATCTTCTCCATGTGGAGACTGAGCTAAGACCGCATTTAGGCCTAGAAACAATAGGCAGATTATTGATGACAGTCTATACATTCGAATTTCTCAAGTTTATACAACAAGACCGTGGAGCCGCTAGCGTCTTCTACCTCATGACAGGCGCGACAATCTAATTCGGCATGCTTTCCTTCTAGCGGGAAGGCAGTAGTGTTGTGATCAAATTTTTCGGGCAACCAACTCGTAGTTACGTGGCAGCGTACACAGTCCGTGACGCCGTCGATAGCAAAGTCATCTCCATGCACATTGTCATGGCAGGAGATACAGTCGGTGGAAAGCTCTATGAATTGTTGATTGAATTCAGTCGAATTATCGGCAACCGCTTCAAAGTGACAAGCCCTACAGTCTACCTCTTGGTGTTTCCCTTCTAAGGGCCAATTGGTCAGATTGTGATCAAACTGGATGTTGGTCGAAGCCCATGATTCGCTGCCGTGGCAGGAGGCACAATCTTGATTAGGATAAAACTTATCACTGATATACCCCTCATGGATATTTTCATGGCAATCGATACAGGCTTGGCCTACTTCGCGAAACGACCAGTGTTGTTCTGGATCGGCCTCGTCTATGTGGCAAGCGAAGCATGGCGTAGCCATGTGAGCGCCTTCGAGTGGGAAAGCACTTTCTTGGTGGCGTTCTATGGAATAGGAAGTAAAAGTAAAGTCCTGCTCTAAGGTATGACAGGCATTACAATCCGCCGCTTGCCCATTGGGGCCGCTGCTGGCGAATTGGCCATTGTGATAGTCCTCATGGCAGTTTTTGCATTCACTAAAGTCAATGGCGGTGGAGAAGCGTTCTGTATGACAGGACCTACAATCAACCTCTCTATGCAAGCCCTCAAGCGGATAATCAGTAACTGAGTGATCAAAGAAATCGAGATTATCATTGAGGCTTAGAAAACTCTCTTCATTGTGGCATTGGGCACAATCTTCCCCATATTTCCCTTCATGATGATCTTCATGGCAGGAGATACAACTAGTCTCGGCGATCCCCAATTGATCCTGGAAGACCTGTAAAGGATTGCTAGTCTGAGTATGACAACTGTAACAGTCCTCCTGCTTGTGCGCTCCCTTGAGGCTAAAGCCAGTGCGATCGTGTCTAAAACGTCTTTGACCGAGGAAGCGGCTAAAGGAAGTTTCATCATGGCACTGAGTACAAGTACCTGGCAACTGACCATTGTGGACGTCATCATGACAGTCCGTACAACGACCGAAAGGAATGCCGCTAAACTCTTGAAATTCTTGACCATTACGAGTGGTCTCGGCGTGACATTCGATGCAATCTACATTGGCGTGCTCGCCACGCAAGGCAAAATCAGCTTCATTATGGTCAAAGCCGGGTGCTGGTCTAAAGCCTTCAAAATTATGGCAGCTAATACAATCCTCTGATAAGGTCTGTTGATGATAATCATCATGGCAAGACAAGCATTCTTGGTCTAAGCCAAGGAAGGTGTTTTCTCGCCTTCTGATCTCTGGATCAGCAATATTTTCTGGTGCATGGCACTCACGGCAATCAATCACATCGTGTTGGCCTTCTAGCTCATAGCCAGTTAGGTTGTGGTCAAAGGCGTCCTGATCAAAACGCACCATATCAAAGCGACGTCCATGGTGCTCGCTATGGCAAGTAAAGCAATCTTGCTGCCTCACAGATTGATGGGCATGATAGCCTTGATTGGCGTCTAAAAAGGATTGAATATCCTCATGGCATTCCAGACATTTTTGGTTGGTGACTTTGTTACCTAAATCGTGACAAAGCGTACAATTGCTCAAACCCTCAAATTCGGCATGGGCACTGGTCAGATCTCCCGGAGAGAGCTGGGCCTGAGCCACTGTGAGCGAAAGGCTCAATAGCAAAAAGATATGTCGGGTCAAGCGATTCAAAATGAATTATTTATGCTTTTTGACGATGTAACCAAAACGCTTGGTGATCTCTACTCCTGCTTTTTCAAGAAAACCAGTGGGTAATTCTCCCCCAATAAAAACGTATACCTGATCATTGGCTCTCTGCATCGCTTGCTCTTCGCCACTAACTTTGAGTAGCACACGATCAGGATTGATGCTGAGCAAATTGGAGTTATAAATCACCTCTATTTCTCCGGCTTCGATAGCGGCGAGAATTTTGCTTCTGTTTTTGGGCTTGAGGCGTGCAAACTTATCCTTACGATAGGAAAGACATACCTCATTTTGGTCTTTGAGGAGTAAGGCCGATTCGATGGCAGAATCTCCCCCGCCGACTACCATGATCTTGCGATCATTGATTCTTTCGGGCTCCAGTAGGCGGTACGCTACTTTTTGGGTATCCTCACCTGGGACTCCGAGTTTGCGAGGACTTCCTCTTCTCCCAATAGCCAATAAAACATGGTTAGCGATATACTCAACTCCTTCATTACTGATCACCTTAAAGGTCTCGTCGGCTTGGGGGATAATTTGTTCTGCCTTAGTTCTTTCTACCACCTGTAGGTCTTGCTCACTGATGACCTTTTGCCATAGCTGGAGCAGCTCATCCTTGCTGGTTTCGTAAAGCTTTACTTTGCCATAGAGCGGTAAGTTCATAGGAGCCGTCATCACGATCTTGGAGCGGGGGAAGGTGTAAACGGTACCTCCCAATGAGTCTTGTTCAAGCGTCAAAGAAGTGAGGCCGTGCTTTTTGGCGGCAAGAGAGGCCGAAATTCCTGCTGGGCCTGCTCCGACAATTAATACATCAAATACCCCTTCTCTTTTCGGCTTTTTACTTTTGATGATACTGTCTATAGCCTGTTGCCCCTGCTCTACACTATTTTTGATTAGGCCCATACCGCCAAGCTCGCCGGCGATAAAGATCCCTCTAATATTGGTTTCGAAGTTTTGATTGACATGGGGGAGATCTACGCCCCGAGTCTCCGTGCCAATGCGTAGCGAAATGGCTTCTACCGGACAGGAGTGAAAGCATGCGCCATGACCCACACAATTTGAGGTATTGACTACGGTGGCTTTGCCATCGATGATACCAAGAATGTCTTTTTCTGGGCAATGCGAGACACAGGCCGCGCTGCCAATACAAGTCTTGAGGTCTATATATGGATGCAGAGAGACCGGTTCAAAAAGCCCTTCCTCTTTGGCAATGGCTACCTTTTGCTCTACTATCTGAGAGGCGGATTTGAGCCTCCTGAGATATAGCCAAATTACGACACCGCACAGCAAGGCCACACTGCCGTAAATGATGATCTGTTCTAATACGATTTCTCCCATTAGAATATCCATTTAGAGCCAAAAGCCAGTGTCACTCCCACGTGGAGGACTACTATCACTAACATGATGAGCGCAAAGGGTAAATGCGCCACATGCCAATATTTAAACAGTCTCTGCATCGTCTCCAAACGAGCGATTTTCTTCGCTAAGGAGATTTCTTGCTTGAAAAGATTAAGAATCGGTTTCCGATCCTTTTTCGGGATATTGTGCGATCTCAGGGCTTGCCTCAATTGCCCTACTTGATCCGCAGCTGGGCCATTGGCGATACCGGCTAACTGCATCGAAAAGGCAGACTCTACTCCAAATTTCTCTCTGAGTACTTCCCCAATGTCTTGTTTCATGGCATTGACCTCAGCCAAACTCAAGGCTCGGCCTTCGATGCTATGAGGGATCTGCACATAAATAAATCGTCCAATCACGCCACTAGCCACAACGGCCACCATGCTCCAAAAAGCGATCGATACGATTCCCCCAAACTTGAAAGCAGTGTGAAAAAGAATCATGATCGGACCTAGCGTACAGAGAAATATGTGAAACTCAAGCAGGTACTTCAAGCGAATAAGGCGGCCAAGAAAACCATAACGCTTTCTCGCTATATACAGACAAACGCCAAACAAAATCAGGAAGGTCCCGACTATGCCTAAACCATGCCCATAAGTACCGCTAGGCTTAAACCAATCGTGGCGAGGATGATAGAAGCGTTCCTCGAGAGGAAGATTGTAATAAGCATAACCTGTATAGGCAAGATATATCGTTACCAAAATGGTAATGACCACAAAGAGGCCGATATACAGCGCATGGACAGTTTTATTCATCGAAGCAGTGGGCGTTTATGGGCTTTCTATTTGACTGTGAAGCAGATGTGATGATCTCAGTGCCTCTTTTTCAACCTAATATTTTTTTGCTAGCTACCCGCACGTAGACTACATTAGATAAGCCAAGAGGGAAAAATGTAGGATAAAGCGGGTTTTTGTAGCTGCGAACTTATCGTACTTTTTCTCTGCTTTGCAGAACGCTTATACTCAATCTCTTAGCCCAGATTTTATGAAGACCACTCGAACTGTATTAGGATTTCTGCTGATGTTCACCTTCTCTTGGGCTTGTGAACAAAGCAGCAATACCCAAAATGCAAGGCTTGCTCCTGGCTGGGAAGATGTCAGCTTTGGGGACTGGGAAAAGGTAGTCGGAGGGGTTTTATCCTCAAGGGAGTATCACGATTTCCTTATGGAAGGAGAGTTTTTCTTAACCGAAGGCCAGCAAAACCAAATTCTATTTGGCTTAGGAGAAGGGGAAGCGTTCTCCGAAGGAGGCCTCCGTATCAATCTCGCCTATAATCCTAATCAACAAAACACCCTAGGCAGTGTGGTCAATGAGGCGAGGGCTATGGTCATAGAAAATGTATCCACCAGAGCGTGGAACCAGATTTCGCTTGCAGTAAGGGAAGAGGTAGTTGAAGTCCGCATTAATGGGCAATTGGTCGTGGCGACCCAAACAAACGCCGCTAAACAAGGGAAAATAGGTTTTCAAGCCGCCCAAGACCTAGTGAGTCTGGAAGAGCAGTTTCGCAATTTCAAGATTCAGTCCTTAGCGCAAGATGAAAAGGCGGAGATATTTGACCATGCTATGTATAGAACTATTGGCCAGAAGAATGCGCAGCCAATCTTGACCGAAAATCTTGAGGGCTGGTTTCAGACGGGCACGGGTACTTGGGACTTAGAAGAAGGTGTTTTGACGGGACTTTCTGGGGCAGAAGGAGGCTATCTGATTTCAGATTCTCTGTACAAAAGTCTCTATCTCAGTACAGAGTTCAAAATCGCCAAAGAAGACAATAGCGGCATCTTTGTGCGTCTAAATCCCGATAGTATCAGTAATATTTCAGTCCAAGGCGGTATCGAATGCAATATCTATGACCACAATGGTTTTACGCATGCCTTTTCGACCGGCTCTATCGTGGCGCATGCGCGTGCCTTCAGTCAGCTAATTGATTATGGGGACTGGAACCGATTGGAGATACTAGCAATAAATAGTGAACTGGTCTTATACGTAAACGGCAAGGAGAGCGCCG
The DNA here is from genome assembly GCA_039024315.1 of Bacteroidota bacterium. GTDB lineage: Bacteria > Bacteroidota > Bacteroidia > J057 > J057 > JBCAWW01. The sequence continues at coordinate 7,201 of JBCCQN010000157.1, forward strand.
ACCATACGTTCCCCGCAGGGATGTTTGAAAAGGCGGGACATATTGCACTACAGGCGGGGATTAGAATCTTTGATGATAAGGCCCCCTCGCAGATTCAACTTCGAAATATTCGGCTAGCGACTTTAGATTAGGTTCGGACTTACTGCTTCGCAGAACGCTTAGTTTTTCCTCCCCCTGCCCCTTTCAAAAAGGATTCAGGGGGAGGAATGAGTTTGGAATCTGCTTACTATTGGGTTAAAACGACCCGTTCAACGCGCTGGCCAGTTTCAGTCTGGATTTTAAGGAGATAAATTCCCTCAGCAAAGGAACCAACAAAGATTTGGCCTTGAGAAGTCGGGGCAGATTGTTGCCAGACTATCTTGCCTTGTGCATTGTATAGCTGTATTCCTTGCAAGGGCTCTGTTTGGTCCCACTGATAAAACAAATGGTCTTTTGCCGGATTAGGAAACACTTTTAGCGCTTGCGGAATAGTTGGTTCGATGGCGGTAGCGTTTTGTCCTTCAAGCTCTATGCTTCCTTCGATCACAAAGGATCCTTTGGATATCTGCACAGAATAGGTGCCAGGACTTGAGGCTAACATCTGCGGATCGGTTGAACCATCATTCCAGAGATAACTAGCATCTGAGCCAACATAAGCATCTAAGGCCGGAGGATTGGCGGGATCAAAATTGACGGGCTCTCCCATATTCATTTGAGCTCTTGGGAGGGGTAGCGCAGTGGTAAACTCATCAAAAGCCATGCTCGTCAGAGGGGAGATTGCATTATTAGGGTTGGGAAAAGGCGTTACACTGAGTAGGGCACCGGTAGTCAAATCAGCCGTATAGAGGGAATTTTGGCGAATATAAAAGTATCGATTGCCTACAGGATCAATATCACAATCGCTGGTCGAAAAACCGTCTAAGCTCAATGGAACACTAGAGAGAATCTGGGTATTACCAGTGGTGGGATCAACGGTAGCTAGTTGTAGCTGATAAGTAAAAATCCCGTTGGGGTTGGCGGCGGGACCAAAGGCTAAGCCATATAACTGTTGATCAACCCAATTGTAAGTGAGGTTGACAAAGGAAGTATTGACCGGCATATTGATAGCTACGTCATAGGTAGCCGTGCCATTGTCTAAATCTACTGTGTACAAGCGATTAGTCGTAATGTAAAAGTAACGACGGTGGACAGGATCGATGTCTGAATTACCTGAACCGAAAGGAGTGGTACTAACTGGATTGGCGGATATAACCGATACTACTCCACTTTGCGGGTCAACGGAGGCTAATTTGAGGATGGTTTGCCCGCTATTACTATTGAAAGTGTAGTTGAGTCCATAGATCGTATCATTGAGCCAGTTGTAGGCGATATTGGTGATCGGGGAGACGGCATTATTCCCACTATTCATTGTAGCAACGGATAGGGTATTGCCTGTAACTGCATCAATCGCGTAAATCTGTGATGCATTTCCGCCATTGCGGAGATAATAATAGACCTTGTTGAAATGATCGTAGTCCGCAACGCCTGGTTGAAAACCATCTGGACTGATCGCGTTAGGGGTGAGTACATTGAGATTGCCCGTTTGGATGTTATACTCGGCAAAACGCAATTGACCATTGGTAAAATGAAGACCGTAGATGAGGCCATTTTGGGCTGGCAGGAGGCTAAAGAGTAGGCAGCCAAGGCCCAACAAAAGGGTTGATTTTTTTTTCATGATAAAAGCTTTTAATGTAAAAGTCTATTTGCCCACAATTGTTTGTCCCAGCCGGAGATATAAATTGAATTTTTGATGCTCAAATTCCTAGCGCCTGTTTAAGTAAAGAGTAGAAAGTATCCCGAAAGCTTTCGGGAGTATGTAGTACCGAGAAAAAAGGTTCTGCTAAACGATATAGTCCAGTTTTCCTAGGTCTTAATACTGAATACTATTGTCCAAGTACTTAAATTTCAAGCCAAAGGATAGTTTTTGAACAGGCTCTCTGCCTTGAGCCCATCGCCAAAGAGTAAAACAAAATTTACCTCACCTAGCCAAGGAAATCGTTTATCTTTGTCCTATGGAACCCGATCCTCAAATTCTCCTGGACCTCGTCCGCGTCAAAATGCCTTATGGGAAGTATGCGGGCCGCCTACTCTGCGACATTCCCGTACACTATCTAGAATGGATGAAACGGGAAGGTATGCCCAAAGGAAAACTGGGCATGCAACTGGCTACGGTTTATGAAATCAAAATCAATGGGCTAGGGGATATGTTTTATAAGTTGAAGAAGATGCGTTAGGAGGTACTGCTTCGCAGAACGCTCATCCCCTTGTTGTGTCATTTGGGAATGAACTTACAGCTTTGCTTAGAATTGAAGTTAGACGCCCTTTTCGATTATTTTGTTTATTTCGATTATTTTGTTTGATTATGCTTGAAGGATGATCAAAATGCCTATGAACGGATTAGAAAATATAAATAAGCCAACTAAAGAAGAGCAAAAGGTTGCTATGGAATCTTACAGTGCTCTCAAGGCTGCTATTGAACAATTACGAACAGATAGCCCTGAAATAGAAATTGAAGAAACCAATGCAAGGATAAAAATCCCCTTGAATGCCCTAAAACTACTTGCGACAATTCTTGAGGTGACCAGCCAAGGAAAACCTATTTCGATAGTGCCTATAGCAACTGAAATGACAACTCAGGCAGCAGCAGACCTACTTGGTTGTTCGCGGCCTCATTTAGTGAAATTACTTGAGGAAGGGAAAATCGAGTTTACCAAAATAGGTAAGCATCGTAGGGTAAAATTTGAAGATGTCATAGCTTACAAAAAGCGAATGAAAGAAAAACAGAAAGATTTTATCATTAAAATTATGCAAGCAGACCAAGAATCTGGGTTATATGATACATAGTATCCGGTTTAAGTGCGTATTGGACACAAACGTAATTTTTCCAATCGAAATTCGAGACCTATTATTCTGGTTTGCTCATGATGAATTATATACACCAAAATGGAGTAAACACATCTTTTCGGAATGGGAGAATGTTATGAGACGTAAAAATGTAAGTGAAGAGGAAATCGAAAAAAGAATTACTTGGGCGAAAATGGCATTCCCAGATGCTGTAGTTGAGAATTATGAATAATTAATAGACGACTAGAATTACCCGATGAGAAAGATCGACACGTACCTACAGCCCTCTTCCCTACAATAACCCCAAGTTTCCCAACCATTTCTTATTTTAAGTCGTGTGCTTTGATGAGCGGAGCCTGTCACTTCTACTAACGCTACATCATTATGAAGACAATCCTTTTTCGACTGCTCCTCTTGAGTAGCCTTTGCCTATGGACATCCCTCCATGCTCAAGACGCGGCCTTGTACAATCAGGCCAAGGTAAATGCTTTTAATGACTCTATCGTTCCCGGAACGGTACACATCAACGGGCATGATATCACAGATATCAGTCCGCTGCTCAAACTCAAACATGCGGGCAATCTTAGGATCCGCGGTACTAGCCTGACGGATTTATCGGGCCTAGATTCTCTAAAGACCCTCACGGGTAAACTGGAGATCGATGACAATGACGACTTAACAAATATTGATGCCCTCCATAATTTGGAAACGCTCAACAAGCTGCAAATCGGGAGGAATGAAGAATTAAAGAACCTAAACGGCTTGGGTGGATTGCATGGAGGCATTGATACCATTTTCCTAGAGCGTACCGATTTGACTCAAATTGACAGCCTGATGGGGCTAAGAGGTGATGTTAAGGTACTTGATATCCGTTTCAATGAATTGATCAATCTTGACGGATTGATTGGCATCACGGGGGCAGAGGAAATGTACATCTACGAAAGTAAGCTCCTCAGCATAGACGGGCTCTATAATCTGCGCAATAGCCGCATAGTTGATCTTCGACTGGTCGATATCTTCAGTCTTTCTGCCTTGGCTCAGTTGGATGTAACAGAGTCAATCTATGTAAATATAACGGGCCTTCACAGACTAGATGCTTTCTATCCGGTACGGCAATTGGCCTCTCTTTCCATTACAAATTGTCATTATCTAAGCGATTTTAGTGGCTTAGATAGCCTTAGATCAGTAGATCATCTTTTTCTCAATGATGTGATGATATACACCACTGATGTTTTGGATGTCTCGGGCCTAAACCAACTTTCAGGGAGTATTTCGGAGGTCATTATTTCCGGTGTAAAGGATCTTAGGGATATGAGCATCTTTGATGATGTAGCGTCTATCCATGATCTGAGGTTGGATGGAAATGACGGTTTACAAAGTCTAAATGGGCTTGATAGCCTCAAAAACCTAGACAAACTCAGCATTGAAGCCTGTGGCATTTCTTCTCTCCAAGGCTTTCCAGCCGCCGAAGATTCTCTTGCTTTACTGTTTTTACAGCGGCTACCCAATCTAGAGAGTTTGGAGGGCTTGGAAGGTGTGCAAAAATTAGATGTGCAATATTCTTTAAAGGCTAAGTTAAATCTTGAACGCCTAGGGATTCTTAATGTGGATGCCCTTTCAGGCTTGAGTGGGCGCTACGGTGGCTTACTCAAAATCATCAATAATGAGGACCTGCAAAACCTTGACGGTTTGGCGGGCATCAGTGAAATCGGCTATGGGGTCCACATTCAAGGCAATTCGGCCCTGGATAGTTGCTGCGTACTAAAAAATCTCTTGCCTGGTTTGGACTTTTGGAATATCGAAGAAAATAAGCCTTCCTGCAGTAGGAATGAAATATTAAAGCCCGAAGGGGTTTGCTATGGGGGTTCTCTGGGCGGACCGGATCCTGATCCCGCCCCAGGAATTATTCCTGATAATTACGCCATCACTCAGCTGCGACCCAATCCTACCGAGGGGGAGATAGTCCTACAATATGCTAGTCCAGAGGAGGAAGTCATTCAGGTCCGGATCATGGATGTTAGTGGACGTTTAGTGATGAACCCACAATCTTTACCTAGCTTAAAGGGAATTGGAGAGACTAGTCTAGATCTTTCTCGGCTCAATCCCGGACTTTACTTTATTCAAATGCTAGCACCTGAATTGGGTAAAGTCCATAAGCTGATCCTCTATTAAAAAAGGGAAAAGTCTAGAATTAAATCAGTAAATCATGCGACAATGCTGCTTTTGCCTGCAAGGCAGCCTGATATTTTTTTATCTTATCCTCCTCATTCAAAAAACTACTATTGACATGAATCATTCTCGTCGCAATTTCCTCCAAAAGGCAGGAGCGGTAGGAGCAGGAGCTTTGATCCTACCCGCCTGGGCCTGCTCTACCCAAAGCAGTCAATCTTCTACAGCAGATACTACTGCCAATGCCGAAGTCATCAAAGGCAGTTTGGATCAGTTTGGGATCCAGCTTTACACCCTGCGTGATGATATGCCCAAAGATCCAAAAGGAGTCCTCAAAAAGCTTGCTGGATATGGTTACAAGCAAATTGAAAGCTATGAAGGCAAGCAAGGGATGTTTTGGGATATGAGCCCCAAGGAGTTTAAGGCTTATATTGATGAACTAGGCCTAAGTATGGTCGCCAGTCATTGCAATATCAATGAGGATTTCGAGACCAAAGCGGCCCAAGCCGGAGAAGTAGGCATGAGCCATTTGCTCTGCCCTTATCTTGGGCCTCAAAAGAGCATGGACGATTGGAAGAAAATCACCGATAAGTTTAATGAATGTGGGGATATCTGTGCTAAGCATGGTGTCCGTTTCGCTTATCACAATCATGCCTACTCTTTCAAAGAATTGGAAGGACAAATTCCTCAAGAATACCTAATGGATAATGTCAATCCTGAAACGGTTGACTTTGAGATGGACTTATATTGGATGGTTACTGCCGGGGTTGATCCCATCCCGTTTCTCCAAAAGTATAAAGGCCGTATCCCACTTTGCCACGTCAAAGATCGCATGAAAGATGCCCCAGCTGGTGAAGGGAATGCCTCTTGTGATTTGGGGACTGGTTCTATCAACTATGCCGAAATTCTCAAGGTAGCTGCTGAAAACGGGATGAAATATTATATCGTCGAGCAAGAACGCTATGATGGCTCTACCCCCCTCAAAAGTGCCGAGGCTGATGCAAAATATATGACTCAATTACAGTTCGCTTAAGGCGAGCCTCAACTAAAGCTTATCCTCCGCTCTAAACGTTTAGGGTGGAGGATTTTGCGTTCCACGAAGTGGGTCCCAACGCAGAATCTCTAAACACGTAAGGACAAAGATGAAATATATAGTACTTGACCTCGAAGCTACTTGTTGGCGAGAAAGAGGCCACAAAAAACCATCCGAAATTATCGAAATTGGAGCCCTTGCCATTGATGTAGACGGGCACATATTAGATGAATTTGCCCACTTCGTCCGACCGCATCTGTATCCCAATCTCTCGCCTTTTTGCACCGAATTGACTTCTATCACTCAAGCAGATATAGACCAAGCCGAGAAATTTCCTCAGGTGCTCAAAAGCTTCACCGATTGGATTGATTTAAGCCAGCCTTATTTGCTCTGTTCTTGGGGCTTTTATGACCGCAACCAATTTGAAAAAGACTGTAAACTTCATCAATTAGAAACGGATTGGTTGGTTCACCATATCAGCGTCAAGCATCAGTACACTGGGCTGGTAGGAGCCAAGAAGCATATGGGTATGGCCCGTGCTCTAAAAAACGAAGGCTTTGACTTAGTCGGTACCCACCATCGTGGCATTGACGATGCCCGCAATATTGCCAAGATCTTTATCAAATATCTGGAACGCTGGCAAGCTTAAACGCTCTATGAAGAAGGGAATTTGGTATTAAAGCGCTCTATTTACAGCTTAAATCAACCATAAATCTCCCCTTACGTTACTTTTTGCTTATGTCTTTCTACTCAAATGACTCACCACGATTGATTAGCTATCGTGGCTTTTTTTTGCCGCTGCGCGGAACGCTTATTCCGGTAGTATTAGGTACCTAGACAATAGTATTCAGTGTTAAGACCGAGGAAAATAGGGCGCTACGGTTCAGCTAGAACTTTTTTTTGTACCACATAATTTTTACCCTGTTAGTATTGAGAAGCTCGACAGGTTGCTTAAATCAATCAAGCGCTCCTCCTTCAATGCACCTAATATTATCTTTCTACTTCCCACCCAGTAGTACTTATGGATCAAAAGGCGAACATTTTTCACATAAAGCTGGAACAATCTGTATTATCGCTTATCTTCAAGCTCCGCTACTTATTGTACTTTTGACTATTACTGCAACTTTTTAAACCACATGATTACATTTGAAACCCTCGACTGGATAGTTGTCGCCCTCTATTTTGGGGTGCTGCTGGGTGTTGCCTGGTGGGTCATTCGCCAAAAACAAGATTCAACGGAAGATTACTTCCTCGCTGGCCGGCATGCTGGTTGGTTTGTCGTAGGAGCCTCGATATTTGCTTCAAATATTGGCTCTGAACACGTAGTAGGCTTGGCGGGTAGCGGTGCTTCTGACAAAATTCCTCTTTTGATTTATGAGCTGCATGCATGGGTAGTATTGATGCTAGGATGGATCTTTTTGCCTTTTTACGCTCGTGCAGGAGTCTTCACTATGCCTGAATTTCTAGAAAAACGCTTTAGTCCAAGCGCGCGCTGGTTCTTGTCTATTTTCTCTTTGGTCGCCTATGTTTTGACCAAGGTTTCGGTTACCGTATATGCCGGAGGCATTGTCATCTCGACTCTGCTCGGAATTGAATTTTGGTCTGGAGCTTTGGCGACCGTGATATTGACGGGGATCTATACCGTCCTAGGAGGCATGAAAGCGGTGATTTATACCGAGGCGATTCAAACGATTGTCTTACTACTAGGAGCGGGCGCTTTGACTTTTTTAGGTTTAGATGTTATTGGCGGATGGGATGGCATGATAGAAATCGTGGGGGCTGACTATCTCAATATGTGGAAGCCAGCTGATCATCCTGACTATCCATGGCCCTCTTTAGTGATCTCGAGTTCGGTAGTAGGGATTTGGTATTGGTGTACCGATCAGGTGATCGTGCAACGGGTTTTGACCGCAAAGAATGTCCAAGAAGGCCGCCGTGGTACGATTTTCGGTGGATTTTTGAAGCTTACGCCTGTATTGCTGTTCTTGATTCCTGGTATTATTGCTTTTGCCATGCAAAAGACGGGAGACCTAAGTTTTGCCAAACCTGATGAAGCCTTTCCTGCGCTCATGGCCAAAATATTACCAGCAGGGCTGAGAGGCTTAGTTGCTGCCGGACTCTTGGCCGCATTGATGAGCTCATTAGCTTCGGTTTTTAATTCTTGTTCGACTCTATTTACGGTGGATATTTACCAAAAAGTCCGGCCTGAGGCAGATCAAAAATCACTGGTCCGCATTGGGCGTATTGCTACTGCGGTAGTGGTAATATTAGGGATTCTTTGGATTCCGATCATGCAGTCCATCGCCAATGGCGTGCTCTATCAGTATCTACAAAAAGTACAGTCCTACATTGCTCCGCCCATAACGGCGATCTTCTTGCTGGGGATCTTTTCTAAACGCATTAATTCTCGCGGGGCTATGGCTGCTTTGATCTCGGGTATGATCATCGCAGTGGTCAGGCTGACCTTAGAAATCACGAAAGACAATTTTGCCACCGATAGTATTTTTTACAAACTCGGCGATGTCAACTTCTTACACTTCAGCTCTTGGTTCTTCCTCATTGCGGTGCTCACTACTATCATTGTGAGCTTAGCTACACCCCCTCAAAATGAGGAAGCGCTGGAAGGTTTGAGCATGCAGACCCTGAGCGCAGCAGATCGGCAGACCAACAGAGATACCTACAATTGGATGGATATTGCGGCTTCTCTTTTTGTGATTGCTGTTGTAGCTTATGTTATGATTACCTTCTCTTGAGTACTGAGTAAAAAGTATTCAGTATTAAGGAGAAAGGTTCTGCTGACCTACATAATCCCATACTTCTCGGTCTTACTACTAAATACTATTGTCTAAGTACTTAAAAATGATCATGAAAAAGCTACTACCACTGAGCGCCTTTTTACTGTTTCTTGGCCTATTGCTGTCTTGTGGACAAGAACAAAAGGCTACTGAGCGCAATGAGCGCGTATTTGAGTTGCCCAGTACCCCAATTACCCTTTCGGATTTATTACCCCAGAGGACCGATTTCCAGATGGATCTTGACGGCCATAAGACGGATTTATTCTTTCTCGCCAATGAAAACGGTATGCAAGTTGCCCTCAGCAATTACGGGGCACGTATTGTCAGTATTCTTGTACCTGATCAGGATGGTCAGCTCGTCGACGTTTCTCTCGGGCATAAAAGCTTAGAGGGCTTTATCAAAAGCAAGGCCTATTTAGGCACCACTACTGGGCGCTATGCCAATCGTATTGCCAAGGGAAAATTTTCTATAGACGATACTGAATATGTACTCGCGACTAATAATGGCGAAAATCATCTCCACGGTGGCCCTGCTGGCCTTCATACGGTAGTCTGGAAAGCGAGTAAAAAAGATCCTCGTTCGTATTTATTCGAATATACTTCTCCCGATGGCGAGGAGGGCTATCCGGGCAAGCTTGAAATGCAGGTGATTTATACCTTAACGGCAAACAATGCGCTCGAAATCAGCTACCATGCTACCACAGATAAGCCTACGGTAGTCAATCTTACCAACCATGCTTATTTCAATTTGAGTGGCGAAGGAAATGAGACGATCAATGATCATATTCTGATGATTGCTGCGGATCGTTATACACCAGTAGATAAGGGACTCATACCCACTGGAGAGCTTGCATCTGTCGAGGGTACAGCTTTTGACTTTCGGGTGCCAACTCCTATCGGAGAACGCTTATCCTCCACCGAAACACAAATGATATTGGGACAGGGTTATGATCACAATTTTGTTCTCAATGGTGGTCAGACCGACGAGCTGCGTAAAGTGGCTGAGGTTTATTCGCCCAAGACGAATATCGTGCTCGAGGTTTTGACTCAGGAGCCAGGGGTACAGTTTTATGGCGGGAATTTTTTAAATGGAACGCTCGTGGGTAAGGCTGGTAAGGTCTATCCGAGAAGATCTGCCTTCTGTTTGGAGACTCAACACTATCCTGACAGTCCTAACAAAGAGGATTTTCCTAGCACTCGCCTCGACCCTGGGGAAGTCTATCAAACTAAAAGCGCCTATCGCTTTTCAGTCAGGCATTAAAATTGCTAATATGTAAACGCTGCCCTTTTCTCGCAAGAGGAAAGGGCAACTGCTTTTTTGGATGGCTATTTCGGATTGTAGTTTATTTTAATGAAATAAGATTTCGGCTAAGGGCGGTTTACTGAGCTTTTTGGCGATTTCAGCTTTCAAAAGCGACAGTTTGGCGACAACTTATTCGATACTCTTACATCTCTACGTAACTTTTGGGCCAGATATAGAGATTCATTTAATTTAGATAGCCTACAAATACTAAGGATGATCAAATACGACAACACGCTCTTTAAAGATTAACTAGGATTAACCCATTTTTACTATTTGGAATGCAAAAAATATTCTCACTCTTATTTACGTTCTTTTTGGTGCCCTGCCTCGTCTTCGGCCAAGTTGTAGTAACAGATTTTCCAGAACACTTACAGCTATATCCCCGTGATATTTCGTCCAATTTAGCTACCGTAACTGCTGCCGGTACAGTGGATTTATCCGCCATCACTTATTCTGAAATGAGGCTAAAAGTCTATCGGGATGGAGTTTTGCAGGCTACCGAAGTACAAAGTATTGGACCTGGAACAGGCATCGTTCCCTTTTCGATTAGCTATGATATCCCAGGAGAACTCAATAACTACAAATTCGAACTTTTGGGTTTTAACGGAGCTGAAAATATGATTCAGTCTGCTGATTCGGTGGTCGCAGGTGATATGTATATCATCTACGGGCAATCTAATGGAGAAGCCTCGATGTATGATGGTAGTGCGAGCGGAGATGCTTCTCCTTATATTCGAGTTTATGGCCGCAGCGTCAATTTCAATCTTAACTATATCGATTGGCATGTCGGCCAAGGCGATGGGGACCTTTTGTCGGACGGTAATACAGGGCAATGGGGCATGAAATTAGCTCGTAATATTATTGATAATCACGCAGTTCCCGTAGCGATCTTTAATGCTTGCTGGGGAGGGCAGAATTTAGATTTCTTTACGAGAAACGATGCTGACCATGATGATTTTAGTACCCAATATGGCAAGACTTTGACTCGTTTGCTACAAACTGGCGGCGATCAAAAAGTGAGAGGCTTTTTCTGGTTTCAAGGAGAAAATGAAGCCGATAACGGTGAGTCCACAGATTCGTACAAAGCAGAGTTTGCGGCTCTGTTTAGTGATCTCAAAGAAAATTATACTGTGGACCAATATTATATGGTCCAGATAAGAGATGGAGCCTACTTTAGCTTTAACAATACACTGCCTATTCAGGAAGCACAGCGCCAATTAGCTGACTCGATTCCTGAGATGGAATTGATCAGTACCAATACTTTGCAGCATCATACTGACGATGTCCACTACGCTTATGTCAACGGATATGAAAAAATGGGAGACATCAGTTACTTGATGATCAACCGTGATATTTATGGAGGACCTTCAGTTGATATCGCCACCCCGACTATAACAGGGGCTGCGATTACAGGCGCTGCAGAAATTACGCTTTACACTGCACTTTCTGACGTTTTAAGTGCCGATGCCGGCATTGAGACCTATTTCATCTTAAATGGTACTGCCGTTACCGTAACGGGAGTTTCTATCATCGGTGGAAGTGATATCGTGCTTAGTCTTTCAGGCGCTCCGACAGGGATCAGCAGCATTAGTTACTCTACCCCTGTAGGTGCTACCAATTCCGTGATCAACGCCTCTGGAGTTGGTTTAACGGCTTTCAATGAATTTCCCGTCGGGACTTTACCGATAGAGCTACTTTCTTTTGATGGACGTTTGCTACAGGACCAGATCGAGCTTAGCTGGATAACCGCCAGTGAAAAAAATAATGCCCATTTTGACATTCAGCGCAGCGACAATGGACAGGCTTGGCAT
>JBCCQN010000158.1:0-19118 GCA_039024315.1 Bacteroidota bacterium
AAGCTTTCGGGATACTTTCTGCTCTTTAATTAGCATTTACCATTGGGTACACCTTGGGCTGAGAGGCAGGGTGTGCCCTTTTTCTTTTTCCGCTGCGCGGAACGTTTGTCCCTAGCGGCCTATGTAATACGCCGCTACTAGTAAATTGCCCCCATTGTAGGTGCGCGCAGGCATGCCGCACCTAGGGAGATAAGCGTTCTGCGCAGCAGTAACAAAAAAAAGAAGCGGATAACCTATGGCTACCCGCTACCAAAAAAAACTTACTATAAATCTATTGAATAATCACCTTTTGGGTCATGAATCCAGCTTTGGTTTCTAGCTTCAAGAAGTAGATACCAGCCCCTAAGCCCTTGGCTTGCCAATTGACGCTATGCTGACCGGCAGCATAATAATCATTGGCCAAAGTGCTCACGACGCGACCACTGATATCGAAGACTCTGAGGTTTGCGGCACCTGGTTCACTCAGTTCAAAAGAAATCTCTGTATGAGCTCTAAATGGATTTGGCGCTGCTTTTAGACCTAAATTTTGATTTAAATCTTCGATCCCAGTACCAAACTCATCAGGGATGGTCAAGCCTTGGCAACCAAGTGTGTATCCGATAGAACCACCATGCGTAGCAGCACTAGCCGAAGCGGAATTTTCATCATAGCAAGGATCAAATTCGCTGAATTTAAATAGGTTACCAAAGTCTCGATCTCCACCCGCAAAGGCACTATCCTGTACGATGAAGTCAAACATATCAGTTGCCGCAGGATCGGCATAAAGGTCCTCGATGTATTGAGTGATATTGATCGGCACATTGTTGAGACTGATGACTTCTTCGAAGAACGCATTAGTCGTATCTGCGCCAAGCGCATCTTTGACTAAGTCAGACAAGATAGCAGGACGATCCACAGAATCATGTAAAGCCCAAACATCAACTACATCCTGAGTCCAATAGATATTATTGTTGGCGATGAACAACTCTGTAGTAGGAGTTAGCGTGTCGAGGGTCACAATCTTATGCGCTTCATTATCTGGTTGATTTTGCTCATCGGTCAAAGCAGGTGTTGTACCTAACATCATAGGATTGATCATGAGGTTGTTGGTGATACGGGCACTCTCAACCCAGCGAAGCTGGAAGCAGCCATGGCGGCCAGCGACATTGAAGATTGTATTGTTGTCAAAAGCGATATATCCATGAGCAGCAGTACCACCTTGACTACGGAAAACGCGGTCCACGATATTGTGAATGATAGAGTTTCTTACGATCAGGGTATCAAAGACAAAGTTACGAGAGTCCACGCCTCTACCGTTTCCTTCTAAGATAAAGCGATTGCCGCCATTGCGAAGGACGCAGTTATTAATGAAGCATTTTACATTATTGGCGCGTAGCTGGACAAAACCACCGCGGTCTTTTTCGATGATACAGTCAGTAGCGCGGAAGGTGGTACTATCGCCTAGGATACGAATTTTGCCCCAATCATGATTTTCACCAGGTCCCTTTTCTCCAGAGATGATCCAAATATTGGTGAGGGTAACGTCTCCTTCAGGGCGCATGATGTCTGGATAAGTGCCTGTTGCGTTAGGGACACGAGTCAAAACGGGCTTGAGATCAGTATTACTCAAGTCTGTAGCTTTAATCTGCAAGGGCCAATTTTTTTTGTTGACGATACGGCCGGTGGTAATGTAAACACCACCATTGTCTAGGGTGTAAATCGTATTTTCATCGACACGATCACCGGAGGCAGTAGTATCACCCATGATGATAGGGAAGATATCAACAAAGTTGCCGGTCATGGCGGGGATATTGACTGTACGTTGGGCTTGGACACTGCTCAGTGCAAATAAGCAGAGCAAAAAGCAGCCAATAGAGTAGTTAAGTCTCATCTTGAAATAGGTTTAGGTTATGGAAAATTTATTGGGAACAGTAGTAGTCTAATTATTGGGGAGGATCTTGAATTGCAGACCTACAGTAGCCGTAAATCCAAAAGTCTGGATAGTACTGAGGTAGTCAGGATTGCGGACAAAAGAGATATCCTGCTGGTTGGTGATATTGTTGAAGTTCAAGAAAGCAGTCCAGTTTTCACCAAAGCCTTGTCTGATAGAGGCATCCCAGCGCCAAAACTCCAAGGTGAAGCGATCAAAGTCCTTATTGAGCGAATAGCCACTAGCTTTGGTTCCTTGGTATATACCAGATATCCTAGCCGAGAACTTGTTGATGTCATAGCCAATCGAAAGATTGAAAATATGGGGCGACTGGCTGAGCATCTCCACCTCTCTCACCTCGGTGCTATAGGTTGTTTCGATAATAGGAGGGATCTGACTAACTAATTTGGTTTCTGAAATCTGGAAGAATGCTTGTGTCTGAGAATAAAGTCGCGAATAATTGGTGTTGATTACGATACCATTAAATGGCTTGGGTAAGAAGCCTAAATTGGTTTGTAAATCGATCTCATACCCAAATACTCGGGAGCTCTCAAGATTGGAGTAAGTAGAGAGGTTATATCCTCGAAAATCGTCCCAGCCATATTGTTCGGCGGTTTCTTGGTCTGAGAGGTTGACCTCGAAGGGGAAGAAAATATCATTGACTTGTTTATAAAAGCCCCCTATGGTAAGCAGACCTAGCGTGCCTTTGTAAGCCGAGAAGTGAAGGTCATAGTTGGTCGCCTTCGCATGTCTCAGGTTAGGATTCCCAGTATTTATATCCAAGCTGGTATTATTTATTTGGGTACGCGGAGTGATAAAGGCAAAATCCGGACGAGCTAAGGTCTGAGAGTACGATAGACGAATGTCGAGCCAATCAACTGGTTTATACTTGATATGTAGATGTGGCAAAAATTCACCATACTGCTGAAAGGTTGTAGTATCTCTAATATCTCCATTGACGCCGTATCGTCCATTTGCGGTGGAAAAGCCAGCCGAATAGGTATTATCAGAATATTCATAGCGGAAGCCTGGAATAATGGTCAGCTTATCCTGATATTTGATTTTGATCATGGCATAGCCCGCAGTGATAGATTCTGCTACTTGGTAATTGTCTACCAAGGCAAAACGGTTGTTATTGAGGATCGGGAGCTGGGATTCGTACCAAGCTCGGATAATATTAGGATCAAGATTAGCGAATAAGGTTTGTTCTACTCCATTCTCATCCACAAATAAAGGAGAAGCTCCCTGTGATAAGAAAGTACCAATACCAATTAAGTTGGGGTTGGTTGGCAGGGTAACGATTGCGCCATCTGCGGCTGTAAATCTTTCCGAAGCACTACTCGTAAAGGCCCCACCTAGGTAATAGAAATTTTCCGTTAAACGTTCGACATCACGTCTTCGATCGATTTGGTAATACTTACCGCCAAATTTCACTTCGGCAGTCAGCTTCTTACCTAATTTTACAGGAATGGCGAAATTCGCTAGGGCTGTGATGGTATTTTCAAAAGTCGAGGTGTTGTTGTACTCACCTCCTACGAGATTGGTCTCTGAAATATCGGGTGTTGCCGCATCGAAGTAGTTGCGCGGATGTGATTCCTGATTTAGTTCATCATCAAACTGATTTTTAGTATCACTAAAGCTAATTACATAGTTATAAGGTGTCCTACCTTGCGAAAACGAATTTGCCAGGCTCCAATCAGCGATTAACCAATTAAAATTATGATTTCCGCTCAATGTCCCAGAGAAAAGAGAAAGGTCATTTTCGATTCCCTGACCACGATGGTCGATAGAAGGATTAGAAGGATTATAGCTTTCTGAAACTCTAAACTGGTCTCGGTCCGTACGGCTATAAACACCAAATAAGGTGATACTGTGTTTGGGATTGATAGCATAGTCTAGGGACAAACTCGCATTGTAGCGTCGGCGGATTTCGGTACGATCTTCCAGTCTGAGTTGACTACCTAGTATTTCCGTATTATTGAGAGAGTCGGTTGGTCCTTGTCGCCAGCTATTAGTCAAAAAATCTCCGCTACGATTAAAGCGCTCGACGCTTCCCTGCGCAATCGTGCCCACTTTCTTATTGAAGAAGCGATTGCTAGCCTGAATCACTCCCTTATAATCACGAAATTGCTCCGCTAGGTCATTGTAGCCCCAAAGGCCTTTGGTCATCAAGCGAAAGCCCTCGGGAGCTTTGCGTAGCCTGAGGTTGACCGTTCCGCCAACGGCTTCCGCATCCATATCAGGCAGCGGTGATTTAAATACCTCAATCGCATCCAGCAATTCTGGTGCAATGAGAGACAAATCAACCGAGCGATCAGTACTAGAATTGGAAGGCAATCTTACGCCATTTACCGTAATGGCGCTAAACTTAGGTTCCATCCCTCGGATGGCTACTTTTTGCCCTTCACCACCGCTTCTACTCAAAGCTACCCCAGGCAAACGTCCGATAGCTTCGGCTGCATTTACATCAGGTAGCTCTTGGATACGGTCAGAAGAAACAATATTTGCGATCTTGTCACTCGCAAGCTGTTGGTTGATCGCTTCCGTTTGACCGCGACGCTGGGTCGAAATCACGACCACATCCCCTTCTACATAGCCTGGGACTAGCTTTACTGTTATCAAACTTACTTCGCCCGCTTTGACCTCAGTACTGACTGTTTGAGATTCGTAGCCGAGATAGTTTACGACAACTTCTTGGGTACCGGCCTCAACATTGGTGATTGTAAACTCACCATTGATATCTGAGTTGGTGCCTTGAGCCCGATTTGACGCCAAGTAAACAGTGGCACCAACCAAAACTCCTTTTTCATCGGATACTTTACCACTAATACTGCCAAGTTGAGCCATCGCGAGGCTCTGGAAACCCATCAGTAATAGTAAAGTAATTACGCTTGTAGATAGCTTGAACTTCATGATTTAGTAGCATTATAGTAGTCGAGGCCTGATGAGCTAAATATGGTGCTTATTCCTAAAGCTTAGGAGGAAAATAGTCACCAAAGAGTGCGAGATTCGTCTCGATTATCCTTTCTGAGACGCTGTGAGGCCAATTTTTATAAAATATGATTCCAATTAGACAATTGTCCCCCCGATCCTAGATTTTCCTTCAAAGGCATATCAATAGCTTGAGAATCATTATTTATTCTCAAACACTAAGGCTTATTTCTTATGTGCCTCCCTACTGCTTATCCCTTTGCCCTGCTGCTTATTATGATGCTTGCTGCTTGTGCTCCTGCGACTGAGCCTACTAAGCAACTTTCTCAAGTCCAAATCGAAGAACGTCTCAAAAGCCTTAGTGAACTTAGCCTCAAGCGGGCCCAATCTCTGCCCATAGATTCGCTTAATATTCCCCGTTCTCTCAATCCAGATGGGAGCTTACACGGTACCAAGTCCCGCTCTTGGACGAGTGGTTTTTATCCTGGTACGCTATGGCAGTTGTATGGATTTAGTAAGGATCAAGAATTGATGGATCTAGCGCAGCAGTGGACGGCATTTGTAGCTAAGGAGCAGTTTGATACCCATACTCACGATCTTGGTTTTAAGATATATTGCTCTTTTGGGCAGGGATTAGCCTATGCAGACAAAGCCCAATACGAAAAGATCATTCTACAAGCGTCTCGGACCTTGATCCAACGCTACAATCCGAAGATCGGTGCCATCCGCAGTTGGGATTTTAATCAAGATCGCTGGCAGTTTCCCGTGATCATCGACAATATGATGAATCTTGAAATGCTTTTTGAGGCTGAAAAGCTGAGCCAAGAAGAAAATTTTGCCAAAATCGCTCTGCAGCATGCGATGACCACCTATCAAAATCATTTTCGCGACGATCACTCTTCTTTCCACGTTGTTTCTTATGATACCATCCTCGCGGAGCCACATATCCGCCAGACTCACCAAGGCGTAGCGGATAATTCTGCTTGGGCGCGGGGGCAGGCTTGGGGATTGTACGGATTTACCCTGGCCTATCGCTACACCCAAAACAAGACCTTTTTAGCCCAAGCACAACAGATAGCTGCTTTCATGTTTGAACACCCCAATATGCCTCAAGATTTGATTCCTTATTGGGATTTTGATGCCCCCAATATTCCGCATGAGATTAGAGATGTTTCTGCTGCTGCGGTGGCTGCCTCTGCTTTGATTGAGCTCTCTCAGTTTAGTGGGGCCTCCTTCGGAGAACGCTACCTCGCATGGGCTGATAAAATCTTGGTTTCTCTCCAGCAGCCAAAATACCAAAGCTCCCTAGGCCCTTTTATCCTCGCTCATTCGGCGGGTAATGTACCCGATAGCTCTGAAGTGGATGTGCCGATTGTTTACGCAGACTATTATTATGTCGAAGCCCTGCTTCGTCGTCTCGAGCTGCACACTACAAAAAAAGAACCTTCCGTCAAACTCAGCCGCTATTGAGATTCGGTAGATAGCCCCTTTTGTTTTTCGCTATGTGTACGCGCGTACTCACTAGGAGTCATTCTGTGCTCCTTCTGAAACACCTTGCTGAAGTACCTAGGATCTCTAAAGCCTACAAGGTAGGCAATTTCTGAGATGCCCAAACCTCCCTTTTCCAGCAATTGCACTGCCCGTTTGAGGCGAATGCTCTTCAAAAAGTTATTGGGCGTTTGACCGGTCAAAGCCTTGACTTTGGAAAACAATAGGGGACGGCTCACTGCCAACTCATCGGCAAATGATTCCATATTGAAATCTGGATTGCCGAGCTGCTTCTCGCAGGTATCCATGAGATTACTCAAAAAGCGTTCATCTGCGGTCGTAACACTCACTTCCTTGGGATTAAAGTCTCGCGTTCTCGCGAAGCGATCCCATAACAAATGCCTCACCTTAAGTTGATTGCGAACTTTCAGACGCAGTTCCTGAGAGCTAAATGGCTTGGTGATAAAATCATCGGCCCCCGTTTCTAAGCCCTCAATGCGAAATATCATTGCCGTCCTCGCTGTCAACAGCAATACTGGGATATGGCTGGTGTTGAGATCGGTTTTGATTTGAGTACAGAAGGAGATACCGTCCATCTTTGGCATCATCACATCACTGATGATCAGGTCCGGTAATTGCTCGCGTGCGAGGGTGTAGCCCTCGACCCCATTTTCGGCAAGGAGCAGGCGATATTCGCCAGCAAATATCTGCTCAATATAGGCCCGCACTTCTGGGTTATCTTCAACCACTAAAATCGTGGCTTCGCTGGTAGTTTGGGCTTTTGATCCTTTGAGAGGAGCTGGGGTTAGAGTGGGGTAGTGTGAGCTGTCCTCACTATTACGAAAGTCATTTAACAGGTCCATAGGATCAAAATGTGCCTTACCCATAGGAATGCGCACAAGAAAGGTGCTACCAGTTTTGCCATCGCTTTGGATTTCGATTTGGGCGCTGTGTAGCTCCAATAACTGCCGAGTATAGGCCAATCCTATTCCGATGCCATCTGTGTTTTGCTGCTTCGCAGAACGCTCAAAGAAGCGTTCGAAAATTTGCTCATGCAAGTCTGGCGCAATGCCTGGGCCTGTATCTTTAATCTTGACCTCGAGATTATTACCCTTGCGCCTGATAATTACGGAAATTTGTCCACCCCTAGGGGTGAATTTAAAGGCATTGGAGAGCAAGTTATAGAACACTTTCTCCATTTTATCGCGATCATACCAGAGCAAATATTCCTCCGCCTCAGTATCAAATTGATAACTAATATCTTGGCGTTGGGCGAGGCCCAAAAAAGAAAGATATACCTCTCGCAAAAAGCGCACAAAATTGCCTTGGGCAGCCTCAACCTGCCGATGCTCTGCTTCTAGTTTGCGAAAGTCCAATAGTTGGTTGACCAAGCTGAGCAAGCGTTGAGCATTACGTTCTACCGCATAGAGCTGCTTTTGTACTTTGGCGCTTAGTTCTTGAGTGGCGATCAGGTCCTGCAGGGGTCCAATGATCAAGGTTAGCGGCGTACGAAACTCATGCGTGATATTGGTGAAAAAGCGCAGCTTGGTTTGATAGGCTTCCTCTTGTTTTTGTTTGGTGATTTTTTCCAGCTGATAGGAATGCCGCAATCTCACAAAGCGGATAATAGCAAAGGTGAGCAGACTAAGGCTCACTATGTAGAGCAAATATGCCCACCATGTCCGCCAAGGTGGAGGGCTCACTACAATGCGAATCTGTCGTTCTACGGGATTCCAGATTCCTTCATTATTAGCCCCCTTGACATGAAATACATATTCGCCCTCTTTTTGAATCGTATAAGTCGCTGACTGTTGGCCGACCCGATACTGCCAGTCATTGTCGATCCCGTCCATCTTGTAGGCATACTGATTGCCCTGTGGATTGGAGTAGTCCAAAGCCGAAAATTGTAAGGTAAAATTGGCCTCCTTATATCCAAAACGTAGCGTCTCTGTATGATTGATGGAGTGAGCAAGTAAGCCGTTAGGCTTTGCCTCAACATTTTGATTTTGAACCTGAAGGCCGGTAAATACGATGGGAGGTACAAAAGTATTGAGGCTAATATCTTCGGGGCTAAAAAGGGTAAAACCATCTGTACTCCCAAATAAGAGTTCGCCCTTACGAGTTTTGGCGTAGGCATTAAAATTGAATTCAAGTTCTTCGAGGCCATTGGTATAGCTATAGCTAGAAAATGTCTCTCTAACCGGAGAGAAGCGCGCAATACCATTATTGGTGCTGAGCCAGATATAGCCATCATCGTCCTTGAGAATCCCAAATACCGAGTTCCCAGTTAATCCGTCTTCGGTAGTATAATGTTTGAAGGAACCATCGGCTTTATTGAGATAGTAAAGGCCGTGATTGAAGGTGCCAATCCAGATGCCAAGACTGTCCGTTGCCCGAAGGGAATATACCTTAACTTGGGGCAAAAATTGCTGAAAGGAAAGCGTTTCTGGTTCGCGACCTTGCATGAGGCAGAGACCTTTTTCAGTACCAGCCCATATATCGCCTTGACGGTCTTTATGCAAAACTCGGACATCATTATTTGGAAGGCTATGGACATTATTGGGATCGGATTTTAGATGAGAGATATCTCCTGTCCTCAGATCTAGGCGGTCAATGCCGCCGGAATAGACTGCTAGCCATAAATAGGGCCCTTCTCTCAGGATGCTGTAAACATTATTTTCTCCTAAAGATTTGGGGTTGTCTGCTTCACGCTGAAATTGTTTGACTCGTTTAGTCCGTAAATCAACCAGATTGAGCCCAAATTGATAAGTACCCACCCAAAGGGAGTCGCCATCTAGCAACAAGCTTTTGATATTGAGGCCGCTAATGCCCTCCTGTCCCTCCGCGCGAGGTTTAAATTGT
This sequence comes from Bacteroidota bacterium, assembly GCA_039024315.1. Classification (GTDB taxonomy): domain Bacteria; phylum Bacteroidota; class Bacteroidia; order J057; family J057; genus JBCAWW01. Next base: position 9,191 of record JBCCQN010000158.1, read on the forward strand.
TGGAACTTGCCGGCTTGCCGGTCAAAATAATTGAGGCCTCCGCCCTCAGTCCCAATCCAGAGATTGCCTTCTGGTGTTTCGGCAAAAGAACTGATGACATCATTGCTCAAGCTGTTGGGATAAGGTTGGCGACGGTAGATATCGAAACGGTTGAAACTTTCGTCAAGATAGTTGACTCCTCCGTTGTAAGTGCCTAGCCAGAGGGCCCCTTTTTTACTTACAAATAACTTGTGGATGGAACTATTGCTTAGACCTGTGAGCATAAAAGCCTCACTTTTAATCGTTTCAAAATCACCTTCTTTTGCTCGATACCGATTGAGCCCCGCAAAAGTACCAATCCATATTTGTTGCTCTCGGTCCATTACGATGGTTCGCACGCTATTATCAGCAAGGCTATTGATGTTGCCTGGCTCATGGAGAAATAGAGCTAGTTGATTGTTTTGGGGCTGCCAGCGGTAGAGCCCGCTATGATGAGTCCCAATCCAGATATTGCCGAGATGGTCTTTGCACAGAGAGCGAATATCGGTGTTATTGAGCGCTGATAGAATAGGGTAGACCTCTTCGCCAGCGCGAAGGTTAGGCTCAAGACTCTGGGCGTTTTCAATCAGATAGAGGCCGTTTGCTCCGCCTAGCCAGAGGCGGTTTACGGCATCCTCAATGAAGGCAGATACCCGAGAAGAAGAAACTTCGGCTTCGGATGGAGGTAATTTGATGATGGGGGCAAAGCGAGAATGGGACTCGTCCCAAAAAGTAAAGCCCGAGGCCATCGCAATCCAAAGTCGGCCTTTACTATCGCGTTGGATATTACGAATAAATTCTTGGCCTAAGCCCCAAGCTGGTAGACTATCTGGCCCAAAATTAGCAAAGCGTTCCTCGGAGAGGTAAAACTTACCAAGGCCGTTACGGGTACCGATCCACAAACTCGAATCTAGTTTGTCATAATACAGACTACGAATGTCATTATCGACCAAACCTTGGTTCTCATCGGCTTGGGTGTGGTATTGTTTGAAGTTGTAGCCATCAAAGCGATTGAGGCCGTTACGGCTGCCAAACCACATAAAGCCGTCGCCATCTTGTGTAATGGCAAAAATAGTATTTTGAGAGAGTCCATCTTGCTTATCAAAGTAGCGAAAGCGAAGACTCTGCTGGGCTTGCAGGCCCAACTGACTCAAACTAAATAGGAACCAAAGAAAATAGCGAGTAGTCAAGGAAAATCTGATCAAAATAGTAGTTGCCTAAGGCTAGCCTGCCATAGGGGGATAAAAGTATAATTTAGGTAAAAAGAAAGTTTCATTCTGCGCCTTTGGCAACGGTCTCATAGATTATATCGCCTGAGAATCGCTATCATCGGGCAAAGCAAAAATTTTATGTCCGTTACGCATTTTGAGGTGCGCTATGCCCTTCACCCCGATGATTACCCTCATTATACTACCGAAGCTCTGAGAGCTGAATTTCTCATTCCGAAGCTTTTTATCGCTGACGAGGTCCATTGGGTATATTCTCATTACGATCGTTATATGGCGGGTGGCGCAATGCCTACCACTCAAGGCCTTCCCCTCGAATCAATAGCTCCTTTGCGCTCCGATCATTTTTTAGCCAGACGTGAGCTTGGCATTATCAATGTAGGAGGAGTAGGAGAGATCCTAGTCGGAGAACGCTCATACTCTTTAGACTATAAGGAAGCTTTGTATTTAGGCAGTGGCGAAAAGGAGGTGGTCTTTAAAAGCCTTGATCCCCAAAACCCAGCCCTTTTTTATCTCAACTCTGCTCCCGCTCATCACTCCTATCCAGATAAGAAAATCTCCCAAGCTGAGGCTGAAATCGTAGAGTTAGGTTCGCTCGAAACCTCCAATGCTCGTACCATCCGCAAGCTGATTGTCAATAGCGTAGTTCAGAGCTGTCAATTGCAGATGGGGATGACCGAATTGAAGGTAGGTAGCGTATGGAATACCATGCCGGCTCACGTGCATGATCGCCGCATGGAGGTCTACTTTTACTTTGAAGTACCCGAGAACCAAGCGGTTTGCCACTTCATGGGCCCCGCTGATCAAACCCGCAATATCTGGATGCAAAACCAGCAGGCGGTGATTTCCCCTCCTTGGTCTATGCATTGCGGTGCTGGTACTAGCAATTACACCTTTATCTGGGGCATGGCAGGAGAAAACCTCGACTATGGCGATATGGATACCTTCTCACCTACGGAAATGCGCTAATCATGAACACACCTTATTTTGATCTTAACGGTAAGGTAGCGCTGATTACAGGTGGTACCCATGGACTCGGGATGGCCATGGCCAAAGGCGTGGGAGACGCAGGGGCCAAACTCGCCATCAATGGACATACACCAGAACGCCTAGAAAAGGCGGTGGCCCATTACCAAGCCGAAGGTTATGAGGCAGAAGGTTTCCTATTTGACGTAACCAAGGAAGAGCAGATCGCAGCGGCGATCCCCCAAATAGAAGCGAGCTTAGGCCCTATTGATATACTGGTCAATAATGCCGGCATCATCAAACGCAATCCGCTGGTCGAGATGCCTGCTGCCGATTTTATGGCGGTTTTGGAAGTCGATCTTTTTGCGCCTTTTCTCATGGCTAAGGCCGTCGTGCCAGGCATGATCGAGCGCGGGGGAGGCAAAGTGATCAATATCTGCTCTATGATGAGTGAGCTAGGTAGAGACACCGTGGGAGCCTATGCAGCAGCTAAAGGCGGTCTCAAAATGCTTACGCGTAATATGGCCACAGAGTGGGCTAGGCTCAATATACAAGTCAATGGTATCGGCCCCGGCTATTTTGCTACTGAGCAAACTGCGCCTTTGCGTGTGGAGGGTAACCCTTTGCATGAATTTATTCAAGGCCGCACTCCAGCAGGCGTTTGGGGAGAACCCGATCAGTTGCGTGGCGCAGCCGTTTTTCTCGCTTCTCAAGCCTCAGATTTTGTCAATGGACACATCCTTTATGTTGATGGGGGCATCCTTGCTACCATCGGTAAACCCAAATCCTAAGGAAGCATGAAATACTACTACCTACTAGCCACCTGCCTGATTTTCCTTGCTTGTGAGAACAAGCCTCAAGCAAGTCTAAAGTTCGAGGGGCCTGCAATGGCAGCAGTACCGACCCTGATATCTCGAGCACAATGTGAAACTCAACTAGGCACTATCGCCTCAGGAGAAGCAGTACTTTTTACAGCTGGTGATAAAGTGCTAGTTAGCCAATTTGATGATCTGGATGGCGATGGAAATTGGGACGAAGCTGTGCTTATTTTGGATTGGCCCAGCGAACTAAGCCTCAAAAAGGTGCCAATGGCTGAGGTAGCCGAGGCCGTCACTCGTACCAACCTACATCTCGCCAAAGTGATTACGATGGGAGAGGAGTATGAGGAGGTCTCCTTCGGAGAACGCATCGCCGGTACGGAAACGAAAGTTACCCAAAAGCATTTTCAATACGAAGGTCCGGGCTGGGAAAATGATGTCATTGCCTTCCGCAACTATTTCGACGAGCGTAATGGCTTTGATATTTTTGGGAAGGTGACCACCGATATGGTCTTGCAGCAAGTCGGTACTGGGCAAAACTATCATGATATGCTCCCTTGGGGTATGGATATCCTCAAAGTAGGCAATTCCCTAGGTTCTGGTGGTATCGCGCTCTGGTACCAAGATTCTCTGTATCGGGTGAGCGTTCCCCAAGGGGCGACCTACAAAAGCCTCATCGAAGGGCCTAAGCGCTCAACCTTCGAACTGCGTTTTCCAGCAATGAGCGTAGGAGAACACTCTCTTGAAGTCGTGCATCGTGTAAGTATCTATGCCGGTGTCAACGGCTTTAGTAGTGAAGTGTCTGTCAGCCCTCATGTAGCAGGAATGGCCCTAGCGGTAGGGATTGTAAACCTTGAAACGGAAGCGTTTTTTCAAGCTAGCGACGAGGGCACCGAAACGATATATACCTATGGGGATCAAGCTTTTTTGCATGAAGCCTTGGGTATGGGAGTTGTTGGCCACAAAGCAGACTTTATGCAAGCCTATACCGCAGCGGAAGAAGGGAGCGGGGTGATTCAAACCTTTGCGAGCATTCTCAAGCTATATCCAAACAAAGCAACCCCCTATTTATTTATCGCGGGTTGGGAAAAGACAAGCGATAAATTCAGTAATCAGGAAGGCTTTGCCTCAGTCTTGGCGACAGAAGCGCAACGTTGGCAATATGGTTTGGGAGGTAATTGATTGATTCAATTTGTCTTTAGATTTGAAGCTAGATTTGTACTTTTAGTGTGCAAACATCAAATCTATGAAACGGATCTGGATCGGTCTCAGTACACCGGTTTTGTTACTACTCGGAGCATGGTACATGTGGCCCACACTACCGCCATTGGTAGAAGGGCCGCTTGACTTAGAACCCGTATTCGAAAGCAAAATCCGAGGCCTCTCCTGGGAACGAAAAGATTCTGTCCAAATTAGCCATCTCCAGACAATACAGGCTGTCCATGCTAATTGGATGGCCCATACGCCCTTTGGCTGGCAATATGCCGAAAATACCCCTGAAATCGCTTTTCGTCATCGCCGTGATCGCAATGGCCGTAGGGAAAGAGAACTGGTTCGCACTGCAAAACTAGCCAGATCGCTCGGCATCAAAAGCATGCTTAAGCCCCACATCTGGATCAGAAGGCCAAACGAGGGTAAGTGGCGCTCTGATATAGACATGCAAAGCCCAGAGGATTGGGAAAAATGGTTTGCGGACTACAAAGCCTTCATTTTGCATTATGCGCAAATTGCGGAAAAACATCAATTCGAAGCTTTTTGTATCGGTACCGAACTTTACATCCCTTCTACTCAGCACGAACAAGAATGGCGTGAAATCATTGCCGCGGTGAGAGAGGTCTACCACGGGAAAATCACCTATGCTGCCAACTTTTATTTGGAGTATGAGGGCATTCAGTTTTGGGATGCGCTGGACTTCATTGGGGTTCAGGCATATTTCCCACTAGTGGAACGCAAAGACCCCTCGCTCAAAGCCCTGAAAAAAGCTTGGGAGCCGCATTTTCGTCGCTTAAAGTTGATGGCCAAAAAATGGCAAAAACCCCTCGTATTTACCGAAGTGGGCTATCGATCTAGCATGGACGCTGCTATCCATCCCTGGGAATGGGAGCCTAGGGGTGAGATCCCCAAAGAAGAAATCTCTACTAAGGTTCAGGCACGTTGTTATCAAGCCATGTTTGAACGATTTTGGGGCGCGGAGTGGATGGAAGGCGTCTTCATTTGGAAGTGGAGTCGAGAAAACTATATGAGCCAAGAAGCGGGATATCGGCCTCGCCGAACGCCTTCCCCCGTCAGTTTTGCCCCCAAGGCGGAAGCAGTCAAAGTTTTGATCAAATGGTTCCAACCGTGAACATTTGAACCCTATATGCAATCTTTTGTGGAAAAGCGGTTACCGAAGCTTCTTTTTATTGGGTAAATTGCGTGTTCATATAGTGAGTTCATCATGCAAGAAGTATCAAATATGTCCGAGAACCTGCAGGGTTCTCAAATCCTCGCCCTCGCAGAGCAGATCAAGCAAAAGATCCGTGAAGGTGAGGAAATATATAATCTGACCATCGGAGACTTTGATCCTGAGATTTTTCCGATTCCAGAGGCTTTACGTCAAGATATCGTCAGAGCTTATGAAAATGGTCAGACCCGTTATCCTGCCTCTAACGGAATGCCAGAGTTGCGCGAAGCGGCAGCTAGCTTTACCAAGGAGCGTGAAAATTTAGATTATCCTGCGGATCAGTTTTTGGTCTCTTCAGGTGCGCGTCCTTTGATCTACGCTACCTACTCTACGCTGATCGATCCAGGCGATAAAGTGATTTATCCAGTTCCTTCCTGGAATAATAACTTTTATACCCACATTTTTAGCTCTAGCCGAGTAGAGATTGAAACCAAGGCGGAAGACGGATTCATGCCTACCGCAGCGCAAATCGAGCCTCACTTGGCCGATGCGCGCCTGATTGCTCTTTGTTCTCCTCTCAACCCTACGGGTACCACTTTTACCGCCGAACAACTTTCGGGTATTTGTGAACTCGTGCTCGCAGAAAACAAAAGACGCGGTCCAGAGGGTAAACCGCTCTATCTCCTCTACGATCAGATCTACTGGAATCTGACCTATGGCGATACCACTCACGTCAATCCTGTTGGGCTGCATCCTGAGATGAAGGACTATACGATTTTCATCGATGGTATGTCCAAGGCTTTTGCTGCCACAGGTCTGCGTATCGGTTGGGCTTTTGGTCCAGCTAAGGTGATCAACAAAATGAAGCTTCTCCTTGCGCACGTAGGAGCATGGAGTGGTCGCCCCGAGCAAATGGGTGCTGCTCGCTATCTCACGCAGGAAAATCAAGTGAGTTCCTTCCTAGAAGGGATGCGTCGTCGCTTGAGCGATCGTTTGGTATCATTTTACGATGGTTTCCGAGAACTCAAAGGCAAAGGCTTTCCGGTCGACGCGATTGAGCCGCAGGCAGCCTTATATCTGACGGTAAAACTAGATTTGATCGGGAGCGTAGGCCCTGATGGCAAAAAGCTGACTAGCAGTAAGGAGGTTTATACCTATCTCCTAAATGAAGCCAATGTGGCACTGGTACCCTTTTACGCTTTTGGCCTAACAGAACAATCGCCTTGGTATCGCCTTTCTGTCGGTACAGCCCGTATGAGCGATATTCCTGTGATTTTTGAGCGGATCGAAGCGGCGCTTAAACGCCTACAATCTGTCCCAGTTTAGACTTTATGGGCTATTAAGTCCTGATCATTATACATACTGCCTTCCTTATTCACGACATGTGTAAGGAAGGCAGTTTTTTCTTTACTCCACGATAGTTATCGGGAGCGCAGAACGCTTATCTCTATCTGCTCGGCTAGGGTTTGTTTCTGAATACCAAACCAGCTAATAGGATAAGGCCAATCAAGTTGGGGGCTGCCATGAGTGCATTACCAATATTGCCGAGGTTCCAGATGACATTGATAAACTGGTAGCTTTCTCCAGCGAGTGGCGTTAGCACAGCGCCCAAAAACAAAAAGCCGATAAAACCTATCCGGAAGGGCTTGATAATCCGCTGTCCCCCTAAAAACTCAATACATTTCTCTCCGTAGTAGGCCCAGCCTAGCAAAGTCGTATAGCCAAACAAAAAGGAGGCAAAGGCAATAACACTATTGCCGATTTCTGGAAATACACTAGAAAAGGCCTCTTGCGTTACGAGAATACCACTCTTGAGATCAGGCGCTCCTACACCCGCCCAGGCCTCGGTATGCATATAAGCACCGGTTAGGACGATGACCAAGGTAGTGAGAGTGTTCGCGAGTAGCGTATCAATAAAAACTCCTGTCATGGCAATGAGGCCATTTTTACGAGGATCTTCTGAACTGGAAGCCGCCTGCGCGATAGCCGCAGAACCCAAACCCGCCTCATTGGAAAGGCAACCTTGACTGATGCCACGCCGCACGGCATCGCCTACTACTGCGCCTCCTAAAGCCTGCCAGCCAAAGGCAGAGCGAAAGATCAAGGAAAATGCTTCCGGAATCCCCGACCAATGACTGATGACAATCCAAATGGCAAAGAAGAAGTAAAAGAATATCATGGCAGGGACGAGCTTTTCGGCCACGCTGCCAATGGATCGAATTCCTTTGAGGATCACGATTCCAACTAAAACAGCAATCGCCGCCCCGATCACAAAATACAGCCAAGTGGGGGCCGTTTCATTGGCTGGGCCACCGGACCAAGTGTGGATGGATTGGGCAAGGGAGGCCGTCATCGAATTGGACTGCGTCATATTGCCAGAGCCAATGAGGCAGGCCGTAACCCCGCAAGCAGCGTACATAACTCCTAGGACACGTCCGAGTTTTTTGTTTTTAAGGCCGTTTTTGAGATAGTACATAGGACCGCCCGCGAGGCCGCCATCGTCTAAGCGTTCGCGGAAGCGTACCCCCAAATAACCCTCAGCATACTTAGTCGCCATACCTACTAGACCCGCGAGCCACATATAGACTGGTGCTCCTGGTCCCCCGATTGCGATGGCAGTACCCACGCCTGCGATATTACCGTTACCGACGGTAGCCGCCAGCGCAGTCATCAAAGCGGCTAGGGGAGAAATGTCGCCTTCCTTTTCACTGCTGCGAGCCTCTTTCGAAAAGAACGTTATCCGCAAGGCCTCGCCTATGCTTCTAAATTGTATGCCCCGACTGCGGATTGTGAGATAAAAACCCAAGCCTAATAATAATATCAACATAGGCGGACCCCAGAAGATGCGGTCAAGGGTGGTAGTCCATTCGAGGAGTAGCGTAAAGATGCTTGTGGATTCCTGCATGATTGTCTATTTTTCTTCGGGCCAAAAAAGGCTCAGGCATGGTCAAGGCCATGTTTTTCCATTGGAATCTTTTGGAAAAAGCCGGAAAAATTTGGCAACGAAGAAGCGACAAGTACCCACAAAGACCTTTTCCACCCTCTGGGAGGCTTTTGTAAGCGTTCTGCGAACAGCAGACCCTAATACCCGACTGGACCTACACGCAGACATCACTAATAGCTGCCGCATCGTCGCTCAGTATCTAAGGGAGCATCCGGCCACGCATTATGATCGGGGGGACTCTACCATTTATAAAAATCTGTTGCGCTATGTGCAGGCACATAAGCAGGGGATTTATGCTTTTGAGATCAATGGGCCTTTGCTCAATGCCCTGACCGCAGTGGTGCACGGGGAGGGAGCTACTTATGAAAAGCATTATGATTGGGCGGAAGCGACGCCGGCAGAACTAAAGACTGTTGTTCATTCTACTTTAGATTTGCAGCTCCAGCAGACTTTGGGGACGGATGAAAAGGGCTTAGAATTGAAATCGGAGAACAAAGCAGGCTTAGGTTCTTGGTTGCAGGCAGAAAGTCAAAAGGGGCTCAAATATTGGGTCTGGGGTGGGGGACTATTGTTAGCCTTGGCCATTGTACTTGAATCGAGCGTCTGGTCCAATATGTCTCCTTTGCTGGTCCTCGGGATAGAGTTGGTTTGGTTGCTGGGGATTAGTTTGTTGATTTTTCGTCAACCTTCGGTGAACGCTCCTACTGATCGCCGGCAGTTACGGGCTTTGCAGGCTGTGCGTCGATTTTGGAACTATTGGTTATTGCTCTGGCTGGCTTGGTTTGTCTTCTATCTGTTCCTCTTTGGGGCAGAATGGCTTTGGCGAGATGCCAACCACCCTATTTGGATGGAAGGCTTGCTACATTTTCTCAATAATGGCTCAGCGCTCTGTCTTGGTCTCATGTATTTGGAGCTCTCCGAGCGAACGAGTGATTCAGAACGGCACTATCAACAATGGTATCCCTTCTTGTTGATTTGGGTCCTCTTGGGTGGTTTAGAGTGGTTGTTATTATCACTAGACCCCAATTGGATGCTTCCTTTGGCCATTTTCTCGGGAGTCTTGGGAGGAGGCGCCATGGCTCTTTTTGTCTCTCGCTTTAGCAGCAAAGTTTGGGATGTGCCCAGAGGGGTGATTGTTTGTTTAGTTGGCTATGCGATTATTCAGCCGAGCCTACCCTTTATTACCCAAAGTCTGGAAGCTAGCACCACCTCAGGACCTCTGATCTTTTTTGAGTTTTTGGCGGTCTTTTTGCTGATCTATGCGTTTGTGGGGAAAATACTATTGCTATTAGTCGTGCAATGGCTGCGCAATACTCAACGCCTAAGATATTATATGCTGCGTCTCCCCTTACTACAAGCCCAAGAGCGTCAATTGATGGAATGGGGCGTCGAACGTATGTGAGGCAGAGACGATTGAGGGAGTAAGTACCTCGACAAAGGAAAACAGATTTTACTGGATCGTTCTATTTGAATCTCTTTGTCCTTTTGTCTTGGTTACAAAAGGGCAAAATCCCGAATCCCGACTTTCGGGATTCCGAGAAGCGACTTGAGATAAGCGTTCTGCGAAGCTGAG
>JBCCQN010000159.1:0-19071 GCA_039024315.1 Bacteroidota bacterium
ATGGTTGCCGGTATCAAAGAAGTGAAGGAAGTAAAGGTAGGAGATACCATTACTTTGAAAGAGAATCCTGCTTCTGAGGCAGTAGAAGGCTTCCAAGAAGTAAAACCAATGGTTTTTGCGGGTATTTATCCTGTAATCACCGAAGAGTTTGAAAACCTACGCGACTCTCTCGAAAAACTCCAACTCAACGATGCTTCCCTCGTTTTCCAAGCGGAAACCTCTGCTGCCCTAGGCTATGGCTTTAGAGCCGGTTTCTTGGGCATGCTTCATATGGAGATTATTCAAGAGCGTCTGGAGCGTGAGTTTAACATGACCGTTATCACTACTGTACCCAACGTTGGTTTTAAAGCGATGCTAACAGACGATACAGAAGTGCCTATCAATAGTCCTTCTGAGCTGCCAGTAGCCACTAGGATCAAGGATCTATATGAACCCTTCATTCGTGCTCAGATCATTACTAAAGTCGATTTTATTGGCCGGGTGATGGAGCTTTGCATTGAGAAGCGAGGTAATTTTATCAACCAAGTTTATCTCACTACCGACCGTGTCGAACTCACCTTCGAGTTGCCTTTGGCCGAGGTAGTATTTGACTTTTTTGATAAGCTGAAGACCATCTCTCGTGGTTATGCTTCCTTTGACTATGAGTTGATTGGTTTCCAAGCCTCAAAACTGGTGAAACTGGATATCATGCTCAATGGTGATGTAGTGGATGCACTAAGCGCCTTGATCCACCGTGATAAGGCCTATGAGTGGGGTAAGAAGATTTGTCAAAAGCTCAAGGAGCTTATTCCACGTCAGCAATATGAGGTAGCTATACAGGCGGCTATCGGTACCAAGGTCATTGCCCGGGAGACCGTCAAAGCGATGCGCAAAGATGTGACCGCAAAGTGTTACGGTGGTGATATTACACGTAAGCGCAAGCTTCTTGAAAAGCAAAAAGCCGGTAAAAAGCGCATGCGCCAAGTCGGTAGCATCGAGGTGCCACAGAGCGCCTTCCATGCCGTTTTGAAGCTTGATTAAACCGTTTCCTCTACCAAATAGGCAAAGTTTTCACGGCCGACTATTCGTACGTGAGTACCTCTACGTATAAAAACGTAGTGTCTGCTGCGAGCTTCGTAACGGCGGCCGGCCACTTCCACGTAGCCATATACACTCAAGTCAGTCAAGGCAGTACCTTTTTTATGCATTAAGGACTTACGTTTTTGGTCGTCAGCGACCAAAGTTTCGGCCAATTTCCGTTTTTGACGGAAATGACTTTGCAGTCTTTTCAGACGTTTGAGCAAGAACATCATGTTTCTGGCTTAGAGAGATTAAAAAATCTGTACAAGCATAAACGCAGGAAACACCGATAATCAGGCGTTTCGGGTTCAGTAGTTGGGGCCGCCTAGGGGCGGAATTGCTTGCTCTCTCCCACAGTGATAAGACGGAAAAGCGCAGGAAAGGTTGGAATAAATCCTTGACAATCATCTCTTGATTGCCGATCCCCCTTAGGGTTCTAGCTGCTTTTTTAGCCTGCTATCTTTAGGTGATATAATGGTAGGTTTTGTCTCTCCCAATGAGGTAATCCGATGAAATAAGGACTCAGAAAGACCTTAAAGTTCGTTATGAAGGACTTTTATCAGGGCAATTGAGTTGCTGATGCCCCTAAGTCTGCTTAGCTTCATTAAATATTTGGCTTTATAGTTTGGCAGTAAGAATGGACTATATTTTATAGCTTAAATAGCCGTATTTCGATACGAATAAAGATAGAACCGAACGACAATGACTTTTACGCGCGCGCAATTATTGGAGGCGAAAACTAGGGAGGACCTAATCGCGATTGCCAAGAAAAATGGGATTCCTGTCAAAAAGATCCTGAAGAAAATCAAATATGAGGTAGAACTCGCGAAGCTCCAATCTGAGTTTGTTGACCTGCAAAAATGGATTGCAGAAAACAAAATGAGGGTAGCTATCATATTTGAAGGTCGTGATGCCGCCGGCAAAGGAGGTTCTATAAAAAGGTTTAAAGAGCATCTCAACCCTCGTACTTCGAGAGTGGTGGCTTTGACCAAGCCTACAGAAGTAGAAAAAGGACAATGGTATTTTCGTCGCTACATCAATGTACTTCCCAATCCGGGAGAAATCGTCTTTTTTGATCGATCTTGGTACAATCGTGCAGTGGTAGAACCGGTGATGGACTTTTGCTCCAAAAAGCAGTATGAAAAATTCATGGTACAAGTACCTGAGTTTGAACACTTACTCTATGAAGACAACCTCAAGATCATCAAATTTTGGTTTTCAATCTCTAAAGAGGAGCAAAAAAAACGTTTTGACTCTCGTCTCAATAATCCCTTAAAGCGCTGGAAGTTTAGCCCCGTGGATATGAAAGGTCAAGAGCTTTGGGACGACTACACCTACTACAAAGAGCAAATGTTCAGTAAAACTCACACCAATTTTAGCCCTTGGATCATCGTCAAAACCAATAATAAAAAAGAGGCTAGGCTCGAAAGTATGCGCTATGTCCTTTCCCAATTTGAATATGATGGCAAGGGGAAATCTAATATTTCCCTTCTTCCTGATCCTAATGTGATCATGAGGTACCACCGAAGCGTAGTGCAAATCGATATCTAAGAGAATTATGAGTGATCTAAAATTGACTGAAGAAGATATTGCCTTGCTCAACTCTAATGTAGGGCTGCATTCGCTTCTTAAGAATAAAAGAATCAACCTTAGCAAGGCACTTGAAGAGGTGCGTTACCTCGAAGAGTTGAAAAAACGTCAGGAGGAGCTAATAAAACTGCAAAATTGGGTCATCCAAAATGATAAAAGGGTAGTCATAATCTTCGAAGGTAGAGATGCTGCCGGCAAGGGAGGGGCCATCAGACGGATAACCGAATATATCAATCCACGGCATTTTCGCATCGTTGCCTTGGATGTGCCTTCAGAGGACGAACAGAAGCAATGGTTTTTCCAGCGCTATGTAAATCAATTACCCAAACCAGGTGAAATTGTATTCTTTGATAGGAGTTGGTACAACAGGGCGGTAGTCGAGCCTGTAAATGGCTTCTGCACCGAAGAAGAATACCAGACCTTCATGGCACATGTCAATGATTTTGAAAAAATGCTCATCCAATCAGGTTGCCATCTGATGAAATTTTACTTTTCTATCAATAAAGCCGAACAAGCCAAGCGCTTTAACGAGATCAGAAACAACCCGATGAAGCGCTGGAAGATGACCAAAGTGGATGAAAGAGCTCAAGAATTATGGGACAACTATACAGTCTACAAAAAGCAAATGTTCAAAGTTACGGATACCCGTTTAGCGCCTTGGATCGTGATTAACGCCAATAAAAAACCCCAAGCTCGACTCAATGCAATTAAGCACGTATTGGAAAAAATCCCTTATGAATAGCCATCACAAGGCCCTAAATCTAAGAGCAATAATACCTGTATTTAGGGCTTTTTGTCTAGCTGAAAACAGCTTCTTAGGCTAATCCCTCAATATTCTTAGCAAGCTCTTAGTTTTTCGCTATCTTTCTACTTCGAAAAAGCGAAAAGAACTATGCCCGTAACTACTACTGACACCGCACTTAAGGTCTCCCTCGACTATTTTTACCAGTGGGAGGCCAGCAAACCTAATGAGGTATATCTCAAACAACCTTGGAAAGGGGAATGGACTGATTACACCTGGAAGGAGGTAGGCAATCAGGCCAGAAGAATGGCTTCTGCCCTTAAAGCAATGGATTTGCCCGCTGGCGCCAAAGTCGGCATGATCTCTAAAAACTGTGCCCATTGGGTGATTTGCGATATTGCTATAAAAATGAGTGGATTGGTATCAGTCCCCTTTTATCCCAACCTTACCGGAGAACAATTGGCACAGCTGATGGAGCATAGCGAAGCAAAAGTGCTGTTTGTAGGGAAATTGGATAGTGTTGATGCCGTCTATGAAGGCTGTCCTGAGGGGGTTAGATGCATCTCCTTTCCGATTAGCATCGATGAGAAATACGAAAAGTGGGATGATATCATCGCGGCTCATGAGCCAATGCAAGAAAATTACTCGCCTGATCCGCAGAGCCTTGAGACCATCACCTATACTTCGGGCACCACTGGTACGCCAAAAGGGGTGATGACTACTTTTTATACCAATTCTGTAGGGGTAAAGCCTTCGATGGCCGTTACGAAGATGGATGAGCTTACGGGAGTACGCTTCTTTTCATATCTACCACTCAATCACGTAGCCGAACGGGCTTTGGTGGAATTAGGGAGTTTGGTGACTGGTGGAACCATCTACTTCGTTGAATCGCTAGATACTTTCGCCGATAATCTTCGTACGGCTCAGCCTACGATCTTCCTAGCGGTACCTCGTATATGGACTAAGTTCCAAATGGGAATTTTGGAAAAGCTACCCCAAGAAAAACTAGAAACACTCCTCAAAATCCCCATTGTCTCAGGTTTTATCAAAAATAAGATCAAAAAAGGCTTAGGGCTCAATAAGCTAGAATGGGCAATCTCTGGGGCTGCACCTATACCTGCCGCAACGATTGATTGGTTCAAGAAGATTGGCATTCGCATTAGCGAAGCCTATGGGATGACTGAAAATGCGGCCATCTGTACCATCAATCCCCGCGAGAGGATTCGCATAGGGACAGTAGGTATTCCTTATCCTGGCTGTGAATTGAAAATAGATCCTGAGACTCAAGAGCTCCTAATGCGAGCGGAGTGGAATATGGATGGCTATTTCAAAAATCAAGAGATGACCGATAAGGTCTTGGTAGATGGCTGGCTGCATACTGGCGATATGGCCGAAAAAACTGACGAAGGCTACATCAAAATTACGGGTCGCGTCAAGGACATGTTCAAAACTGCTAAGGGAGAATATGTAATCCCAGTACCGATGGAGAAAATGTTCTTGTCTAATACGATGATTGAGCAGGTCTGTGTGGTCGGCTATGGTGCCCCTCAACCTTTTGCGCTCGTTAATCTCTCCGAGAATGCCCGTCATATGGAGAAAGCCGAAGTAGAGGCTAGCTTGGCAGAGACCGCCGAAATGATCAATGATTCCGTAGCGGATTATGAGCGGATCAATCGTGTTGTCATTACTGCTGATACTTGGACCGTTGAAAGCGGACTACTCACGCCAACTCTCAAAGTTAAGCGTAACGTCCTCGATGCCAGCTACAAAGTCCGTATGGACCAATGGTATAACCAAGGCGAAGATATCGTCATCTGGGAATAAATCATCGCTCGAAGGGATACATTGTTGGAGTGCTGAAGAGAAAGGAAGTCATTCTTCTATCTGAAAAATGTAGCCCCCAGCAAAATGAGAAACCCTACAAAACCCGCATTCACCCATTCAAAAAATCAAATACTCAACAAATTGAACAATAGACAATTTCTACTCGCTTCTCGTCCCAAAGGCTTTCCTGTGCGTGAAAACTGGGATTTCGTCCAATCTGATGTTCCTGAGCCTGGCGAAGGCGAGGTGCTCGTCCATACTCAGTATATTTCTCTAGATCCAGCTATGAGAGGTTGGATGAATGATGCCCGGTCGTACATCCGTCCTGTTAACATCGGGGAGGTCATGCGAGCGGGTACCGCAGGGGTCGTAGTCAAGTCAAATGACCCTAAGTACAAAGAAGGGGATTATGTTACCGGTAATGGAGGAGTCCAAGATTACTTCGTTGCTAAGGCCAAACACCTGATCAAAGTGGATCCTTCTTTGGTACCCTTGCCTACTTATCTTGGTACCCTCGGTATGCCTGGTATGACAGCCTATTTTGGGATATTGGAAGTAGGGGCGCTCAAAGATGGCGAAACAGTAGTGGTCTCCGGTGCCGCCGGGGCTGTTGGTAGTGTGGTAGGCCAGATTGCCAAGATCAAAGATTGTAAGGTTATTGGGATTGCTGGAGGACCAGATAAGTGTAAATATATCGTTGAGGAGCTTGGCTACGACGCTGCGATTGATTATAAAAGCGAGCATGTGCGCAAGGCGATTCGCAAGCATGCTCCTGAAGGGATTGACGTTTACTTTGACAACGTTGGTGGCAGCATCCTAGAGGCCGCCTTGGCCAATCTCCGTATGCATGCTCGCATCCCAATATGTGGGGCAATCTCTCAATACAATAATACCACCGCCATTGAAGGCCCGCGCAATTATCTATCACTGCTTGTCAATCGTGCGCGGATGGAAGGATTTGTGGTCTTTGACTACCAAGATCGCTACATGCAGGCCGCCCAAGAGATGGCAGGATGGATGATGCAGGGTAAGCTAAAAAGCAAGGAAACGATCGTAGAAGGGATTGAGACCTTCCCTGATACCATGCTACGGCTTTTTTCTGGTGAAAAACTGGGTAAACTAGTTTTGAAAGCTTAAACATGAAAGGCTATGGGCTCATATTTTTCTTTTTGCTTAGCTGGGGAGTTGGGCGTTCGGCGGAGCCGTACATCAGCTCCCTAGACTCAGCAAAGGTTGATACCATAGAGTACTATTAGCGAGAAAGTTTCTGTCTATCTTCCTCTATCCAACTTTCTAGCTTGTCTATCGATGACTCAATGTCATGGATTTTGTCTTCGAATTCACTGAGCCAGCCATAGGCTTTGGCTTTCCAGTTCTCGCTATTTGAATCGTAGATCTTTGATTGAAGATCATCACGCTTATTTTTGAATCTATATAAAGCGTCTTTTGCCTTAGATAGCTTAGCTTGGTTCTTCTCAAGATTGGCTTCTACTTTTTCCCTGAATTGACTTTGACGGGCTTGAGTGTATTCTCTATATCTGCCCCAGAAAACGTCATGTGATGCTCTTACTTTTTGTATTTTGTTAAATACTTCGGATTTGTGATCTCGGAACATTTCATTTTTTACACTGGAAAACTCTTGACTCAGTTCCTTCAACCTACTCGCGCGCCACTTCATATCCTCTTTATCTACCTTACCTGCACCGGCGGTCAGGGTACTCCAAGTTTTGTCGGCCCATTCATTGTACTGTATCAAATCCAGTTCTGTCATCAAATGATCTCTATGCTTGTTTGACGTCCGATCTTTCTCCCTACGGATTTTATCGCGTCCTTCCTTAAGGATTTGCCAGAAGCGATCGTGGGATTCGCGAACTTCTCTGATTTTTCCGTAAACCCGATCATTGTCAGATTTACTCATTTGTCTATTGAAAGCTTTTAGGCGCTGCGTTATTTCCTTGAGCTCCTTACTTTTACTTTTCATCATATCTGGGGTAGTTTCCGCTAAACCAAATGATGCGGTACTAACAATTGCTTCCACAGAAGTACTCCAATAGAGCGGCTCTATTTCTCGGAGAAACTTATCCGCAATTTTTGTTTGAGGAATTAGCAGCTTTTAAACTCTTTTGTTCTTCAAAAACTTGGTTTCTTACTTCCGCATAATGATTCCAAGCTTGCTCTCTATCTGCTTTTGTGGCATAGCGAACGGATTTGAAAGCCGCGCTAATTTCTTTGATTAGTTCATGCATCTGGTGCCACTCGCTTTCATCATAATGTGTCCCGAATAAAGAATTGCGATTTCTCTTTAGCGATGACTCCAACTGATTGATCATACGATCAAGTTGACTTGATTCAAAAGACATGATAAACGATTTATTGATAGACTTATATTCTATCCTACGAGATTATTGGGAGAGTGGAAGTAAATATTTGAAAAAACTTTTATTCTCTTTGGCTCTGATAAAATCAAATAATGCCTCTAGAACCCAATCGCCATGGCAACTATCCAAGGACTACTTCCTGTTGTGAGATTTAAGCTGCTCAAATAGGTTTGGAGTATATTGAATTGACAATAAATTGGGTTTTCTCTTTATGCTCTAAGAGCCTTTTTCGGCAAAAGCGCAGTTCTAAAAGTGAAAACTTTTCGGCTTATACGTTTAGCGAAATCGTTATCGGAAAAGATTCTCTATCAGAGAGTTAGGATAATATTTGGAAAATTATATATTCGTAAGGCCAACAAAAAGGACTACTTGTCAATGAAAAATCAGGTTCAATTAACGACCTATGTAGATCGTCTCACCGGCGCTGGACTGAAAGAACTATTTGAGCTGCTCAACGGCCCCATGCAAGGCATGTTTGGCGGGGTGCATATGCTGCCATTTTTCTATCCAATCGACGGTGCAGATGCCGGCTTTGATCCCATCGATCATACCCAAGTAGATGAGCGTTTAGGAACTTGGGAAGAGGTAGCCCAATTGGCTCAGACACATGATGTCATGGCTGACATTATCGTCAATCACATGTCCGCACAATCTCCGCAATTTCAAGATGTATTGGCTAGAGGAGAGCAGTCCCCATATGCACCACTTTTTTTGACGATGGACTCAGTGTTTCCCGCAGGAGCCACGGAAAAAGATTTCCTCACTATCTATCGTCCTCGTCCAGGCCTGCCTTATTCGGTGATTAGCCTAGCAGATAGTGAAAAACGTCTATTCTGGACTACTTTTACCAGCAATCAGATTGATATCGACGTTCAGCATCCTCAAGGAGAAGCCTATCTGGATAGTATTTTGGCACGTTTTCATCAAGCTGGCGTTACCATCATCCGCTTAGATGCTGCAGGTTATGCTATCAAAAAAGCCGGCACGTCCTGTTTTATGATCCCAGAGACCTATGAATTTATCGCTGATTTTACCGCCAAAGCTCAAGCCTTGGGTATGAAGGTCTTGGTGGAGATCCATTCCTATTTTCGAGAGCAAATCGAGATCGCCAAACGTGTCGATTACGTTTATGATTTTGCCTTACCACCGCTAGTTTTACACGCATTATTTACCCAAACTGCCCAATATCTCAAAAAATGGTTTGCGATCAGTCCTCCTAACGCGATTACCGTCCTGGATACCCATGATGGGATCGGCATTATTGATATTGGCCCCTCCGGGGAACGCCCCGGTCTAGTGCCTGACGCAGACATAGATTTGATCGTAGAGACGATACACGAACGTAGTCAAGGCCAAAGCCGCAAGGCTACCGGTGCGGCTGCTTCTAATCTTGACCTGTACCAAGTCAATTGTACCTACTATGATGCCTTAGGTAGGGACGATCACCAATATCTATTGGCTCGAATGATACAGTTTTTTGCACCGGGAGTACCGCAAGTCTATTACACCGGTGCCTTGGCCGAGCCTAATGATATGGCCTTGCTAGAAGCCACCAATGTGGGGCGAGATATCAACCGCCATCACTTTGCGTTCGGCGAAGCCGCTGCCGCTCTAAAACGACCGGTAGTCAAGCAACTTGCCAATTTGATGCGCTTCCGTAATCAACATCCTGCTTTCAATGGAGAGTTTATAATCGCTGATGCACCTTCCCATCAATTGCAGGTGCGCTGGCAAAAAGGATTGGCCTTTGCGGACCTAGTGATTGATTTTCAACGCCTAAGCTTCGTATTATCTTTTAGTCAGGAGGGGAAGACACAGCGCATAGAAAACGATTGGACTGAAATTGGCAAGCGATTTCTCGCATCTCCTCAAAGGTAATCTTGCTTTGGGGTATTAGAAAAACGAGGCACAAATCTGCGCCTCTTTTCCGTTTCTATTCGATCAATATTTTTTCTACGTAGGTCCTATTATCGGCCGAAAGACGCAGATAATACAGGCCATAGGGGAGATCAAGTTGGTAGGCCTCTTGGAAACTACCGCTGCTTAGTGACAAGGACTCCTGGCGGAGAACGCGCCCCTTGATATCTACGATTTCTAAGGCAAGCTCTTTGACGGGAGCATCCTCAATCTCTAGTCGGAAAAAGCCATCGTTAGGATTGGGCGATACTGAGACCTTCATTTTGGCCAAAAAATCAGGTCCAATGCCTACATTATTTTCATCCACTACTAGATCTGCTCGCCAAAGGCCGCGGCCAAAGGTACTGGCATAAAGTTTTTGATTGGTAGGATTGATCTCGAGCTCGGTTACAATCACATTGGGAAGATTCTCGCTATATATTTGCCAATCACTGGTATCAGTTTTGTACCAAACGCCAATATCTAAGCCCGCATAGAGCACATTATTGGGGCTACCCGGCTGGTGTATAATCGTATTGACAGGCAGGTTGGGCAGGGTGCCGGTGTCATTACTCCAGCTATCACCGGCATCTAGCGTTTCAAATACCTTGACCCCATCGACAAAGCCTCCTAATGAAAGCCATAAGTGAAAAGGATTGTCATCATCTACCGTCAAATCATTGAAAAATAAGGAGTCTGGTAAATTCGCTGTTAAGCTTAAGTTAGTCCAACTAAAGCCTCCATCGAGGCTCCGCCACAATTCACTAGCCTGCGAATATTGATGATAGATACGCTTAGACATATAAATTACGTTCTCGTCCGAAGGAGCACGGACAATCATCGAAGCGGGAGCAGGAAAGAGGGCACCTGTCATCGGTGGGCAATTGGAAAGCTGGGTCCAAGTATCGCCACCATCATAGCTACGCCAAGCATTACCGTAGGCAGCGTAGAGCGTCAGAGGCGCATTGGGCTCCATGAAAAAAGGCGTAGTCCAAGCTCCCTCTTCATCAGTACCAAAACGAATTTGATTGGTTATTCCATATTCCATAGTCTGCCCCCCATCAGTAGAACGAGCCATACCACCAAATTGGAAGGTGCCGTAAATACGATTAGGGTCGGTAGGGTCGATCAAACACTCCATCCCATCGCCGCCAATGATGTTGGACCAATCGCCATTGTTATAGTAAAAAGTAGAGTTGTCCTGAGCGCCCGCGATGACATTATCTGGGGCACTCAAGCTGATACCGAGGCGATAAAAGGAAGTCGCTTGGATACCATCGCTTAGGTCCTCCCATTGGGTAGGCCATTGGTAGCCAGCATTGAAAGTACTATCCCACGAGCCTATCTGGATATTGTCAGTCCGAAACAATCCCCCGTCATTACAAACATAAAATTTGCTGTCCTGTGGATTGTAGGCGTAAAAATGTTGGTCTGCATGCAGACTAGGACCATAATCTCCTCGCCAAAAGGAAACCCCGTTCCAACTCAAGCCGCCATCTTCAGAGGCCCACATATTGATACCGCCAGTGTAGATACGCTCTCGATCATTGGGATCGACAAGAATGGCCAAATCATAGGTGCCTTGTCCGCCATTGGGGGTACCTCCATCATACCAGTGTAAGATGTTGGGAGCACTGCCTTTTGCCGCCCGCATCTCCCAATTGGCACCAGCATCAATACTGCGATACAGTCCATAAAAGCCTCGCTCAATGTCGCAAGTCAGGGCATAAACATAGTTAGGATCAGAGGGTGAGATGGCTATTTCTACCCGTTGTACGGTATCTTGCCGTGGTATGCCAGTATTGAGCCAAGTCCAATTGGCACCAAAGTCAGTAGATTTTAGGATGCCAGCTGTACCCATATCCAGCGTAGAACGATAGCCCGAAGAGGCATAAAGGGTGTTGGGATCGTTGGGGGCTTGCTCAATATCCCAAATCAGACTATCGAGCACTTGGCTCCAATTAGCACCACCATCGGCTGATTGCCAAATGCCGTGAATACCAGCAGCTATCAGATTTTGACTATTGGCCGGATCTACAAAAACGCGCCTAGTCAATGAGCCATCTCGTTCGGTTTGGGCAAAGGTTAGGCCAGTAGGTAGCCAAGATTGCCCACCATCGGTGGTTTTATATACGCCCAAGCCATAGTGTGTTTGGCGCTTACGGGCGTCTAGGTCAAGCCCTACACCCATGTAGGCATAGTCTCCCACAGAGATGTACATGATATCTGTATCATTAGGGTCGAGGGCAATATCGCTAATGCGTAAGATGGGCAAATCGTCCGTCAGCGGTAACCAAGACTGTCCTCCATTGGTGGTTTTCCAAACCCCGCCCTGG
Source organism: Bacteroidota bacterium (assembly GCA_039024315.1). Taxonomy (GTDB): domain Bacteria; phylum Bacteroidota; class Bacteroidia; order J057; family J057; genus JBCAWW01. The sequence goes on from JBCCQN010000159.1 coordinate 11,826, forward strand.
GCAATCCCTACCCAAAAAGTAAGCGGATCAGTAGGGTGAAAAGTTACACAGTTGATGCGACCCATACCATGCAGGGAAAAAGGGTCTGGCGAATTGGGGACAATATCGGGACCAATTGGGGACCAATTGCCAGCACGGGTTTGGCTGAGACTTTGGCGACTTTTCCATTCCGCTACCCTGATCGCTTCATTGTACCAAATGGCAGGATCTACGGGGTTTCCATCGGGTTGAAGACGGCTGGCATGGTGCTCTAGCCAACGTTGATACCACTTCCAACCCTTGCTGCTATCAGGATTATTTTGGCGGATCCAGTCATCGAAGCGCGCTTGGCGCTCGGCAAAGTTTTGAAAAGGAGCGTTCGGCGAAGCCGGTCTCATGAAGGTCTGAGCATTCCCGGATAGGGATAAAAAAAGGATAGAGATAAAGAGTAGTGCTCGCATGGGTTTCAATTTTTAACCTCTAAAAATAGTTAAAAGCCTTTAAAACTCTGAGCAATAATTAAGGGAGTGTCAAATTGAACTCTATGTTCAAATACCCGCTTGGCTGACAAGCCTCAAATTATTAATTTCATATTTGTGCCCAATCAGATTCATATCAAAACCCTTCAAACACCTTAGATCATGATCCAAAGATCTTTACTATTCTTAATCATTATCATTTTGACCCTGCCAGTGACTGGGCAGACGGAAGTGGTGCTCAATCTTCAACACAAGTTTGGCAACGGAGACTTGATGATGGATAGCCCTTATACCACTCAAGCCGGCTATGATCTCAAGATCGAAAGGCTGGAATATTACCTCTCTAGTATCGAAATCGTTCATGACGGAGGGCAAATTACCCCCGTACCCAATACTTGGTTATTGGTGCGCCCTAATGAAGATACTGCCTTTGTGCTAGGCAATTTTAATGTCCAATCCATCGAAGCAATCAACTTTTCGGTAGGCGTAGACTCTGTGGTCAATCATGCCGATCCTGCTTCTTATGCAGCCAATCATCCCTTAGCACCTCAAAACCCGTCCATGCATTGGGGATGGACCGCCGGCTATCGCTTCGTGGCCTTGGAAGGCTATGCTGGAGCAGGCTTAGCCGCTAACTATCAAATTCATGCCTTAGGCACTGAAAACTATTTTGCCGGTAGTGCGATTTTTGACCCGATTGCTACTGGCGATACCACCCAATTGTATGTCAAGGCAGATTATGAGCGCTTGTTTGAAAATATCGATGTTTCTGCGGGGCTATTTAACCATGGGGCTACCGGCGAATCTATCACTCTGCTAGCAGATATGGCGGCCAATGTATTCAGCGAGGGGACTACTCCTTGGACCACTGCGGTAGAACCCGACTTCATCGGAACGCTGATTCTCGCCCCTAATCCTAGTCAAGAGCGAACTTATCTGCAATACGATTTGCCTGCCGGGCATCAGTACGAGATGCGTCTGGTCGATATCTCTGGTCGGACCATCCAACGCCAGTTGATACCTCAGCTCCAAGGCAGATTAGAAATCGCCCCTCTTAGTAGTGGCCTCTATTTTGTCAATGTATATCAAGATGGACAGAGAGTTAGTATGGACAAACTAAGTGTTCTGCGCTAGTGCGACTGGGCAAAATCTGTGGTCTGCTCTGCGTGCTGCTTTGGGCTTGTGAGCCTAGGGCAGTAGATCCTTCCGTATTTCAGCAAAATCCCTTTCAAATACCCGAGGGTTTTCCTGAGATAGATTTTCCTGAGGACAATGCGTTTACGCAAGAGCGATGGTTATTAGGCAAAAAGATGTTTTACGATCCTCGCTTCTCAGTGGATCGGTCCGTGAGTTGTGCAAGCTGTCATCAGCCTGCTTTAGCGTTTAGCGATGGCGTGAGTAAGAGTCGCGGCGTTTCCGAACGCTTAGGTGAGCGCAATTCGCCTTCCTTGGCCAATGTCGCTTACCACCCGTATTTCACGCGTGAGGGGGGCGTACCTACTCTGGAAATGCAGATTTTGGTGCCTATCCAAGAGCATGCAGAGTTTGATTTTAATATTCTGCTCGTCGCAGAACGCTTGACTCAGGACTCCGTTTACCAAAGCTTGAGCCAAAAGGCTTATGGGCGTGAAATGGATTTTTTTGTGATCACTCGATCCTTAGCCACGTTTGAGCGTTCGCTCATCAGCGGTAATAGTCTTTATGATCTTGACCAAAGAGGGGTAAATGGCTATCAACTCTCGACCAAAGCTCGTCGGGGTATGGAATTGTTTTTTAGTGAACGTACGGCTTGTAGCAGTTGTCATGGTGGCTTTAATTTTACCCATTATGCCTTTGAAAATAACGGCTTGTATGCTGACTACCCAGACGCGGGTCGCTTTCGCCTAACAAATAGGGAGGAGGACAGGGCGCTATTTAAAGTGCCTAGTTTGCGCAATGTGGGTCTCACGGCTCCCTATATGCATGATGGTAGCATGAACACCCTGGAAGAGGTGCTCGCTCATTACAACAAAGGCGGAGAGGGGCATCTACACCAAAGTCCGCTAGTAAAGCCTTTGGCCCTTAGTCCAGCAGAGCAAAAAGCGATCATCAGTTTTTTACATTCCCTGAGCGATCCGCAATTTATTGCCAATCCTCAGTTTTTGCCTTAGTGAATGGGCCTAGGTTAAAAGTGGAGATAAGAATCTCCTGATAAGTACTTAGACGATAGTATTCAGTATTAAGACCGAGGAAAATAGGGCTATACGGTTCACCTAGACCTTTTTTCTTTACTACATACTCCCGAAAGCTTTCGGGATACTTTCTACTCTGTACTTAAAAACCGTGGCGCTTTGTTGTGGGGCAGAGACCGCTGCGCGGAACGCTTTTTTCGCTAAGAGGCGAGTTCTTAGTTGGGTAAGCGTTCTGCGAAGCAGAAAGTCATAAAAGTACTAGCGGTGCTACACAATTGTTCATTGTTTAGCACCGCTAGCTTATGACTTCAAAGAGTCATCTGATATTAGGAATAGTTAAGCTCTTATACCCGTAAAGGCAATAATGCCGTGGGGGATCATTTTTACTTCGGGCGCCCAATCAAGGAGGCTGTCTTGCTTCAGATCTAAGAAGCATACTTTGGATTGGTAGCGATTATCGGGATAGTGGATATTTTGTTCCTCGCAGAGGATATCCTCATAACCAAAACCTTCCTTCTCCAGAATGCTGACAGAATGATGTCCCGCGAAACCATAGAGGCATTTTACTCCTAGCTTCTTAGCCAAAAAGATGGCTTTACTAGTAAGAAGCCGAGCGAGGGTTGCCTTGGGCGCCTTCGGCGAACGCCATATCCCACTGATTTCAGCTTTAGGCTCTTTGCTGCATTCTAAGATATATTGATGTCCTTCAGGAAAGACTTTTTGCAAGACATTCATCATTGGCATTGGATGAGAGGAACTATGCAAATGAATTCGCACTCCGCCTAGCAGCTCTCTTGTCTGGAGATCAATCAATACTAGGCCTCTGACATAAGGATTGTGCCACCAACTAGAGTTGCTCGAGGAGATTTTGGTCACATTATGTCTTCCTAGGGCTTCAATTTGTCCTTCGGTATAGGCCTTTGCCATAAGAGGGGAAGTCTTAGGCTGAAAGACCCTGATCTCCGCTGGGATGGGGAAGCTGGTGTAGTTTTGGGTTTGTGGAGTTTGCATGATGATATTGTGCTATGTGTTTTGTGTTTTCTTAGGAGGGGGAGGTGGGCAATATCTTCCAGGGGCGATGAGATGATTAGGATCAAGGGAGTTTTTAATATTGACGATTGTGGACCAATAATTACTCTCGGCATCTTGATATAAGTCAGCCATCTGTTGAACATTAGCGCGATAAGGCTGGAGGCCTAGTTTGGCTAGTAGTTCGTGAACTTGAGCGTTCCATTGGTGTGCTAAGGAGATGGAACGCTTATCATTGCGGTCAAAAAACACCCGGAAAAAGCCTTCCAGTGCGGTCGGGGTCATACCGACAAAGTTGTAAAAAGCTTGTACGTTGAGTCTATTAGATAGACGATCAATTTCATCAATTAGCTGCACCAAAACGCTACTTTCAAAGGGGACAGCCGGTAAGGCACAAACAAAACCGATCACGTCTCGATTCTGATCAATCTCAAAATCGTCCTTCAATTCAACGCCACCGAGCTTGGCCATGGTTTCTAAGGCATAGTTGGTGGGTTCGCCCTGGTACATTTTGGCGATGGTCGTGAGGTATTCTGGCTCTGTTTTGGTAGGCATCTGATCGCTACGATAAAAGCGCAAATCATCACATAAATGGCCCAGACGGTGTCTGATCTCGAGCATGGCGGCTTCTTGCATACTCTGGCTGCCATTGATTGAGGCATTGGAAAACCAATGACCTCTTTCCATTTGTTGGCCAGCGCTGGTACGTGGATCTTTATAGACGGTGAGTAGCAAGCCATCTTGGATGATATTTTCCTCTCTTAAAGCAAATAGGGCATCAGTCAAAGGTGCTAAATTTGCCTCCGGTGCGATCAAGCCCATCAAACGATGGCTTTTCCGCTTTTCTAGTTGGACTACCATCGCGGTGACTACCCCCATATTGGACTGGGTAAACAAACCTCTCAAGTCTGGACCTATACCCGGTGCGTAAACTATCTTGTGTTTGGGATTTTTTGCAGTCTCATGCCAATGCCCCCCAACGCGGATGATCGTACCATCTGCCAAGACTACTTCGACGCCCAGTAGGTATTTATAGCGATGACCACGCACGCAGACCCCTCTTTCTAGCATATTACCTATGACAGAAGTATTGATGCCCGAGCCCGTCATCGGAAAGATGAGCTGCGGAAATTCTTTTTTGAGATGTTGGTAGAGATCCCCTTGAGTAACGCCTGGTTCAATAATCGCATAGCGAAGTCTTGGGTTGACTTCTCGGATACGATTCATGGGACCCAAATTAAGCAGGATGTTCTGCTTCGTAATTGGAAGTGCAGAGCCCAGACCCCAGTTACGGCCTGTGCTGATTGGATAAACGGGTATAGAACGCTTTTGGGCTTCGTGAAGCACTTGCTGTACCTCGGCGATGCTCGTTGCCTCTCTTACCTCAGCAATTGAAGGGCTGGGGTATTCGGTGAGATTGGCCTCATATTTACGTTCTATTGCCTGTTTTGCCTTTACAAGAGCTTGTAGTTTAGTAGGTTTCATGAAGGAGCATTCGGCAATACCTAGACAATAATATTACGTTAGTGTACTATTTTCTGTTTCGTTTAAACAAGGGTAAAAATTTATCCCTTAGTATGAATGTTGTTTGTAGATGTTTGTTTCAAGTAGATGAAATATATGCTTTAAAAAAGAACAATGAGGGTACATTTTGAGTATTTTCTTTCATCCTTATCCCTGCTCTTAGCCGATCGAAGCTCGGACAAAAGCCCCCCTAGGAGTTAATTGCCAACTATTTTTAGACACAAACCCATTGAAGCATTACATGCTTAATCAACTGTTTTGTACCGTTTTGCTACTTGATAAAGCAGGGGATTAGGCTTATTTTCAGGTTATGAATGAAGCTTTAACCTTATTGGGCAGCGGTATGATCACTATTTTTGTGATCCTATCTTTGGTGGTATTTATGGGTAATGGTCTGATCAGATTGGTCAATCGATTTAGTAATCAGCCAGTTACGGCAAAGGGCAATATCACGGATCATTCAATACAATCGGAAACTTTAGCGGCAATTGTTGCCGCTGTTGATCTGACGACTCAAGGCAAAGGGAGAGTCGTTTCGGTCGAAAAAAACTAAGATTTCCTCGGCATCTGATACTATCAAGAAATTTTATGGGCAAACGTATTCAATTTGGCCTCGTGTACCGCGACATGTGGCAATCCTCTGGCAAGTATATGCCTCGTGTCGATCAATTGGTGAGGGTCGCAAAGCCTATCATCGAAATGGGCTGCTTCTCAAGAGTCGAAACTAATGGCGGTGGTTTTGAGCAAATCAATCTGCTGTTTGGGGAAAATCCTAACCATTCTGTCAGACAATGGACCCAAGCGTTCAACGAAGTTGGGATCAAAACTCATATGCTCGAAAGAGGCTTAAATGGCATCCGCATGAGTCCCGTACCCGCAGATGTGCGTAAGCTCATGTTTAAGGTGAAAAAGAAGCAAGGAACGGATATCTCCCGCTCTTTTGATGGCCTTAATGACGCACGCAACATCAAGGATTCTATCACCTATGCCAAAGAAGGGGGGATGATCGCCCAAGCCGCGCTTTCCGTTACCTATTCCCCTGTACATACAGTTGATTACTATGTCAGTCTCGCGCTAGCGCTTATTGAGCATGGTGCAGACGAGATTTGCATCAAAGACATGGCTGGTATTGGGCGTCCCGCCTCATTGGGTAAAATTGTACACGGTATCAAAGCTAAGTACCCTGATATACCCGTAACCTATCATGCTCACTCAACTCCGGGTTTTGCGCCGGCTTCCATCCTTGAAGTGGCCAGAGCAGGGGCAGATATCATTGATGTGGGAATGGAGCCGCTTTCATGGGGAACAGGGCATGTAGATCTACTGACAGCTCACGCGATGCTAAAAGACGCCGGTTTTGAGGTGCCAGATATCAATATGGATGCTTATATGGAGGTGCGCGTCCTGACGCAAGAATTTATTGATGACTTCCTCGGCTATTACATCAATAAGCGAAACCGCTTTATGAACTCCTTGCTTATCGGACCAGGTCTCCCCGGTGGTATGATGGGAAGTTTGATGGCTGATCTCGAAAAAAATCTGGCTAGCCTCAATAAATGGCTTGCTAAGCGCGACAAGCCCGCGCTGACCCAAGACCAACTGTTGATCAAATTGTTTAATGAGGTTGAATATGTCTGGCCACGCCTAGGTTATCCCCCATTGGTGACACCCTATAGCCAGTATGTCAAAAATGTGGCCCTCATGAATGTCCTACAAATGGAAAAGGGCCGCGAACGTTGGTCTATCATTGCGGATAATGTTTGGGATATGATAGGCGGTAAATCCGGACGATTGCCGGGGGAGGTCGATCCGGAATTGATGGCCATGGCCAAGGCCCAAAACCGCGAGTTTTTTACAGGACATCCGCAAGAGCTCTATCCCGATCAACTGGATGAGTTTCGCAAAGAAATGCAAGAAAACGGCTGGGCGTTCGGCGAAGACGATGAAGAACTGATGGAACTGGCGATGCATCCAGAGCAGTATCGCAACTATAAATCTGGAAAAGCTAAGGCTGATTTCCTCGCTGATCTAGAAAAACGCAAAGCAGCCGCCAATCCTGCTCCA
>JBCCQN010000160.1:0-19054 GCA_039024315.1 Bacteroidota bacterium
CTCGAAGATAATGAATTTGGGGCCGCAGTACAGGAAGTTAATGGGGCCATCTTTGTATTGGGTACTACTACCCAAGTCGATCCAAGCAAAGACAAGAGCGCCACTCCAATCGACTATCCTGATGTGGATATCACCTTGTTCAAACTAGAACCGAATCAAGGCGAGCTCGTCTGGCAAAAAAATTACGGCTATACGGGTATAGACGAAGGCAAGGATTTGCTGGACCTTGGCAATGGTCAGCTGCTTATCTTAGGAGTTACTGATTATCCTGAGGACGGCTCTCTAGATCAGGAAGTACTTCTCATTACGGTCAATGAAGAAGGTAATGAATCTAATACCAGAACCTATGGGACAAGAGGGGTTGAAGAGATTCCTAGCCGGATGAGTTTCTCGGGCGATGGTCAACAGATTGGCATAACGGGCTTAATCATTGAAAGCGGTTTAGAGTATCCGCTGTTCCTGAGAGTGGATTTGCAGCTCAATCCTGAATTAGCACCCATGAAGATATCCTTTATTGAGCCCGACGAACCTACTCTAGAGCCCGCGAGAGGCTTTGATATTGAGCCAGGTATCCTTGATGAAAATACTTTTATCATTTCAGGTACGGGCTTCTTTGATATCATGCTGCTTCAAATCGATGATCAGGGCATCGTAGGCGACCGTAAGTTTATCGGTACTGACGAAACGGATGAAGTAGGTGGTGGCTTCGTACTGAGTGAAACCGGCGCTACTGTCATCGGGACTATTGGATTTATCGACAATTCGATGATGATTTTAACCCAAACCAATCCCTTCCTGCAAGTACTCTAAAGGACCTAGACCACAGACATATGAAATCGATCATTAGGCTTTTACTAGTTGGGTTATTAGCATGTTCTAGTCAACTCCTTTATGGGCAGGGGGCCGTTAAGCTTTATGTCAATCTTCAGGCCACGGGCCTTGGCAATGGCACCTCTTGGGCAAACGCTTTTTTAAGTCTGCAATCTGCCCTGCAGCTAAGCCAAAATAATCCGCAGACAGAATATGAGATTTGGGTGGCCGAAGGAACTTATACCCCTGGCAATAGTCGTTTTGATCGCTTTGTCATCAGAGGTGGGGTATCTATCTATGGAGGTTTCGATGGTACAGAAAACTTCCTCTCTGATCGGGTGGTAGATACTGATGGTAAATTTACGATTCATGAGACAGTCTTGAGCGGCGAAATTGGCCAAGCAGGCAATCCAACGGATAATAGTTTCCGTGTGATTGAGATCGAAGATCAAATTTCAGGCGATATAATCCTAGATGGTATGCGTATTAGTGATGGTTACGCAAATATCCAATCACCTTTTAATCGTGGGGCTGGCATTTATGCAGTTTTCCAAACTTTTGGGGTTTTTGTTGAAGTAAATATCAAAAATTGCGTTTTGTCAGATAATACAGCTTTAGATAGAGGAGGGGCTATTGAATATGAGGGGGGTAGATTTGATTTAGGGGTTTTTCAATTGCTAGGTGTACTCAATTTTGAGAATTGCGACTTAACTCAAAATCGGGTCAATGGTGCGGGGGGGGCAATAAGAATGGTCTTTGGTGAGGCTAATTTTTCTAAGTGTAGCTTTATTCAAAACAGAGTATTTCAAGGAGATGGAGGGGGGCTTTACATTGGTAGAGCAACGGCAGAATTTGATCAATGTGTTTTCGAGTCAAACCAATCAGTAACTAATGGTGGTTTGGCTTTTATTGCCAATAGCACGGTAAAGTTTACTCTTTGTCAAATTGAAGGCAATACTACCTCAGGTGAAGGAGGTGGGCCATTCCTCTTTGCTAGTACTGCTGTTTTTGAAGATTGTGTCTTTGAACGAAACCGGGCCAGTACAGGTGGGGGTCTCTTTAGTGATGTTAGTACCATTATTATGGTGAGAGATTCATTTGTGCTCAATTCTGCTCCACAAGGAGCAGGGGCAAATTATATATCTACGGGTGGTGAAATACGCGATTGTTTCTTTTTGCGAAACAATTCTAGTGGCAATGGTGGCGGACTATACCTTTCTGGGAGTACTGCAGAAATTATCGATTCTGAATTTAAATTTAACAGAGCAAGATCAAAAGGAGGAGGCATTATGAATAGAGGAAGCTCTTCATTGATTCGTAATTGTATTTTTGAAGGGGATACTGCTACAGAAGGAGGAGGAATCATGAATGAGGCTTTTAGCAATCCGACCGTTTCTAATTGCACCTTTGTCGGCAATTGTGCCGGCTTTGGTGATGGGACCTGCGCAGGTGCTGGCGGAGGTTTCGCTAATTTGTTCAATAGTGATGCGATTATCGATAGCTGTAGTTTTATCGACAATAATGCTTACGGTGCCGCAGGTTTACTCAATCGTCAATCTAGTCCTAAAGTATCTCATTGCTACTTTGAAGGCAATACGGCTTTAGAGGGCGCTGCCATGTCCAATCAAGAATTTTCAAATACGGAGATTAGCTACTGCTATTTTTACGACAATAAAGCAAATCGCCCTTTCTTCCTTCCTGCAATTGGCGGAGCAATTCTGAATATAGATGAGAGCAATCCCACCATCTCACATTCTACCTTCAGAGAAAATTATGCCAGAACACAAGGCGCCGGTGTCCTTAATAAAGGCAATAGTAATCCCATGATTGCAAATTGTACCTTCTCCGCTAATTATATAGACTCTTCTACCGTAGGCGGGAGAGGTTCTGCGATTTATTCAATTGGGGGAGATTCCAGTGTGCAAATTACTTCTAGCACATTCTATCAAAATTCTTCTCCCAATGGCGGCGCTATCGCCCAAGAAGACAATACTACTAAATTGAAAAACTGTATTGTCGCCAATAATCCGGGAGGGAATTTTTATCAAGTAGATAATGCCAGTGTTCTCTCCTCCTTAGGCTATAATCTCTTTAGCGATACCAGTGGAGTAAATATGCTACCCTTAGGCTCTGATATCTACGGGACCAGTGCAGATCCTATAGATCCCCTATTAGATACCCTCGGCTTGTATAGCGGCCCCACTCCCGTGCATCCTCCTCTCCCCAATAGTCCGGTATTGGGTGCTGGTATGCCATTAAACGAGATTGATACCAAGATCGACCAAAGGGGCTACAGTCGAATTCGAGGCTCCCGAAATGCCCAAACCGATATAGGTGCTTTTGAAGCGCAATCTACTTATGTATTTTCCTCCAAACGACCTATTTGTTTAGGGGATGATGCCTTTTATAGTCTTCCTGAAATCACCTTTACGGATAGTACGGGAGGAGCATTTGCAATAGGAGAAAACCAAAGTATCATTATCTCCCTTCCAGACGAGCTTGAATTTGAGCCCGGTGCAGGTACGGTTGAATGTGAGGGCTTGGGCTTGAGCGCATGTAGTATCGACATCATGTCTAATTCTCTCAGCATTACTTATACTCGGAGCTATGATACCACGCTTAATCGTATCCATATCCGAGACTTAGGCCTCAAGGCTAGCTCAGTAGCTGATTTTGGAGAATTTTCCCTCCTTAGGACAGGAGGGGATGCACTGCAGTATGAAAATCAAGTAGAAGACAGCATCTCTATTGCTCAATTGAGCGTTGTGCCTAGCTTCGCGCTGGCAGACGGCTCATATGATGAATCTTTTGAAAATGATGCGGGAGAATGGACGCCTGATGCCCCTTCCTCACTTTGGGAATGGGGCGCTCCACAAGGTGCTGTCATCAATCAAGCCGCTTCAGGTGTAAATGCTTGGATGACAGACTTGGACAAGCTTTATCCAGCCAATGATACTTCTTGGTTAGCAAGCCCTTGTTTTGATTTTCGCGGAACCAGCAATCCGATAATCGGCATGAATATTTGGTCGGATTCAGAGGATGGATTTGATGGCACCATCTTGCAAATGTCGCTTGATGCCGGTGATAGCTGGCAAGCTGTGGGCAATGATAAGAGTGGCTTAGAATGGTACAATTCTGCAACCATTTTTGCCAATCCTGGTCAGCAAAACACTTTAGAGCAGTACGGCTGGTCAGGAAGAGATAGTAGTTGGAGGAGAGCACGTATCAAGCTAAGCGGACTGCAAAATGAGGATGCGGTACGTTTTCGTCTGGCCTTTGGTAGTATTGCGGTTGTTGATACCACCTTGTCTAATGACGGCTTTGCTATGGATGATTTTTTTATTGGAGAATCGAATAAAAAAGTACTGCTTGAACACTTCAGTAGTAGCAATCAATTTGATGCCAATGACCGCATCAGCGCTTTAGTAGCCCCTTTGGCAGGCCTTATCATTCCCATTCAATTTCACATCAAGGCAGGAGATAGCTTCTACGACCAAAATCCGGCGGGTCCTCGAGCAAGGGCCTTATACTACAGCATTTCGGAAACTGGTATGGCCGTAGTGGATGGGCAGGACTTTATGGGTAGGACGCCTGATCTGAGTTCAGATCTCTTAGAGACTAGCTTGTTGAAAGAATCGCCTATCACTATCCGCATTGATACTACCAGCGCCGAGTCCGTAAGCATTAGCAGTAGTCGCGATATTACCGAAGAACTGATCGTACAAGTCGCGATTGTCGAGCATACCGAGGAGCAGCCTTATGTGCTCAGGAAGTTTTTGCCAGATGCTGCCGGAACTTCTTATCCGTTCTGGGCGGAGGATATTACCGAAACTCTAGACCTCAGTTGGCAGGCCAATGATGCCTTAGCGCCTGCTGATATCGTAGAAAATTATGATAGCTTGGAGGTAGTGGTTTTTGTGCAGAATCGAGAGACTAAGGAAATCTATCAGGTCGCTACTTCTCCTGTTTGGTCAGGTTTATTGGATCCCACCGCCTTGCGAGAAGGAAATTTTCCAGGCCTGCCAGTGGCTCAACTTAAGCTCTATCCCAACCCTGCTTCTACCAGCGTCAATATAGACTTTGGCCAGTTCACCGAATCCCCGCATCAAGTAAGGATCACGGATTTACAGGGTCGATCAGTGGTCACTATGGACTTGAATGCAGGGGCCACTCAATATAAGCTGCCTATCGGCAAGTTGGCGGCAGGTGTCTATAATCTAGAACTCAAATCCGCGACAGAATCCCTGCTGCAGGAGCGACTGATCGTTCTCCCCTAGGGAATACTACAAAAACTGAGTCAACAAAATATCCTCACTAGCCCCATCCCCTTTTGTATGAAAGGGGATGTTTTTTTGTGATCTCTCCTACAAGCCCTTTTGCTCACTCTATTAGGGGTTAGTCAGCCATTCTTGTGAAATTGAAGTACAGAGTAGAAAGTAAAAAGCATGCAGTACAGAAAAAAGGTCTAGATGAACCGCATAGCTCTATTTTTCTCGGTCTTAATACTGAATACTTTTGTCTAAGTACTGAGAGAATTCCTTCCCAAGCGGTAGCCCCCCAAATACTACACCCTAACAGGCAGTTTAATCAAAAACTTTGTGTATAAACCCTCTTCTGACTCACAACTTATGCTCCCTTGATAGCCTTGTGTAATGATATCGTAACTAATCGAAAGGCCTAAGCCGACATGTCCTTGGCCAGTAGCTTTGGTAGTGAAAAAGGGTTGAAAGATCTTCTCTTTTACGCTTTCAGAAATTCCAATTCCATTGTCTTGAATCTCAATGACAAGCTTTTGATTCTCTAGATGAGTGCGAAGAGCAAGTTGAGGCTTAAATTCGACCTTCGCCTCCTTGGCTTTTTGCTCAAGGGCATTGCAGGCATTTCCTACCAAGTTGAGGATCACACGCTGAATCTCCTGCCGATTTAAAGAGATAGGAGGTAAGTCGCTAGCGAGTTCCTTTTTCACTACAATCGGGAAATCAGGATTTTGCGCTTGGAAACTCAAATGAGCTAGATGAGTAGCTTCCTCCAACAATTGATTGATATCCGTAGCAACACGCTCCCCATCCGTACCGCGAGCGTGATCCATCATCCCTCGTACAATTTCAGTAGCTCTTTCCCCATGCTCGCGGATATAGCCAGTATTTTGCTTAAGCCCTTCAACAGTTTCCATGAGCAGCTCTAAATCCTCAGGAGCTTTGCTTTGGAGATATGAGTCTAGGTCCTCCTTAAACTCACCAGCCAACTCTTCCGCGACAATAGAAAAGTTGTTGATAAAGTTGAGTGGATTTTTGATCTCATGGGCAATACCCGCAGTCATCTGGCCTAAGGAAGCCATTTTTTCCTGCATGATGAGCTGATCTTGAGTATTCTTGAGGGTATCAAGTGTTTGAGCTAACTCCTGATTTTTTAATAGCACTTCTTCCGTACGTAGTTGCACAGTCTCCTCCAAGGCCTCATTTTGTGCTAGTAATTGATTGGTACGCCAGCGGTTATAAACCATGGCGAGGCCAATAAATATGCCGATAAACAGTATGCTCCACAGCCCCCTAGCCCACCAAGTACGATACCACGGAGGAAGGATAGTAAAAGAATAGCTTGCCGTTTCATGGACGAGTCCATTACTATCCTTGGCTCGAAGCACGAAAGTATAGTCTCCTTCTGATAGATTGGTGTATCCCTTAGTACTCGCTTTTGACCAAGCAGACCAATCTTCCTCAAAGCCGATTAAACGAAATTGATATTCAGAGCGGGTCGGATCACTCATATTGGGCAAGGCAAAGCCAAATTGCAGATCGTTATCAGCATATGGAAGCACTAGGGAAGAATCGAGTGATCGAGTTTGGCCATTGGTTTTCAACTCGCGGATCAAGCTAGGGATCTGAGTGGATGTAGCACTGTCTTGCCCACCATCGTAGCGATAAATCCCTTGACCCGTACCGATCCACAGCACCTCCGCTTGATCAGGGTCTGCGTAGAGCGTCGTGGGAGCAATCGGGTTCATCAAGCGCCTAAGGAGCTTAGACTCCCATTTAGTGGGTTCTTTTTCTTTGAAAGTTAGCCGACCTAAACCGTACTCTCCGGCTTTTTCATAAGCGATCCAGACTGTTCCGTCAATTGCTTCCGATAGATGCAAAATTGCATAGGTAGTATCCATCGAAATCGATCCCAACGCGGGTTCAATCACAAATCGGTCTAAGGAAGGATCATAGCGCTTTAGGCCCTGATTGGTTCCCAACCATAACTGTCCTTGTAGATGGTACACTTGATTGGCACCGCTAGGTACCCCCGCTTCTTTAGCGTAAACTTTGAGAGGGGGATAATAGCTGTATATTTCAAAATGCTCATCAAAATGAGCCGTATCCAGCATTGTCTCCATGTTAGGGATATCGATGCGAGCCACCGCATCATAGCCATATCCAGCCCAAAGCGTACCCTCCTGATCTTCTACGATAGAACTTGTGCTCTTAGTAAAGGCTGGTACATCTCCCATAAAAAACCAGCCATCTTGAATTGAATCATAACTCAGCAGACCGATAGCATCAGGAAAAGCCATCCATAAATGCCCTGCCTGCTTTTGGTAAGTATGCAGTTGGGTAATGGGAAATTGCATTGAATTGCTGGGGGTGCCGTCTTCGAAGATCATCCCTAAGCTTTCTACGGTACCGATGAATATATTTTCTTCATCTTCTACATGAACCATCTCTGCGAAGCCGCCAGGAACCTTCGGCACGGGAGCAAAGAAAGGAGCCTGTGAAGAAGAAGCATTCTCAAACAAACGAAATAAGCCTAGGCTATTGCCAACATATAGTTGCTGCTGATGTTGCAGCATTTGGATGGCTCCGGCTTCCAAGCCCTGGGCTGGACCATAGTAGGTAATGGCCTGATCCAACTCCACTCGAGCCAGCCCATTGCTCGTCGCGATCCAAAGCCCTCCTTGCAAATCTTCATACACCCAACTGGCTTCATTACTTCTTAGACCTGCTTTTTTATCAATTACCTGATCAATCTGGCCGGCTTGGTTGACAATCAATACCCCAGCTTGGATAGTGGGGAAAGCCAAACGGCCATCAGAAAGCAGTATCATTTGGTTTGCCTGTTTTTCCAATAAGTATTGACTGACTTTGGGATCTACTGGAAAAGGGCGCAAAGGCTTCCCATCTTCAAATAGCATCAGATCGCCATTGGTAAACAATAAGAGATAGGTACTACTATCTGGATCAGGTAAGGCAATAATGCTAATCAAAGCCATCTCTCGCAATGGAGCATCCTCTAGCACCAAATCGGAAGAATCCCCTTGAGACTGACGCAAGCCTTGCGTGATTTCCTGCGTAAAAAAATGATCATTTGCTCCTCCTCCTAGAAAAAAATCGAATTCTGAGTCCCATACACGCATTTCGGATTGATCCCAATGGAAGATATTGCGAAAAGATTGGAAATAAACCCCATGAGTCGTAGGTACTATTCGTTCTACAAAAGAAAAATCCTGATATTTCTCTGGAAGCTCAGCAACCAAAGACCGATACTGCATCAGTCCAGTTGAATCATTAGCAAGAAAGCCTATCTCGGCCTGTCCGGCCACATAAACAGTTCCTTCCGGATCAACAGCAATCGCTTTTACTGGACTCCGATTAGATAAGGGGATCAGCCGCCAAGTGGCCCCATCATACTCGAGTACCCCATCTTGATTGCCAACATAGAGCACACCATTGGGAGTTTGGGTAATCATTGCATTTTGAGGAGCGGCTTGATAGGAAAGCGGACTGAAGTATTGGATTAGAGGGGCGCCCGGACCCATATAGGGTTTAGTGTCATTTCCTTGTCCCAGCAAGCAGCTGTAAATAGCAAGACAGAGCAAAAAGGAGGCAATCGTTTTCATGCTTAGACTCAAGATAGGGCTTAACTAAGAGTTACAATTTACTGATTTTACAAATTTTTAAGCGCAAGATACTTAGGGGTTTATATCGCTTTCTCTGCTTCGCAGAACGCTTATCCACTCCTTATGAAAGCTAATTTGAGTATGATAATCGTTCCGCGCAGCGGTAAAGCCAAACAGAACTCTCATGCTAAAAGCTAAGCTGCATTCCTGCCACATTGCCTCTTGGACTAAAAATTAGCCTAAGATGCCTTCCATCCTAAACTGCCCTTGGAGTAGGTCCAAAGTCAGGCCGCTGGCTTGTGAAATAGTTCTCGCCTGATACCAATTGGCTGGGCGAGCAGGCTTAGCCAAGGGGGTTTCGCGAAAGTAGCAGGCTTGGATAAATGCATCCGCTTGGCCTGATAGGAAGACATTGAGATCTGCTTGACCATCTCCCACCATCACAATTGGCCTCGGTAGAGCTTCTGCACGCTTCAACCTTCTCACTAGTTTTGTCTTTCCTTGCTCCCCCAATAACAAGGGAGAGGGCCGAGGTCCGACGATACGATTTTGGTACCAATAAAAACGGTTGGCCCAGACATGATCCGAGCTAATCCCCCAATATTGGGCGATCGGAGCCACCCATTCCCAATAAGATTTGGAAATCAAGCAGACTTTAGCGCCCTTAGCCTGCAATTCGGAGATAAGCCAGAGTAATTTAGGATCTAAGGTCGGAATGATGTCGAGAAAATAATCCGCGATGTGCTGCATCCGGATGGAGGCCAGCGCCTTGATGTGATCCGAAAAGCTTGTATAGCTATGACTCAGCTTATTTGACCGTAGAGCATGAGAGGTCTGCAAGCGTTCTAATAAGGGCAGATTTTGAGACTCACAAAGGGCTATCCTCAAGACTTCTAGCAGACTCTCATGAGGGATAAGCGTGAGGTCAAAATCAAAGATTACAGTACCGCTGAGCTTAATGGTTGTTGGTGCTTCCATCTTTAGGAGCTTAAAATTTCGTCAATTTTCGCACTTGGAGATAACTATGCTTGTCTTCAGGGCGCCATGCGGTAGCAGGGATCCCCAAATATCTGGCGATATCGGTTTGGATAGAACGGGCAAAATCAGGTTTGAATTGGTGCTTTAAGGGAGGTCTAGCCGCTAAGGCATTAGCTTCTATTTGAATAAATGGCAGCGACAAGAGACGCCACAATCTTCCAAAATAAGAAAGGTAGCTAGCGTGAGGATGTAGGCCAAAGGGCAGGCGCATCTTCAATGCCATTGGCACGACCTCATAGCCTCTGGCAAAAAGATCTGCTTCGAAAGCGAAGAGACCGTCGCCATTATTGATAGTTTTTTCTGGGGCCACAAACAGACAGAGCTTTTGTGGCTGTTGTTTCCAAGCCCGATAGTGCTTTATCAACGCTCGTTTATGGTAGACATCCCAAGTGATCCCATGCATATTGCGCACGATCGATTGAATTAGGAAATTGAGTACTCTGCCCTTTGGTTTGGCAAAAATCACTGCCGCCTGCGGGAGATTAAGGGGCACAAACATATCATATACGCTGATATGGTTAACCGCCACAATGCGTCCTGCCAAATGCTTTTGCATAGCGTCTTGGTTCAAATTATAAGTGATTTGAATACCCAGTACTCTCCTAACAAAGGCATTTGTAGCGGGGCATTGTTTGATGTGCAAGAGCCGCAGTAGATTGAGTCCCACAAAGAGTAGGCACAAGCGAAATATGGCCAGCACTGAGCCAAAAGGGAGGTATAGCCACCAAAAAAATTTGCTAGCCAAAGACTCTTTACTCAAACTAATGCTCTTCACATCCAAGGAACGGTTCATCCTCCAAGAGGGAATCGGTAAAGTATTCATGCGATCCGGCTGTAAAATTTTTCGAGATGGGCAAGGTTATGGTCTTTGACCTGCTGGGATCGATCACGGGTATAATCGATCTTGAGATGAGGCCCATAAGGGGTTTGGACAACTGGATATTGTAAGTTTTGGATGCGCAAAAACTTCTCGTTCATGCGGATGGCTCGCCAATTTTTTACGTGGGTAAGCGTAAAAAATTGCTCAAAGCCAAAGCGTTCAAAGCCCGCTTGTATCGCCAAAAAGAAGGCGATGTAGGTATAGACCGAGCCCCAATATTTTTGCAGGGCCCTTCCTCCCAGGTCTAAGCCTAATTCATGGGAGGCGAAGCCCACATAACCGATAAATTGATTGCTTTGGGTCTCGGCAATAGCCCAACGGGACCAGCCACGATCGGCAATCTCAGCCGAAAAGAATTCAATCTTGGCTTGGGCTTTGGCGTAGGCTCTTACTTTCCCGCCCGAGATATAACGCATGACCTCAGGATCACTGACCAAGGCGGCATAGGCCGCGACATCCTCCTCTTGCCATTCGCGCAGCGTGACGCTATAATTGGCCTGAATCACTTTCATATGTTTGATTATCAAGGTAATACATAGGCTTAGGAAGGTATCGTATTTGCCAATCAGGGTAGGGCTAGTCGTTTTGCGAAGCAAAAAATGGGACATAGCTCCTCCCCTTACCAAAGATGCCACGTGGCTAAGGACTTCTCATGTACTATTGTTCCAAATACATGGACTATTGAATCAGAAGGTCGGGATGGGGGCTACCGCTGCGCGGAACGCTTGGATTGAATTGTTGAAGTGCAGAGTTTATGAATTGTTGAATGGTGATAATCAACAATTAGATAAGCATTCTGCGCAGCAGTACCTCAAAGAAGACAGAAGCCCAGCATGAAAATCAATTCACGGGA
The DNA here is from genome assembly GCA_039024315.1 of Bacteroidota bacterium. Classification (GTDB taxonomy): domain Bacteria; phylum Bacteroidota; class Bacteroidia; order J057; family J057; genus JBCAWW01. The sequence continues at coordinate 11,461 of JBCCQN010000160.1, forward strand.
CTCCTGTCTGAGGCTCCTAAATGTTAACAGAGAATGCGGGAATCTCTACTTTGATTCAGTCATCATCGCTTCCAGCACCTGAAGACGGGCTTCAAAAGATGCTTTCATATTGGTCATTTCTTGCTGTAGGGAGGCTTTTTCGGCTTCTAATGCTTCTATACGGGCTTGTTGCTGCTCAATGATCCGCTGTTGCTCCTGGGTCGCACTGACATTGAGCATGGAGAGCGCTTCGTAATCTACGGTGTGAAAATCATTGACCTCGCGACCAAAGACAAAGACGCTTTGCGTCTGAGCGAGAGAAGCGTTCTGCGAAGCAGGCTCTAAAACCTGAAAACGATGGGCCTCGACCGCGATCACTTCATACACCTGATTGCTCTGCTCGCTGATCAGCTTGACGCGCTCACCTACGGCTAGATTGGTCGCTAACATGATCCAGCCACCTTGTACGTCAGCACGCTGATAGATATCGGGGACTACTTCGGTCAAGTCATTGGTAACTGCCTGTGGATAGACCTCGGCCACTTGCTGGGCAATGACTTTTTTGACGGGCGCAGTGCCTTGAGCGAGGGTGTCGAGCAGACGATAATCCGTTACTTCAATCTGCATCAATGTCTCTAGGTCGGCTTCACTATTGCTCAGACCTTCAATCTGTTTGATCCGCATATCCGAGTGAGCGACATAAGCAGCCGCGCCGATGATCCCGCTGGCGTAGAGGGAGAAGGTACCCGAATAACTGTTGTTGTTGTTAAAGCCGCCACTACCATAGTAGCCAGAAGTACCGGAAACCGTATAACTAGCACCAGAACCGGCAATTTCTAATTTTGCTTTAGTAGGAGAGGCAGTACCAATCCCGACATTGCCCGCTGCATCCAAGACCAGCGTATTAGTTTGGCCCCTTTTGCGAATAATCAGGTCGCTATCTTGGTGATAGATGACCGAATTGGACGCCCCTGCAGAAAGCATGATCCCAGAGGTGTCGCCTTGATCAGCAAAATCCAGGTGTAACATCGCTTCTGGTTCGCTGGTACCTAGTCCCACTCTACCGTCTCCCTGCAGATAGAGGGCATTGGTCTTGCCGCCACTATTGTTGCGAGCGACCTGAAATTGCATAAAATTGTCCCATGGGTTATCACTGCTAGCAGCACTACTCGGAGCGCTTACATTGGTGCGAATTTCGCTGATATTGGTACCATTGATATTGCTTGATCGAAAAACTAGTCTACGGCTATTACCGTCGAGACGGATATTACCATTGACATTGAATCTTTCTCCAGGAGAATTGGTCCCGATCCCCACTTTACCCGTGGCATCCACAAACATCCCTTCATTGTCGCCGTCGTGGGAGAGCCAATTGCCGCTCAATTCGAGATTTTGGGTGGCAGTGTGGTTGCCCAAGTCGTCAGTAACGTTGGTCAGGCCTGATCCATCGCCAACAAAGGCAGTAGCGGTGATCGTCCCTCCGTTGCTGAGGTCGTTATTATCCAAATCAAGCGTTTGGGTGGCCGTATGGTCCCCTAGATCGTCGGCCACATTGCTTAGACCTGAGCCATCCCCGACAAAGGCATTGGCGGTGATCGCCCCTTTGGTCTCCATATCCCCATTTGCATCTATCGTAAGCACTTCCGTACCCGCAACATCAAATCGGATAATATCCTCATCAGCTGATTCTTCTACCTGGATTTTGGTATCCAGATCTCCATCAAGGATGAGGGCATGGGGCTTAAAAAGCAGTGAAGTGGATAATTTCCAGATGGCAGCACCTACCCCAAAACCTACCCCAACGTAAGCATTATCTCCGTTAGCAAAGCCAAGGCCAAAAGCGCTGTTCCCACCGCCAAAATCTTCTATCTGCGTCCAAGTATCGCTCAGGGGATCATAACGCCAAAAGTCTTGGCTACTAATTATGAAGCCATTAGTATCGAAACCAATTACCCCCGTCCCTATAAATCCCTGTCCTTTTAGCGCAAAGCCTACTGAAGAATATCTAGCCACACCCGGAAAACTTGCCAACTGGGACCAAGTATCGGTGCTCGGGTCATATGCAAAAAAGTCCTGTGAAAATCCGAGGACTCCCAAACCAGTACCGACATATCCTTTGTCATTGATCACAAAACTAACGGCGCTAGCTCGAGCCCCCCCTAGAATATCTGCTTTTTGAGTCCAAGTATCAGTTGTCGGATCGTATTCCCAGAAATCCTGTAGCCTCTGGCCATTTAGGAGGTCGCCAGAACCCACATAGCCTTTATCATTGATCGAAAAGCCAACGGCATTCCGTCTGCCTCCCCCAGGTAAATCTGCTTTTCGGGTCCAAGTGTCAGTTATTGGATCGTACTCCCAGAAGTCCTTCCTGTTCGCAAAATTCGTAGCACCCATACCGAGATATCCCTTGTCATTGATAGAAAATCCAATAGTACCCCCTCTGGGTATACCAGGAAAGTCTGCTTTTTGGGTCCAGGTATCGCTTGTCAGATCGTACTCCCAAATTTCTTTGGAAAAGGTATTACCACTACGACTAAGGCCAAGATAGCCTTTACCATTGATGACAAAGAAGAAATTGCTAGCAGAGGAGGTTCCTGGAAAGTTGCCTACTTTCGACCAAGTTAAGGTGTCAGGGTATTGCGCCAAGGCACAACTTTTTCTCCATACATTCCCATCAAATATATCCGTGCAGTGATCATCGAGATTGTAGATATGGAGTCCGGCTACCGGATTACTAATGGCATCACGCTGCTGGGTGGTCATACGGGGTATCAACATCCCTTTATCCGTACTTTGCACATCGAGCATGGCACTGGGATCAGGATCCTCATTGGCGTCGTTGATACTAACCTGCGCTTGTAAGCAGAAGGGCAAGGCCAGCAGTGTGAAGAGGGTCCAAATGGTAAGGCAGGAGCTATTTTTCATCATCTTAAGGGTTGAATCATTTCAAGATTATTAGATGATTCAAAGGTCGCAGGCAAGGAGGACATTCTCTTTGACCATTGTGCCGGATTTCTTGACTATTGTTGCAGACCGCTGCGCGGAACGCTGGGATCGAATGGTTGAAGTGCGGAGTTCTTGAATTGTTGAATGGGGATAATCAACAATTCAACAACTCAACCATTAGATAAGCGTTCTGCGCAGCAGCCCCTGAAAAGTAAACAGAAGCCCAACATGGAAATCAATCCAAGGGGCTCATGTCTATTGCTCCTAAATTTTCTATAAGAACGGCTAAGCGGAAATATCTATTTCGACTCGGTCATCATTGCTTCCAGTGCTTGCAGACGGGCTTCAAAAGAAGCTTTTTCGGTTTGTTGTTGCTGCAGACGAGTTTTTAACATTTCAATTTCTGCTTGTTGCTGCTCAATGATACGTTGCTGCTCCTGGGTCGCGCTCACATTGAGCATGGAGATCGCTTCGTAGTCTACCGTGTGAAAATCATTGACCTCACGACCGAAAACAAAGACGCTTTGCGTCTGAGCGAGAGAAGCGTTCTGCGAAGCAGAAGCTGAAACCTGAAAACGATTGGCCTCGACAGCAATCACTTCGTAAACCGCATTGCTTTGCTCGCTAATCAGTTTGACCCGCTCACCTACTGTCAGATTAGTGGCCAGCATGATCCAGCCATCCTGTACTGCTGCACGCTGGTAGATGTCCGGTACGACTTCGGTCAGATTATTGGTTACCGCCTGAGGATAGACCTCCGCTACTTGCTGAGCGATCACCTTTTTGACGGGCGCATTGCATTGAGCGAGGGTGTCGAGCAGACGATAATCAGTTACTTCAATCTGCATCAATGTCTCCAGGTCGGCTTCACTATTGCTCAGACCTTCAATCTGCTTGATCCGCATATCCGAGTGAGCCACATAAGCCGCCGCGCCGATGATCCCGTTGGCGTAGAGGGAGAAGCTGCCCGAATAACTACTGTTGTTGTTAAAGCCGCCACTACCATAGTAGCCAGAAGTACCGGGGACCGTATAACTGGAACCAGAACCAACAATTTCTAATTTTGCTTTGCTTGGGGAGGCCGTACCAATGCCGACATTGCCGGAGGCATCCAAGACCAAGGTATTGGTGTGGGCCCGTTTGCGGATAATCAGGTCGCTATCTTGGTGATAGATGACTGAATTGGACGAACCGGCAGAAAGCATGATGCCAGAAGTGTCGCCTTGATCAGCAAAATCTAGGTGTAAGATCGCTTCGGGATCGCTGGTACCTAGTCCCACTCTACCGTCTCCCTGCAGATGGAGAACATCAGTCTTGCCGCCACTATTGTTGCGAGCGACCTGAAATTGCATAAAATTATCCCAAGGATCATCACTACTAGCAGCACTACTCGGAGCGCTGACATTGGTGCGAATTTCACTGATATTGGTGCCATTGACATTGCTTGATCGAAAAATTAGTCTACGGCTATTACCATCGAGACGAATATTGCCATTGACATTGAATCTTTCGCCTGGAGAATCGGTGCCGATCCCCACTTTACCCGTGGCATCCACAAACACCCCTTCATCACCGCCGTCGTGAGAGAGCCAATTGCCATCGAGTTGGAGATTTTGGGTGGCAGTATGGTCCCCGAGGTTGTCTCTTAGACTAGATAAGTTTTCAGAATTGCCTCCGCTTATGGTAAGGTTTGTTCCATCAAAAAGGAGGGTTTGCCCATCCTGGGCTGGCTGCCAAGTGGCCACGCCTGTCGCATCGGAGGTCAAGACGTAGCCATCTAAGGCGTTCCCATCTTCATATTTGAACTGCCCAATCAGGTGTAATTCCTCGTCTGGAGAGGTCGTCCCAATGCCGACATGGCCATCCGCTCTGAGCGTGAGGACATCTGTAGTGTTAGCATTGTTGTCAGTGGGAAGGAAGAACTCCATCTGATAGTCCGAAGCGGTAAAGGTAGAAATGGAGTTAGGGGCATTAAAGTTGGTGCGGATACCACCGGCCTGAATGAAATTATTGCTAACACCACCATATGAGCGGAACTGAAACTGAGTATTGTCGCCGTTTAATTCAGCACTGCCCCCTACGGTAAGCGGGGCATTGGTAGCGTCTGTACCGAGTCCGATATGCCCGTTGGGCGCTATATACAAGCCTGCGTCTGCACCACTGTGGGAGAGCCAGAAGCCTGAGAGTTGGAGGTTTTGCGTAGCAGTATGACCCCCGAGGTTATCGCCTATACCGGTCAGCCCGGAACCATCGCCAACGAAAGCAGTGGCCGTAAGCGTTCCCCCATTACTCAGATCATTTCCAGCGAGGTCCAGCTCCTGCGTAGCAGTATGATCCCCGAGGTCATCGCCTATACCGGTCAGCCCGGAACCATCGCCCACAAAAGCAGTGGCCGTAAGCGTTCCCCCATTACTCAGATCATTTCCCGCAAGGTTTAAGTCTTGCGTAGCGGTATGATCCCCGAGGTCATCGCCTATACCGGTCAGCCTGGAACCATCGCCGACAAAAGAAGAAGCGGTAATCTGCCCCTGAGTAAACACATCCTTACCTACATTTAGGTCATCCTTGACTAACAAACTACCAAGCCGGGCGTTTTCAGATACATCTATTTGATTGGTAGCAATATTTCCAATACTAGCGGAAGGAGCATCAAGGCCAGAAATGTCTAAGACCTCCAAACCAGATTCCGAAGGTCTTGAAGAAGCCACATAGGCGTATTTGCCAGACACATGGATATCTCTAATGCTCCTCATTACAGTCGTTCCATCATCCGTAATCGATCCTGCAGGAGTAGGATTGGTAGGATCAGAGATATCCAATATCTGCACTCCATCCTCATCATCCGCTATCACATATGCATACTTGCCGGATACGTGAATACCAGCGGCTCCCTTCAATATGGTATTTCCATTATCTGTAATTGCGCCGACATGGGTTGGATTCGCAGGGTCAGAAATGTCCAAAATCTCCACTCCATCATCATTAGCTGCAGCCACATAAGCATATTTACCAGAGACATAAATATCTACAGGACCCTTTAATGCTGTCGTGGCATCATCATAAATCGCTCCCACATGCGTAGGGTTTGTGGGATCAGAAATATCCAAAATCTCCACTCCATCATCATCAGGTGCTGCCACATAAGCATACTTACCAGAGACATAAATACTTGCAGGACCCCTTAATGCTGTCGTGGCATTATCATAAATCGCTCCCACATGGGTAGGATTCGTAGGATCAGAGATATCCAGAATCTCAATCCCTTGATCGAAATATGCCGGCACATACGCATATTTGCCAGATACAACAATATCAACAGCACCGTTTAATGCTGTCGTGGCATCATCGTATATCGCTCCCACATGGGTAGGATTGGTGGGATCCGATATATCCAAAATCTCCACTGCATTATCCGAAGCGATATAAGCGTACTTACCGGATACATGAATGCTGTATGGGGCATCTAATGCCGTCGTTAGATTATCTACAATCCCTCCCACACGGGTTGGATTGGTTGGATCAGAGATGTCCAAAATTTCAACCGCAGCGTCATGAAATGCCGCCACATAGACGTATTTACCAGATACAAAAATATCCCGGGCACCTTGCAAAGATGTTGTAATATCATCCTGGATCGAGCCGGCATGGGTTGGGTTCCCCGGCGTTTGCAGAAAGTTGCCTCTGGCTAAGGTAAGTTTTTCCGTAGGGATATCTGTCCCGATTCCCACCATACCTTGGTCATAATAGATACTATCTCCCTTAGCTTTCCAGGGACTATCAAGGGTCTTCCATGCTGTTCCATCATAATAATTAATGGTAGAGATATCGGTATTGTAGATCTGCAGGCCCGTCGCAGGCTGAGCAATTGCATCTCGCTCAGCGGTGGTCATCCGGGGGATAAGCATACCCTTGTTGGTGCTCTTTACATCCAGCATAGCGCTGGGATCGGGATCATCATTGGTTTCGTTGATGCTCACCTGGGCTTGTAAGCAGAGGGGCAGGGCCAACAGCGCGAAAAGGGTCCAAATGGTAAAGCAGGAGCTATTTTTCATCATCCTAAGGGTTGAATTATTTCAAGATTATCAGATGATTCAAAGGTCGCGGCTAAGCAGGACAAGCTCTTTGACCATTGTGCCGGATTCATTGACTATTGTTGCATGCCGCTTCGCGGAACGCTGGGATGGAATTGTTGAGTTATTGAATTGTTGAATTGTTGAATTGTTGAATGAACACTAATCAACACCGCAACAATTCAACAAATAGACAAGCGTTCTGCGAAGCAGCACCCCAAAAAGCAGACAGAAGCCCAGCATGGAAATCAATCCACGGGACTCCTGTCTTTTGCTCCTAAACTTTCTCTATGTATGGCTAGGCGGAAATAACTATTTCGATTCGGTCATCATCGCTTCCAGCACTTGAAGACGAGCTTCGAAAGATGCTTTCATATTGGTCATTTCTTGCTGTTGAGAAGCTTTTTCAGCTTCTAAGGCTTCAATCCGTGCTTGTTGCTGCTCAATAATCCGTTTCAGCTCCTGCGTCGCACTCACATTGAGCATGGAGATTGCTTCGTAGTCTACGGTGTGAAAATCCTTCACCTCGCGGCCAAAGACAAAGACGCTTTGCGTCTGAGCGAGAGAAGCGTTCTGCGAAGCAAGACTCGAAACCTGAA
>JBCCQN010000161.1:0-18791 GCA_039024315.1 Bacteroidota bacterium
AAAATTGCCCCGCTTCGGTGGGGCAATTTTTTTGTACCTTTTTATTTATAGGGATGCAGCATAATCAAAAAGCCTTCCGTCAATCAATAAAACGCGCAAACCGCCTTTATGTATCAGGAGATAATCCAAGGATGCAAGGACCAAAAACCGCAGTACCAGCGACAGCTGTACGAGCGTTTCGCCGCCAAGATGTTGGGGGTTTGTTATCGGTATGCGCGCAATCGAGAAGAAGCTGAGGACATGATGCAAGAAGGCTTTATCAAAGTCTTTCAAAAAATCGGCAAGTATAATGATAAGGGTTCTCTAGAGGGTTGGATCAGAAGATTGATGGTCAACAATGCCATCGATCACCTACGGAAGCAAAAACATTATCAGCAGCAGCTCGAAATCAACGAAGCGATCACGGAGGAGGTATCAGAGGATGCCTTGGACCAACTGGAAGTAGAATTTTTGTACCGTATCATTCAAGCGCTACCGGCTGGGTACCGAGCGATCTTTAACCTCTATGCGATAGAAGGTTATTCACACGCAGAGATCGCAGCGCAATTGAATATTTCAGAGAGTACTTCGCGCTCACAATACACAAGAGCTAGAGCACTCCTAAAAAAACGGGTCAGTGAAGCTTATATGGAAACAAATTTATATCGGGATGTCTGTTGATAAATTTGAACAGAAACTGAGGGAGAAGTTTGAAGGGGTCTCGATACCACCGAGTCCTGAGCTGTGGGGTAATATTGAGTCCCGAATTCCTCAAAAAGACAAAAAACGTGGGGTCATCTGGCTTTGGGCTGGAGGGATCAGCATAGCGGCAAGCTTAGCAGTTTGGCTCTGGCTTAGTAATGTCAACCTGCAGACCCCCCTAGAGATAGAGTCTGGCATGAGTCAAGTGGAGGAAAGTAATAACATGTCAGAAGAAAAACTTGAGCAAATCGAATCGCCAAATCGTGTCCTTGAGGATTTTACAGATGATTTAGTCTCAAATAGTACTACTGGAGTTAAGCCAAGCGAAACAAGATCGGGCACGAAGCCTAGTTTTGTAGAGCGTACTTCAGATCGTAGAGTTGAGGATGAGCGTTCTGCGGCGCAGAACACCCAGACCTCTGCTACGCCAAATAAAAATTTAAACCAAGTACCCAGTAAAGCTTATGCCATCAGAGCCATAGACCACTCGATTGCAGATTGGCGGCTAGCTGATTTTTACCTTGAAAAGCTAATTTCTGGTGAAATTCCTAGCTTGAGTGGACTTGAGACAAATTGGTGGGAGGAGCTTGAAGAGCTACCTCTAGCAGAAGAAAGCGTGCCGAGATGGGCAATCAACATCCAGGCTGGTCAAGACCTAATTGGCGATGTAAATCCAAGTTTGGGTAAAACTGAAGCTGATCCTCCCCAAACGTTCAGCAATGAATTTGCCTCCAATGATGACCTATTGGGACTGGCAGATCACGTGCAATTCGCTCGCAATCCAAACCCGGTTTTTAGTCAGGATGGTGTAGATCAGGCGACCTTGATCTCTTACCCGACCCAAGAAAGTCGTTTTAAGTTAGTAGGAGAGTATAATCTAGAAGGCAATTGGAGTATCCGCTCAGGACTAGGGCTAGGGATCTCCAATCAGGGTGGATTGACACAGGCCAATGTCGTGTACAATAGTACGGCTTCACCTGGGGCCGACTTTGATGGCGAATGGTCCTATAATGATGGGCCTAGCCTGCAAAACATCCAGTTGGAGGTGCCCATCACGCTACAATACAAAATCGCTAGGCCTAAAGGAGCGATCGTTTTGGGTTCTGGATTCTCGTTTAACCGTAATCTCAATAATCTATCCCAAGCCCGCTACTTTAGAGCCAATCAAGATTACTCAACTTCTTTGCGGACGGTTTTTTCATTCTCTGATCAAGCAAATACTTTATTTGCACAAACAGGCGAAAATAATTCTCAGAGTATAGGTTACCGTAGCTGGAACAATTTTGTACTGCTACAAGCTCAATATGAAAGACCTATTTCGCCTCGTATGGCTCTATTTGGAGGGCCGAGTTTTAAATACATGCTCAATGATATCTTCGTCGGTAGCTTAGCCTCTCAGCAGGCTCCCTTCCGGGTCGGTTTGACGGCAGGATTGAGATTTGGGCGTTAATTCGAATGTTATGAAAAATCTATTTCGAACCATCCCAGTTTGGTGCATGGCAGTGCTTCTCGTTGCCTGTCAGGAAGATGTCAAACCTACCAAAGGCGAGTATGCCATTATTACGGGCTACAATGCCATGCGCTGTATGTGTTGCGGTGGCTATATGATCACTTTGAGTGATGACGAAACGCCTTTTTCTACGCCCTATTTTCAATGGCAACCTGGCCCCGAGCATGCTGATCTTGATCTTGAAAATAGCCTGCCAATGCATGTGAAAATCAATTATACCCTCGATGCAGACCGTTGTACCATCAGTGAGGGCTGGATAGAAGTGAGTAAAATCAAAGTGATTGACAAATAAGCCCTTTCTGCGATGAAAAGATCAGTTTTGTTACTATCCCTTTGGGGAACGCTTCTCCTCTTTAGCTGTCAGAGCGAGTCGGTGCAAAAAGCCCAAACAGAAGCCATCATTACAGGCTATGATCTTGCTTTATGTGCTTGTTGTGGTGGTTTGATGATCACTACAGGAGAGAATCCCGAAAAGTATGGGGGCGAATTTTACATGTTGAGTAATGAGCATGATTTTCCTGATTTAGACCGCAGTGAATTTCCTATTTACATCCGAATGGACTTTACAATCGATACCGAAAGATGTGTTAATATTCGACCTTGGATCAATGTCTCTGCTCTTGAGGTGATCGAGTAAAAAGGTAGAATCAATCAAGACAATTATCAATGTGCTTAACCTTAAATTAGCCCTTTTACAATGAAGAAATCAGTATTATATCTACCCCTTTGGGGAACGCTTTTCCTGTTGTTTAGCTGTCAGGGAGAAGGGATTGGAAAAGCTCAGACAGAAGCCATTATTACCGGATACGATTTTACTTTTTGTGGTTGCTGTGGTGGTTATATGGTTACTACAGGCGATGACCCCAATAATCAAGATAATGACCTTTATCTATGGCGTAATGCTGAGGATTTTCCAGATTTAGATCTAACGGAATTTCCGATCTCTATCCGGATGGATTTTGAGGTTGATGACAATGCCTGCTCTAATGTTCAGCCCTGGATCAATATTTCCGATATTGAAATAGTTGAATAAAAGAGGGGTGGGGATAAGCAGATGCTATCCCCACCCTAGTATCAACAAAAAAGTGTAAATGGCTGATTAGTTTGTTTTGACAAAACGAATGCTCTGTACCAAACCCCCACCTTCGTTTTGTAGAAGCAAAACATAGGTGCCTGCGGCAAAATGTCCCACTTCATAGCTCGTCTCCGTTTGCTGAGTCACGAATAGATCAGGCGCCCCCATCACGATTTTTCCTTTGACATCACAAAAAGACACCCGCAAGCGCTGCGCCTTACTACTGCTGATCTCCAACACTAACTCTGCTTGTGTAGGATTAGGGTAGAGGAGATAGGTAAGCGTGCCCCAGTCAGGGTCCAAATAGGTGCCGCTTACTTGCTCGGGCTGCTGGAAGCCCTGGGTGAGGATAATCGTTCCGCTGGAAGCGGTCTCAATCACAGTCTCCCCTAGCGTGTAAGAAAGCTGCTCATTGCTAGAACCAGTCGTGGCTATCACTGAGCGACTGATGGTCTGGGCCGAGGCCATGTTGCAGGCGACGAGCATGACGTAAATGATGATGAATTTTTGCATGCTTCTATTCTTTAAGTAGTGCTTCTAAGGCAGCTAATCTGGCTTCAAGCGATTCGATCTTAGCATTTTGAGTCTCGATGATGTCTTGTTGCTCTTGCATAGCTGAAACTACGATTGGGATCAAACCGATATAATTAACAGCGGTAAACTCAAAACCTTGGTCTTCGGAAACTTCGGAGACTACATCATCATAAGCATGGTAAGCTCGCTGGGTTAGTACCGGTAGGGTCTGCTGTAGATCCTGAGCGAGAAAGCCGTACTGCTGCCCTTCCGGTAAATTCATAAAACCAAACTCATCTTGCTTATACGCATACTGCTTGGGCTCGAGCTGTAAAATAGTTTTTAGGCCTTGATTTAGTGGCTCAATGTTTGACTTCAAGCGACTGTCTGAAGGAAGGTAAGAGCCTGTCGTATAAACATTACCCACGAAATAACCTGCGTAGCCATTAGAGGTGGGGGCATAGCCGTAAACCCCATAATTGAATTGGCTGCCATCATCAGCAAAGCCGTATAGACCGTAGTTTAGATAGCCATCTACATCTACAGCTCTACCTAATAGGGCGTATAAGCGAGCGTTGCCTATGGTCGGAACTTGTGTGATAGAGGAAAAGACTCCATAATTATAGGTATTACCAGCGGAAGTAATAATTTCGTTATTGATATTGACCGCGCGCCTTTGTCCATTACCATCGATATCTAAGGTATAATCTGGATTAAAGACATTGAGTCCTACTCTGCCTCGAGCATTGATGGTTAGTATATCTCCCGCGGTACTATTGAAGAAATTTAGCTGGGAGCCAGTTAATGTACCATTTGTAATGGCTGCAATATCCCAATAACTCGAGTGGATATTATTGGCCATAGTAATCCTTGCATAGTCTTGTCCTTCCTCGGTGATTTTGAGCTGTCCTACACCGATCGTACTGTTGGAGACGACATGCAGCTTAGCTTCAGGGGTCTCGGTGCCTACTCCTACGCGTTTATATCCAATTAGTCCGATATGTAAGGCTGGTAGGTCGTCTCCAATAAAGGTAAAAGCATCAAGCGTATCATTGTACCTCAAACCCCAGTCCGAAAATGAAGGAGAGTGGGCCAATACCATCCGGGTACTATTGTTTACGCCATTAGCAAACATCTGCATCATGGGTTGAGTTGGACCTACTGCTTTGGCAAAGCGAATAGAAGCTTGATCGTCCTTGAAAATAACATCTCCTTCAGCACCGTGGACTTGAAACTTATCGCCATTTCCTACGGTTAATGTTGCCACGGGTGAATTATCGCCAATACCGACTCTACCTGAATTGAAATAAAGATGGTTGCTTGTTTGAGACCAAGGCGAAGTGAAAGTATTGAGATTGACAGAACCACCCCCTTGAGATAGGCTAAGGGTATTGCCACTCAAACTGAGACTTTGGATTTCATTGGTCGTACTAGCGTCTGCATCATTGACATTATCAGTGGAGCTGATAGTGAAATTAGGGTAGCTACCCGTAACGGTAGTAGCTCCGCTACTGCTAATACTTACCGCTTGGTCAGGAGCGCTATTGGTAATGGTCCCGCCAGAGATATTGATGCCACTGCCTGCGGTGTAGCTGGGGGCGCTAGGCAAGGCTACGCTATTGCCGCTTGAAATACTGAGGTTGTTGCCAGAAAGGCTCAGGCTTTGGATTTCATTGTTTGGGTCAGCGTCTGCATCATTGACGTTGTCAGTCGAACTGATAGTGAAATTAGGATAGCTGCCAGAGATACTGGTAGCCCCATTGCCATTGAGGTTTACGGTTTGGTCGGGCGCACTATTGGTGATGATCCCGCCAGATAGATTGATGCCACTACCTGCGGTGTAGTTGGGGGCACTAGGCAGGGCTACGCTATTGCCGTTGGAAATACTGAGGTTGTTGCCAGAAAGGCTCAGGCTCTGCATTTCATTATTGGGGTCAGCATCTGCATCATTGACATTGTCAGTGGAGCTGATGGTGAAGTTGGGATAGCTACCACTAACGCTCGTCGCTCCTGTACCACTAAGGTTGATGGCATTGTCAGCGGCAACCCAACTACTGCCTTCCCAAGTTAGTACTTGATTGATGCTAGGAGTAGGGACATTGACATTTTTTAGGTCATCAAGCCGCATGTCGGTCGCCATTTTGGCATAGGGGACAGATTCCAATAGGGTAGTGTCCACATCACTACCGTTGAGTGCGACTAGCAAATACAAATCAGCCGCCCAGTCTATCGTGCTAAAATCTCCCACTTCTGCAGTGCCTTTACCAATTTGGGTGTTGAGGACCCCAAAAGCATTGGTGGTAGAGGCATGGGTTTCTTGATAGATGAGGGTACCATTTGGACCACCATCTCTGATTTGAAAGCGAAGACTGACACTGGTGTTGTCTAAGGTAGCTCCGCTATTGTCGCGGGCTACGGCTTGATAATTAAATCCTTTGGTGGATTGGGCTTGGAGTTCGGCGAAGCCGAAAGTACAAAGAAAAAGAAGGCAAAGTGGAAGGTGAATTCTCATAGCTTTAAGTAGTTCATCGTGATGTTAGTAGCACTAAGTTGTTGGCGGCAACAAAGAGCCAGTTTTTAAATTGGGAGTATAACTAGTCTTAGCGGTGACGGCTAGCTAACGACGATTACATCTACTCAAAGTGTTTTTTTAGTACTCAGACAAAAGGGTTAAGTACTGAGACAATAGTATTCAGTATTAAGACCTAGAAAAATTGGATTATATAGTTCAGGGAGATCCTTTTTGTCTATACTAAATACTCCCGAAAGCTTTCGGGATACTTGCTACTCTGTACTTAAGAAGCTTGAAGACTGAACTCTCTGCATCATCCAGAGCTATTTTTTTTCTACTCTTTACTCAGAAACCTGGCTGACCCTTAGCGCTGAGACCTCCTGAGAGGCTACCGGGCATTTCGCCTCTTTCCACTTTGTTGAACGCTTCTACTCCTTCTCTTAGTTGGCCCGTTTGACGGTCAAAACCGTCGCCGGTAATATTGAGTGGGCTACTATCACCGCTTTGCCTTCGCCATAACTGTAGTTCTTGGCGGTATTGTCGTAAAACGGCTTGATATTGAGGGAGACTGGCCAGATTGCATAGCTGCAGAGAATCTGTCATCACCGCGTACAACTCCTCTCTAGGTCTGGGGACCTGAAAGATATCCGCTTGGGCCGGACTGAGTTGACCCGTATCGCGCAGATGGTTGAGATCCTTTTGTGAGGGGCTATTTTTGGAGTCAGCCGGTCCACCATTGGCTAGATTGGGGCGCTCATTGAGGACATAGAGATACTCTTGGGAACGGACTGAGCGTTCGAGGGACTCGAAATCATGCCAATTATGCTCGGCGTAAACAAGGCGTCTAAATGCCTGATCGGTATTACTAAAGAGTTTGACAAAACTCCGACCTTGATAAGAATCTGGTACTGGGATACCTGCTAGTTCAAGGAGGCTCGGAGCAATATCCACTGCACTGACTAGACTATGACTACTCTTGCCGCTTTCTCTGATTCCCTTTGGCCAATGCAACACAAAAGGGCTCTGCATCCCACTGTCATAAACCCGCGTTTTGGCCCGAGGAAAAGGCATCCCATTGTCGGCCATCACGATGATGAGGGTATTGTCCAATACGCCTTGGGCTTCTAGCTCCGCCACTACAGCCCCTACATAACGATCCAGTCGGCCGATTTCATTGTAATAAGCCACTAAGTCTTGTCGAGTACTTTCAGTATCTGCAAGGTAGGGCGGGACAATCACCTCTTCTACTTTGTGCTGATAGGCCCCAGTATCAGCTTGCCAAGTCCGGTGGGCATCTAGGGACGCAAACCACGCAAAAAAGGGCTGATCTTTTGGGCGTTCTTGGAGAGATCGGACCCAACGCGCTTCCCCTCCTGGCCCCCCATCTTGGGTCCCGTGTGCGATTGTAAAAGAGGCCATTGCGTGTGGCCCCATATGGGTCTTGCCGACTTGCAAGGTATAATAGCCCGCATCCTGCAATAAGGCAGGAAAAGCAATCATGCTTTCTGGCAAAGGCGTATGCAGCTCCGCCGCACCATTATTGTGAGGATAGCGGCCACTAATGATGCTACATCGACTCGGACTACAAGAACTCGCCGTCAAGAAAAAACGGTTGAACTTGAGGCCGCGTTCCGCAAGGCGGTCAATATGCGGGGTTTGGATGTAAGGATGGCCATAGCAACCAAAGTCTGTCCAGCTAATGTCATCTCCTATTATCAATACGATATTGGGCTGGGCGACTTGAAGGGACTGCGCATGCTGCTGTGGACTGGACAAGCTTGCTAACAAAACTGTGAGACACAAAAAAAAGGTTTGCATAGGGCAAGTGAGTAGGGTAAGGAATACTGCACAATAGATGCAACAGAAGATATGAATATTCCTAGATTTAGCGCTAGTAATATTTTGTAGCCTCCTTTCTTGGGATCCTATGCACAAAGCGTTCAACCATCTCCCTTTCTTGCTGTGCTTCCTCTGTTTATTTACCGCCAATTCGACCGTCTATTGTCAAACAAATACTTCTGTATCCAGGGCTAAAGTGATTGATAGCTTTCCCCATGTCGAAAGGAATGTCAATACTTCCCAAGGTGGCAGCGCCAGCGGGATGGTAGGGCGCTACTCAAGTCTACCTTGTTGCTCCGTTTTGGTGTATAAAGTGATCCTACCAGTCAGTGGCTCCCTACGGATCGAAAACGACAATTTTGTCAATTTTTCAGGCTCCATTATCGCCTATACAGCCCTAGTAGATTCACCGACAACATGGTCAGATTTGACCCATTTTAGTTCCTTAGGCAATCTGGGAGGATTTCGCGACACCATGCAATTAGGTTATGGTTATCAGTGGCCTCAGTATGATCCGGCTGCGCCGAACGCTGGGACCTATTATGATGTTTCCAAAGCCGTAGCCGCAGGGGAGTATTACATTTTGATCTTTAATCAAAACCAGCAAAGTAAGACCGGTTCCGAGCCTAGCTCGAACTTTAGATTTGAATTTGCTCCTGCTTGTCCGGTTCGCAATAGTGTCCTCAACGATACCATTTATGCCGGCGAAAGCATCACGGTCAATGGGACAATCTATGATAGCACTGTGAGAGGGGCAGTTGAAATGATCGATGATAACGGTCCCTTTGATTGTGATTCTACCGTTACCATCAATTTGACTGTATTGCCCAAAGAATCTGATTTGCTCCCTAATCTTTGTAATGGTCAAAGTTTTGGCAGGACTTTTTGGTTTGGAAAATCTTGTTGCAAACATCATCAGACGGCCAGAAGAGGCATGCCGAGGGCAAGGTAGCAGGGTAAGGATCGCCGCATATTTGGTTCCGCAGAAGGGGCGAATCTTCTTAGATTTAGGTTTTGTAAAAAATTGGAATATCCATTTATTGGACTGCATGCAAAAGGCACTCAGACTTATCTCTAACTTGCTGTTTACTGTCATTTTATCTGCTATCACCTCCCTTGCCTATAGCCAAAGCAATACTTCGGTGGCCACGGCCAAGGTGATCGATAGCTTTCCGCATGTCGAAAGTAATGTCAACACTACAAATGGGGGTACTGCGGCGGGAATGATCGGCAGCTGCTCCAATCTGCCTTGTTGCGCTGTATGGGTGTATAAAGTGGTTTTGCCGCTTGAAGGCTCGCTGCGTATCGAAAACGATAATTTTGTCAATTTTTCTGGCTCCATCATCGCCTATACAGCCCTAGTGGATACGCCTACGACTTGGTCAGACCTGACTTATTACAGCTCTTTTGGCAACCCTTGTGGTTTTCGTGATAGTATGCAATTGGGCTATGGCTATCAGTGGCCTCAGTTTGATCCGGCTGCGCCGAACGCTGGGATCTATTATGACGTTTCCAAAGCAGTGCCAGCAGGAGAATATTACATTTTGATCTTCAATCAAAATCAGCAGATCAATATGGGTTCTAGCCCCAGTTCCAATTTTACTTTTGAATTTGCGCCTGCCTGTCCGGTCCGCAATAGTGTAATCAATGCAAGCGTTTGCGCTGGGGAGAGCATCATGGTCAATGGTACAGTCTATGATACCACTGTAGTCGGTGCGATTGAGGTGATTGATGACAATGGACCTTTTGATTGTGATTCGACCGTAACCATCAATTTGACTGTATTGCCCGAAAAAACAGGAGTCCTCAATCAGACCATTTGTGCCGGAGAAAGCCTGACCATCAACGGTACTATCTACAGCGGTAGTGTTAGTGGTGCCGTGGAGGTTTTTAATAATGTAGGACCACAAAATTGTGATTCTACCCTCACGATTAATCTGACGGTTTTGCCAGCAAAGACCAGCCAATATACAAGCACTCTATGTGCAGGGGACAGTCTGATACTCAATGGCTCGGTTTACAAACAAAGTGTCAGCGGGGTAGAGGAAGTATTTCAAAATGTGGGGCCATTTGGCTGTGATTCAACGGTTTTGATTGACTTGACAGTTTTGCCAGTCAAGGATAGTACCTTATACGCAACGATCTGTTATGGCGAAAGTATCATTGTCAACGGTACGGTTTATGACTCAGCGGTGACGCAGGTCAAGGAAGTGATCCCCAATGGCGGAGCCTACGGTTGTGACTCGACAGTCTGGGTAAACCTCAACGTGCTGCCTGAAAGGAGCAGTAAGTTGGAGCTTGAGCTATGTGCTGGTGAAGGGATTTTACTCAACAATACTTTTTATGATTATTCTGTAACAGGAGCTCAAGTGGTTTTTCCGGATATTGGCCCTTACGGCTGTGATTCTACGGTGATCCTCAATCTCAGTATTAAAGAAGCATTAAATTCTACGATTGATCAGACGGGAGCGGTGCTTAGCGCTCAACTCGCCGAGGCCGAATATCAATGGCTGGATTGCTTTAATGGGTTTGCGGCGATTCCCAATGCCACGAGTCAATCGTTCAGCCCCGCTGAGAACGGTGAATATGCGGTTGCTCTTTTTAAAAATGGCTGTATAGATACCTCAACCTGTGTAGGGGTGTTTAGTGTAAGTATCGCAGATGAGTATGAACAAACGCCTCAGTTTCAACTCTTTCCTAACCCTACTAGAGGTTTAGTCGAGATTCGTGTAGAGGGCCCGATAGATCCAGAGGGAAAAGTGGAAATATATAGTCTTGAGCAAAAGCGATTACAGACTTTTGATTTGGACCGGCCTCGCCGAACGCTAGACCTCCGCAAATTGCCCAAAGGGATTTATTTGATCCACTATCAAAACCAGGTCCAGAAGCTAGTCTTAAACCCTGAGTAAGGAATCCAATTTTTGCCTTCTGCCGACTTTTGGAATTCAGGATATATCTCTAACTTTATCCGCCAATAAATATTCAATAACATACGCATACGTCTATGGCAGAAGTTGTTCTCATGCCCCGTCTTAGTGACACCATGGTAGAAGGTGTAATCGCCGCTTGGCACGTCAAAGTTGGAGACTCAGTTTCTAACGGTGATCTACTCGCGGAGATTGAAAGTGATAAAGCCACGATGGATTTTGAAGCTCCCGAGGACGGAAAAGTCCTTTACATTGGAGTCGAAGAGGGTGGTGCCATCCCAGTAGGCTCTCTACTGACGATCATTGGTGAAGAGGGGGAAGACGTCTCTTCTCTAATTGCACAGGCCAAAAACGCCGCTGAGGCCGCTGTTACTCCCGAAGAAGCACCAGCCGAAGAAGCAGCGCCTGCGCCAGAACCAGAACCTGCTCCAATAGTAGAAGCGGCTCCTGTCGCCCCTGCGCCGGTCGCCCAAGCGCCCGCTCCTCAAGTAGTTGCTGCTCCTTCCAGCAATGGCGATGCTCGCATCAAGGCTTCTCCACTGGCCAAGGCGATGGCTAAGGCTCGTAATATTGATCTCACGATGGTAAGCGGTACTGGCGATCATGGTCGTATCGTAAAGCGTGATATCGAAAACTTCCAGATGCCAGCTACCCCAGCACCTGCTCCGGTTGCTGCACCTGCTGTCGAAGAGAAACCCGCTTACGTTGCACCAGTAGTGGCTGGACAAGAGTCATTTGAGGAAGTTCGTGTTTCTCAAATGCGCAAGACAATCGCCCGTCGCTTGGGTGATAGTAAGTTCACAGCCCCCCACTTTTACCTCACGATGGAGATCAACATGGACAAGGCTATCGAGGCGCGCAAGCAACTCAACGCTCTGTCTCCTGTCAAGATCTCTTTCAATGATATGATCATCAAAGCTGCGGCTTCGGCCCTACGTCAGCACCCCAAAGTCAATAGCTCTTGGTTAGGTGATACGATCCGCTATAACCAGCATATTCATATCGGTATGGCAGTAGCAGTAGATGAAGGGCTTTTGGTACCGGTGATCCGCTATGCTGATGGCAAAGGACTCGCAGCAATCGCGGCTGAGACCAAAGTACTCGGACCTAAGGCACGTAATCGTGAGCTCCAACCTGCTGAGTGGGAAGGCAATACCTTCACTATTTCTAATTTGGGTATGTTTGGTATCGAAGAGTTTACTGCGATCATCAACCCGCCAGATGCTTGTATCCTAGCCGTAGGCGGTATCAAGCAAACTCCTATCGTCAAAGACGGTGAAGTAGTCCCTGGAAACGTGATGAAAGTAACTATGTCTTGCGACCACCGCGTGGTAGACGGCGCTACTGGCTCTGCCTTCCTCGTTACGCTAAGAGACATGCTACAGGATCCATTGCGGATGCTAATCTAAACTTGAGACTTTGTCCATCCAGAACTTGATTTCCTTTTTCGACGCCTACTTGCCTCTGGGCGAGGTCGAAAAACAAGAGTTGAGAAAACGGGCAGAAGTCAGAAGAATAAAACGTCGGCAATTTATCCTCCAAGAGGGGGATGTTTGCCGACATTATTTTTTTGTGGTAGAGGGCTGCTTCAAAATGTATGGCGTCGATGAAAAAGGGGGTGAGCACAATATTCTTTTTGCTGCCGAAAATGATTGGATCACTGATATCGGAAGCTTCCATAGTGATAGACCGACTCGGCTTTATATAGAAGCAATGGAGCCAGCCAAGGTTATCCAGATCCATAAACCAGATCTACTTTACTTCTATCGCTATCATCCTACCTTCGACCGCAACTTCAGAGTCATTACCGAAAATCGCTTGGTCGAACAACAGAATCGAGTCCTACAAAATATCAGTTCTACTGCTGAGGAACGCTATCTCAGTTTTCTTGAGCAATATCCTCAACTGGCAAGTCGTATCCCTAATAGTCAGATTGCTTCTTATTTGGGCATTACGCCTGAGTTTTTAAGTAAGATTCGTCGTAAGCTGAGTTCTGAAGCCTAGAGGGAAGCGTTCTGCGCAGCAATAAAAACCACCAATTCTCAAACTGTTAACCTTTTCCTAAACAAACCCATACTCTTTCGAACCCTAAAAACGAAAAGAGTATGCGAACTATACTATTTGCTCTTCTGTACGTGATGATCCCAAGTCTAGTCTGGGCACAGGATGGGCGGCGATACAGCAATGGTCAAGAAGAATACTTTGGCGGTGCTCAACTACCGAGTATGCGGGCCGAAGCGATGGGAAGGGCTCAGGTAGCCATAGGTGGTAGTATAATGCAAAACTTTATCAACCCTGCGAGTATAGGTACTATCAAGTTTAGGAGTCTGGATGTCAGCAGCAGTGGGCCATTTTATTTGCTTGATGAGTCTGATTATGGCTATGTCGGCTTTGCTCAACGTATCAACGACAGCAAGTGGGTAGGCGGGGTAAGTGTGCGGGCTTTTTTGGTTGGTCCGAC
This sequence comes from Bacteroidota bacterium, assembly GCA_039024315.1. Taxonomy (GTDB): domain Bacteria; phylum Bacteroidota; class Bacteroidia; order J057; family J057; genus JBCAWW01. Next base: position 13,519 of record JBCCQN010000161.1, read on the forward strand.
TACATTTGATGCCACGATCAATGGCCAGAAGTATGAGTTAGACAAATCGCGGACAATTAATACTACCGTAAGTGTTGCGCGCGAGATTTTACCAGGATTACAGCTAGGGCTGAACGCTAATCTCTATCGCCTGCGCCTTTTTAGAGATGCTGATGCAGGACATATGCCACATCTCGATTTAGGATTACTATATACCAAAGCTTTGAGTGCGGAGCAAAATCTTCGTTTGGGATTGAGTGTCAATAATTTTCTGTTTGGGAGGATTGCCTATAAGGCGCCAAATGGAGATGAGGATATTTTCAATATGCCGGCGATCATGAGGGTGGGAGCAAGTTATAGCGGAGAGTCTTCTATTTCTCTCCCTCAATCGGGAACGGGCAGTCTCCGCTATTTATTAACAGTAGAATTTCAAGATTACCTCAATAATGATTATTACACTGCCCTAAGAGTTGGAGGCGAGCTTGTGATTTGGGATTTGCTCGCCCTGAGAATCGGAGCTTTTCGTCGTAACAACGATGATGGGGGTAGGGTGGAGAACTTTAGGGTAGTACGAGATTTTACCTATGGTTTTGGCCTAATAGTACCACTCAATAAAATCTCTAAGCAATCTTGGCCGATTCGCATGCACTTGGATTATACCAGCTTGCAACAAGCCAGAACCTCCAACTTTATCTCCGGACGTATCCCCAATATGCGTGGACTGAGCATTCGCTTAGCTTGGATCATTGACTCGCAATCTTAATCTCTAGACTGAAGATCTCATGAAAAAAACATATATCATTTTGGGTTTAAGCCTCCTGCTAACGCTTCCCCAATTGGCTTCTGCTCAGACCTATTTTGGCTTTCAAACGATTGGTGTACACACCTGGTTTGTTTCAGTGGCTTGGCAAGGTAAGCCATTTCTGGGGGTAGGATACAACCTACGTAACACCAATAGCACTTATACCGATTGGCAATTTGAATGGCGTATGCCTTTGAATGATCTTTATTCGATGGACAATCATGAAGTGGTGGCAGGTTTTTATAAGCCATTGCGTGCTCGTCGCACAACGGCAGGTCTCGGGCTTCATGCTAAGATCCGTACCCAAACGGTAAATGGCCGCAAAACTACCTCTTTTGGTTTGAATACTGCTTTGGTGCCTACCTACGTTTACGCGGCACCACTAGGTGGAAATGCCTTTAAAGGCAGTATTGGTATTAGATTAGCCTATCAGCCGATTTTATTGACACGCGTTCAGCAAAGCGGGGAAGCGCCACAATGGCTTTCTATGACAGGACATCGGGTTGAGCTTGGGGGTCATATAGACGGGCATGCAGAAGGAACTTTAATGCTTGCCAACAATGGCTACCTTACTAGGACATGGTTTTTTAAAGAAGAGGCTGCCGGAGCTGCTCGGGAACAGAGCTGGGAGATAGACGGCGACTTGTACGTTGGTACGACTTATTACCTCAAGCGTTGGTAAAAAAAAGCAGCGGCCTAATATCTGGGCCGCTGCTTTTTTTATGACTAAGACAAACTATTGAATTACGATGCGTCGATAAACGCTTTCTTGCTCCATCGTAATGCGCAAGATGTAGACACCTTTGGCAAGATTACTGGCGTGGAACTCTTGTTGGAACTCACCACCAGCGAAGAATACCGATTTAGCTTGCAAAGCTCTACCTTTGATATCGAGTAGATCAAGTGTGAGATCGCCTTGGCGATCGCCTTTAAACCACACCCCAAACTCACCATTACTTGGATTAGGGGTAATGGAAATACTCACACCGGTAAGTTCATCTTCAATTCCCACAGTACTAATTTCAAGATCCTGCGTAATCGTATCGCTACCGCAGTTATTGGTAACAATTAAGCTTACCGTATACTTACCGTTGTTTTGGTAAGTATGCTTGGGGTCCATTTCAGTACTGGTACTATCGTCCCCAAATGACCATTGATAGGAGGTGGGGGAACCTGTAGCTGTACTGGTAAAACTAAAGGCATTACCGTTGTCTGTAGCAGTATTGAAGGAGGCAACTGGTAGTGGTTCTACCATGATGTTTTGAGACAGGGTGTTGCTCCCTACCGCATTACTTACTGTCAATGAGATCGACTTACTACCTGCTCCGGTGTAGCTAACATTGTGTGGACCAGCGGTATTGGCGGTTGCTGGCGTAGCGCCAGGGCCAAAGTCCCAGTTGTAGGCGAGATCATCTCCGCTACTGCTATCACTCACGACTATTGTTTCCCCTTCACAAACTACGATTGGGTCGAGTCCAAAACCGGCACTTGGTGGTGCTACACTTTCTATATTGATATTGTCAATGTAGAGCGAGTTTCCGAAGCCATTTTCTGTGATAAAGCGAAGTTGAATTACCTGCCCAACATATGGGGCGAGACTAATACTCTCACGTCTCCACTCAGATGAATCCGAAGGTACCCAAAGAGTGGTCTGGTCAGCAACAGTGGCTAAGTCGGTACTTTCTTTGTCAAAGATGACATTATTGAAGTTCGCGCCACAATCATCTGAGAGTTCGATATAAAGCCTATCAAAGAAGTTGCCATTGAACCTTGCATACGCAAGGTCAAAGCTGAGTAGGGCTCCTTGGGCAACAGTAGGATCTAAATCGATGGTGAAGGTTTGCAGAATATCCAATTGGCCAGGCCCATTGTAGCTGAAGTTGTCAATCCAAGCCACATTGGTCAGCATGCCATCAGATCCGATTACATTGGTGTTTTCCCAAGTGTCGGCTCCATCTGGATTATCTAGCGTCCAGTTTGCTGGTGGGACTTGACCCGATTGGAAGTCTTCCATAAATGGGAGGGCAGTACCCGAACCTATATTGATAAAGTTGGTCTTAACTAAAGTGTCAGAACCATTTACATTCGTAGAGATTAGGGTGACGGTATAAGATCCGGTAGTACTGAATATAACCGATGGATTTTGACTAGCGCTGTCAGTACCATTGACATAGCTGAAGGTATTGGGACTAATAGCCCAGGACCAAGCGCTTGGCGCGGAAGTTGATAGGTCCGTGAAGGTGACAGGAATGCCTACACAAGTTTCGGTAGGATTGGCAGAGAAGTCTGTCAAAGGGCTTGCAGTAAGGTTGCCGATAAAGATATCATCAATTGCGATATCGGAAGTGAATCCAGCACCCGTGATAGCTCGGATTCGAATCTGAATAGATTGACCAGCATAAGCGATGAGGTTAGTACTTGCTTCTAGCCAAACATCTCCTTGATCACCGCTGATGGGGGTCATCACATCAAGAACCCAGGCATTTCCATCAAAAACATCCATGTGCAGAGAGCCCATATCCGCCCCAAACATATGATACCAGAAGCTGATATATGGGTTTGCGGCTCCGGTTAGGTCAATACAACCACTTTCTAGAATGGCTTCCTCGTTTGTACAACCACCAGAAGCTTCTAGGTAAATATAGTTACCGTCTGGGGTTCCCAAAGTATGATCAGCTGAAGGGCCTGTATTATTTGAAGCGGTTCCTCCTTCATCTACTCGCCAATCGATATCATCTAGAATAAGGTTGGGGAGGTTGTTCCAAATACCAGTAATTTGGCAATTCTCCAATTCACAATTATTGGCAGTTCCACATAATGAATTGGTTTCAAAATCTTCAGTTATAGGAACCGCAGCCCCATTATTAACATCAATATATGCTGGCTTAGTCTGAGTGGTCGATCCATTTACTGAAGTGGCTGTTAAACTCACATCATAAGCTCCCAAACTAGTGAACTGTACTAAAGGATTTTGACTTGTGCTACTTGTACCATTTAGGAAAATTACAGTGTTCGGAGTAAAGGACCATGACCAACTCGTTGCTACTGGAATAGATAAATCTGTGAACTGCACTGTTTGAGTAGGGCAAACATCTAGTAAATTAGCCTCAAAATCGGCTGATGGGGAAGCCGATTGATCAAGGACAAGGATATCGTCAATTGCCATATCGCTTTCAAAGCCATTCCCTGTAATACCTCTGAAACGAATTTGAATACTTTGGCCTGCATATGCACTTAAATCTGCAATGCCTTGAATCCAGTTGTTTCCTTGGTTCCCAGAAACTGCTGGGATTATATCGTTTATCCAAGTTGAACCGTCTGCACTCAAATCAACATGTAAACTTCCCATATCATCTCCAAACATATGATACCAGAAAGTAAGAGTTGGCGCCGTGGTCCCTCCCAGATTCATGCAAGGACTGATTAAGCGTGCTTCTTGAAAAGAGCATCCATTAGAAGCCTCAAGGTATAAGTAGTTTCCGATGGCTGTTCCAGGGTTGTGGTCATTATCGGGCCCAGTATCATCTGAAGGGGTGCCTCCTTCATCGACAAGCCAGTCAATGTCATCATCGACTCCATTGGTTTGATTAACCCAGCTACCACTAAGCGTGCAAATCTCTTGTTCACAGTTCGGGGTCGTTCCACATAGGTCAAATAGTTCAAAATCTTCTGTGTATGGTAAGCCGATGATATTCACATCGATAGTAAGCGTATCGTTAGATGAATTTAGATCCGTTGGTAAGTTTGTCCAGATTTTCAGACTGTGAGGTCCTGGAGGTAAAGCAGATAGAGGAGCAATAATACTAACTGTATCAGAGCTACAATCATTTAATGTCCCTAGATATGCCTGAGATATAGCCGGATCGCTGTCAATTTGATAACCATATGTAAATCCACTTTGAGGAGTCTGGCCAACATTTGCTACTGTAAATTCAATGTTTATGGTATCATTGAAGCAAAGTGAAAGCTGATCTGTACTAGGGCTCAAGAGACTTCCTACTCCTATATCAAGACTGGCACAAGTCTGAATTGTGCCATTGTACAGGGTAGCTAAAGTTCTTCTGCCAGCGCGCCCTCCGGCTGTAGGGATCGCACTTACCGCAAACCATAGGTCCCCACTTGGATTGTTGATATTTGCACAAATTGAATTTGTGATCGATCGTCCAATTGAATCCATGTATTGTTCTCCAAGCATATATACTTCATACTCAGCTGCTCCAGGCATTACATCCCAAGTCAAAAATGCGGTGGTAGTACATACATAAGAAATGGATAAGCCGGTAGGTACATCAATTATATTAAATGGAGAAATACTCTCGTCGCTTACACCCCCACGAGTAATACGAACTTTAGCTTGATCCGTGATGGTGTTTGGTACCGTCCATTCATACATTCTGAAATTACCTGGTAGAGTAGTTATTGTATTCCAATTACTCCCATTATCAGTAGTGTACTCAATAGTAAAGTTTCCTGAGATCGGTTGTGTATCCCA
>JBCCQN010000162.1:0-18745 GCA_039024315.1 Bacteroidota bacterium
TCAGCAAAGAAATTCATCGGCTCCATGGTGTTGTGAGCCAAGAAAGGAGCTGAGTAGGAGCGTTCTATAATTTTGGCCGCTCCGCGGAACGCTGAGTCTGGATTGCCATCTAAGCGAGAAGCTTTAGGCACGCCTTTGCTAACCATTTGCTCTAATTCTGCAACATGATCAGCCGTATTCTCCGCTTCCGTATCCTGTTCCCATTCGATCTGAAGGGTTTTCTTCGCCTTCATTACTTCCCAAGTGCTGTTGCCAACGATGGCCACTAGTTCAGGGAAAGCGTTGGTGTCAGACCAAGTTTTCTCTATCTCAGTAGGGTAAGTTTTGAAGCTGAAGACATCTTTGATCCCAGACATGGTCTTGGCCATGCTTGCATCAAAGGACTTAAGCTTCATACCAAAAGCAGGCGGATGCTCGATCATAGCGATCAGCATGCCTTCACGTTGTACGTCTAAGCCAAACAAAGGCTTGCCCGTGATGATTTCTTTGAGATCTACATTACTACGACTGGTACCAATGATTTTGAAGTCCTTCGGATCTTTGAGTTCCACCTCCTCAGGTACTTCTATGCTGGCAGCCGCTAAGGCTACTTCTCCATAGCCGAGGGATTGGCCACTCTTTTCGTGGATGATTTTACCGTTTTCGGTTTTTAGCTCAGCCGCTGGGACGGCAAGCTTTACTGCCGCTGCTTCGACTAGCATATGACGTGCCGTAGCCCCTGCCATACGTAAGCCCTGCCATCCTTGGCGGATAGATTGGCTACCACCGGCTAATTGACGCTTATATTTTACGGTATTAAGACCGGCTTGCTCTACGATCACATCTTCCCAAGCTACGTCCAACTCCTCGGCCACTATCATCGGCATAGAGGTTTTGACGTTTTGCCCGATTTCTGGGTTAGGAGACATGATGGTTACAATGCCATTATCGCCAATCTTGAGGAAGGCGTTGATGTCAAACCACTCTTTGGGCATGGCTTTGACCTGGGCGGGAGTGGGCGTACAGGAAGCTAGCCAACTAAAGCCTAGCACCATACCGCCACTGGCAGTGGCAGATACCTTAAGAAAGGATCTTCTATTAATGCTTGTTTTGATTACACTCATGAGGATTTAGTTGAGAATTAGCTCATATTTTTTGCAGCAGTTTTGATGGCTGCTTTGATGCGTAAATAAGTACCACAGCGGCAAATGTTACCGCTCATCGCAGCGTCAATCTCCGCGTCAGTGGGATTGGGATTACGTTTGAGAAGGGCCGCTGCGTTCATGATTTGGCCGGCCTGACAGTAGCCACATTGGGGCACGTCATGCTCAATCCAAGCTTGCTGGAGAGGATGATCTACCTCTTCGGATAGGCCTTCTATGGTGGTGATCTCCTTGTCGCCAACAGCAGATACAGGGACAGAGCACGACCGTGCTGCCGCCCCGTTTAGGTTGACAGTACAGGCACCGCACTGGGCAATACCACAGCCGTATTTGGTCCCTACTAATTTTAGATTGTCCCGTAATACCCACAGGAGGGGAGTATCAGATGGGACTTCTACTTCTAAGGCCTTACCATTGACCTTTAAATTGTAAGTAGCCATGAATGAAAATTACGTTAGTCAGATTCCTTAATTTTTGAACAACAGAAGCTAGTTCAAGGGGCTGAAATATCAAAATTAAAACTTGCTTATTGATTCAAAAAGGCACCATCTACCCCTATCCATAATCAATCTAAATTGAAAATGAAACCTCTGTTGAATAGAATATGAGGTTACTTCCAGATACGAGCATGTATGCCGCACCAGAGGATAAGCCTTCCGCGTACTGAAAGCTTTCAGGAGTAAATCTAAACCTGAACGCTCGAAGGTTCTTGCCCCAAAAGCTCACCAATCTTGAGGCGAATGTTTTCTTTACGAGCGCGGTTTTCAACCACCAAAGCTGGAGCAGCCCGTTCGGCGCAGTCGGTCAAAGGACAGCGCTCACAAGTTTCATTGACTTGTATTTCTGGTACACTCTCTTGCTTCATGAAACGAATCCGTTTGCTACTGTGACTGTCAATAAATATCCCTAAGGTAACACTCACATTGACATTGGGGGTGGGATCGTTGGGACCGGCGATGGAGACGCAAAAATATTCGTTTTTGGTGCCGTGATATTGAGAGCGCTGAACGGCTACCTGATAATCCTCTCGCGTACTCGGGAGCTGGCCTTCTCGCATTTGCTGCAATATCCTGATAGATACCCAACGACGGCAATAATGCTCATTTAGATCGTTGGCGTGAGGATTGTGTTGGCGAGAAATATGGAGCTCTTTATTAATATTGAAGTTATGAGTCTGCTGCTCGAGAGAGTCCTTGAAACGGAGGAAAAATAGCTGGTCGAGCCCAAAGTATTTTGGCAAAAGGTTGGTCAAGCGCGTCAAAAACATCTCTGGTGAAGCGCCATACTTTTGCATGATGCCCATAAAAGCCTCTGAGCTCCATTCATCACGTGTAAAAAAGGCTTCGAAGTCCTTGACTAGTAAGTGACGGTTGAGCAAAAGTGCCACCGAAAAATAAGAAGCACGAAAGCTATTGACTACGTCTTCAAATGACTTTACCTCAAACATATTGGAGGTATAAGGGCGCTCTTGGAGTCCTAAATAATTAAAAGCCAATTCCCTCCCCATCAAAAAAGCCTGCTGAGTACTAGTGATATTGGGATTGACAAAGAGAGTATTTTTTGCCGGATCGTAAACCGAGCGAAAATGCTTGAGGTTGGGAAAGTGACCCAAGCGCTCCCTTTCGATGGAATATTTGTATTCTCCTATCAAAATACGTTCAAGATCTGCCGTGTCCATCAAAGGGGAGACTTCCATACCAAAGCGATCAAGAAATTCATCCACCGAGCGCTCTATTTCCTCAAAATAGTTGTCATGCATCTCTTGATAAGAACGCAGAGCTGCGAAGTAGAAGTTTTCCCGCTTCATCTCATAAGAGCGAGCGATCTTGAGTATAGAACTGATAAAGGCATTGATCTTGGTCGGCGCTGTGGATATAAGCTCGAGTAGGGTGCTCGTCTCTAGCCCAAACAACTCAAGGGGTAAACTTTCCAAAAAGCCCGAACTCAACAGCTCGGATATAGGCGCTAATTTTTTGGAAAGCTTGAGAGAAACGAGCTGATCATAACTAACACCGAGGGCATCAGCGAGGTCAATAATTTTGTCGGTTTTTGGATACTTTTTCCCCTTTTCTATCTCATTGAGGTAGGATACTGAGAGCCCAGATTTCTTAGATAATTCGGCAAAGGAAAGCCCCTTTTGGCGGCGAAGTTGTCTAACTTTTAGTCCAAAAATAAGGCGAATATGCTGTTTATTTAGCGCCATAGTGTCAGTCGCTCGCGGAAAAGTATCAAAATGTTAAACCTTAGCGGGGAAAGCTTATACAAGGTAATCAAATCAAGGCATTAAGGCCTAAGCGAAGAAGAAAAAAAAGGCGAAAAAGTGATTTTTGCGAAAATTCGCTTTTAAATTAATTTCGCGATCCCTATATTTGATTCAAGTTATTGGAATCTCGTAAATCTTTAATAACTATCGTTCTTTATACCAAGTGGGTGATTTTTACATAGGCGTATGTTTTTAACCCATAGCCCCGTGCCATCGAGCCGGGGTTTTTTTTATGCCTTGTCTTTGTTTTTAGTTACACGCTGCGCGGAACGCTTATTCGGTCGGTCTAGGCCTGGAATAAGCGTTCTGCGCAGCAGTAAGCCTAACCACTCATAATCGAATTGTACTCATTACTGTGAGCGGGATCAAGCTCTTGCATGATCTGTAAAAACTCTTTTTTGTCGTTGACAAAGGCCTTGGTAAACACCTTGGTCAGTTCTTCGTGTTTGGCGTCGGTAAAAGTTTTACTCAACATCAACAAGGGGTTGGAGCGAGCCACACGTTGCATTTCACGGACGCTATCAAGGATAGCGCGGCGGGCCTTGTTGGGGTCTGACTCCATTTTGTCCAGTCCTTCCCGATGATATTTGTAAAGTACGGTATGAAAACCTTTGTATCGGCTATTGAGGAGGTTTTCGACTAACCAGTAGCGGTTTCGGTCGCTTTCGCCGGCTCGCCAGCCTTTTTCGTTGGCAGCGCTACTCGCCAAATTGACAATCTCTTGAGCTTGGCGGAAAAAGGGGTCTCCCCCATTAGGTGAAAAACTACCATAGTCAAAACCTAGCGCGATAAACACATAATAATTGAGTAAGGCTGTCAGGTTATCCGTGTAGGTGTTTTCGTTGTAAGTCATTTGCTGGAAAGGCACATAACTAAAATTGAAGAGATTGTCCTGAACGTTGATTAGGAGGGTTTCATAATTAGTGTTGTAGACAGGGCGATAGACCTGAAAAGTCAGCGAAGCGGTGAAGTAATCGGGCGAAGGACGTTGGTTGATGATGATCTGCATATTGCAACGAATCCTTTCTTGCCCAGTAAACTCATCATTGGTCCACTTTTGGAAATTGATATACTGCGTGATGGTCTCACGCATATTGTCAAAAACACTTCTATCACTCTGAATTCGGCCGGAATTGATGCTAACATTACAGAGCAACTCTTGGCTGATACCCACTTGAGTGATCGCCATATAGCCAAAAACCAACAGTATCCGGATGGAGATATTCATAAAGGAGGGATATTTTTTCATAAATAACGGTCGAGAATAGTCCTTAGTGCAAGGCCAAAATATTGCACACTTCTTGCCAAATCGCAGCGGCAACGGCTTCTTTTGACATCAATGGCAGGGCCTGAACCTCTTTATTGCGATGGATAAGGGTTACACGGTTGGTATCATGGCCAAAACCAGCGCCAGCCTCCCGCAATGAGTTTAAAACTACGAAATCAAGGTTCTTAGCCACCAACTTTTTTTGCGCATTCTCTAACTCATTCTCGGTTTCCATAGCAAATCCCACTAAAACTTGTTGGGCAGGCTTATCAGCGCCAATGGTGCGAAGAATATCAAGGGTGCGTTTGAGAGGAATATTCATATCGTCGCCCGTTTTTTTCTTGATCTTTTGGTCGGCGACTTTGAGGGGGGTATAATCCGCCACAGCAGCAGCCATGACGATAGCGTCTTGAGCAGAAGCCTTTGTTTGAATAGCTTCTAACATATCAGCGGCGCTTAGGACAGGAATAAGATTTACCCTAGCGGGAGCATCTAAATGAGTCGGACCTGAGACAAGGGTCACCTCTGCGCCCATTTGGCTAGCGACTTTGGCTAAAGCATAGCCCATTTTGCCCGAGGAACGATTGGAGATAAAGCGAACGGGATCTAAGGCTTCTCTAGTAGGTCCTGCACTCACCAGAACTTTTTTGCCGCTTAGGGGCCCCTCAGTCAAGCGCAGCGAGATGGCCTCAAAGATTTCTTCTGGCTCCAACAATCGACCTGGGCCTTCTAAACCAGAAGCCAAAAAACCCGTGCCGCTTGGCAGCACTTGGACCCCATCAGCTTTTAAGGTTTGGAGATTGGCTTGAGTACGCGGATGGATCATCATATCAGCATCCATGGCGGGGGCGACCATCACGGGGCAACGAGCCGCCAAATATACGGCAGTGAGCGCATTATCGCATAAGCCGTTGGCCATTTTGGCGAGGGTATTGGCCGTGGCAGGGGCCACTACCATCAGATCGGCCCAAGTCCCTAAGCTTACGTGCTCAGACCAATTTTCATTCCATAGACCAGAGAATACTTTTTCACCCGAAAGGCTACTTAGAGTCAGCTCCCCTACAAAATGATCGACGGAGGGAGTAGTAACTACTTTTACTACTGCCTCCGCCTTTTTGAGTAGGCGTAACAGATAAACGGCTTTATAGGCGGCGATACTACCGCTCAGTGCCAAGATGATCCGTTTGCCTTTTAAAGACATATGTCAGAGGGAAGTCCTCAGATTAGATGACATCCTCATTAGGGTCGCGAAAATATACTTTTCCGTCGATAAATTCTTCTAGCGCCGTTTGCGTTGGCTTAGGCTTGCGCTCATAGAACCGGCTGATTTCAATTTGCTCTTTGTTTTCCATGACTTCCTCGAGGTTGTCATAAGCAGGCGCAAACTCGGCTAGCTTAGAGGTCAATTCCTCTTTAAGGGCGACAGTAATTTGGTTGGCGCGCTTACCAGCAATCACAAGAGAACGGTACATATTACCGGAAAGATCACCTACTCCGTGGGTGTCGATTGGCAAAAACTTTTTGCTCATATAATTGGATAGTTATGAATTTTCTGCTGCTTCGGCCTGAATTTTCCCGAGAGATTTCTTGGCTTTGGCATACAGATTTTCTGCATCTTTCAAATATACACTATTTGGGTAGCGATCTACAAACTTTTCGTAGTAATCAATTGCATCCAAATATCGGTTTTTCTTTTTACTGACTACGCTGTTATCAGCTAGTAGTACCATAGATTCGAAGCGTAGGTATTGAGCTTCCTCGCGATAGCGCGAATCGGGAAACTTCTGTACAAATACTTCTAAAGAAGATACCGCCGCTTTATAACGTGAGAGATCATAATATAGTTTAGCCGCTTCAAAATCCTTTTGGGCGAGCTTTTCTCGCATTTCGGTGATCAAATCACTGGCTTCTTCGCGCTTATCAGAGAGGGGATAAGCATTGATAAAAAGCTGGAATTGCCCGATGGTTTTGTTGGTAAACTCCTGGTCGAGATAATAGGGAGCAGATTGCAGATAATAGCAGTAGCCCACTTTGAAGATACATTCTTCGGTCAGCGGATCACTAGGATATTGCTTGGCATACTGATCGTAATAATAAGCAGCTAGCACATAAAAACCCGTTTGATACTTGCAATCGGCAAAATAGTAAAGCATCTGCTTTGCTCTCTCCTGACCACGGTATTGATTCCGGAGTTCCTCGAAGAGGAAACCCGCTTTATCATAGTCTTTTCTGACTTGGTAAAAATACATGGCGGCAGAGTCTTTCTCTGCAATGCTACCTTTACGTGAATATTGAGTATTCTTGCGGTACTCCTCATTGCAAGCAATCAGACCCAATAAGAAAGGTAAGGTCAGAACAAATAGAAGGCTTTGTAATTTCATGAAGGGCAAAATTAATAAATAGAGAGAAAATCAACTAATTTTACAGGGCTTACAACCCCAAAGAAGATTTGGCTTACTATGATTAGTAGCAAAAAACCTTAAAATAGTTGCCTGAGCATTGAAATTACTCGATAGATATATCGTCAAGCAATACATAGTCTCCTTCCTATTTATCCTAGGAATGGTGCTGGTAATCTGTGTATTAGTGGATTTGGTGGAAAAAATCGACGAATTTATTGATAAAGACCCACCACTACGAGAAATAATTTTTGAGTATTACCTCAACTTTATTCCGTATTACGGCAATCTACTTACTCCTCTTTGTATTTATTTAGGAGTGATATTTTTCACTTCTCAAATGTCCCAACGAACTGAGTTGATTCCAGTACTTAGTTCAGGGGTGAGTTTTTATCGGGTATTGGCTCCCTATCTTTTTGCCTCTTTGCTGATGGCAGGGGTTTCTTTCTTCCTCAGAGGGTACGTGATCCCCAACACGACCGAGATTAGGATAGAGTTTGAATATAAATACTTTAAGAAAAAGCGCATCTCGAGTAATAAGAACGTCCACAAAAAGATTGCAGAGGATACTTTTTTTTACATCAGCTATTACAACGAAAAGCGTAAGGAGGGCCACACGATTTCGATCGAACGCTGGATCGATGGAGATATTCAATCCCGTCTCTATGCGCGCAAAGCCATGTGGGTAGATTCGACTAAGAGTTGGAAGATGGAAAAAGTTCGCATTAGGGATTTCATCGGGACCAAAGGAGAAAAAATGCAATATTTTAGCACCCTTGACACCACCCTTTTGATCGCTCCTAACGATATATATGTAAGAGAGCAAGAGGCTGAGACCCGAACCAATCCAGAACTAGCAGATTTTATCAGGCTGGAGGAAATGCGTGGCTCAGATATATTGCTTGACCTGTATATCGAACAGGCAAGACGCTATTCAGACCCAGTTGCTATCATCGTGTTGACCATGATTGGTTTTGCGATGGCCTCCAAGAAATCGCGCGGAGGCATAGCCTTTCAGATTGGCATGGGCCTTTTGCTTAGCTTCCTTTATATAGGTTTATTGTTTGGAGGGCGAGCTTTGGTGAGTGATGATTTTCCCATTTGGGCTACGGTCTGGCTTCCAAATGCACTCTTCTTTGCCGTCTCCCTCTTTTTGTTACGGATCGCACCTAAGTGATTTACCTTGCGCACTGCCTTACATATAGGAATTTTTCTATTGCTCGGAGCAGGGCTCTACAGTTGGGCTTTTGCCCCTTATGGATACAGTGATACCGATCAAGGATTTGTCATTGGTTTAGCTTGGCGGATCTTAGAAGGGCAAGTGCCTTATCTTGATTTCACCTATGTACGCCCGCCTTTGAGTGCTTATATGCACGCGGGTGTATTGGCTATTTTACCACAAGCTTGGGAAGGTTTAGGGGTAAGGGTAGTATTTTATCTCATGATGGCAGCCAGTGCTTTTTGGACCACCCGCAGCTTGCAGCAGTACTTTGATTATCAAAATTTAGGTTTATCCCCAGCAGTATTTGCCTTGTTGGCTTTTGTCTTTGGGGTCCACAACTTTCCCCCTATGCCTTGGCATACAGTCGATGGTATATTTTGGGCCTCCTTGGGTTTGTATTTGATCAGTGTGTACAAATCTTGGGGCTGGCAAGGATTGGGCCTAGGCTGTATGCTTGCGGCAGCAGCTTGTAAACAAGCCTTTTATCCGATGCCTATAGTGGGACTTGGTTTGATCTGGTTGGTTTCAGACTATAAGTTTGATTGGCGTGTCATGACAATTCCGATTCTCTTTTTAGGCTTTTTGTCCTTCGGACTAACGCTAAAGTCCTCGGAATTTCTCCCGGCTATGTTTGACCAGATCAGTGGTGCAGGTAGTTTACAGGATCTCTTTGATGCAGGTATCAAACCCTATGTCAAGCCCTTTTTGCTCATTGTATTGCCTTTAGTGATCGTTTGGCAAGCGACTAGTCTTTATCAATGGCGTTGGCTACCGGCAGGCGCTTTTTGGTTAGTGTTTATTGGTTTACTTTCCTTGAGTGTCTTCAATTCTTGGCAACGCGCTGAGCACTTGGGACCAGCTTACGGCTTTGCTCAAACTTTTTGGTTGCTGGGCTTAGGTGTAGTCATTAAGGGTTTCTGGCTCGACCATAAAGGCCATGGGGTTTTGTTGAGCATGCTGGCCTTATCTTGGTGTGCAGGCATCAGCTGGGGCTATGCCAATCCGATGTTATACTTTGGACCTATCCTCTTCGCCTTTTTGCTCGGCCTACGCGAAGAATTCAATTTTCAGGTACCTCGCTATGTATTTGGTGCCTTTACGGTATTCGTGATTTGGTGCTTCGCCATGCTTTATCAATTCCCCTATCGAGAAGCCCCTAGAGAACAAACTTTATATCACCTAGGTGAAGTATTTCCAAGCCAACAAAAAGTATTTACAGGCCTTGAGACATTTCAACAAAGTCAGGAGTTACGTCAAATGCAAGCCAAATATGGGGATCGATTTACGGTATTGCCAGCCTTGCCAGCCGCTCATTATCTCCTAGAGATTAGCCCCCCTTATGGGATAGATTGGGCCCATAATGCAGAGCTAAGATATGGGGCAGCAAGGGACAGTTTACAAAAGGCCCTTGCCCAACAAGTGGATTTTGTATTGTTACAAAAAAACAAAAAGGCCAAATGGTATGAGGAGGCGCGCTATGGCTGCCTCCTAGCAGGGTATGTTGCAGATACTTGGAAGTTAGAGCTCGAAACGCAGTTTTTCGAGCTTTATCGGCCGGTCTTAAAGATCAGTGAGTAGCTCGTCAAGCTCACTCTTGCTAACCTTTCTGTACTTCAACTTCATTTTGACGAGAGGGCGACCCTTAGAGGATTTTTTCTTGCTGACCACCTCCCCTACTTTGAAAGTACGGCGTGCAACCCAAGGGTTACCACGGTCATCATATTGTACCGCAAAAAGAACCAGTTCCGTACGAGCCGGATCAACAAACTTAACGTTAGTGGCACTGTAGCTTCGCTTATCTTTCCGCTTCATCGGAATGTAGGTCTTGACTCGTTCGCCAATGATCATCGCTTTGGTAGTACGAGGAAAAACTTTTCCTTTGAATTTCACTTCAATATCTACTCCTAAATCATCAGGGCCGGTATCTTGAGAGTGATAGAGTGGGCGCGCAATCGCAAAACGGCCATTTTTGAGCATTTGGAAGGAATAGGCTCTTTCACGCCCCAAATATTTTACTGGAATTCCACTTTCGAGATTCCAGCCATTAACCACTTTAAAGGGTGGTTGCTCAGAAGCGCCACGGCTACGCGAGCGCCCTCCTCTGGCCCCTCCAGTACCGGAATAGGCAGCCATATCCGCATCACGACGGGTAGCAGGCATCGTTACCTCTATCGGATTTTCGGTACTAATATTGACAATTTTACGGCCATCTCGCACGTTCAATGAAACCATCCCAGCCGCTTCCAGCGGTCCCTCCTTTGATAAAGTAGGCATCGCCAACTGCACCATGGTCTTTCTGTCATACAGCTCATTAACCTCCACACTGACTTGCTCAGCATCTGTTTGTAAAGTATTGGAGGCAATCACAAAAGTGGCTCCTTTGGGAGCGATGATTACAGTCTGCTTGGCAGGATTAACATTGAAGGGATTATAGTCGCAGTAAATGGTATCGGGTACATCCTTGGGCTCTTCCACTGGAGTTTCGACAACATTATTGGCGGTGGTATCGACCCGTCCGGGTATCGCCAGCTCGTCAGCAAACACAATCGCGAGATCTGCCCTTCGATTCATACGGCGGCCTCTGAAAGTACGGTTTGAGCCTACGGGCTTAGTGGTCCCAAGACCTTCGTACTCAATACGCTTAAGATCAACTCCTTGGTCAACCAGATATAAGGCTATTGCCCTAGCTCTAAGCCTTGATAACTCCAAATTGTATTGATCAGATCCGATGCTATCGGTATGTCCAAAGATTTGGACAAAATAGGAAGAGTAACTAGTAAAATCGCCTATCAGAGAGTCCAGCGTCTGCTTATTGGTTGGCTGGAGGTCAAAACGATCAAATTCAAAAAAAATAGTATCCAAGCTAAAGTTTTGCGCAGCAGCACCAAAACAACTGAACAAAAATAAGCAGGAAACGAGGACAGTTTTCATATAAACGCAGATTTGCATACAAGACGCTTCTTTGGATTTCGAATATATGCAAAATTCTTATACTCCGAAACAAATTAGCACCCGAGCAAAAATAACTACGCTGACGATGATCAGAAAATTCGAAATATCCGACTAACTAGTTCAGATATTTATCTACAATTGCTTGAAACTTGCTACCATCAAAGGGTTTGATGATATAATCGTCCATACCTGCTGCTTTAAACTCATCCAGTTTTTCCTGCATGGAGTGAGCCGTCAGAGCGATAATGGGCACATTGGCACCGTTGGCAGAACGCCTAATCACGGGAGTAGCTTCTACCCCATCCATGATTGGCATCTCAATATCCATTAGTATTAAATCAAAGCTTTCTTGAGCGACAATTTCAATGGCTTCTTCCCCATTATTGACTGCTGAAACCTCAAATCCTGCCCTACCTAATATATGTTTGGCGATCATCAAGTTTACTTCGTCATCCTCTACCACTAAAATGCGTTTTCCGTTTGTGGACATATCCTATTTGGCCTTCAAAAAAATATTAGCGAAAAATAAATATAGTTCGATAAGGGAAAATACCAGCTTTTCAGGCAAATATCCAAACAAATTGTCCTTAGGATCACACATAGCCGCTTTATCTAAACGCTAGCCTGAGCTTTTTAGCAGCAAAGCTCAGGATTAATCTAGGTTACAAGCTGATACCGGTGGTGGCTCATTATTAAAATTGAGCAAGAACATGGAGCATTCGTCCAACTTGGCAGAAGCTTCATTACTGCTGATAGAACCAAACAGTCCTAAAGTAGTTACCGTTCCGGTGATATTGGTGTACTCGGGTCTTACGGTTGCAAAGTCAGCAAATGAGGGAGAAGTAGTAGACAAATAACGTGTCAAAAAAGTATCAATTGCCGTTACTTTAAAGCGGAAGGCATCGGGGAGCAAATTAGGATCATTGTTACACTCGGTATCTTCCGTAACAGGATAGGTATAGATCGAACCTGGCTGGGGATCAACTTGCCTGACAAAGGAACGTAGAATGTCTTTGGCCACAAAATTGTAGCAAACGATCGAGAAGCCATCTACACAGCGAAAATCGTCTCCAAATTGGGTAGTCGGTCCAAATACTACTTGCTTGTCTAATAAATTTTCTTGGTAATCTAGGAAGGCTCTGATTTCATAAGAGGCGCCTAATCCTCTCCTAAACTCGATTTTATAATCAAGATCTAGGGATGCTTTTCTCAGACACTTTTGCTGCCCTGCCCCACTGACGGGAGTGGGCCTGACAAAGACCACTTGATCAGGCATGTAGGTATAGGATTCAAGTGCAAAGGTATCGATCCCCTCTTGTTGTACTTTTAAGTCATAGCGTTCGCCACCGGCTAAGGCATCATCCCCTCCTGTATCGAAGCGATAAAGCGTGGTGGAAGGATAAAAAGTCCCATCAGTGGGGTCTTTTAACACACTGTCCAATTCGACAGCAGTGTAGGTTTTACCATTGCCTTGTAGCGTAACGTTAAGTCCCTTAACGCTCAAGTCATTGTCCTTGGCAAACTCCAATGCATTGCCTTCGGGCAAAAAAGCTCGTGAAACCCGCACATATTGCACGCTATCATTGGCGTTGAGGATGCCATAAACGACCCAGATATCTTTGGGTTCTGCGTTAAGCTTGACCTCAGTCGAACAGGAACTTAGCAATCCTAGGCCAAGCAATAAAAAAACGCTAACAGATAAGAAGGATAGTTTCATATAATTTCTGGTCCTTACGGATGGTTACGCGAATATGAACTTAAAAGACTAAATTTGCCCAATTCATTTTGAATCACGGATTACTTTAACGAACAAAAGTACTCAAATGTCTACCGCGAAGAAAGAAGTTAAGCGCATTACTACTCACGTATTGCGCTCCATGAAGGAAGCAGGCGTACCGATCTCTATGCTGACCGCTTATGATTACAGTATGGCTAAAATCTTGGATCATGCTGGGATCGATGTGATATTAGTCGGCGACTCTGCCTCTAATGTGATACATGGACACGAAACTACCCTACCGATAACTTTAGATCAGATGATTGATCACGCCAGTGCGGTAGTCAGAGCGGTACAAAGATCTTTGGTGGTGGTAGATCTTCCTTTTGGCAATTATCAAGGTGATTCGAAGATGGCCCTAAAGAGTGCAATTCGGATTATGAAGGAGTCCGGCGCCCATTCTATCAAGATGGAAGGAGGAGCATTTATCGTTGACTCCGTCCGCCGCATTGTCAGTGCAGGCATACCCGTAATGGGCCATTTGGGGCTCATGCCTCAATCTATTTACAAATACGGTACCTATACGGTACGGGCAAAAGACCCCACTGAGGCCAGTCGCTTGCTCGAAGATTCTATTGCATTGGAAAGAGCCGGTGTATTTGGGATCGTGATTGAAAAGATCCCTCAAGAGCTGGCCGAGCAGGTGAGTAAACAGCTCAAAGTCCCGACAATCGGTATTGGCGCAGGGGGTGGTTGTGATGGCCAAGTGCTGGTTACCCACGACATGATGGGCATCAATAAAGATTTTAGTCCTCGCTTCTTAAGGCGCTATGCCAATCTATTTGAGGTAATGACAGAAGCAGTCCAACAGTATATAAATGATGTAAAAAGCCGCGATTTCCCAAATGAGAATGAAGCCTATTGAGCCGAGTATCGTTTATGAGGATAACCACCTAATCGCGGTGAATAAACCCTTTGGGATGCTCTCTCAAGGTGATGAAACTGGCGACCAAAGTGTCTTTGAATGGGTTAAAGAATACATTCGGATTACATACAATAAGCCAGGAAATGTCTATTTGGCCTTGCTTCATAGACTGGATCGCCCCACTGGAGGTGTCTTATTGTTGGCCAAAACCTCCAAAGCGGCCAGCCGCATGTCACAGCAGTTTCAAAGCAGAGCCATTCAAAAAGTCTATGTTGCCTTGACCGAAAGTGTACCCAATCCCCCGGTGGGAACGCTCAAACATCATTTAAAAAAACTCGGCGGTAAAAATATCATGCGGGCCTATCACAAAGAGGTCGCTCACAGTAAACCCGCAAGTTTGGATTACCGACTTAAGCGTTCCGCGAACGCGAAAGCCCTTATCGAAGTCCAACCCAAAACTGGACGACGCCACCAAATCAGGGTCCAACTAGCAAGCATAGGCTGCACGATAAGAGGTGATGTCAAATACGGTAAGACTAGCTTTAACCCAGACAAATCTATTTGCCTTTTTGCCCAGAAGCTGATTTTCAATCATCCTGTCACCAAAGAAAAAATCACCATCGAGGCACCTTTGCCGCAGCTTGACTGGTGGCAACTGTAGGCGAGCCTAATACTCATTTAGTTTGGCGTACTCACATATCCCTACCTTGTCAATATCAACTACCGATTGCCCCTTTTCGTCGGTGTGAAAGGCTCTCACAAATTTTGCGCCCCAGATTATATCAGAGCATTTGTAGGAAGAGCGCTGATGCACCATTTGGGCAAAGGTATCATCATAGCCGCTTATGATGATCAAAAACTCAGCATTACGCATTTCTAAGGTATCTGCATCAAGATGATATAAGGGACTTTCCTTATTGACAGGATGGACGATGGTCCAGGTAAGCGGAAATAGATCGACATGATTACGCTCTAATTCGAGGTTGTAAAACTTCATTTTTTCCACCCCATCTTCTAGCTCATACATCATCAAGGCAAGCTTGATACTCAAATCAATCAACTGATTGCTCCTGCGATTGACAATGCGAAACATCAAAGCATTGATATCTTGATAAGGGGACATCACCATTTGCGGACTAAACTGGATTTTGGCGGAGGGCTGAGCAAAGCGACCAAAAAGAAGGCCGGTAGCCAAAGCAAAAGCCAATAAGCCTATCAAAGCCTCAAAACTGGAGATCAAACTTGTCAAATGCCCCATTGGACTGATCGCGCCGTAGCCTACCGTAGTAAAAGTCTGCACGCTAAAATAAAATCCCATTGCAAACTGAGAGAGAAAACTTTGGGCAGGATCCCCCCCCAGATGCTCAATGCCAACGGCGACATAAACCAAGGCAAAAAAGACATTGAGCGCCGTATAGGCACCAAGAATTAAGAGATTAAACTTCCACCACGGCATGGAAACCAATAGCAGGTAAGGATTGATCGCTCTCAATCCGACATTTACCTTCTTGACGTTGAAGGAGCCATCTCTGTTGATCAAACGAGCATTGTTCCGGCTGATACTACGGCCAAAGCCTAGGTCGTTATCTTTTTGTTCTTCTGTAAGCTCGGCTCCGTCCCCTTGCTCGGGAACTGTGTCTTCAAACACCTCTGTTTCCTCAAAAGCCTCTTCTAATTCCGGTTCCTGTCCAATCGATTCTTCCTTCATCTCTAATCACTTATTGCTCTTTCCAAATATACCGAATAAAAAAAATTATAACCTGCATGGGGGGGTGAAGCTTTTGAGCTGTCAGCATGATGGAAGGGAGAAATTTTCGTCTTTGAAAAGCTTCTAGCCAGGCCTTGATTAAACCATCCGCACTACAAAATGTCTATGGCAAAAATAACCCGCATGAAACTCACTACGAAAAGCTTCTTATGGCTTACCCTTGGTTTTTTGATGGCTTGCCAGCCTGAGGGACAACTGGTGATTGTTCCAGACAATACCGCACCACCGGACCTCAGCGTGCCGGAGGTCTTGCAAGAAAACTACATCAATAAGCTTTATATCACTCTTTTGGGACGAAAGCCGACCGATATTGAAGCATTTGCGGCCAAAACCAAACTCACCCAGGGAGAGGTTTCTCAAGCGGCTCGCCAAGAAGTGATCGAACAAATTGTCGTTCAGCCAGAGTATTTACAGCGAACGTATGACATCGCACGAGCGGAAATCCTCCTCAATCTAGACACTTTTGAAATCACCCAAAACATCTATTTCTATACCGCTCTCTTAGACTCTCCGGCCTACGAACCCTTCTATCCTTTGATAGAGTTTGAAATCAATAGGATGGAGGAGCTCAAGGGGGTGCCTTCAGCTTTGCTGAACGCTTCCCTCACACGCATCGAAATGCAGCGGCGTATGGTCAACAATCTGTTTTATGATCAAATCAATATGGGCAGCCAAAACTTTGTGCTCGCCATGTTTGAATATTTTCTCGGTCGCTATCCGACAGAAGCAGAACTCACCACTAGCATTGCCATGGTTGACGGCGCAACAGTAGTATTATTTGGCAAGGAAGGCTACGACAAACAGGACTTCCTAGATCTCTTTTTTGAGTCCGACGACTACTATGAAGGACAAGTGATCAACATTTATCAGGATTTTTTGTTCCGGGAACCGGACTCCCAAGAAATGAGTAGCGAGACCGTAGCCTACCGACAAGATCAGAATTACGAGAACTTACTTAAGCGTATCCTTTCCACAGACGAATATCTCGGACTATGAGAGCTATCATCATCAAATTATTGCAAAATATCGGCGGCATTGGCTTACTAGCTTTCCTGCTGATGATGATTTCTTGCCAAGGAGGCCAAGATGTCTATCTCTATGAAGTCAACGAGCTGGAAGTCAGTGGTACTAATCTCGAAAAGAGCAATCTCAAAACAGACCTTGAGTTCCTTTCATTAGCCTATTCAGATCTATTTGGTACAACTATCTCTGAAAATGCGCTCAACCAACTGGTAAACTCCTATAACGCGGTGGGCGACAAACAACTGATCGCAGACTATATCATCCTCAATATGCTCGAAGCACCAGGAGCGAGTATTCCTAGCGATCAAGAGATGCGAGCCGATGTAGATGCTTTCATCAAGGATACCTACAAAAAGTTTTTTGTGCGCGAGCCTTCAGAATACGAAAGGTGGTACCTCCAGCAATTGATCGAGCAGGATACGGAGATCAGTCCCGAGCAAATGTATTATGCCTTCCTAACCTCAGACGAATACCGCTACTATTGATAATCATGAAAAGAAGATCATTTCTCAAAAATGCGGGCCTCACTGCCGCCGCTAGTATTGCAGCCCCTTACATTTTGCCGAGTGGCCGATTATTTGCCAAAACCATGAATCGTAAGGTCAACCATGTGGTTTTTGTCTTGTTTGCGGGCGGGATTCGCAATATTGAAGCCATCGCTCAGGAGGAAGGTAATTTGATGCCGGCCTCATTTGCGGGTGCCAATTCGACCAATCCCGGTCTCGATCCTATCCCTGCGAGCCCCTACCCTAGCCTCTTGTCTAGTGAGGGTACTTTGTTTCAAGAGTTCCGCTACGCAGAAGGTCCCACCGGACACTTCAACGGTCATACCGTAGCTCTCACAGGTGTTTACAGCAATACAGGGCTCAATCTAAAAGCTCACCCAGAGGCTCCGACTCTCTTCGAATACTATATGAAGCACAACTCGCCTGCGGTTACAGCTCGTAATGCCTGGTGGGTGTCTAATTCGCTTGGGCCTTATCCGGCTTTAAACTATAGTCAACATCCGAGTTATGGGCCTCTCTACGGCGCTAATCATATCGCTCCGACATCATTGGTTCCCAACTATCAAGTATTGCAACAACCCAAGCAGTTTCAATTTCATGAGGAAGAAAAAATCGCCAGTGTGCGCAACTTCCTCAACCAAAACTTTGATAAATCAGCACTTTCCTCTGGGGATAGCAATTACAATACGCCTGAGGATGCCAAAGACATCCAAGCCTTTATCAAACAATTGATCGATCTCGGTTTGGCTGGTGGCTTTAACAATCCCTTGGGACTGGCGACGCAGTTCGCTACCAATGATGTTTATACCATCATGATGGCCGAAGAAATCCTCAAAGCATTCGAGCCAGAGTTATTAGTGGTCAATATGACTGATGTAGACGAATGCCACCAAAATTTTAGCGCTTATTGCAACAAACTGCGTAAGGCTGATTATGCCGTGGCTCACCTCTGGAGTATGATCCAGAATACTCCTGGTCTAGCCAATGATACCGTAATGGTGCTCGTTCCGGAACACGGTAGAAACCTACTCCCCAATACCGTTATGGACGTTTATGGACGTGCGGGCATTGACCATACCGGAGATCCTACTTCTCGGGAAATATTTTCCATGATCTTGGGTCCAGACGCTGTCATCAAACGCAATCAAGTGGTGGGTACCCCAAGTAATCCTGTCGGAGAAAGCATTGACGTCGTGCCTACCATAGCCAATCTACTGGGTTTTGACAATCAAATCCCAGCTGGTTTGTTAGCTGGTCGTGTCCTTACTGAAGCCCTCGTCTAAGCACTACTATCATGAAAAATATCGTTTTTTATATCGCTGTGTTGGCTTCGGTTTTCGCCTCCTGCGAACGCCTAGACCCCACGCCCCCGCCCAATCCTTTTGATGAAATCGTCTATCCAGAGCCCCCCGCTCCCTTGCCAGAGCCAGATTCAAGTTCTATCGTAGGGCTGCACAAATTTATTTTTTCTCAAAGTTGTGCCGTGCCAGGTTGTCATGACGGGGCCTTTGAACCCGACTTCCGGACAGTGCAATCGACCTATTCGACTTTGGTATTCCAA
>JBCCQN010000163.1:0-18724 GCA_039024315.1 Bacteroidota bacterium
CTGAAATCTAAATAGACAAGTATAGCGCAAAAAGTAAACGACATAAAGCGAGAAGAATCGACGCTCCTTTACTATTTTTGCAACGTCTAAATACTTAATACTCTCTACTTAGTACTTACCCAATGCAGTATCGTTGTTTGACAGACCAAGAACTCAAATCTCTAGAGAAGGAGTTTAAGCAGTTTTTGGTCAGTCATGGGGTGATGAATGAGGAGTGGCGGCAGATCAATGCAGAAACGCCCGAAAAAGCCCAAGAGCTAGTAGAATTGTTTAGCGATGTGGTTTTTGGCAAGGTGGTCGAAAAGGTAGCGTATATGATTCACCGCGCGCCTCAAGACCTTAAGGTATTTCATTTTGGTGCAGATCAAATGATGATGTTGGGGCTTAAGCTGTTAAATCCTGCCGTCAACTTACTAGTAGAGCCCTACTTAGAAGATCTAGGCTTAGCGATACATGATGCTGGGCCAGATATGGTCAAATTGATGCGTGGTCGCAAAGGCTATCAAAAAAGTCGAGAGGAGGAAGCTTTTATGCTCTTAGAGCAAGGCTGTGAAATCACCACTGCAGAATTGTTTGAGCGTATAAAAGCCCTACATGAAGCATGAAAAATCCCGAAGAAATGGATTTGGAGCCTATCCTGACCAGAGCACGGGAAAAGCGTGCCGATACCAAAGCTTTCTTTCGATGGATCAAGCGCAAGAAACCTAAAAGGCTTGACGAGACTGTCAGCGAATTGCATGATGAAGTATTTGAGGAAGTAGATTGCTTGACTTGTGCTAATTGCTGTAAGACCACGAGTCCCGTTTTTACGGACAAAGATATCGATCGTATCGCTAAGCACGAACGTATGAAGCCCTCCCAGTTTGTAGCGCAATACCTGCATCTTGATGAGGAAGAAGACTATGTGCTAAACGAAGCGCCTTGTCCCTTCTTGGCTCCCGACAATTATTGTTTGATTTATGACGTTCGGCCGAAGGCTTGCCGCGAATACCCGCATACCAATCGTAAGCGTTTCCATCAAGTGCTCGGTCTTACCGAGAAAAATGCTGAGCTCTGTCCTGCCACTCACAAGATTGTGGAGCGCCTTAAGGAGGAGATGAATTGGAGATAGCGGTTTCATTTTTCTGCTTCGCAGAATGATTTAGATAAGCGTTCCGCGCAGCGGTAATCAAAGATCCCGGCTCGCGTGCCTTGGCCGGGATGACCTTTGGGTGATCATTTATAGAAATCCATAAGAGATAATCAGAGATTCCTATTCAATAACTATTTCGTAGCTCAGGTCCCTCCACTCAGGATTCAAGGATTCGATCAACTCTTCTTTCCATTTCCTTTGCCAACGCTTCAATCGTTTTTCAAAGCTGATAGCCTCAGTAATTGAGTTGAAGTCTTTGATAAAAACTAATTGATCACAATTGTATTTAATGCAAAAATCGGATCCTAAACCATTTTTATGGTCGAGGATTCTTTGCTTAATGCTTGCTGTGACTCCTACGTATAGAGTTGATCTCGAGAAATTGGTTAGGATGTATACAAATGCCTTTGCTTGGAGATTGACCATTTCCTCATATGATATTTAGCTTGCTCAGATCTTTAATTTACCGAATAAGTTGTCCACCTAATCAATAAATACTTAGGATAATCCTAGAGGTCATCCCGGAAATGTGAAGAATGAACATTATCCGGGATCTTTATTTCGCTATCTGCTTCGCAGAACGATTTAGATAAGCGTTCCGCGCAGCGGTGAAACACAAAACGCTGACAAACTCCCCGTCTGTCAGCGTTTCAAAATATTTTGTCCCTGCTTACTGTGCCAGCGTAAATCTCACCTGTACCCCGAAGCTTGCAAAAGAAGTCCGGAAGGCATTGGCGACATAGGGATTATTGATGTTTTGCTCATAATAGACCTTCACGTTGAGTCGGGTGTTAACCACGTAGTCGATGGAAGGAGAAACAATCACGTTCAAGGTACCGCGGGTGTAAACTGGAGGGCGGGTATCTGCTAGACTTTCATCTCCCACATAGCGAGTAATTTCTCGAGTATCTCGAACGGTTGCTCTAAACTGGAAGTTGGCGCTATTCTGTAGATCGAAATCACGGCCAAAGGCGCGGAAGCTCCAATTGAGTTTGTCCTTACGATATCCAAACATCAAGGAGAAATCCTCATTGCGCAACTCTGTCAACTGCATCGAACCTAGGCTCAGGCTCAGTTGACGACCCTTTTTATAATCGAGCTGGCCGGTGATACCGTTTTTGAGACCAAAGTTGAGACCGATGAAAGGGGAGAACTGCTCATTGATAGAGGCGATCTGAATATTTTCTTCGGAGAAGAAGTTTTCCAGGAGATTGCCATCAGGGTCAGTACCTACGGTATCCACGGCAAAAGGCGCTCCTCCCAACAAAACGGCATTGAGGTTGTTGGCGTAATTACCAATTTGGTAGGTCGCGCGGTATGCGTGGCGGAAGGTAAAGGAATTGAAGTATTCCTTGATGAAGGGTAAATTATTGAGGCCATTGTAGTTAATACTCCAGTTAGGTAGCGGGAGCACTGGAAATGGCGTCAACTCTACGTTTTCGGCATCTCTTGCCCCGTAAGCGGCTAGGAAAGACGTAATCAATACATCTTGCTGCGTACCGAGATAACCGTTTTGATAACCACCTTGTACTAGCCCTTCACGGGAGAGATTATTGCCATTAGGATTTGCTTGAGCGTAGCGACGAGAAATGACCTGACGGGTATCGCTAAAGAGTTTGAAGGTCTCAAAGGACTCTAGATTTGAGCGTTTAAATGCCGTATTGGCAAAAATGTAGCTCATGCTAAAGTTACCATTCTTGAGCGGGTCAAAGCTCGCATAATCGTCGATAGAAGGCACCCAGCGGTAGAACTCACTTTCATTGAGCAATACGCTGCGGGTGGCGTTTAAGTCAACTCTAAAGCCTTTAAATAGCTCTACCGAGGTTCTGGCCGTAATGGTCTCTTTATTATTTCTCATAAAGAGGTTGGCAAGCGTCGTATCCCGCGTTATCCAATTGTTTTGCGCTGCAATCGGCCTAATATCTGCCTGATCTCCAAAGACATACCCCCAAGTTGGTGGCACGACTGGACTGAGATTACCTGTGATTGGATCGCGAAACTCCCAATCTAGACCGAAGTTATCGGTGCGCGGAATGTAACCTGGCAAAATGGTACTGGCATCGCGGTTGTAAGTTAAGTCAACTGAGCGGATACTCAAAGCGATCCGGCCTAGTTCGCGCCCAATAAATTTGAGGGCTTTGAAAGGATCGGTTTCTGTTGAGTCACCACTCACGCTTGATTGACTGAAGGTCGGCGGCGGTTCAGGGCCTACGATACGGGTCCTTGGTCCTTCGAGCTTTGCTTTACGTTTTTCTTCCAGCTCTTTGGTGCTGACAGGGCGAGATTGCTCATCTAAGATCGCTTTGAGCGGCTTAAATTTACGATAGAGACTATTCAAGTCTAAGCGGCTCTGGGCTTGGATTCTTTGACCATTACTGATAGTTGAGCCCAGCCCAGGATTGATCTCAGGCGCTTGTTGCCATTGAAAGGAACCTGTATAGTTGACGGTAGCTGATATCCAATTGAATGGTTTGATATTTTGGGTAGGGAGCTGGAAACCCACGCTTAAGTTATGGTTAAAGCTAGTCGTACGACCAAAGTTGACCAATTGATCATGCCCGTTGAGCGGGTCTTTGCCAAGTCTTAGGAGGTTTTCGCTCAAACTACCAACAGAGTCGCGTTCTGCCTGAGTGGCTAGATCCCAATAGCTGCGTACCTCATCTACCCGCGCTACATTATTGGCGGTATAGTTTAGCTGCAAGCTGCGGCTAAGATTCCAGACCAGATTGTAATTACGATTGATCAGGAAATTCTTGCTGTAGGTTGGATCTGTGATACCGCCAAATAGGCTCGTTGGACGCATGATCCTTTCCTCAAACTGTCTGTCTCCATTGACTGCGACCGAAACACTCGTCGGCAAAGGATTGAATTTAATGCTGGAGAGGAACTGGCTCTTTTTGACCCCTTTAAAAGGTTGTAAACTAATCTGAGGGAAATTGTAGCGATAATTGATCCCGCCCCGATATTGAGTCGTGAAGCGTTTTTCGATTACGGCCGAGCGAGCAAAGGTTTCGCTATAGGCAAAGGAGAAGTCAAAGTTAGAGACGTCCCATGGATAGCTCGGTACGGCATTCTTACCACCAGGGGCCGCATTGGGCCGTGGTCTTTGCGGTGCGCTGGGGACACCACCTTCGGCATTTTGGCCTCTGGTTTTTTGCTTGCGCCAGTTGTTGAAGGCAATACTCCGAGTTCGTCGATAATCTTGTATCTCCTGTAGTTTTTCTCGAGCGGCTTCTCGATCAAGTGTTTCGACAAGTTTATCTGTTCTGACATCAGCCTCTTGTGGGTTGAACTGAGGATCAATACGCTGCTCCCCCCAAGTAGCATAAACGGGCATTTGTAAGCCCCAACGCTTAGGGAAGAAACGATCTAAATCTAATTGA
Organism: Bacteroidota bacterium; assembly: GCA_039024315.1. Lineage (GTDB taxonomy): Bacteria > Bacteroidota > Bacteroidia > J057 > J057 > JBCAWW01. Next base: position 4,516 of record JBCCQN010000163.1, read on the forward strand.
CCGGACAAATCCCAGCGTAAAACGTCTTCTTGAGAGCGTTCGGATAGCTTTTGCTCCAAAGGCCCAAATCCAGCAGAGCGATAGGAACCTGTGGCATTGATATTCATAAAGCCACCGAGGTTGAAGCTTGCGTTTGCATTTAAGCCATAGCCCTTTTTCTGATCAAAATCAGTCATTCGAAGCTCGTTGATCCATACTTCAATACAGATCGGCTCTCCCTCGGGATCAGAAGGATTACGTACCCCGATCATAATGTTACGTACATCACTCAGCTTAGGCGTTCCTTTTACATAGATGACTTCATCGTTTTGGAAGGAAGTATCACGGAAAGCATGGCGATAAATCAAGCCTGTGCCCGCAGCATTACGATCTGCTTTTGCGGTTGCCATCAAGGACAAATCAATGTTCATTTCATTGTCTGCGAGCCAAACGTTTTCGACATTACTGGCGCCTAGGGCAGGGTCTGAGGGCGTAAGAGGCCACTCATATTCATAATAGTTTTGATCGTTATCAAGGCCTAGGCGGATAAACATGCGGGCATCTCCTCTTTCGTTGAAATTGGAAGGATTGATGCCGCTTTCTACTGACTCGGCATGGATAAACATCTTCAAGCGTTCATAGAGGCGCAAATCGTTTTTGACCACCTTAAAGATCCCTCGAGCGTCTCCATCCTCAAGATTACAGGCTTTGAGGACCAAAGAACGTTCATCTTGGAGGAATCCAGCGGCGGTATTACCATTGACCGCTTGCTGGATGATCCCAGGCGGTAGAGAATAGTTAAAGGGTAGCTTTTGAGAGTTTTCTTCCAAACTTACCGTACCCAATTCAAAGTCAGTAAAAGGAGGCTCTGGATTAGGTAGGATCACGCCTGGCTCACTAAGATCGTCCGCAAAACGACGCCAATTAGAAGCAATCAACTGAAACTCCGTCATACGCATGGTGATGTCCTCATTGAAGTTGGCCATGATCATACGCATGAAGCTGATCGTTTTGAAGTTGGTGATACCGTTGACGGGACGTCCTGTAGTCAAAGGAACACGGAACTGATACCAAGTTACCGGCACCGTTACCCCATTGGTCGTGATGGTTGTATCGATACGGTCCACAACATAATTTTGGCCCCGTTCTAGGTCCTCCGGACGCATACTGATTTTGTATTCCCAGTATTGCTCCGCAAAATTGAGAGAACCGTTACCGTTAAGGTCTTCTGTATCGGGATTTTGCTGACCCGTACGTGTAAAGTTGAGGGTGTTGTCCCCAATCGGAGAATTACGCTCTAGACCGTTGAATTTATCGTAGCGAGTGAGGATATCTACTCGATCTCCATCAAAGGTATCTGCTCTAAAGTGGATAAAGTCATCTGAACTTGGGTCTTCCTGCAGCGCCTGAAAAACAGTCGGATTGAGGTAGGATTGGAGTTTGTCTAGGAAGTCTACTTTAAATGAGTCTCGCTCTGAGGCATTGTCCAAACCGTCATAGCCTACGTCCTGCGCCACGCGATCTTCAGGGATGTTACTGAAGTTTTGGGTAGGAGGGTTACCTACGGAAACGACTCCATATGGCGTTGGCTGAACGACGGTACTGGTGTCTGTTGCACCGGGGAGGCCGTGTTCCTGACTAAGGCTCTCATCATCCAATACATCCTCGTTGACGAGACCTAAGTTGATGAAAAAGTCTCCACCCTCGGCATTTGGGTTGTCCATAAATGGGTCCATGAGCCAGAATTCAACAAATTCGATATTGGTAGCCTCGAAATCATTGTTGACATCCATCTCACGGGTGATACCCGCCCAACTCTCTTTCGGATTGACAAATTCACCCGTACTGGCGTCGATTTTGTCGGGGTCTGTTTGATAATTATACGGCCCCCTGATTTTGGGAGTGAAGCGCAAGTCAAAGGTTGGCTGGATATTTTGGCCAAAGGCACGGGTTGCCGTTGGGAAAATCTCGTTGGGGCGTACCTGACGAGTGTAGTTATCTGAAAGATTACTTTCCGGAATTTCGTTACGAGCCGTCTGGTAGAAAATCTGGTCGATTTGGTACCAAGCTAGCTTGGCGCGCGAAAAGTTACGGGCGGTCGGCTCCGTATAAAATACAGTCGGGTCATAGATCTCGATTTCTCCTGATTCATCTTCTGGAAATGAAGCCAGTTTCCAACGCAACAATCCTTGCAAGCTGTAGGGGTTTGCTGCAGCTTCAAAGTCGTCTAGATAGACGATTCCTCGTTCATTTTGATTACGCACAATACGAGGTTGACCGGGGATAAATTGAGCGGTCTCGATGGCCGCATCGATGGTGGAGGTTTCCTTGGTTGTAATCAGAGGTAGCCTATCCAACATTTTGGTGATGTAGTCAGATTCTTTTCTAAAAGAAGCGTCTAATCCCCAAAGTGTATTGCTAACGGGTTCCTCACCGAGGATGGTTTTCTGGGTAAAGGGCTGTTCCTTGAGATTCATAACCGTCGCCCCCAAAATCAGGTTTTGAGAGGGGTTATACTCAGCACGCGCACCACTCAAAATCTTGGTCTGCACCTGATAAAGCGCAGAACTTTCAAAGCATACTTGAATCTCTTGCCCAGAGCTCAAAACAGCTGTGTTGAGGAAAGTAATTTTACCGCCAAATTCATCAATCTGATAGTCAACTCCTTTGGAGAGTGTTCGGCCTCCAACCTTAACCGTCACCGATTCACTTGAGAGGTTAAAGGTGTTGAGTTGTATTTCGGTACCGCCTCCGGCAGAACGATAAAATCCCTCAAACGTGAAGCGGTTTAATTGCGGGAATTTTTGAATTGCATCTTGGACGGTGCCATCATAAAGGGGGTTGAAGACATATTTATCTACAAATTCGGGATCATTGTCTAATTGATCTGCTAATCGAGACCCAAAGGGTTCGAGCACAGGAAAGATGATCAAACCTCGATCAGATTTGACCGTGATACCCTCAACGTAGTCAAAGAAGTTGTCTGGATTTGGGGCGGTATGATTGGTCAAACGGTCAACACCAGCAACTTGAACCAAGGGCACGTTTTTTACCGGACCATCAGGGAGATAGTTGATCTTACCGGCGCTTGTACCAGATTCATATTTGATATCTAAGAAAAAACCTTCCTGCTCTAGACCATAGCCAATGTTGTAGATGTTTTTCATCATCAAGTCCCAAGCCGGATAAGGGTTGGTACGTAGTACGGATGACTTCAGCATCTTCAAGAAAAGGACATTGGAGTTCAAACCATTAGAAGGGACATCATCTGAAAATTCGCCCACCTGAAAGGGTTGGCCATTGACCGTGCCATTAAAGGCTACAAACAATACTTGGTCAGTGGGAATAGCAGCACTCAAGGAGATATAACCCAATTGGGTATTGAGGGAGTACTCATTTGAGTTCAAGCGACGCATATTACCCAATACCTGAAAGTCAGCCGTATTTTGCATGTCTAGGCCAAGTGCCTCGATCCCTCCCTTAGCCGAAGACTGCTCTCGGATATTAGGATCGTTTTGAATAAGGTCATAAAGATCATTCGCCGCATTGTCTGGGAAAGTGGTAGCAGTGCTAGAGTTTACGTTCTCATTATAAACTACCCCACTACCGGTACCAAAACCATTGTCATTTTCCCCTAAGTCGATGAAACCAACGGCATTACGCGTGTTTCGCGTAGCACCTTGTTGCTCAATCCAAACTTCAATTCGGTTGATTCGCACCCTAGACTGCACGATCGGCAGATTGCGCAGGGTTTCTTCGTAAACGGAGCGGAAATAGTGCGAAAGAAAGAAGTGTCTGTTTTGATCGTATTCGGTTACCTCTTTTTCAAATGGAGTCTCGATCGCTCCCCCACCGCCTACGGTGATACAATCTACTTTACCACGCTCAAGCGAGGCCAAAGCGGTCAAACGTACGGGACCGAATAAAAATTCTCCTTTTAACCCAAAAAGATTGTTACGTCCTTGGATCAAAGAGTTACCTAAGTTCATATTGATATTACCTGCTTTGATACTTTGCAGGATCTGATCTTCCGTACCGTTGTGCTCAAGCTTGAGGATATTTTCAAAATCGAAGGTTGCCTGGGTATCAAAGTTGTTGAGCAACTTCATCCGATCACCAATCTGGCCATCAACCCCTAGCTGGATTTGCTGGTCAAAATTAAAACCAGTGGTTCGCTGTTGGCGCTGCGGCAAAGAAGGGTTGTCGGTCCGGTTGTGATCTAGCGAAAAGTCAAGGGTGGCATAGCCAGTAGGTCGTATGATAATCGGTCCTCCCCCAAATACATCGGTCAGCGCATTTTCATCAATATTTAGTTCTAAGCCGCGCTTTTGCTCGATATTGGTGGCCAGCGATTGCTCTCGGAAGTATTCTTGCATATTGCGCTGGCGCTGGAGCTTGAGGAAATCCTCTCTAGAAATGTAAGAGGGAGGCCTTACGTTGATTCCTCCAACTTTCTCATAGATATAGTAACCCTTACCATCTTCTGAAAGCTCATAAGTAACTTCGAGATTTTTGGGATTACCCAGATAAAGAGGGGTTACATATTTTTGAGTGGTAGCATCCCCTTGCCGATCATTGGGATTTTTCGGCTTATTCGTGTCGCTATCGAAATGAATAGGAGAGAGCAACTCCTGAGGCGACATTGCCTCATTGAGTTCGACCTCAGCCTGGGGGTTTTCCTCTACAGTGGGCGCCTCTGGTGTGAATAGGGACAAGACTGTCGCTATCACTAGCGCAAAACTAATTTCTGACAAACCTTTTCGCTTTAGACTACTGACTTATCGAATGAGGCTTGACATTAGGCACAAATGCGTCCTAGCCTCCGCTCTGCGAAACGGAGAAACATCAATTAATTATACCTCAATCGTAAGAGAACTAAAAAGTAAAGGCTTGCTTCATAGGCGGGAAGAAGGTCGGTTTTGGTTTAGTGTCTTTATGTGAAGAGTTTTCTATATAACGTTTACAAACTTAGAAAATATCCACCAAAGTTGTGGGGTAATTCGAAGGCTCTTTATTTGTAAACCCTACATCTTGGGCAATTATAAGAGAATGTGGTTTTATTTAAAAGGTTAAAATTTTTTCACCTTGAAAGGTTTTAGCCATTTCGTAAGGCGAGCTTGATTATTTGCTCAACAGAAATATCTGTGCCATTGGCCTTTATTACCTTGTCGATTCGCTTACCAGCATCCGTCTTGGAAAGCCCCAATTGGGCGAGTGCTGCTAAGGCTTCAACCTTATTGGCCGCGACATTATTACTGCTACTCGTAGCACTACTACTCTCACTACCTACGGCACCAATCTTGTCTTTTAGCTCCAAAATAATCCTCCCAGCAGTCTTAGCACCAATGCCTTTGACCTGCTTGAGTGCCATCGCATCGCCAGATCGGATCGCAATGATCAGGTCGGTCGCACTAATGCTCGAAAGAATGACCATCGCTGTATTCCCCCCAACGCCAGAGATACTGATTAGTTGCTCGAAGAGAGATTTTTCTTGCGCTTGGTCAAAACCATAGAGTGTCTGAGCATCTTCTCGAACCTGAAAAAAGGTATGTAATTTTACCTTTTCCTTGTCCTTGATCCGGCTGTAGGTATTGACGGAAATTCGTATCTGATATCCTATCCCACCAACATCTAGGATGGTATGGGTCGCTTCAATATGGGCGATCTTTCCTTCTACGTAAGCTATCACAGGTCTAAAATTAAAATTCGCATACCAAAGATAAGCTCTAGTATGCGAATTAGGTAAAAAAAGCAGTTCGGACCGCTATGGCTTACTCGCCAGCAGTCGGAAACATCCAAGTAAGACCAATCATGATACCACTACTGATACCGTAAGTCTCGACATTACGGGTCGCACCACGCGCCCATTCCCAGTATTTTTGATCAACAGTGGAACCGTTCTCGGAGAGACGAAAGGTCGCATTCTTGTTCTCTACATCTTGCAGGCTATAATCTCCTACCAAGCGAAGATTGAGCTGCATATCATAGTCCAAACGCACATCAAAACCGATACCCCCTGTCAGGTTGACGGTAAAAGGCATGAAAGTTTCGCGTACACTAGGGAAGTTGCTGAAGTTATCTGGAATACCTGGATCAAAAGCAGTATTATCATCGTACATACGTGCCCGAGTCAATAGCCCTAGGGAAGCACCTGCTTCAAAGACAAAAACCACCTTGTGGTTGACGGGATTGGAATTGAAGTGCAATACCAATGGAATTTTAAGATACTCGAGGCGAGTTACGTACTTATTACGAGTATCGATATCGCGGCGATCAGTGTACTTGCCACCTTGCAATGAATACTGAGGATTTAGACGAAATCCTATGTAATCATTGAAGTCATAGCCAAAAGTAACACCAGCTGCCATGCCATCTAATACGGCCAGACGATATACATCATCATCCAAGCTTTGGTCCTGACTGTTGAGCAATACACTCGCTTGCGGCAAAAGAAAACCACCAAGCTTAAGCCCTTGCTGTGCAAAAGCGGATACGCCAAAACCTATAAATAATAGTAGAAACCAGGAGATCTTTTTCATGGGGTAAATCACTTGAAACGGCAAAATGTATCGAGAAGCCGTATTTCCCAAAAATATAACTAATTTACCATCCTTACAAGCAAGAAAAATGCGCATCGACCTCCATCCAGATACTCCTCAAGAACGACTCTTACGTCAGGCGGCGGAGACTCTTCAAAAAGGGGGTGTCATCATCTATCCGACGGATACCCTCTATGGTTTTGGTTGCGATATCACCAATAAAAGAGCGGTCAACCGGATTTGCCAGATCAAAGGGATCGACCCGCAAAAAGCATCCTTGTCTTGTGTTTGCGAGGACTTGAAAATCATTGCCACTTACGCCAATCATGTCAGCACTCCTATTTACAAGCTGATGCGCAACGCCTTGCCGGGACCTTATACCTTTATCTTAGAGGCTTCAAAAGGCATTCCGCGACATTTTCAAACCAAAAAGACCGTAGGGATTCGGGTGCCTGATCATCCGGTACCGGTTCGTCTCGCCAATTTGATCGGTGGACCGATTGCCTCGATCAGTCTGCCTATGGATGAGGAAGATGTCGATATCTACTCCGACCCTCACGAAATTTACGAGCGCTACGGTAAGCTAGTCGATCTGTTTTTGGACGTGGGCTTTGGGGGGATCACCCCTTCGACCGTGATCGACTGCAGCAAAGGCGAAGATGAGATTTCCGTCATCCGAGAGGGGGCAGGTTCGCTAGAGGCGCTTGGCTTAGAGCTGGAGTGAATCTAGCATGTCGAATTGATTTAAGGTGAACTCTCTCCTGCATCTTTGCGGGTAGGTTTAGTTATTTTATTACCTCCCGATAGCTATCGGGAGCGCGGAACGCTTAGTCGATTGGTTGAAGGGTTGATTTATTGAAGGGTTGAATTTTAGCAGCCTTAACTCAACAACTCAACAACTCAACAACTGATAATCGTTCTGCGAAGCAGCCCCCAAAAAGAAAATGCAGAAGCAAGTCCGAGACCTCACTTCTGCACATATAAATTTGATAGCTAAACTTCTCTCCTAGTACTTCACCTCGTTCATGCGAGTACCATCGGTGTTCTCGAGATTTTCGAGAGAAAGTACGCCACGAGGACATACAGCGGCGCATACACCGCAACCAACACAAGAGGCGCGGACGATATTCTGACCACGCTGGGCATAGGCACGTACGTCGATACCCATTTCGCAATAAGTAGAGCAGTTACCACAAGAGATACACTGGCCCCCATTGGTCGTAATACGGAACTGAGATTTGAAGCGCTGTACGATACCGAGATAAGCGGCCAAAGGACAACCAAAACGACACCAAGGGCGATTGCCTAGGATAGGATATAAACCAGTACCAATCACACCGGCAAACATAGAACCGATGGCGAAGCCATAGATAGATTTCAAATTGTCATGGCTAACGTTAGCCGTGGCAGAACCCGTTTCCATATAGCCAGTGATCACCCCAAAAGTTACCATGAAGAGGATTACTCCTAGTACCCATGATATCTTCTTGCGGCTCATGGCAGGATATTTTTTGCGGTGGTAGAAAAATAATCCCGTGGCACCACCATAAAAGAGAGCCAAGATCAACCAACGATTGAAACCAAAACTTGGGTAGATGTCGGCAAAATAGGCGAATAATACATAGCCTGTCATTACGACTGCAAAAACCAATACTCCATAGATCAAGACGCGCTCGATCTGCCAAGCCTCGGTAGTCTTGTCAGAAAGCTGGCGATAAGGATCTCCTAAAGTTTCGGCCAGACCCCCGCATCCACAAACCCAGGAGCAATACCAACGCTTACCGTAGAAATAAGTGAAGGTCGGTACGCCAATCAGGAAGAGAGCGATACCCCATCCCAGGAGGAAGATACCGATGGTGCCATCATCTATATGTCCGTTGAGATTGTAATCAAAGAAGAAGGAGTAATTCAGCGGCCAAGCGTTTTTAAGATCCATCTCCGGCTGATTCAATACATAAAGAATCTGTGGGATGATGAAGGCAAAGGCCGTCTGGAAAAACATGACCGATAAGGTCCGCACTTGATGGTAAGGGCTATGGCGATACTTGGTCAGCATGCGAATACCCATTACCAAAATCACTACCGTGTAGAGGAAGCCATACATAAACCAACGGCTTGCATCCTCACCCCGTAGTAGATTGGCGACCGGATCGACCAAGGTGATCCACTCCGTAATCCAAAAGTGATAGAAATACAGCAGGATATAAAATCCTACTAAATAGATACCGGTGATCACGCCGATAAGGCCACGTGAGCTATGCGAATCATGATAAATATGATTGTGTTTGATGCCGGGATTGCCGTCGAAGAAAGCTGGATAGATGTACATCATCGCTCCCGCTACACCAAGACCAAAAATGATCCAGAAAAGGGTCAACTTATTTTCCCAGAAGAAACCGGTACCGGTCGCTTTGAGCGTCTCGAAAATGGTGTCATTGTGGCGAGATGGCTCAATCTGAGCTTTGCCAATGGCTCCGTCGATGGCGCCTTGTACCCCACCACGGGCATTGTCATTGAAGTCCTCCGCAGAGTCAAACTGACGATCGATCAACCAGCCGGTATAATCACTAACCGTTTGACGGATCGCTTCTGGCAGCAACTCATTGGCAGTGCTACGTGAATCATTCGTCATCACAAACTTGCCATCTTGTTCGGTACGGGCTGTGTTGAGGTATTGCTCCAGTGTGGCATCACTTACAGCATAACGAGCGCCAATCTGATTATTGGCTTCTTTTATGGCTCCTTTGATGGTGGAGACAAAGCCAAATTTGTTTTGGGTTTGGCCGCTGTATTCGTTGAGTACGCCAAGAAAAGTGGAAATATGGTCTGCGTTTAAGCCGACTTTGCTGCTTAGGCTGCTTTCGAGCTTGCCGATACTGGTGTCGTTTACTTCGAAGCTGCTCACAGCAACTAATGAGGTGAAGAAAACGAGCATGGCTACGAAGATGCCTAAGCCGATATTTTTTAAACCTTGCATTGAATTTAGGGTGTTTAAGGGGCTTAGCGCCAACTGACTTTAGGATGGGAGGAAAGTTTATAAAAGAGTTCGATACCGCGGACAAGGCCTACCGTTATGGCGAAGCCGGCCAAACCTTGGAAGATACCGCTGGCTACAGGTCCAGAAAAAGCAGAAGAGAGGGCGAGCAGTAGTAAGGCAGCTGTCGCAAGCACGGCTACTGAGCGCCAGATAGACTTGACTGAATAAGGCGCAATCTCGACGGATGCGGCTGGATTTTGTTGATTGTATAAAGCAATGAGATCACTCTCATAGTGAGCAAAAAACTCAGGATCAAAATTGGCGCGATTGAGATTAGCCAATACCTTTTCAATATGAGCCCCTTCGGCGATCCATTCGTGGCAAACCTCTTGCCGGAAACGGATGCCCATCACATTGAAACCTAGGATGCGGCTATCGTCTTCGTCATAGACGAGGCGAATGGCTTTGTTTTGCTCAGGATGCTTCCAGAAGAGATGCTTTTCGCCTTCGCGTACATCATTACCTACGCTGCCATAGACCTGATACTCCATATCCATAAACTTGGCGGAGTTAAACCAAAGGCCTTGTTTGTATTCGGTAGGATTGTCGCAGAGGGTCTGGGCGAGTACTGGGCCCATCAATTTACCAGTGTACCATACTGCCTCGATGCCTCTCCGCCCAGGCGCTGGATTACGGAGTTCGGCGCAGTCGCCTACCGCATAGATATCAGGCACACTCGTTTGCAGATGATCGTCAACCAAAAAGCCACGACCTGTTTCAATACCCGCATTTTTGGCAAGATCGATATTAGCGTGCACCCCAGCGGTCAAGCCCACAAACTGACAGGCAATTTCTTCGCCTTTGCTCGTAATGACGGCTCGGGCACGACCGTTTTCGTCTGGTAAAATTTCTTTGAGTTCGGTGCCTAGTTGGAGATCAATACCATGAGCGGCGTAGATTTCCTGATTGATCATTTCGGACTCTTCCGGTGGCATCACGCCACGCCAGAAGCTTTGCTCACGTACCAAAAAGGTAACCGGAATATGACGAGAGTGAAACATCTCGGCCATCTCAATTCCAATCAATCCACCACCGATGATCACGGCATGTTCGGTATCTTTGGAGTACGCTTCCATGCTATCGAGGTCTTGCTTAGAGACCATGCCTTGGACACCTTTGAGGTCTTGACCGGGCCAACCAAACTTATTAGGAGTAGAGCCAGTAGCCAGCACCAATTTGTCATATTGGAGGCTTTCTCCGTCGGAGAACGCTAAGCTCTTGTTGGCAGGATCGATGCTTTTGACCCATTTCTGAACGAGATCTATTCGGTTTTTTTTCCAGAAAAATGGCTCGTATGGCTGGGTATGCTCAAACTTCATATGGCCCATGTAGATATACATAAGGGCGGTCCGAGACCAGAAGTACTCCGTTTCGCCAGAGATGACCGTAATGCGATGGTCACTGAGCTTCCGGACATGACGGGCTACCGAAATTCCCGCGATGCCATTGCCAATGATAACGATGTGCATGGATTAGTGGATTGTAGTGAAAACACTGTGGAATGATAATTTAAGGACGTAATTCCTTAGAACGGAAACAAATAAGAAAATGGCGATACGAAAAAAATGCCGGCTAACTCACCCATTGGGCTACATTAGCCGACACTATCAAAACACACTCAACCTTTATTTTTTGTCTCGTTCAGAGACCAGTCATAATCTAAATAATCAACCTCGGCCTCGGGATTGATTTGGACCGGAGCGTATTGGTTCAAAAAGTCGATAATACTGCCATTACGAGTGAAATCGCCCGCAAACCATTTAAATATTTTTGACAATTGGACTGCGTCTTTTGTGATTTTATTCCTGATAGGTTGCCGTAAAAAGGCTTCCATTTGAGCTGTAAGTTGAGTATCCAACTTATCTGCGGTATAAGCTTCATTGAGTAAAACTGGGCAGCTCATCGAGGCACAGTTGATGGCTACATGAATGCGTGGCTCTACAAATTCTTTGCGCAAAATCTCATGCTCAATTTGATTGAGGCTGGCAGGCTGTCCCCCGATCTTGAAAAACTCCTTGTGCCAGATTGTCTTGATACCTGGTATGGTGTGCAAATCTCTGATCGATTCCAGCGGATAGTTGTCCGCGATTACTTTGACCGTAAAGGCATTGTAGGCATTGATCCAGTAGGCGATTTTCTCAGCCTCAGACCAATTTGCTGCTGGAGGATTGGCGCTCAATAAGTCGAGGTACTGTTGCAGCTTGGCTTCATCATTTTGGAAGCCTTGGTAGTTGACCATGCCGTCGGCATCGACGTATTGAGCCAAGAGCGCCGTCCATCCCTGATGGGAAATGCTAGGGGCATCAGCATGGGCGGATTTAGGCGTTGCCGTCGCATCAGAACAGGCCACGTTGAGCAAGAAGATACCCAGCAATCCCAGTACGAGAGAGATAGAAATGCGACCTGTTTGAGATTTAAACATTGTGATTAATTTTGATATGAAACAAATTTGCTAGACGTACTCAATCTAATGTGTCAGCCAGCTTACTTTTGAGGAGGAGTAATCGTCGGCTACTTTACATTAAGCACAAAAAACATACGTGTCTCTATCGCAAAACGGATTGGAGCAGAGAAAACTTAGATAGTAATTTTATGGGGAAGCGTTCCGCGCAGCGGTTAGGGGAAGAAATATCTTTGGTCGTAGAGAGAAGTCAGAGTATCAACTGGGGCTCTGTTTGGGGCTATTGCTTCGCAGAACGCTTATCTCGGTTGATGTATAATTTGCTACAGATATCAATGCAGATAGAAAGGCCGCTCTAGAATGCATTATCGCTCATAGAGTCAATGCTGTCTCCCATCACCTGTTGCGGAATTATTGATCGTAAATATTTCGAAACCAGTAGTCGTCCTATTTTTTCTTAGGTCTAAAGACTTTAATCACCTGCTCATCGCATTCTAAAAAGGGACCCTCCATGAGGTCGATACAATAAGGTACCGCAGGAAAAACGGCATCTAGACATTCTCTGATTGACTTTGGTTTGCCGGGTAGGTTGATAATTAGGCTGCTGCCTCTGAGACCAGCAGTTTGCCTTGACAAAATCGCAGTTGGTACATACTTCAAGGATTCTGCCCTCATCAATTCTCCAAAGCCCGGCATCATTCTATCGCATACTGCCATCGTTGCTTCTGGGGTAACATCTCTTTTTGCCGGACCCGTACCTCCTGTAGTCACCGCCAAGCAACATTTTTCTTGGTCGATCATCTCAATGAGGGCTTGTTCGATTATCTCTTGCTCATCGGGAACGATTTTATAGACCTTTTCCCATTTTGAAATTAGGTAATCATCTAGGGTGCTGATGATCGCTTTGCCGCTTATATCTTCATAAACCCCTGCATTGGCTCTGTCGCTTACGGTCAGGATTCCTATTTTTATGGACATCTATCTTTTTTAAGTAGTATGACAATAGTATTTAGTATTAAGACTTTGAAAAAACGACCTCAATGGGGTAAAGAAGCAATCTTTCTTAGTACTAACTCGAATTTAAAATTAGGTACGCTGCTACAGATCACAAAATGTAGGTGCGGGTAGGTCTGCCTCAGCCTGAGAATAAGCGTTCCGCGCAGCGGTGCTCCTCCCAACAACTAGCTAAGCACTTTGATGCCTCCCCTGGCCGGAAGATGAATCGCACCCGTTACCGCCGGAAATTGTGCACCAGTGGCACCGGCTTGGATGGTCGGTAAGCCCAGCAAGGTACGCAATCCCAAAAAGGCAAAACCAATCGCCTCTTTATAGTCTCCGATTGCGTCAGTGGTTTCGGCGATCTTGACGTCAAGGGGCGCTAGGGCCTTAGCGATCTCTGCCATCATAAAGCGATGATGTCGTCCTCCACCCGTAATCAGCATAGATTGGGGACCGCAATTGAGACTTTTGACCCCTAAGGCGATTTGTTGCGCTTGATGAATAACCAAAGTGTGCAGTACATCCTCTATTGGCAGCTCAAAGGGCGCGATAGTAGGCAAAAGTACTTGTTCAACCCACTCCCAGCCAAGACTTTTGGGTGCTGGCAGTTGATAAAAGGGAATAGCATTTAGGGCATCGAGCAGGGCTTGATCTAATTGACCAGAAGCGGCTAGGGCACCAGCAGGATCATACTTAGTCTCTGTCTCAGGTCTAGCTCGCATATAAAGATAGTTGAGGATACCATTGGCAGAAGAAACGTCAAAGGCTGTCCCCTGATAGGCGAGATTAGAAAAGCCACCAAGATTGAGAAATAGCTTGTATTCGGGAAAGAGGTATTGCTCAACCAAGGGAATTAGCGGCGCTCCTTGCCCACCAAGGGCTACGTCCTTATTGCGGAAGTTGCTTACGAGCGGGCAGGGAAGATAAGAAACGATGGTTTCGCCGTCGCCAATTTGACCAGTAAAGTTTTTTTCGGGTTGGTGAAATATGGTTTGTCCGTGGCAGGCAACGAAGTCTGGTTGGAGATTCTCCTCTGCGAGGAACGCTTGTAATGCTTTGCCAATAAAGTGGCCAAAGTAAACGTGGGTTTTGGCATAAATCTCGGCTGATTGCTCCATCAAAAGGCTAAGTCGGCGTCGCCAACGATCATCAAAAGCTACGGCTCTCGATGCCTCTAGTGAAAAGGATAAGCGTTCCCCGTCAAGGGTAAAACGACAATAGGCCAAATCTAAACCATCCATAGAAGTCCCGCTC
>JBCCQN010000164.1:0-18625 GCA_039024315.1 Bacteroidota bacterium
CGGACGCAAAGCGATAGGGGGAATCGTTCCCGGTAGGGCCGCTGTCTGCATCCCCCCAAAACTGCCGGTATTGTAGACAAAATCTACTTGATAAGGATCGGTATCCGAAGCAGTCTGGGCATAAGCACCACGTAATTTCCAAAAACTGAAAAAGTCACTCTGAATGCCAAAGGCATCAGAAGCAATAAAACTTGCCGAAGCTGAAGGGTAGAAATAGTCATTGTTTTCGACAGGCAAAGCAGAAGACCAGTCCTGACGACCGGTAAACTCTAAGAAAAGGTAGTCCTCAAAGCCAACATTGAGGAAACCATAAAGCGAATTAATATGCTTTTGGAAACGCACTTCTGTCGGTACGGGAACCGAAAGTGGGTCCTGAAAATTATTGAAGCTAAACAGCCAAGGATTGACCCATTGTCCACTTTGGGCACGAATCCCGTATTGATTGCGCCGCCATTGAGTCCCCCCAAAGGAGAGCTTGACATCGAGCTTATCTTGGATAAAACCGTCTTTATGGGCTGTGAGCAAAAATTCGTTATTCAAGACTTGATTACGCGCCAGCTCATTGCTGTAGTAGCCTTCATTGATGCCAAGGGCATCGATGGGATCGTGCCGAGTCTCAAACTGATTGAGGGTAAAATCCATGCCCACACGCCCCATGGCCGTCAACCAATCGGTGATCTCATAATTGAGGGTTAGAGCACCGATGAGCTTATCGCGATTGAGGTCAGTATTTTGGTGGTAAGTGTTCCACCAAAGGTGAGGCGGAGAAAAAGTAAAGGGATAGGCACCCCCATAATTGTTGCGTGTGCCATCAGGGAGAATGTTGATCTCTTCTTCTAGGCCTTTGTAAGAACGCGGCCAGCTATAGAGGATTCCTTTGCCAAAGGAGCGGTTGTTGTCGTCGCCCAAGGTAGGACTGTTGCGACGGTGGAAGTTGATGTAGGACAGGCTTATATCCGCGACTACTTTTTCAGAGATATTGAGTCGTGAGCCAAGATTAGCGGTGTATTGTTCAAAATTACTATTGGGGACTACGGCTTCGTGATTTTGAGCGGTAAGTGATACCCTAACAGATCCCATAGGGCCTCCTCCAGAAAAAGATACGTTGTGGGTCTGAGTATTGCCGTTGCGAAAATATTGCTTGAGGTTGTCAGGCTGGGGAGAGTAGGGTCTCATTTCGCCATCCCACCAGCGTACCATTTCCCCATTCATCTTAGGGCCCCAAGAGACTCCTGTAGAGTAAAAGCCAAATAACTCATTGGTAGATTTGCCAAAAGGCCCATCTGTTGCATGAATTTGATTGGGGTACATCCATTCTCCAGCAGCATTTTGCTGGAGTTGAGGCTCGTTGAGACTGACAGGTCCACCACTGCCGTAGGTGTTTTGTACGTCGCGATAGCGGTAGGGCTGGATCATTTTGAAGGAATAAGCATACTGAATCCCAATTCCTGATTGCTCGCGCCCACGCTTGGTCGTAATCAAAACCACCCCATTGGCCCCTCTAGCTCCGTACAATGCAGCTGCCGTAGGCCCTTTGAGGATATTGATACTTTCAATGTCATCGGGGTTGATATTGTTGATCGCAGAGCCCCAATCGACCCCTCTGCCTATATTTTCGAGGCCAGGATTGTTTTCGAGCGGTACGCCGTCAACGACAATCAGCGGTTGGTTATTGGCGGTGATATTGTTGTTGCCACGGATCACGATCCGAGTAGTACCACCATCTACACCATTGGGAGTACTAATTTGTACCCCAGCCGATTTACCACTCAAAGCGTTGAGGACATTAGGAGCGTTGGAAAGCGTGACCTCATCTCCATCAAAGGCCTCCGTGGAAAAGCCCAATTCTCGTTGTTGCCGTTTGATCCCTAAGGCGGTAACGACTACTTGATCTAGAGTTTGAGTAGCAGGTTCGAGCGCTAATAGGAGGCGCGGCTCCCCATTTAATTTGAGCATCAAACGCTCATAACCAATGTAAGTACAGACGAGGGTAGCAGTATCGCTTTGCAAGCTCAAGCTAAAACTACCGTCACTCTCACTTAAGGTACCATTGGTAGTGCCCAACTCCACTAGTCCCGCCCCCGCCAAGGGTTCTTGACTGGTCTTATCTACAATCAAACCACTAATGGTAAATTGAGCCTTTAGACTGCTGGACAATAAAAAGAATATAAAAACAATCGTAAAAATCTGTTTCATCGCGAAGTAGAAATTTGAGGACTCGGAAAGATAAGCAAATCTGATATAGAATTACTCATATAATCTCTTCAGACATAAATGTAGCCTGTTCACAAATTCCCTGCCGACGAGAAAAGAGGAAAGCAAAAAGGCTAATAGAATGCTGAATTCTATTAGCCTCTTTGCATGAGCGTTCCGCGCAGCGGAGAGTCAACGTGCGGACTCAAATTTTAAGGACTCGATATCCACCCTTTTCTATGGATCAAAACGTAACATAACAGGCAAGGTAAAGGGATCGGTCCGGACAAAGCTTCCCGGCATCTGCCAGATGTTGATACGGCCTCTTTGGCGTTGGGGCAGTCCAGTACCTATGCCTGCGCCAATATTAGCACCACCGCTGCTATTGCCGATATAATCTACCGTTGCTGTACCTCCCATCATAGGACCGCCAACGACCTCATTGGGCCATGCGTCCCAAAGAGAATCACAATAGCAATAGCACAAACTAAGGACCATGGTCCCCGTTTTGATTTGAGCGGTAGTGGGCTCGACTGTTTGAAAGGTCATCAGATAGCGAAAGCTATTATTGGCCGTTTTGATACGGTTGATCTGAAACAGGATAGTATCGTTAAATACGCTTTGTGCTTGTAGGGAGCCGCTAAGCCCAAAGCCTGTAAGCAGTAAACTGAATAATATTTTTTTAGACATGATTTTGCGTTTTGGGGAATGATTAGGGCTGAATGATGAGTTTTTGGGTATAGCGAAGCTGATTGCCTTCCGTGATACGTACTTGATACAAACCAGTACTGAGGCTACGGTCAATTTCAAAGCTATTACCACCGGAGATTACTTTTTGGTAGACCGTACGTCCCTGCAAATCGATCAACTGGAGGTCGTATTGCTTGCCCGCTTCCATGCCATCACACTGCATCGGTGCATAAGCGCGGTAAGGATTGGTGATTTGGCAACTCATCATCGAGAATTCGTCCTCTATGGAAGTAGTCGAACGCTCAGACCAGAAGTGCTCACATTGGCGGGTTTCATTTTGGTTTACCCAAGCACTTCCGCTCATATCCCAAGCTTGCTTACTCATCTCTTGGACGAGATTTTGGTCGCTATCGTAGGCCGCTACAGCGCGGAACGCTTGGGTCCAACTCATCGAGCCACTGTCATAAGTTTCATTGATATCCTGACGAGCCTGCGGCCCATTTTGGAACATCTGGCGACCCGTAAAAACCCAAGCCCCATTTTGCCAAGTCTCCTTAGCCCAGCCTGTCCAGATGCCTTTATTAGTGTATTGAAACTGCTCTCTAAATTCATTTTCCCATTGGGTCAAAACGGGATCATAAGTTTGACGGGTTAGCTCCTCTAAAAGGCCGTCTTGATCATAGACATAGCTTTCTCTGATCACCCCTTCGAAATTGCCTCCACCGACGTAGTTTTCGAGCTTATAGGTATCCCAATCAAAACCAAAATTGCTATAGGTAGCTACTTCGCGGCCGACGGTATCCCAAGAACCGACTATTTCGGTAGCTAGCTCAAGGATCTCTGTATAGAAGCCAAATTCATTGTAGGTGATCAGCTTGCGATTGGCAGGCACCCAAGTCGTATTCCAATACTCAGTAAGGATTTCGCTTAGCAGCGTAGAATCATAAGTACGGGTCTCACGACTCAGGTTGAGCCACTGGCCAGTACCATCATTTTCTCTTTGCAGGTACTCGCTTACTTGGCCATCACTATTGTACTGGGTGCTTTCTTCGTATTCATCAACCCAAGCAGTCGTGGCGGCATCCCAAAGCTGGTATAGATAAGCGGTGCGACGCCCATCTGAATCATAGGTATAAAGCTTACGACTAAAGTTATCATAGTTTCCTCCAGCCTGCTTATCACGAAAGAGCTGCTCAGTCAAGCGGAGGTTTGCATCGTAAGTATTGGAGATTTTAAAGCGAGCGTCAAATTGATTGGTGCCCACTACGCCTTCACTGCATACCGAAGAATCGAGTACAAAATTACTCGGACCTGGCTGTCCAAAAGCATTGCGTAAATAGGTAGCACTCCAGACATAGGGAGGTTGCTGAGCATGAGGAGCCACCACCATGGGGCGTAATTCATTGAGCCGAAAATCACTGGCTTCTCGACCTGCGCCTGGACTGGTTTGGGCGAGTAGCCCGCCAAACATAAAGCTCCATAGTAGAGCCATTAGGTAGCTTCGCGACCGTTTTAGTGCGCAAAAAATTCTAGTTCGTTGCATAGGTAGCTGTTTTGAATAAGGTGTTCAATTCTTAGTTTTCTGAGGGCGGGAAAACGTAACCTGATTTTGCATTCTTTTTCACCCCTAGTCCTCTAGGCCTAATTTTTATTTGGCTATTAGCGAAAGAGGAGGTAGTGATACTGGTTTCGGATAGTTTTTTTGTCATCTTTAGGCTCCAAAAAACTACCAAAAAACGTAGTTTCTGAAGCTATGCGACGATTACTTTCCCTTCTAAGCTTGGCCTTTTGCATCCAGATTGGCCTTTTTGCCCAATCTGGCGATACTATCGTAGTAGAAACTTTTAGCTTTGCCGATCCCAGCCCGATTGGTTTTAGTGCCCCTTATCGGGGAACGTTTGACTTTCCTGATACCACAGAAAAGTTTGCCAAAGTACTCATGGCCTACACACTCAAATGTGATCCAGCCACCGCGCAAGACGGATTTGAATGTGGAGAGTGGGATTATTTGACCTACACTTATGTCTATGACTCCACCGCATGGTTTGACTCTACTTTTCGCACCCATCCCAATTTCCGGATTGGGGGCACAACTCCAGATTCAATTCGACTCAACGATAGTCCAAATTATGAATTTTATCATAATTGGCAATATAGAGCCTTGGTCAGCGATACCAACAGTGTTTCATTAGCTGCTGTGGGCAATGGTGTTAGTGGGAGCACAGAGCCTTTTAATGGTAGTGCGGCCCTTAGCCGAACGCAATATCTCTGGCGTGCCAGCGAACTCAGCAATGCAGGCCTCACGGCCGGTATGATCAATGGCTTACAAATGGACCTGAGTGCCTTTGGTAGCGATTTGGGCTATTTCAGCATCCGACTAAAGCATACTGCTCTTGACTCCTTGAGTCCAGAAAGCTATGAAGCCGACGGCTTTCAGACTGTCTACAGCTACAATTTGGATTTGACTAACGCCATGATTGGCTGGCAATCTTTTGTCTTTACCAATCCATTTAGTTGGGATGGTAGCTCCAATGTGGTAGTAGAGTTTACTCACGAAAATGCGCCCAATGGCAACGATGCCCAAGTTTTTGCGGAGACGCCTAGCTTCGACGCAGGAATCTATACAGTAGGCAACGAGCACTTCTTATCGTTCCGGGGACCGGACTACGTCAAGGTAGACCCCACCAATATTGCCCCCCTGATCAATGATGAAATCACCGTTTCTTGCTGGGTGTATGGCGATCCCAATGTCCAGCCACAAAG
Source organism: Bacteroidota bacterium (assembly GCA_039024315.1). Classification (GTDB taxonomy): domain Bacteria; phylum Bacteroidota; class Bacteroidia; order J057; family J057; genus JBCAWW01. The sequence continues at coordinate 5,647 of JBCCQN010000164.1, forward strand.
CGATAATCTCTTTGAAGCCCGTGACGCCAACAATCGCCGCGTATTTAGTGTGCATCTCCCATGGGGCAATGGGCAAGTTTATTGGGATGCTGGTAATAGTGGCACCGCTAGCTATGATCGCATCAATAAAGTAGCCGATCCCAATGTTTATCGAGGCAGCTGGCACCACTGGGCGTTCACGAAAAGTGCCCTCACCGGAGAAATGAACATCTATATTGATGGACAACTCTGGCATAGTGGAGTAGGCAAGACTCGTACTATGAGCGGCATCACTGGCTTTAATATTGGAAGCAATCGCAACAATGCAGGCAATTACGATGGTTATATTGATGAATTTAGGGTTTGGAATACTGCTTTAGACGGCGCGACCATCCAAGAATGGATGAATCGCTCAGTGAACAGCACCCACCCTCAATACAACAATTTGGTGTCCTACTTTCCGTTCGACGAAGGCGAAGGCACCCAACTAATCGACCAAAGCAGCCTGCAAAACACCGCCGAAATCAAAGGCTTTCCCGATTGGCGTTCCCCCCTACCGGAGCAGCTAAACCGCAACTGGCAGACCACTAGCCTTCGTCCTAATATACGCTTTGACCAAAGTGATTATGTCTTTACGCTAGATTCAATGCTAGTGGTGGATTCTGTGGCCTTGATGCCTTCTGAGATTTTGATCTACGGCAATGATGCAAACGGTACCCTCGTTTTTGATGGTTCGCCCAATCACCCTAGCACTCCGACGGATACCCTATTACAATGGGAAGCGGGTGACTATACATATACCTATGACCGGCAGACAGGAGCGAAGCTAGATTCCATCCCTCAGGCGTTTACGCAAACACTTTATCGCGACGATATTCAATATTATTCCAATGTCGTCCGTTATGAGATAGGTAGATACATCACACCTTACGGTATTGGGCTGGATCTCGGCCCCGAAGGCAAAACATGGTACTTCGATATTACCGATTACGCACCTCTACTACATGACGCGGTCCGTCTCCAAGCGGGCAATAACCAAGAGTTACTCGATCTGAAATTTATCATGATCAAGGGTACTCCCCCTCGCGATGTACACAAAATCGAAAACTTATGGAATGGTAGCTTCTCCTACGCCTCGCTGGTAGATGATACGCGCGGTGCGCCGATAGCTAAGCAACTTGATCCTAAGGGATCGATGTTTCAAGTCAAGACCCGAACGACTGGACATGGCTTCGGTGGCCCAACCAACTGCGCCGAATTTTGTCCTCGCAATCATTATCTCAACATCAACGGTAATCGAGAATATAGCTGGTATCTGTGGAATGAGTGCTCAGATAACTTTATCTATCCGCAAGGCGGAACTTGGATTTACGACCGTGCAGGTTGGTGTCCAGGAGCCAAAGTAAGCACTTATGAACATGAGTTGACGGGTCGTTTTAACCCCGGAGACTCCGTACGGCTTGATTACGATTTACAGCTCAATGGTCAGCCAGAAGGTAATTATGTGCTAGAAGCACAACTGTTTACTTATGGGGTTCCCAACTTTGGGCGGGAGGTCGAAATCAGTGAAATCGTCGCGCCAAGCAACAAAGATGAATTTAGCCGTCTCAACCCCGTTTGCGATAATCCTACTATCAGGGTTCGAAATTTGGGTGCTGATACGGTTCGCTCCATCAAATTTAAATATGGAGTAGAAAATGGATTTACGCCTTGCTGGTACGTTTGGGAAGGAAGCCTCAACTTCCTCGAAGAAAGCGAGATCGACCTACCACGCTTTAACTGGACCGGCTTGGATCAAAACAATCCTCAGTTTTACGTAGAAATCCTCGAAGTCAACGGCCAAGCTGATGATGAGCGCACCAATAATAATCGCCTTCAGACTGCATTTGAAACTGTACCAGAGTACTTGCCTAAGGCCATTATTGAAGTACAGACCAATAATGCGGGGCACGAAAATTCGTACCGAATCTATGATAAAGACGGCAATGTGGTGAAGCTTCAACTAGGTTTTGGTAATAATTTTAACTACCGAGATACCCTCAACTTGCCTGAAGGCTGCTATACTTTCCACTTTTTGGATACGGGTCAGGATGGCATCGACTGGTGGGCCAATAGCGATGGTTCAGGCTTCGTGAGGATCATCAATCCCAATGGTGGCTTTCACAAGCTATTTGAGCCCGATTATGGCAAGGATATTTGGCATCAGTTTACCGTTGGTTATCAGCAAGGCGTTGAGATTCCGGATGTACAATGCGACGAGAGTGTCAGCAACGAAGCGGAGCTCGAAGAGTTCAATTCTATTTATGTATATCCCAACCCCAATAAGGGCAGCTTTAAGTTAGACGTGTCACTAGGGCAGAGCAGTGAGATCGAAGTCAGTGTGATGAATTCACTGGGTATGCAGGTTTATCAGGCCCGCTATCCGCGAACGCTCTCACAAGTCTACGATTTGGATTTAGGCCTCAGTGCTGGCATCTATTTTGTCAAGATCAATACTACTAACTCGCAATACATACGCTCCATAGTGGTCCAATAAGCAGACCACTCAACCTAACCTCTTTCATTATGAAACTCAAAGGAAGTGTCAAGTTTGCCAAAGGGCAAAACGAATTCCACCTCACCCTCAAAAAGAGGGTAGATCAATACTTTAAGGACAATAACATCAGTAAACACGCCAATACCCAAATGGTAATAAAATCCATTTGTATGATCACTGGCTTCATTCTTCCCTTCATATTTGTCCTTACTATCCCGATGTCATGGGGCATGGTGATGCTCATGTATGTTTTGATGGGAATTGCCACTGCCGGTATCGGTATGAGCGTTATGCATGACGCCAATCATGGTGCTTACTCCAGTAATAAGAACATCAACAAATTTGTAGCCTTGAGCCTCAATCTAGTCGGAGGCATGAGCCATAATTGGAAGCTACAACACAACATTCTGCACCATACCTATACCAATATTGCAGACCTAGATGAGGATATTGATCCTAAAGGAGGATTACGCTTTTCGCCGCACCACCATCACCATAAGCGCCACCGCTTTCAGTATCTATATGCCTTTATCATCTATGGTTTATCGACCTTTTACTGGATCATGGCTAAGGATTTTGTGCAGTTTTTTCATTATACCAGAAATGGTGTCAATCCCAATAGCAAACGTAAAAACCGCATCTTTTTTACTAAGATGGTGATCAACAAAGCCATCTATCTTGCCGTTATCGTTGGACTTCCCGTTTTTCTGGTAGGCCTGCCATTTTGGTATGTGGCTTTGTGCTTTTTTGTCATGCACTTTGTGGGAGGTTTTATCCTCTCGGTGATCTTCCAAATGGCACACAGCGTGGAAAATGCAGAGCATCCCCTACCTGATGCCACTGGCACCATGGAAAACAACTGGGCCATTCACCAGATGAAAACCACGGCTAACTTTGCCCGCCACAACAAGGTCCTTTCTTGGTATGTAGGTGGCTTAAACTATCAAGTAGAACATCATCTCTTTCCTAAGATTTGTCATGTCCACTATCCAGCCCTTTCTCCACTTGTCAAGCAGACGGCTGAGGAGTACGGGGTGCCATACAATGACAACCGCACTTTCTGGATTGCCTTAGGCTCTCATATCCGCAGCCTCAAAAAAATGGGCGTCGCTGATATGGACGAGATTTTAGGTTAGCGATCATCAAGGCTAAATGTACATAAGGCTGTGAGGCGTATTACTCGCAACCCCTCGGTTTTTACTACGGCTTCGCCGAACGCTCAACTCTAGCGTTCGGCGAAGCCGTAAACATAAAAATAGCTTTATTAGAGGCCTATAAAATGAACGCAATGCAAAATCTTGATGCAGGAAGTTACTCAGGGGCTATCTTAATTAAGCGGGAGACCCCCAATTTTATAGTTAGTACTTCCGTACAGACAGAAAGCCATTTGGAAATCGGACTGCATTCTCATAAAAATGCCCACCTATGTTTCATTTTTTCCGGTCAAGATATAGAGAGAAGAGAGGATAGGTTTGATTATACCAGAGAACCTGGCAGTCTGCATTTTTATAGAGCAGATGAGCCACACAAAACGACACATTTACCCCGAAAAATAAAGAGTGTAAATATTGAATTCAAAAATAACGGACAAGATTACTTACTGTCCGAAGAAAGAATCCAATCCCTTGAAAGAGAACCTTACTTATATATTTCCATTTTTCTGAGTCTTCTCGAAGAACTAGAATACTATGATAATCTAATGGACGAGTCCATCGAAGCAAATTGTCTGGAACTCATTTATGCAAGAGAATTATTTGCAAGTAAGAAAACACCTGATTGGATTTCACCGCTGCGGGATATTGTTAACGAAAAGTGGAATCAGACTTTGTCATTATCGGTAGTAGCTTATGAATTGAATATCCACCCCGTAACTTTATCTCGAGAATTTAAACTTTATTTTGGGTGTAATTTCTCGGAATACCTGAGACGAATTAGAATCATGAATAGCCTGAAGTTATTAGCAAACAGTTCTCTCTCCTTAACACAGGTTTCGTATCTAGTTGGGTTTTACGATCAAAGCCACTTCATCAGGAACTTCAGGAAGTATGTAGGTTGCTTACCCAAAGCATTTCGGAATTACAGCAAATGCTAAATCTGTACAATTTCTATGATTTAGATTCTTTTTCCTTTAGAGGAAAAAATGAAAATATCACTCCTATTTACATTTTTGCTATGCACATTTAGCTTAAGCGCAGGAACTGGTCCCAGTGCGTTTATCTTCCCAGCGAAGAATATTAGAGTCGATGGTGTAGCAGAGGACTGGCATAATATTTCAGAAAAATATCATCTAAAGGCTAATTTTGGCAATTCAAACTCGAGTTCTGGTTATTTCAAATCCGCCTATAACAAGGAATCAGGTCAATTATACTTTTTAGTAGTCCTCTCAAATAAGCCTGAGGAGCTCTATTCAAAGGAAATACCAAGCCTATACATTTATCTAGATTTAATTCACAGGATGGATTTGGGTAGTAGAACTTTGAGGCTGGATTTCAAGGGAGACAGTATTGATAGCTTTGATTCAGCAAAGAAATGGAATAGTTCAGATCCAGCCCTCAATTTGAAGCACGTAATTTCAAAATCGAAAGCCTACCCCAATAAAGTCATATATGAAATTTCCCTTGATCTAGCTGACATTATTAATGGATATACTTCTTTTGGATTGGAGGTCTTATCAGTTGCCACAGATTCAATAAATGGCAATAGGGTCTTTTCCTCTTGGGGTATTGGCGGATCAAAAGAGTTCATGCCCTTTAGATTAGGAAATCTATTACTCCTCCCTAAGCCAGAAAAGATGACTCAAGTTTCTGGATTACTACAGTTTCAGAACCACGTCAACACAAATTACCCTGAGCAATTATTAATCTACAAAGTTGATAAGCCTTCATTTTGGACAGCAACAAAAGTTGATTCAACAGGAAGATATCATTTCCAATTACCTGCCGGTGATTACGCGCTCAAAACCTACGGCAAAGTAAATAATGCCCACAGTTTTGCAGAGAAAAGTAGGCTCGAAGAGCGTGTCGAATTGCAGTTTTCTCTTCAGGAAGAAGACTTCAAAATATTAGACACCTTTCACCTAACTAAGTACAAGGCCCCTGATTTTTTATTACCCGAAAAAGGACTGCTTTTTTCAGAGACGCTTGATGTGCAAAAGTTGGATTTTCTGCTTGAGGTTTATATGGATTACTACAATGTCGTTGGAGTACAGTTTATAGCTATCAAAAATGGAAATATAGCCTACAGCGTGGAGAAGGGGTTCTCAGATAAATCAATAGATAAACCGCTTAACAACAGTTCTATCTTCGAAATAGCTTCTATTTCAAAAGTAATTTTCGCGATTGCAGTCCACCGCTTAGCCGAACAAGGGGTTATCGATCTAGATAAGCCACTCAAAGATTACCTCCCCTTTGATCAGCTCTCAGATGATAAGCGAGCCAACGACATAAGCGCTCGCCATATTTTGTCCCATCAATCAGGGCTTCCTAATTGGATTTGGGGAGGCCCCTTTGGATTCGAATCAGGCAAAAAAGGTAGCCTACTGTTTGAACCAGGAAGCGATTACCAATACAGCGGGGAAGGGTATGAGTATTTAAAAAGAGTGATAGAGTTTATCACGAATAGAGATGTCGAATCAATCGTTCGGGAACAGGTATTGATTCCGTTCAATATGCAGCATAGTTCGTATCTAGAGACCTCTTTTGGTGCGGAACTGGTGGTCGGACATTCAGAAGAAGATCCTATGTTTTGGGGTTTACACGATAGGGCTTGGGTTGCGGGTGGCCTGTACTCCAATGCCGAAGATTTAGCCAATTTAATCATGGGCATTATGCATCAGGAGCATTTGTCCCAAAATGTCTATGAAAACTTACTCTCCAAAGAAAGTATGGATCGATCTCCATTTCTTCTCTACTTCGGAGGATATGAAGCAGGACACACTTCTGGCTTCGAATATGTTGAAACGGAATTGGGACGAATTATTCATCACGGAGGCAATAATGGAGATTTTCAATCAAGAATCGCTATTGATATGCAGCGGCAAAATGGCTATGTCCTCTTAACCAATAGCAATAATGGGTTCAAATTAGATCTAAAGTTGCAAGAAATATTGTTCACTGGATTTAAGCAATAGACCTAATTTGTTTTTCAATTTATTCGCCTACGTGGAGGCTTCATGTAAGAGAGACGGCCTTGCCGAACGCTTAACTCTAGCGTTCGGCAAGGCCGAAAACATAATTGGCTCTCTGATCTTAGCTACGCAATACGTTTTGCTCACTGGCAAACCAGCGCGCACTAGCCGCTACCGCTACCCCAGCCAATAATACCAGCGACACCATCACGATCAACAAAGGTCCAATAGGCGCGGTACCCGCCACAATTTCCTTAGTCGCCAAGGCAACGTTGAGAATTGGAATCAATGCCGTGCCAAAGTTCAATTCAATACCCGGCATCAATCCTATGGCCGCAGGCACGATCACCAAAATATTGAGGGGTGCGATGGTGCTCTGCGCTTCTTTGTAACTCTTCGCAAAGGTTGAAAGCGCTGTCATAATGCCCGCAAAGAAGATCGAAAGCGGAATCATCATCCCCAAAATCAAGAGGACATTCCCGACTTGGAGTACCCCTCCTACTGCTTGCACCAAAACCTCCGGGATCGGCATAAACTGCAGACTCAGACTCAAACTCAACAAGGCAGTAATAGCCGAAAATAGGCCTGTAGTCGCCACCACGATCAGCTTACCCACCAAAATCTGCGTCCTCGGAATGGGCACACTCAAAATCGTCTCGATCGTTCCTCTTTCTTTTTCACCAGCAAACAAATCGATCGCTGGATACATACAACCCAAGAAGGTGAAGAGAATAAAGATATAAGGCAAAAAGCCACCGATGATCTTACCGATCACCTCACGGTCTGAGGCGACATTACGGTTATCGATGTCAATAGGATCAATATTGCTGGAGGTAATTTCCAAGGTGTTCAAGCGTTGCTCGGTGAGCTGGGCTTCATAACTTTTGATCAGCTCTACGCCTCGCTTTTCAATCCGGTCATTATCGTCCGTCTGGTGGATCAAGGAGATCGTCCCTGTTTCCAGCGAATCCTGCATTTGCTTAAAATCGTCCGCAAAAACTATCGCTAAGTCGAGGCTATCCGAGCGGATCAAACTATCAGTTTCAGCCGTCGCGATACCGTCGATAATCGTCAAATCATCGCGTTCGTTCAGCATGCTCCGAAATTCGCCGGCTTGCCCATTGTCGATCAAAGCGATCTTGAGCTTCTTCTCGCGGGCTTTCTTTTCTTGGTTGGACTGGATGGTGATACTCACATAAAAAAGTGCGGGAAACAGTACCAGCGGTACCAAAAGCATCATCATCAAGGTGCGACGATCACGCAGCGTATCTAAAAACTCTTTACGAGCTACGGTAAATATATTGTTCATGAAAATGTAAGTCTAATGAATGGGGGATGAAAAAGCTGGACTTAAATACTCGGCACTGATTGTACCACATGGATAAAGGCATCGGTCAAGGTGCGGTCGACAAAATCAGCTCTAAATTGCTCCATAGTGCCTTGGTAACAGAGTTTACCTTTGTGGATGATGGCGAGATCATCGCAGAGCAGGTCCACTTCACTCATGATATGAGAAGAGAAGATGACTGTCTTGCCTTCATTTTTACAATCGCGGATTAGACGAATGATATTTTCCGCGGTGATGACGTCTAGGCCTGAAGTAGGCTCGTCAAATACCACCACTTGCGGATCGTGGATCATGGTCCGGGCGATAGAAACTTTTTGCTTCATACCCGTGGAGAGCTGTCCGATACGTTTGTTAGCAAACTCATTGATATCGAGCAGATCAAAGAGTCGCTCTTTCCGTTGGCGGAAATCAGCTCCATCCAGATTGTACAATTTGGCGAAATAGCGAATCACCTCATTGGGGGTTAGACGCTCATAGAGTCCGGTACTCCCGGTCAAGAAACCTATATTGGCGCGTACTGCTGCTGGGTCTTCGTCCGTACGAAAACCATTTACAGTTACACTACCAGAGGTGGGATTGAGTATGGTGGCGATCATCCTTAGCGTGGTGGTTTTTCCCGCGCCATTGGGACCGAGTAGCGAAAAAATCCGGCCGGGCTCGCATTCGAAACTCACATCGTCTACGGCTCTTACTTCTTTTTCAAGTGTCCCGAGTTCCGCTCTCTGCTTCTTGTTGAGTTTATAAGACTTAACAAGCTGGTCAACTTTGATCATATTGGGTTAGGCTTTATTAATGCGTTTTTTGTATTAGTATAGATTGCTCCACATTTCTTACAGTTGGAAGCAAAAGACTACTTAAACGCGATTTTTTCTCTGCCTACGAATTCCCCAAAAGCCTAAGCCAAGCGCCACCGCCAAAAGGATCAAATAATAGAGCATATTGCTTTGAACCTGGATGGGCGCAGACTCCCCAATTTGCACCAAAGAAGCCCAAAAGAAAGGATGAGCCGCAATTTTGCTATCCGCTTGATCGAGATAAGTGAGTTTAGCGTTCTGCAAAGCAGTAGCCTTATCCGCTCCATCTGCCAAAGCCTGAAAATAAACCCCATGAATATCAAAAGCCGCCTTTTCGTCCACTAGCCAAAGACTGGCCAATACGCTCGGACAGCCCGCATAGCGAAAGGCCCGAGCCAAGCTAACGATGCCTTCATTTTCAAAAATCGGTCCCTGCCCTGTATTACAAGCACTCAAAACTGCCAACTGACTCTTGATCGGTAATTGATAAATTTCATGAACCATAAGGTCCCCATGCGTCTCGGTCGGACTAAAAGCTAATCTGCTGTGAAGTGCATCCTGATCATCCACCAAAGCATGCATCGAAAAGTGCAAAACCGCCGGCCATTCCGCCAAATCCATTAGCTGTTGCTCAGTGGCCGCTTCATCTAAAAAGGCTTCCCCGCCCCATATCCGTTGTCCTTCGATCACCTCTTTACGAGCCCAAGCGAGATTTTGGAGGGGACTGCTGCGCAGAACGCTCATCTCTGTCCCTTCGGCTTGATAAATCGGAGCAAAACCCGCATAGGCCAAATGATTTCGCTGGGGAGTACTGTTAGCAGCTGTATTGAAATAACTGTATCGCAAAGGACAACTGTTGAGTAGATAGGCAAAGCTTCTAAAATCATCAGATTCCGAGGCGGCTTGGGTAAGCAGCGTCTCAAAAGGCAAATATCCCAATATTCCGTCAGGTACGATCCAAAGACTTTGCGCCTGTGGTCGATCAGCTAGCACCGGCGCCAGCAGCTTTTGATACAATTCAAAGCCTAAGGCGGCATATCGCTTCTCAATAGCAGTACCATCCTCATAGTAGCTATCTACCGACTGGAGAATCGACAAAAAGTCAGGCAAAGCCGCTAGACAATCATCGTCTAGTTTTAGGGCCAAGCGTTCGCCGGAGGCGATAAAAAAAACATAGACCAGCTCGTCCTCGACAAAATAATTGAGCAGATACTCTCCCTCCCGCAACTGGCCTTCCACCTCAGCCAAAGTCGGGACAGCCGGCACAAATTTGAGCGCATAATAATCCGGATGAGCCGCCGCTAATTGTTCATTCCATTGCAGACAGGCCTCCTTGGCAGCCGCGATTCTAGCCTGCAAAGCCACTTTTTGACTAGAGTCTGCCCCAAACCACTGATTACGAAGGTGGGCCAAACGGCTTTGGGTGGCCGAGAGAGAATCCTGCAAAGCTGGCGCAAAATCTGCCTGTAAAATGGCTAACTCTTGCTGGCGCTCACGTAGCGAATTGGCGCGACTTTTTTCGACTAGCTCAAAAGCCAGGGCCAAGCGTTCCGCGTCGCGGAGCTCCCGCTCTCCCTCAAACAACAGAGAAATCGCCCCGGCATAAAAGTTATTGAGATTGCCCCGCAACTGAGTCCGGCTCTCTTCCGCCGGATAGTAGCGTCCCAGCAAGCTTAAGAGGCTATCCGCTTCCAAATATAGCCGCAATGCCGAGTCGGGATCAGCTTCTTGCAGATAGCGAGCCTTGCTACTCAAATTGACAACCTGCTGGGGCAGAGAAAGGATTTCCCCATCGCCTTCGCGCAAATTGGCTTGCAAAGCTTTTTCTAGGTAAGCACCTCCTTGCTCTGGCTGAGCCGCTAGCTGGTACCACTTGGCAATCTCCCAATAGAGGCTACTCAGCTCGGGATGCCTCTTAAAAGCCTGCTCCATAATCGCAGCCGCCTTGAGATATAGATCCTCTGCTTCATCCCCCTTAGTCAGGCGGGCCTGCATCAGATAAAAACGAGCTCGATTAAAAGCATCCAACTTTTCGGGCGCATCCAAATTGCGTAATTGTTCTCGGATGGCTTCTGGCTTGTCCATCAATTCGTATAGCTGGCCGAGATTGAGTCTGATACTTTGGGCCGTAGCCTGATCGAGTCGATTGCTGTCTGTGAGGATCTCTAAATATATCTGCTCCGAGCGGGCCAAATCTCCTTGCTGAAGTGCAATTTCGGCTAAGCGCTGAGGTAACTTTAGGGCAACCAGCGGATTATCAGCGGGATATTCTTGATAGCTATTTTGGGCTCTTAGATAGGCATCTTGGGCTCGCTGCCAGTCGCGTTTAACCCGGTAAAGATCGCCTTGCAGTTCTAAGACAAAGGGCAGTTTTTTGCGGGTAGCTAGGGGCAGCTCAGGGTCTTGCAGGCCTTCCACATAACTTTCTAGCATGCGCTCGGCCAGTTCAAAATCCGCCCGATCAATGCGACTCACACAGACTTCTAATTGTAGATCGATTAGGTCAGGATGAGTGGCTTTCAAGCCTCCTGCTTGGTAAAAATGCAAAGCACGACCCAAAGCTAGGTCTACCGAATCATTTTGATCGAGACTATTAAAGGTCCGAGCCAAGTTTGCATGCAGCCGTGCCTGCCAAATTTCAGGGACAGCATCGTTTTGCGCCGCAATCTCTAAAGCCTGACGATAGTAAAGCAACGCCTGACGATAATCATCCTCATAGAAGTAAGCTACTAGCCCCAGATTATTATAGCTCCCCATCAGCTCAGCATGCTTGGCAGGACGGACTTTTTGTCGGAGCTCTAAGGCTTGTTGATAGTAAGCCTTGGCTTCCTCCGGATAGCCAAATTTATAATATAGCTTCCCCCAGCTATTGGCGATGTTAGCGGCTAAGGTGTCGGGATTTTGTTGACTCTGCGCAAACATGCTATCTGCCATATAAAGGCTCATATACATGGCGTTGGGGTCTTCAAAGTACCAACACTCTGCAGCTTGGAGGTGCCGCTGCGCGGAACGATACATTTGCGCCTCTGCCTCGGCAGTGTTGGCTAACTGAGTAAAAATCAGGGCTGCATCTCCATACGCCTGTAAATTTTGTAGGGAATCAGCCTTTTGCGCCATTTGATCTATCGCCGCTCCCTGAGCAAGGGAAAAATATGGTATTAAAATCCCACAAAGCAGAAATAACGGCTTCAGGATCGCATATTTTTGTTTACCTTTTTTACTCGGCGTCATATCTATCAAAATAACGCAAAAACCTAAGCCTTATGAAAATGACCGTCCCTATGCAACGCCCTCTTTTGTTCTTGATCCTTTGCCTTTTGGCCCAAACTGGATGGAGCCAGGTAGAAACCGAAACGATCATCCGTGATTGTGCCAAAATTCCTTGCTTCACTAAGTCCGTCAAAAAGACGCTGGGCAATCCAATTATGCCACCAGATTTTCCGATCACGCTGATGGTTAATACTAGTAATGTACTTGCCGCAGAAAGTGGCTTCGGTAATTTTGGCGCAGAATTTCGCATTGGGATCGCGCCAAAGCGAACCTATCAGGTGCGCAGTACCATTGTAGCCGACGAGCAATACGCCAAAGACAAGGATCTCAATAATCGGGTGGTGCATCAAGAGGTCCTCATGATTCATAATCCCAAGACGCCTTATTTCGAGATGGGCGCTCGCTTGACAAACTTAAACTTCGAAAACCTCGACGGCATTAGCAGAGGACGCAGTTTCCAATTGCAATACCTCGATATCGTACCAGTAGGCGTACGTTACGACTTGGCCAAACGCTTGAGCGTAGGCGTAGGCACCAGCTTTTCCTTATTGACAAGCGCGACCCTTGATGGCAGAGAAATCGGCGATCTAGAAAGCAGTGGTTTCAATCGCTGGGAGCCGGGCTTGATGCTCAATGTACAATATGGCAAACGAGGCCGTGGATTACAGGCCGGATTTACGTATAATCAACGTTTTTCTTATCTCAGCGAGACCAATCTCCGATACGGCATTGCTCAATTGAGCCTTGGCTGGGGCTTTGGGGGCCAGAAATAAAGAGAGTTGTTGTCCCGATAGCTATCGCATAGGCGTCAAGCTAATGGTGTTAACCACGTTTTCTTGCATCCCAAGAAGGATCATACGGCTCCAAACCCACCCCTAGCCCCTCCCAGCAGGGGAAGAATCTATCGATTCGCTTGCGAATTTCCC
>JBCCQN010000165.1:0-18579 GCA_039024315.1 Bacteroidota bacterium
AAAGGTTCCCGTCAAGCCACCGCTAATCAAATTGTCGTTGTTGTCATAAACTTTGGGGGCCCAACTGCCTCGGAATTGAAACTGATCAGATGACTTTTCTTCTACTACATATTCGATATCTACTGCTCCTGTCTCCGGATCCTGATGAGGCACTACATTGAAACCCGCTGGATCAAAATAGTTGAGCATCATCAATTTGCGCTGACTCCGGATGATGTCGGATCTACTAAATAGATCGCCAGGCTCAGTATCTAATTCGCGAAAGAGCACATGATCAGAAGTACGATTGTTGCCGGTAATATACACGTCTCGGATATAAGCCGGGATACCTTCTTGAATGCGTATTTCCAGATCGACCGAATCGTTCCCCACAGGGGTAATAACAGGATTGGCCTGAAAAAATAAGTACCCGCGATCAAGGTATAAGGAGGATAGGTCTAAGCCTTCAGGATTCCCATAAATTCTTTCTTCAAGTACAGCTTGATCAAATTTGCTACCCTTTTCGAGCTTTAAGATGGAAGCCAAAAGCTCTGTTTCGTATAATTGATTTCCTGTCCACTTCACATTGCGTAGATAATATTGCTTACCAGCATCGACTCTGAATTGCACTGCTAGATGTCCGTCTGCTTGCTCAATGATGGTATCGTTCAGCAAAGCTGCATCCAAAAGACCCTTGGCATGATAGGCACGCAATAACTGATTACGAGCAATCTCATACTCCTTCGGCAAAAGACGCGAACGCTGCCAGATTTTCCACCAAGCAAATTGGGAGAGTGGCTGTATCGCTTTACGCTTTTCTTTGGCTGTCAGGACCCCATCATCTTCAATAGTGAGTTGAGTAATGCGTGTTTTTTGTCCCTTGTCAACCTTGATACGTACGTTTAGACCCGCTTTTAAGACTTTATCTCGCTGCGTCTCAATATCTACTTGGCAATGATAATAGCCCTTTTCGACGAAGTAGTTGCGCACCATACGCTTGATACTCATGGCTTGGGACTGATTAAAGACCGCCCCTAGCTTGAGGTCGAGTAACTCTTTTATCGCATCAGTATGTCGTTTATTGAGATTGAGGATGCGATAAGAGGCCAAACGCAAACTTTCTTCGACCTTGATGTGGAGGTAAATGCTGTCCCCCTGCAATGCCTCAGCCGAAATTTGGACGTCTGAAAAGATGTTCTCTTTCCAGATTCGCTTCATGGCATCACTGATTTGGGGGCCTGGTACCCGGACATACCCACGGCCAAGGCCAGAAAGATTGCGAATGGCTTGTTGCTCACTAAAATCGGTGCCAGTGACCTTAATATATTTGACGTAACGAGTTACGGGTTCTGGAATGCTGTCTTGGGCAAGGACATAGGAAGTACTGCTGGCTAGCAAGAGCAGCCAAATGGCGTAAAGTCGCATGTTGTAATGATTGATTTGCTAGTAAGAGGCCCCCGTCCCAGATTCGGTTGCATTGCAAATCCTCAGAATCAGGACTTTAACATTTTTTTAAGTTTTCGTTCAACTTGCTTTAAGTTCGTCTTGCCGATATACTGGACTACCCCATCTTTGTCTATCAGCATATTGGTGGGAAATAATGCCACCCCATACTGCTTAACGATTGACTCACCAGTAGCGATCATCGAAAGCTGGCAGGCTGGCATGCCCCTGCGGATTCTGCTAAAGAGTCTTTCGATATCATCGGGGCCATCAAGGCATACCGAAACGAAACTTACTTCTTGATTCGCATACTTCGCTTGCAGCGCCTCTAAATCCGGTAACTCTTGGATACAAGGACGGCAAGTGGTAAACCAAAAATTGAGAAAAACGACCTTCCCTTTATGCGCCGCTAAGTCAAATTCCTCCCCATTCATTAGCCTGGCTTTGAAGTGTGGGGCTTCTTGATAAAGGATATGCTCCTCTTGCCAGCGGTCTACTGAATCCATCAAGGCATAATATCGCTCTATATTTTGCTGTGCCTGAAGCATTGATGAGGAAAGGAGGCAGAGAAAAAAACCGATATAAGCTTTCATGGGATTGGGCTTGAGATTGATAAATGTCACTTCCAGAGGAAGTATATACGTAAATGGTTGCACCTCAGTCGGAACAAAAATATCTTTATAAGATGAAACCACATCAAAAGCACGCCAAACTGACTCGTTCTACTAAGGGGACTTTTGGGGCAATGGAGTGGTCCATATTGGGAGCGCTTGATGATGAAATTAAGCGATTTGCCTTTCGATTGATTACCGCCTTGGCTGAGGATTATCGCGTTGCTTATGTCGATGCCAACCATAAGAATGAGGCTCCCGAAAATCAAGATAAGGCACTTAAACAAGGTGCTTGGCTAAGCTTTACGGAAAAGACTAATTTTTCACGTTTAGACTATGGGACTACTTTTGAGGAGATTGATTATCGGGAGCAATTCCGCTCCGCTGATCTAGTGTTTGTCAATGGCAACCATTTTCCTGCTGCACGGCAGATTGTAGTAATTGACAGTCGGAAGCCGCTAAAAAATAAGTTGGCTAAGCTCACTCAGGTAGAGTTGATCCTCTTGCAAGAAGGAGAATCGGAGCTGCCATACTATGTGCAAGAAGCCTTGGGAGGGAACTTGCCGCCAGTTTTACCGATTAGGGAGTTTGATAAAATCATTGATTTTCTCCATTCGCGAATTGCGGATTTGAAACCTAAAGTCAAAGGCCTAGTGCTCGCCGGAGGGATGAGCCGACGCATGCAAAAGGACAAAGGTCTGATTAATTATCATGGTGTTCCTCAAAGGGAATATGTACATGATTTGCTCCAAAAAGCTGGGGTGGAGAATGTCTATTTTTCTTGCCGCGCCGAACAAGTAGAGGAGCTGGGCGTTGAGCGAAGCTTGCCAGACGAATTTCTTGGTTTAGGGCCTTTTGGCGGGATGTTGACTGCTTTCAAATCAGATCCCAATGCTGCTTGGATGGTGCTTGCTTGCGATCTGCCCTTTATGACCACAGCTACCATAAATCAGTTGTTAGAGGGCCGAAATATTTCAAAATTAGCGACGGCATTTTATAATCCAGCAACTGATTTTCCGGAGCCATTGATCACGCTTTGGGAGCCACGCGCTTATGGCCGTTTGCTCCATTATCTGAGCTTGGGTTATTCTTGCCCCCGCAAAGTCTTGATCAATAGTGATATCGAGCTTTTGCAACATACTCAGCCCGAAGAAATGGCCAATATCAATAAGCCGGAGGAATATGAGGCGGCAATCAAAAAGCTAAAAGAATGGCAAGCGTAAAGGACATAAAAGACTTAGAGGATATAAAGCTATTGGTAAACAGTTTTTACGGCAAAGTTCGTGAAGATGAGCTCCTAGGGCCTATTTTTGAGTCAGTGGTGCAAGGTAATTGGGAGCCTCATCTCAACAAAATGTATAGCTTTTGGCAGACCGTTTTGACCGAGGATATGACTTACAGAGGGAGACCTTTTCCGCCCCATATGAAGCTGCCAGTCGAGCAAAAGCATTTCGAGCGCTGGCTAGGATTATTTAGCGAAACAGTGGATGCCAATTTTGCTGGGGTAAAAGCCGAGGAAGCCAAGTGGCGTGCCCAAAGGATGGCGACGATGTTCTGGTCCAAGATTTCGTATTTCCGGAGCCGGTCCTCAGAGCCTTTGTTTTGATTACTGCTTCGCAGAACGCTTATCTCTGACGGCGTATGCAATACGCCGCTACAGATTGCCGAAAGTAGGGGCGTATTGCATACGCCCAAATTCTATTAAATTGTCTTCCTGAGCCCCGTTGAAGGATCTATGTAGACATTTACTGCTTCGCAGAACGATTACCCCAATGAATAAAGACAAGCATACAAAATCACTATTTAGGTCTGGCAATCGCTACGCCTATCTTTTGCTTTGTTTGCTGCCTCTCATGGCACTTTTCTACACAGCCTGCCAAAAGAAACCTAAGGAGCCCAAACGCATCAGTCGCGCTCAATTTCAACGAAATCTCATTGACTCCCTCGCTCACTTCTCTGCCTTGCCAGAGGAAGTCCCTTTTCCCGAAGATAATCCTCCTTCCGAAGCCAAAATCGCCTTAGGGCGCATGCTCTTCTTTGACCCCATTCTCTCTGGAAACAAAGACGTGGCCTGTGCTACCTGCCATCTGCCCGACAATGGCTTTGCCGAGAGCCTACAAATTTCCATTGGTGTCAACGGCCAAGGCCGAGGGAGCAAGCGCAAATTCAAGGAACCCAATACGATCCCTTTCACCCAGCGTAATTCTCAGACCGTCCTCAATGCCGCTTTCAATGGCATGGACTTTAGTGATCACTACGATCCTGCCGAAGCACCCATGTTTTGGGATATGCGGGCCAAAAGTCTAGAAAATCAGGCCTTAGAACCCATCAAGAGCTTGCCCGAGATGCGGGGCGACCAAATTCCGGAAGAAGAAATACTGGATAGGGTAGTGGCCCGTTTAGGAGAAATACCGGCCTATCAATCTATGTTTACCGAGGCCTTTCCGGAGGATAGGGATATTTCTGCTAGCAATCTCGCTAAGGCAATCGCCTGCTTCGAACGGACACTGGTTACCAACAATTCGCGCTTTGATAAATTCATGCGAGGCGATGAATCTGCTATTTCTATTTCCGAAAAAGAAGGCTTCCAGCAATTTATCCTCTCGGGCTGTGGCAACTGCCACAATGGTCCCATGTTTTCTGATTATCAGATGCATGTACTCGGGGTACCAGAAAGTAAGAAGTTAGGCACTCCAGACGTTGGGATCGACAGTAGCTTTGCCTTTCGTACTCCGAGTTTGCGTAACCTCCGCTTCACTTCACCCTACATGCACAATGGCAGTTTTTACTCCCTCAAACGTGTATTGGAGTTTTATGAGGACATCGCCGGAGGCAAAATGAATAATCCGAATGTGAGCAGAGAACAGATGGATCCCCTCGTCAAGGCCATTGAATTGCGGGTGATCGAGATGGCCCCCATCATTTCCTTTCTCAATACGCTCAATGACGATAAGTTTGACAAAACCATGCCGGAGAATGTGCCCAGTGGTTTGCCCGTGGGAGGAAATCTCTAGCGAATTGCTTTAGGCATACTATCCAGACCTTTTCTTGCTGCTCTCAAGACTCTTCGATGACAGCGTCCTTCGCTGCTATATCTGGTTTGTTCCGCTTCTTTCACCCCTTGGTAACGAGCATTTTCTTGCCTGCGCAGGCTTCTTTGTTTTCTTGTTAACTTGCGGCCAAACTTCTGATTTTGTCGTTTGGTTCGAGATAAGGCTTGCCACCATTCTGCCAGCATTTTTGCTTCCGCTCTAAAATCCTTTTGACAAGCATAATAATCGTCTAAAGCCTGATATAAAGCTTTTTGGCTCGGAGTATTTATACCGCTCAGTCTCAAAACTTGTTCTAGGTTTCGGACGAGATTTTTACGCTGGGCCAATAAACGATTTTGTGTTCTCCGCCATAGCGCAGTCTGTTGGACAATTTTCATTTCTTGTGCTTGGTAGCGCTTTTCGAGCTCCTGAGCTTGCAACCACTGTTGATGGATGCTTTCTAATTCCTCTTGCGAATGGATCCAGATTGGGTCGCCAGAGATGCTTATATCCTCGAGTTTGAATATGGCGTTTTTTAACTCCTCACGTCTAAAAGCCCAGCTAACTTGCAGATCGTTGAGACTTTGGAGGTAAAAGGTAAGGCTATCTAAGGTACTAGATATGATTGCTTCTTGCTCCGCGATGGTAAGTTGAATGGAAGCCACCTTTTGGAGCTTCCTTACGAGGGAGAGCCTCTGCTTGGCGCTCAATTCTGGAGTACTATCGGGCAGTTTTTTGAGTGATATCTGCTTCGCAGAACGCTTGTATAGTTGCTGAGCACGCTTGATTTGACCTAAGCCCTGTCTATGGTGGCGCTGCCAAGCACGTAATAGTCTTTGCTGTGCAAGAGAAGACCTTTGTAGAGAGCTAAGCGTTCGGCGATGCCGCTCTTGATTACGCTTGAGCCTTAATTTATGCTCCTGTTGATTGTCCTTGATCGCGCTTCGTACATATTTGATACCCTCGGCAATGTGATCCATCGTATCAGCCTGCCCAGCCGTCATCAAGCCATAGCGAATGTAGTTGTAGCCAATCGTCCGATGATTTAAATCGTTGAATTCGAGCCCCTCTTCCCCTTGCCAAAGAAGTCGTTCTTGTAGAGAAAGTTGACGATAATCCTCTATTTCTGCATAATTGGTAATGCGAGACACTTTACCTGCGCTAATATGGACGGGCGTTTCACTTGCAAAACCTGCGACGCTTTGGCGATCCTCCAGTAGTTGCCACATAGGCATAAGTGGTAGGTGCTCTTTTATCATCCGCTCCGGCGAGGCGAGATAGTAGTTGTCATTAGGTCTGTGTTTTCTCTTGAGGATATACTCTGGCTCCTTACCAGCAATAATGCGAGCCGTATTACGAATTGGGGTCCATTTTTTGACCAAAGCAGTATTACTCCAACTGATGTCAAGCAAGTACCACCTGCCGTGAATGTAAACAGCATTCCAGGCATGTTGATCGAGTCTTATGGGGAAGTCTGGATCAAAACTGCCGCCAGTGCTATAGCCAACTACCATCTCAGCTTCTATCCCTTGACTCTCGCAAAGCGCTTTAAATAGGACCGCAAAACCTTCGCAAACCGCCTTGCTTCGCCGCAGTGTGGTCTCTACATCAGGATCCGGAAGCTTCCCTTTTTCTAGGCGTTTGTAATCGTACTTAATATGCTTACAAACCCATTGGTAAATCGCTCTTGCCTGCAGGCTATCGTCCTCAATATTGCCAACAATTCGATGCGAAAGACGATCGATTTTTGGGTTTTGCGCAATAGCAATGGATAAAAAACTCCAAGCAATCAAGAGTCCAATCGCAATTTTTTTCATGCTGAGGCTGTGCTAATTAGCTCCAATTTAAGCGGAAAACTGCTAGTCGCAAAGCAAAAATATTTTCCCACTTTGTGGAATTTTATGCCCCCCTACATCTTCTTTCTGTAACAAACATAGAGTGTAAGATGATGTCCACAAATGTTCTCACCCCCAACCGACCGCTGTCCTGGCAAAATCTGCTGCAAGATGCTAGGCACTTCCAAATCGTGTATTTGGGCGGCTTTTTGGTATTTGGGATCCTGACCCTCGGCTGGGAAGTTGACTTGATGCGCTACGCCCTGCTTATGGGAGTTTGCCTCATCACCCAACTGGTCTGGTCCCACTTCACCACCCAAAACTATCGCTCTTGGAAGAGCGCCTTGATCACTGCCCTTGGCTTATGCCTTTTGCTCAAAGCCAATGATCTCTGGGTTCTCGGCCTCGCCGGAACGATTGCCATTAGCAGCAAGTTTTTGATTCGCTACAAAGGCAAGCACCTTTTCAATCCTGCCAATCTGGGGATTATTGCTGTCATCGCCCTCACAGGTGAGGCTTGGATCTCGCCCGGCCAATGGGGCAATACCGCTATCTTCCTGTTTTTGATAGGCGTTACGGGCAGCGTGGTCCTCCTCAAAGTAGGGCGACTTGATACTTGTCTCAGTTTTTTGATCACCTTTGCTCTCCTCTTGTTTATCCAAAACGTCCTCTACAAAGGATGGCCGCTCGATCATTGGTTCCATTCGCTCACCAATGGATCACTTTTGCTCTTTACCTTTTTCATGATCACAGATCCTGCCACTACGCCCAACGCCCGCAAAGCTCGTATCATTTGGGCCGTCGGCATCGGAGTACTAGCCTTTGTGCTGACCTCATGGCAATACGTTCATACCGCTCCGATTTGGGCGCTTGTGATCTATGCTCCTCTAACCGCTTTTTTAGATCGCTATTTCCAAGGCAAGAAATTCGCCTGGTAAACAAACACAAAACCTTTTAAATCTTTAAAGACATGCAAAGACTGTTTCTTTTGCTGCTCAGCTTCCTATTGCTGAGTAGCCAGGCCAACGCATTCTGTGGTTTTTATGCCGCAAAGCTTAGCGCCAACCTTTTCAATAAAGCCTCAGCCGTGATAATCGCGCGTTCTGGGAACCAGACCGTCATCACAATGGCCAGCGACGTACAAGGCTCGGTCAAGGATTTTGCCATGATTGTGCCAGTTCCGGTAGTGCTCAAACGCAACCAAATCCGCCTCGCTCAGCAAGATATTTTTGCCAAGCTTGAGCAGTACTCCAGCCCTCGTTTGGTCGAGTATTATGATCCGCATCCATGCTATCAGAAGTCCTTAGTCGAAGAGGATACTGAGATGTTTGATGATATGGAGAGAGCGACTGAACCCACTACTATGTCAGTTCCTATGATAGAGCGAGACTACGGGGTGACCATTGTGGAGCAATACTCCGTCGGTGAGTATGACATCCTAATCCTTTCGGCTGAAGAATCCAGCGGATTAGAGACTTGGCTAAAAAAAGAAGGCTACAAAATCCCCGATAAGGCAGGTCCTGTGCTTGAGCCCTACATCAAAAGCGACATGAAATTTTTCGTCGTGAAGGTCAATCTTGACCGTCAAGCGAGTGGAGATGCCCAGCAACTTCGTCCGATCCAGATGAGCTTCCGTTCGGATAAGTTTATGCTGCCGATTCGCCTTGGTATGGCCAATGCCAAAGGAGATCAAGATATGATTGTGTACGGCTTTAGTGATCAAGGCCGCATCGAGACTGCCAACTACCGTACGGTGGAGATTCCCTCTAACGTGGATGTGCCGAGCAATCTCAAGTCTGACTTTGACCAGTTTTACCGCGATCTTTTTACCAAAGCATGGAAAAAGAATGGCAAAAACGCTGTAATGCTCGAATACGCTTGGAATCTCAGTGGCTATAACTATGTCAAGTGTGATCCTTGCAATGGTCCGCCCCCAATTTACACAGACCTCCGTGAATCAGGTGTATTTTGGGTACAAGGCAACCCTAATGGCTACCAAGGGGAAGTACACTTTACCCGCTTACACGTCCGCTATAATCGGGAGACTTTCCCGCAGGACTTACAGTTTCAAGCCACTCCCAACAAGCAGACATTCCAAGGTCGCTATGTGATGCGTCATCCACCTCAAGGGGCTGATTTTAGCTGCATGGGCGGTCAGCAATATCTCAAGGCTTTGCATGAACGTCGTCAGGCAGAAGTTACCAATCTTGCCAACCTAACCGGTTGGTCAACAGATAAGTACGCGACTTATGTCTCCGAATACGATAAGCATATTCAAGGTGATTATCAACCCTTCTTTGGGCCCTTACCTGAGGAAAATGACAACAAAGGTTTCGTGCCGGTTCTTCCTTTTAACTTTGGCGATTGGAGCGGTCCTATGATACTGCTATTGGGTTTTTCTCTGTTGTTATTACTGCTGCGCAGAACGCTTATCCTTCGCCGCCTCGCCCCATTAGGTCTCTTTTTACTTTTGCCAGCCATGGGCCAAGCCTTTTGTGGCTTTTATGTGGCCAAAGCTGATCTCAAAGTCTTTAACAAAGCTTCTTCGGTTATTTTGGTGCGGGATGGACGCCAATCTGTGGTCACTATGTCTAGCGACTTTGACGGTCCTGTGCAGGATTTTGCTATGGTTGTACCCGTGCCAGAGGTACTAGAGCGCAGTCAAATTCGCCTCGCCAATCCTAACATCTTCAACAAACTGGATGCTTATTCTGGCCCTCGCTTAGTGCAGTATTATGAGCAGTCGCCTTGTTATCGAGAGGTGATTACCGAATCGCTTTCCCTCGATGAGGTCACTGTTGCCGCTAGCCCCCGCAAATTCAAGCGTTCCGCGAAGCGAGACAGAAAAGAATATGGCGTCCAAGTCGAAGAGCAGTACGAAGTAGGGGAATATGATATTATCATCCTTTCGGCCAAAGAGTCTGATGGCTTGGAGCGTTGGCTGACCGACAATGGCTACAAAATCCCCGAAGGAGCGGCCGAAGTTTTGGAGCCTTATATCAAGAGTAACCTCAAGTTTTTTGTGGTCAAGGTCAACGAAAAGAATTTCAAGTTTCAAGGCAAGTCAGAGCTCAGTCCTATCCAGATTACCTATCGCACCGATAAGTTTATGCTGCCAATCCGTTTAGGGATGGCCAACGCCAAGGGTGATCAGGATATGATTGTTTATGCTTTTACCCGCAACGGACGGATTGAGACCGCCAATTATCGCACGGTGCCCATTCCTACTAATTGGGATATCCCCAACGACCTGAGCGCCAGTTTTACCCCTTTTTACAAGGCTACTTTTGACAAAGCGTGGGCCAATGCGGGCAAAAATGCCGTCATGCTAGAATATGCTTGGGACTTGACCGGTGTCAATCCAGTAAAATGTGATCCTTGCAACGGACCTCCGCCCATGTATTATGATCTGCGCGAGGCAGGGGTTGTTTGGCTCAAAGCAACTAATCAGAGTTATACTGGCAATGTATTTATGACTCGTTTACATGTGCGTTACAATCGCGAGACCTTCCCACAGGATTTGCAGTTTCAGATCACGCCTTCCAAGGAGAAGTTTCAAGCTCGCTATGTGATGCATCAAATGAATGGCTATAGTGATTTTAGCTGTGATGAGGCGCAGGGCTTCCTCAAAAAAGTTCGTACCCGTCGGCAAGACGAAGTCAAGAACCTGGCGATGCTAACGGGTTGGAATACAGATCGCTACAATAATTATGTGAGCCAGTATGATCAGTTTATCAAACAGGACTCCAACGGTTATTTTGAGGCTTTGCCAGATGAGGACGAGGATGATAAGAATAAGGGCTTTTTATGGTGGTTCACCTTCGGTGGAACGCTGCTACTCTTGGCCGCGGCCCCTTTGTTTTATCGTTCCGCGCAGCGGTATCAACTCAAAAGATTGGAGCGCCAATTGGCCTAAGCAAATCGATTTTTAGCTACTCATCATCGGGCAGTAGGGCGTTGACTCCTGCTGCCCTTTTTGTTGCGCGTTCTTGGCCTTAAAACTATGCTGTCGTGTAGCCGTAAATCTGTCTAGGGCAATTAGGTAAAATTCCTTATTTTTGGTTCCCTGAATTAAATAGGTCAAAACCGTATGTTTGAGAGCTTACAGCAGAATATAGAAGGTGCTTTTCGTAAACTGAAAGGCCAAGGAAGAATTACTGACGTCAACATCGCCGAGACGCTTAAAGAAATTAGGCGTGCTTTGATTGACGCAGACGTTAACTATAAAGTCGCCAAAGACTTTACCAATCGAGTCAAAGAAGAAGCCTTAGGGCAAGAGATATTGATCTCTGTTTCACCTGGTCAGTTGATGGTCAAAATCGTGCAAGACGAGTTGACCAAATTGATGGGGGGACAGAACGAAGGCATTAGCATGGCCAAGAATCCTCCGACAGTGATTTTGATCGCAGGTCTACAGGGTTCTGGTAAAACGACTTTTACGGGTAAGTTGGCCAAACACCTCAAAAGTAAAGGCAAGAATCCATTGCTAGTAGCCGGCGACGTCTATCGTCCTGCGGCGATCGATCAGTTGGGTGTGCTAGGTGAGCAGGTGAGTGTCGATGTTTATGAAGAACGCGACAACAAAAATCCGGTTGAAATTGCGAAAAACGCCATCAAACATGCCAAGGCAAATGGCAAGGATTTGGTGATCGTGGATACCGCCGGTCGTCTCGCAGTTGACGAGCAAATGATGCGCGAGATAGCCGATGTCAAGTCTGCGATCAACCCTGATGAGATTCTTTTTGTGGTGGATGCCATGACTGGTCAGGATGCGGTCAACACTGCCAAGGCCTTCAACGATCGCTTGAATTTTGATGGGGTAGTGCTCACCAAAATGGATGGTGATACGCGTGGTGGTGCTGCGATTTCGATTCGTTCCGTGGTCGAAAAGCCGATCAAATTTATCTCTGCTGGGGAGAAACTAGATGCCTTAGAGCTCTTCTATCCTGAGCGTATGGCCACCCGTATTTTGGGTATGGGTGATGTTGTCTCCTTAGTTGAAAAGGCGCAGGAGCAATTTGATCAGAAGGAAGCTGAGCGCTTACAGCGCAAAATCCGCAAAAATGAGCTGGATTTCGATGATTTCCTCTCGCAGATCAAAGCCATCAAAAAGATGGGTAACGTCAAGGACTTACTGGGGATGATCCCGGGTATGGGCAAGATGACCCGCAACTTAGATATCGACAACGATGCCTTTAAGCATATAGAAGCAATCATCTCATCGATGACCAAGGAGGAAAGAGCCAAGCCTCAATTACTCAATGGTTCTCGTCGTCGTCGCATCGCCACAGGTAGTGGTCGTAGCGTCCGTGAGGTGAATGAATTGCTCAATCAGTTCCAGCAGATGAAGAAGATGATGAAGAAAATGAACGCCGCTGGACGCTCTGGAAAAATGGCTCGCAGTATGAGTCAGATGCAGATGATGCAGCGTCGTCGTCGCTAGTTTTAGTAGGGAAATTTAGGCTGGCCAAAGCCGAACTGCAGCATGTAAATTTGAAAAGGTGGAATACCTTTACGAATTTACATCCTGCAGTTTTTATATATGGCTAACCCTTCAAGCCCTACTACAATGAAACACTTACTTTTTCCTCTTTTATTATTATTTGTGACCCCTTTGATAGCACAAGAGAACCTATCCTACCAGAAGCCACCGACCGAGATTTTAGAGTTGGTTGATGTACCCCTTGCACCGGGTGTCATCATGGACAATGCCGCAGAAAACATGATTCTGCTGTATCGCGACAACTACAAAACCCTCGCGGATCTTTCCGAAAAAGAGATGCGTTTGGCAGGATTGCGGATCAACCCCCAAACCAATATTGGGAGCCGTACTACCTATTACAAAAATCTCAAAGTCCAAAAAGTAAGCGGCGGCGAGGCCGTGCAAGTAAAAGGCTTACCAGAAGAGGCGCGTCTTTCTAACTTTAATTGGTCGCCTAATCAAGCCAAAATCGCTTGTACCAATACCGTTGAAACGGGCGTAGAGGTATGGGTACTAGACCTAGCGACTGCTTCTGTAAGCAAAATTACGGATGCCACTGTCAACGCTAATATGGGTAATCCTATCCGCTGGTTGGATCAGGAAAATCTGCTGATCAAATTCATTCCTGCTGACCGCAAGGACCTTATCAATACCGCTACTAGCGTTCCCGCAGGGCCGACTATCTCCAAAAGCGAGGGCGCTAAAGCGCAAAACCGTACCTACCAAGATTTGCTCAAAAACAATATCGATGAGCACAACTTTGAGCAACTCGCTTATGCAGAATTGCACAAAGTCAACCTAAACGGAGATAAGAAGGAGTGGAAAGAAAGCGCCATGTATCGTTCGGTTTCGCTTTCTCCGGATCGTAATTACGTGATGATTACGACGGTACACCGCCCTTTTTCTTATATCGTCCCTTACTACCGCTTTCCTCAAAAAACCGTCATTTATGATTTGAGCGGTAAGGAAGTGAGCGTAGTCAATGAGGTGCCTTTGATGGAAGAGATGCCTAAAGGCTTTATGGCCGTTCGTACAGGACGCCGTGATATGCAATGGCGCAGTGATCGTCCTGCTACCTTGGTATGGGCCGAAGCCCTTGACGGTGGTGATCCTGAAAAGGAAGTAGAATTCAGAGACGAAATCTTCCAAATGGACGCCCCGTTCCGCGATGGAGCGGTAACTCTCCTAAAAACTCAGCAGCGCTTTAATAGCATCCAATGGGGCAATGATGAAACGGCTATCGCCACCGACTATTGGTGGAATACCCGTAACCTCAAGACTTATATATTTGATCCTTCGGACAACGCTAAGGCTCCACAGCTGCTTTATGACCGCAACTATCAAGATCGTTATAGCGATCCCGGTAGCTTTGTAAGCAAACGCAATGATTACGGACGCGCGGTGCTGGAAATGGATAAGGATAATCTATTCCTCATGGGAGCTGGTTATACGGCTGAAGGTCAGTTTCCTTTTATCGATAAGCTGAGCCTTAAGGATCTCGAAACTAAGCGCTTGTACCAATCTGAGTATACCGATAAGCGTGAGAGCTTAAACTCTGCCATTGATATGAAAAAAGGAGAAATCCTCGTTCGTATCGAGTCTCCAACTGAGTATCCAAACTACTACATCCGCAACATCAAAAAAGATGATCTGCAACAAGTTACGGCCTTCGCTAATCCATTTAAGAGTCTACAGGACGTTCACAAAGAAGTGATCAAATACAAGCGTGATGATGGTTTAGAGCTTTCTGGAACGCTTTATCTGCCCGTTGGCTATGATATGGAAGCCAAAGAAAAGATGCCGATGATCATGTGGGCTTATCCACGTGAGTACAAGGACAAAAATAGCGCTTCTCAGTCTACTTCTAATCCTAATAGCTTCATCTACCCATATTATGGCTCTATGGTCTATTGGGTTACCCGTGGCTATGTAGTCTTGGACAACGCGGCTTTCCCGATCATCGGAGAAGAAGATGATGAGCCTAATGATACTTTCATTCCACAGCTAGTGGCCAATGCTAAGGCTGCCATCGATGCTGTGGATGAGTTGGGTTATATCGATCGCGATAAGGTTGCGGTGGGAGGCCACTCTTATGGTGCCTTTATGACGGCGAACTTGTTAACCCACTCCGACTTATTTGCGGCTGGTATCGCGCGTAGCGGGGCTTATAACCGTACTTTGACGCCATTTGGCTTCCAGAGTGAAGAGCGTACCTATTGGGAGGCACCGGATGTGTATAATACCATGTCGCCTTTCATGAACGCGGATAAGATGAAAACTCCACTTTTGCTGATCCACGGTGAGGCAGACAATAACTCTGGTACTTATCCGATGCAAAGTGAGCGATATTTCAACGCCCTCAAAGGTATGGGTGCCACGGCTCGCTTAGTGATGTTGCCAAAAGAGAGTCATGGCTACGCCGCCAAAGAATCTATCCTACACCTATTATGGGAACAAGATCAGTGGCTAGAGAAATACGTGAAAAATCGTATGGTCGAAGAGCCTGAAAATAAATAATCGACTCTGATTGAAATAGAAAGGCCGGTAGATGATAAGATTGTCTACTGGCCTTTTTTCTGCTTCGCAGAACGATTTGTCATTAAAGGCATTTCGACGGGGCTCGATGTGACAAACAATTTGTCATTCTAATGGAGCCCCACCGAAGGACCTATTTTATTGCTTCCTGCTTCGCAGAACGCTGGATCATTTCGTGTGGCATGCATGCCACACCTACAAGGATCGGTAGAGGCGGCATGTATGCCGCCGCCATAAAAAACGGCCTTGCAGTAAAATACCTCAAGGCCGCTATTAATATCTCATCCAGAAAGACTACATCATTGCGCCTTCCATCATTTTTTCACGTAAGCCCTTAATTTCATCAGAGCGGATATACTCATTGAAAGGCAAGTAGCGATCTATCACACCATTGGGCGTCAATTCGATCACTCGGGTAGCGATGGAGTTCATCAATTGTTGGTCATGAGAAGTAAAGAGGATATTACCTGCATACTCCTGCATGCCTTTGTTGAGCGCTTGAATGGACTCAAGATCAAGGTGGTTAGTAGGCTCATCCATGAGGATGAAGTTGGGATGCTTAAGCATAACCTTAGACATCATACAGCGCACCTTTTCACCCCCAGAGAGGACACTAGACTTCTTATGAACTTCTTCACCAGAGAAGAGCATACGGCCTAAGAAGCCACGGATAAACTGCTCGTCAGCTTCGCCCCCTTCGGGAGCATACTGCCATAGCCAGCTTACGAGATCCATGTCTTGCGCACCGCTAAAGTATTCATCGTTTTCGTTGGGGAGATAATCATGGGTGATCGTCTGCCCAAACTCATATTTGCCTGAATCAGCTTCTAGTTCTCCGGCTAAAATCTCAAACAATGCGGTAACGGCTCCGGTGGTACGGCTGTAGAAAGCGATCTTTTCGTCCCGGTTGACGGAGAAAGAAACGTTCGCGAAGAGCGTAGTACCATCATGGGCCTTCTTACTTAGCTTCTCTACCTCCAAGATTTGACCTCCTGCAGGACGATCAGCTGTAAAGGAGATGTAAGGATATTTACGGCTAGAAGGCTGGATTTCCTCTAGATTAAGCTTCTCAAGTGCCTTCTTGCGACTAGTCGCTTGCTTAGATTTAGCCGCGTTGGCAGAAAAGCGCTGGATAAACTCTTGGAGTTCCTTACGCTTTTGCTCCATCTTTTTATTCTTATCCGCAAGCTGTCTGGCCATCAATTGGCTAGACTCATACCAGAAGGTATAGTTACCGGTAAAGAGGCGTACTTTTTGGAAGTCGATATCGACGATATGAGTACAAACCATATCAAGGAAATAACGGTCGTGAGAAACCACGATCACGGTATTGCGGAAGTCGGCCAAGAAGTCAGCTAGCCAAGTGATGGACTCTGCATCAAGGTCGTTGGTGGGCTCATCAAGGAGGAGCAAATCAGGATCACCAAATAGGGCTTGAGCGAGAAGTACCTTCACTTTTTCTGCTCCACTCAATTCTTTCATCTGACGGTAGTGCAGATCTTCCTTGACGCCAAGTTGGCTCAACAATTCTGCGGCATCACTATCGGAGGTCCAGCCGCCCATCTCACCAAATTCGGTTTCGAGCTCCGCTGCGCGTAGGCCGTCTTCTTCAGTGGCTTCTGGATCCATATAGATGGCATCCTTTTCCATCATGATGTCATACATTTTTTTATGACCCATGATGACGGTGGTAAGGACTTGTTCCTCTTCGTACTCAAAGTGATTCTGTTTAAGTACGGCCATGCGGTTACCTGTCTCCAAGTTTACGTGCCCACGAGTTTGGTCCACCTCTCCTGACAAAATCTTGAGGAAAGTAGACTTGCCCGCTCCATTGGCACCGATGACACCGTAGCAATTACCACGAGTAAACTTGAGGTTTACCTCATCAAACAAAACGCGTTTGCCGTATTGCAAACCTAAATTAGATACTGAGAGCATTATATGATTGGAATGTTTGCTGTTTTAGATAGAGACAAAGGCTGTACCATACCTCTATTTATCAGGCTGCAAAGATACGCATTTTTTGGATGAAATAATACCCTTCTTCACTAAGGAAGGCTTGGGGTAAAAATATTTACCATGCAGCTAATATTCTTCAACAAACGTTATCTTTTGTTGAGTTCTATTAGCACCCAAACCTACCTACCATGAAAAAGTATTTACTATGCCTTTGCCTGGCAATTTGTGTCCTAGCCATAGCGGCCGTCCCTTATCGCACTCTCTCACAAAAGCGAGGCCTCACCACTGAACTTGACAGCCCCTTGCTGCCCGCGAATCCCTTCGTGTATGATATTTTCGCCCAGCTCCTTCCGCCGCAATTTTTTATGGATTCTTCCATCTTCGGCAACTTCTATTTTCCCAATGGGGATACGATTTTGCCGATCTCAGTCCCTGGACATGTGGAGACCTTGGGCCGGGTTTTGTTTTATGACAAACTGCTTTCGATCAACAATAGCGTATCCTGTGCTACTTGCCATATTCAATCTGCGGCCTTTGCGGATACCTTGGCCCTTTCGATAGGTTTTGATGGCTCACTAGGGGAACGAAACTCTATTGGGTTATCCAATGTGTTTTCTCCTTCTATGCGGCATTTTTTCTGGGATGCCGGTACTGATACCATGTCTACTCAAATCAAACTGGCTTTGGAAAGTGAAGTAGAAATGGGCATGAATCAGGACTCATTGGTGGCGCGTATTCAAAACACTAGTTTTTATCCCCAGCTTTATGCAGATGCTTTTGGCAGCCCTAATGTAACCATAGATCGTACTGTGGGAGCAATTCGTTCCTTTGTACTTTCGATGTTTACGATGCGATCTAAGTATGACATTGGGCGCACAGGCGTCGATAGTCAGATTGATAATTTTGCCAACTTCAGCTCGCTCGAAAACCAAGGTAAAGACCTCTTTTTTGGCATTATGGGTGAAGCTAAGTGTATCCAATGCCATTCAGGAGAAATGTTCAATTCCAGAGAAGTGGCGAGCAACGGATTGGATGTAAATCCTACTGATTTGGGCTTTGGGGCTATAAGTAATCTTGCGAAAGATCATGGGACATTCCGCGCACCAAGCTTGCGGAATATAGGTTTGACCGCTCCTTATATGCATGATGGGCGCTTTGAAACCTTGGAAGAGGTAGTCGAGCATTATTCTACTGGAGTGCAAGCCCATCCCAACCTCCATCCTTTGCTCAAGGATCAGCAAAGCCAGCTGCCTGTACAGCTCAATTTGAGTGATACTGAAAAACAAGCGCTTGTTGCCTTCCTGCATACCCTAACTGATTCAAGTTTTATCAGAGATGTGCGCTGGTCCAATCCTTTTGATCCTAATCCTGATGTGGATACGGTTGATGTCAATAGCTTTCCGCTCACGATCGATCCGGAGCCATTGGCGGCTGGATTGCTTGTCTCTCCGAATCCTAGCAGACAAAGTATGTTGTTTGAAATTGAAAGTGGGGGAGAAGGGGTGCAAAAGCTACAACTGTTTAACCTTAGCGGTCAAGTGGTTTTCCAGAAAGCATTTGTTGGTGAACCAGTGCGCTGGGAGCATAAACAACTTGGTGTACCAGCAGGAATTTACTTAGCCAGACTCGAAACAGCTGGTCAAGTTTTTGTCAAGAAGGTCCAAGTAGAGTGATGATTTTTGGGGTTTTACTGCCGATCCCGA
>JBCCQN010000166.1:0-18396 GCA_039024315.1 Bacteroidota bacterium
AGCTATACCCTGATCGTCAAATCAATAATATTTACCTCGATACGCCTCAGCTCACTACGTGGAACGATAATATCTATGGTGTCAACCAACGCAAAAAATACCGTATCCGCTGGTATGGTCAGGATTTGCGAGATGTGCGTTCAGCGAAGCTGGAACAAAAAATCAAACACAACGAACTGGGTACTAAAAAGAGCTTTAGTATCCCTGATTTTGGGATGGAGGAAATCGAGCGCATTTGTCAAGAACTGCCGCAATTGGATCCTTCCTTTCCGTTTCTGCGGCCCAGTCTCATCAATACCTATCAACGCTCTTACCTGATGTCTTTTGATGGGCGTTTTCGACTTACGATTGATCGGGATATGTGTTTTTACCCCTACTCGGGAACGCTCAATTCTGGCGCTTTTGATCTCGCCAAACCCATGCACGATCCTGCCCTGATACTCGAGATCAAATATGAAGCGGCTGACGATTCATTAGTAGAACAGATTACCCAGCATTTGCCTTTTCGTCAATCCCGCCACTCCAAATATGTTACGGGCGTGTTGTTGACCCGCTAGAGAAGCCATATTTTACCTCGAAACGTAGAATCCTTGGATGCAAGTTTTCGTATTGGGTAAGTAAGTTGAAGTAGACTATACAAATCGTTATATTCATTCAATAAGAATTGTCATGGATTTACTGATTAGGGAAGATGTTTTAAACCAAGCTGAGATTAGCGCTGAGGAGCTCAGAGTTGAAATTGCGATTCACCTATATGATACTGGACGCTTTTCAATGGGGCAAGCCCGTCGTTTAGCGCAACTAGATCAGTTGAGCTTTCAAAAAGAGTTGTCGAAGCGTGATATTTATATCAAATATGACATTGATGACTTGAATACTGATTTGTCAAATTTGAGGAAGATTCGGACTAAAAGAGCCTCTTAAGACGTCTTCTAATGCATAGAGCAAGTTATTAATTACTTGTACTCTTCTCATGATAATTATCAGCGACACCTCTGTAATCACAAACCTCGTACAACTCCAGCAACTCTTTATTCTAGAAAGTCTTTTTGGTCAGGTAGTTATTCCGTTGAAGGTCTACGCAGAGTTGGAAAAAATTCCCTCACAAAAGACAATCATTGATCAAACCACGTGGATCGAAATAAGATCCGTCTCAAATAAAAGGCTTTTCAAAAAGTTAGAAGCTTTACTCGATCCAGGTGAGGCAGAAGCAATTACCCTTGCCGTGGAGTTAAAAGCGGATTTGTTACTTATTGATGAAAGGAAAGGGCGTAAAGTAGCTTCAGACTATGGGATTTTGATAACGGGACTGATCGGTATTTTGATTGAAGCAAAATCAAATGGGTTAGTGTCTCAGGTAAAACCTTTTTTTGATAAGTTGATTTTTGAAATTGGTTTTAGAATCAACCCCAAGCTCTACCAAGAAATTCTGAAGAAGATAGGAGAATGATTTCGCGTAGTAATTTCTGTTCTAGAGCCTATTATCCCCTATGAAAATCCAATACTGCTCTGACTTACACCTAGAGTTTGCAGAAAATCGCCAATGGCTCGAGGCTAATCCCTTGATACCAGAGGGAGACATTTTGTTGGTTGGCGGCGATAGCTATCATTTGGGCGATAAATTCAAGGAATTGCCTTATTGGGATCTGCTTTCGTCCCAGTTTGAAAAGGTCTATATCATCCCTGGTAATCACGAATATTATGGTGGGACGGATGTGCAGCTTGCCCTAGAGCGGGACTATGAGCTTCCCATCCGGGATAACGTATTTTTGCTCAACAATACCAGCCGGATGTTCGGTGGGGTTGAATTCATTTTCTCTACCCTCTGGTCTAGGATCGAGACTCAGGCGAAGGCGGTCCGAAGCATGATGTACGACTTCAAATTGATCCGCTACAATGGCAAAATGCTGAGCATAGAGCAGTACAATTCCCTTTTCGAAAAATCCTGGGCCTATCTGCAAAGCAAAATCAACACGCCCACCGAGCACAAAAAAGTAGTGCTTACCCATCATCTCCCGAGTAGCCTCTGCAATATCGAGAAGTATCACGACAGTCCGATCAATGAAGGTTTTCTAGTCGAACTCACGGACGAGATCAAAGCCAGCGAGGTCGATTATTGGCTTTATGGGCATAGCCATGGCAACAAGCCTCCCTTTAAAATTGGCAACACCCAAATGCTCACCAATCAGTTTGGATATAGGGCTTTTGGAGAGACGGATTCCTTTGATCGCGAGGCGGTTTTTGAGCTTTTTCTGCAAAAATAGTAAAATGTGTACCATTTTTTTTATTTTTGGTACATATTTGATAAACATGAGACAAAAAGTCCCACAACCAAATAGGCTACCATTTCTTCCACCTCCCCAAGACCAAATAGAGTCTATCCGTGTTTTAAAGCAACTATCTCGCTCATCAAGTGCTTTAGGAGAATTGAAAGGGATTGCGAATACCATTCCCAATCAAACAATGCTAGTGAACGCGATTGTACTGCGAGAAGCGAAAGATAGTTCTGAAATTGAAAATATTATTACCTCACAAGATGAGCTATATAAGGCCTTATCCTCGAAGTCTACTCATACGCCTGAAGCGAAAGAAGTCATAAATTACCGGAAGGCTATATTCAAAGGATTTGATATCATAAAGGATCAAGGTTTTCTAAGATTAGCTGATATCATCGAGTTACAAGGAATTGTAATTGAGAATAATGCTGGAATAAGGTCTACGCCTGGCACTGTCCTGAAAAATGATAAGACTGGAGAAGTCGTATATGTGCCTCCTCAAGACAAAGCGGAAATACTTGACTTATTATCAAACTTTCTAGATCACTTTAATCTAAACGAACACGGAATTCCGCCCTTGGTCAATCTAGCAATCCTTCATTGCCAGTTTGAAAGTATTCACCCATTCTATGACGGTAATGGTCGTACGGGGCGAATATTAAATATCTTATATCTAATCTTAAATGATCTCATGGATTTGCCAATCCTATATCTAAGCTCCTACATTATTGACAACAAAGATAAATACTACGGCTTGCTAAATGCTGTCAACAAATCTGGGAATTGGGAAGAATGGATTCTATATATGCTTTACGCAGTAGAGGAGACATCGAAAAAGACAATCCAGAAAATCAATTTGATAAAAAATGCGCTTGATGAAACGATTATTGAGGTCTCGAACAAGGCCGCAAAATTATATCGTAAGGAATTAGTCGAACTATTATTTGAACAACCCTATTCAAAAATTGAATACGTGGTAGAGAAGTTAGGGGTAGAAAGAAAAGCCGCATCCAGATATCTGAAAAAACTAAGCGAATTAGGAGTACTGGAGAACCAAAAAATTGGCCGAGAGAATATTTATGTTAACACAAAATTGATTGAAATATTAAAGAAATATTGACCCCAATCTGGCATTGCTATCATCGATTTTCAAGTCTATTGTTTTTAGATTAATAGACTCCAAGGTTGATTACCGCTTCGCGGAACGCTTATCCCAATAGTGCGGCATACATATCTACAATTGGCAGTTTGTAGCGGCGTATTGAATAGGCCGCATGAATTAAGCGTTCTGCGAAGCAGCCCTACACCTCAACCTCCAACATCTCACGAAGCACAAAATCCAAACGCTGCAAAGCACCGGGCATCGAGCCAAATACCGAACGATGAATATTGCCTTCGGCATCGATCAACACCCAATGCGGCGTCCCCTCAGCGGCAAAAGCCTGCCAAGTTTCTTTGCCTTCATCGATATACATGGGGAAGTCAATCTTGAGCAACTGCTTGATCTCATTGACTTGGCCTGCGCTGTATGCTGGGCCCTCAAAGCGAGTATGGACGCCTATCATTTCGACCTCCGGATAGGCCCGCGCCAATTGCTTGGCAAAGGGTAGGGCACGGCTCTTACAGTTAGGGCAGCCAATGTTCCAGAAGAGGAGCATGATGGGTTTCCCCTTAAAGCTGGCGAGACTAGGTATTGCTGCCCCATTGATATCTTTGAGCGCCCATTCGGGCGCTTTGATTTGCGTCATTTTGATTTCCTTTTATCAGTACTAAACTGCCTCTAAAGGCTGGGGTAGAAGTATAGCTTGCAAAGTATCCAACACATTGCCAGACAATTTGTGACAAGTATTTCCCGCACAAACTCCATACTCCAAAGTCTCCACAAATTTCTGCATCTGCGCTAAGTTAGTACCGCAGTTCCGTAACAACTCTTTACGACTAATGGGATGCATCACATGCAAAGCAATCAACAGTTTTAGCTGTGATTCATCCAATCGACTTTCAGATAGCTCGGCCACGTTATCACTAATGATGCCATTCTGTAATCTGATATATCGTTTGCCATTTGCTTTTAGGCGAAATTCCCGCCGTCCATCATCAAAACGATCCGAAACCTCAGTTAAGCCGTTGGCTATTAAGATTTGGGCTAGGTGATGATCTGCTCGAGAGTACATGGGCAATCTGTTTTAGCTACAATATAATAGCTCAGCAAAATTTTGCTGTCCATCAAAAGACAGGATGTACACCTTAACGCAAGCGCAATATCTCCACCCTTCGCTTACCGGCCTTCAGCAATTTGAGTCTCTGATATAAAGGAGAGGAGGCCTTTTGGGCTTTGTCTGAAATTACCGCTACTACGCTTTGGCGTTCAATTACCGCTAATAACTTTTTCAGCAAATGATCTATCGGATTTTCAATAGATGAAGACCAGCCGACCATACTGCCATAGGGCACATCTGTGATGACGATATCGGCTTTAAACTGAGCGTTCTCCAAAGGAGTCTCCCCCAAAATATCGGCTTGAAATAATTGGGCATCTAGCTCCCTAGTTTGGGCTGCCAATATTCGCTCGCAAGCCTCGATTGCCTGTTGGTGAGACCATTTGCCGTATTGCTCAAATAGGCCTTCTAGCTCTGATTTACGCTTTTGCAAGCCAGTCTTAGTGAGCAAATCCAAATTCTTTATGGCAAAATCCAAGGCGTCTTGCGATATGTCAGAAGCATAAATTTTACTGATTTGATCTGCATGTAGCATGCCAATCGTTGTCAGCAAATAAGCCTCGCCGCACATGGGATCATATAGGCGTAGGGAGGAAGTTTCGGGAAGGAAAGCTGCACAACGCATGAAAACCTCACTGGCCAAACGGACAGGAAAGGTCGATAAACCACTTTTGTGATAAATGACTCTACCGCTGGAGTAGTCTTCATAATTTCGCTTAGGCGCAAAAAGGTACTCCATACACTTAGGATACTTCCCAACTCAAGGCTGGGGGTGGGATCATTTTCAAGTCTTCTAGAGTCGTCCACATCCAATCTTTGTTATAGTCGATCAAGCCGCGTTTGCGCAATTGATTGAGCACGGCATTGACCGTTTGTCGGGAGGTAGCGGTAAAGCGGGCCATATCTGAATGCGTGAGCTGATTACGGACTTTTAGACTTCCATCTTCCTGCTCGCGCCCAAAGGTCTGGAGATAATCGGCAATAAACTCTCTAACTCGTTCCTTGGAAGGTTTGAACAATATGGAAGAAAGCCTGCGTTCTAGTTTTTTGATACGCTCTCCCATCAGTTGGATCACCGCTTTGTTAAGACCCGGATAACGCTCCATCAGATAACGCATGGTCGCTAAATCCATGGGGCAAATGAGACTTTCTTCCACGGCAACTGCAAACTCATTGGGATCTTCTTGGTCCACTAGAGCGAGCTCGCCAAAGATGTTGCCTTCCTGTACGAGATATTTAAGGTCTTCTTGGCCAGATTCATCATAGGTGCCGATTTTGACGATGCCCTTTTTAATAAAATAGACCTTGGCGGTTCCTTCTTCTGCTAACAAGATTTCTTCTCCTTCGCGATATCTTACCAAGGGCATGACGCGAGCGAGATATTCTAGCTCAGTTTTTGGCAACTCTTGCAACAAATTAAACTGCTGTAAGTACCATATTTTAACTGTATTCATAAATTGCCAGCTTTTGATCGCTTAATTGTCGGCTGAAAGATAGCAAGCATCAAGCAGAGATTCCCTAATTTCAGACTATGCAAGAGCAAAAACGACTAGACGCCTATTATGCCAATCCTCAAAAAGGAGACGACTGGCTCTTTTGGGGACCTTACCTCAGCGAACGCCAATGGGGTACTGTGCGAGAAGATTATAGCGCCAATGGCGACGCTTGGAATTATTTTCCCCACGACCACGCCCGTTCGCGTGCCTACAGATGGGGCGAAGATGGCTTATTAGGGATTACCGATCGTTTTTGTCGGCTGTGTTTTGCGCCCACTTTGTGGAACGGTAATGACCCTATCCTAAAGGAACGCTTATTTGGGCTAACCGGCCCCGAAGGCAATCATGGCGAGGACGTCAAGGAGCTGTACTACTACCTCGACAATACACCGACCCATAGCTATATGAAGGCCTTGTATAAGTACCCTCAGGCTGCTTTTCCTTATGACGAGATAGTAGAGACTAATAGCAATCGTTCTCGCCATGAACGAGAGTATGAGCTACTGGATACAGGCGTTTTTGATGAAAATCGCTACTTCGACTTAGAAATTGAATATGCCAAGGCGGATGCAGATGACCTCTTAATCAAACTAACGGTGCACAATCGAGGCCCAGAGGCCGCTCCCGTTTGGTTGCTGCCGACCCTTTGGTTTCGCAATCGTTGGTCGTTTAGGCCAGAAAAGCCTAAGCCTAAGATTTCTTTCAAAGCCGATGGAGAGCTATTGGCCAACAGACATCGCATTGGGAGCTTTCATTTTTATTACGACTCCGCCGAACGCTGCCTCTTTACTGAAAACGAGACAAATAGGGTGCGCGTTTTCGGAGAAAAGAAAAACAAAAGTCCCTTCGTCAAAGATGCCTTTCATAAAGCAGTGATTGAAGACGACTATGCGTTCCTCGAAGAGAAAAAAACAGGGACCAAAGCCGCACCACTGTATCATTGGACCCTGGCCGCTGGTGAAGCTAAGACGGTGCGTTTGCGCTTGAGCAAAAAGGCCCATAAAGATCCTCTTGGCAAAAGCTTTGATAAAGCCTTTGCAGCTCGACTTAAAGAAGCAGACGAATTTTACGATCAGATTCACCCCAAATCACTCA
Source organism: Bacteroidota bacterium (assembly GCA_039024315.1). Classification (GTDB taxonomy): domain Bacteria; phylum Bacteroidota; class Bacteroidia; order J057; family J057; genus JBCAWW01. The sequence continues at coordinate 7,087 of JBCCQN010000166.1, forward strand.
GTCCGGAGCAACGCAATATCCAACGCCAAGCCTTGGCCGGTATGCTTTGGACCAAGCAATATTATCACATTGATGTACCCCAATGGTTAGAGGGTGATCCTAATCAGCCGCCTCCGCCAGCGGAGCGTAAAAAAGGCCGAAATCGCAATTGGATGTACCTCAATAATCAGGATATCCTTTCCATGCCTGACAAATGGGAATATCCTTGGTACGCGGCTTGGGATTTGGCTTTTCACTGTGTGCCTTTGGCGATGGTAGATATCAATTTCGCTAAGGAACAGCTGATCCTAATGCTGCGCGAGTGGTATATGGCGCCCAATGGTCAAATACCGGCCTATGAGTGGAATTTTAGCGATGTCAATCCGCCGGTACATGCTTGGGCTGCCCTCAAAATCTACGAAATGGAGAAGGAGCGCAACGGGCAGGGAGATATCAATTTCCTCAAACGTGTTTTCCAAAAGCTCTCCATTAACTTCACTTGGTGGGTCAATCGTAAGGATATCAATGGCAATAATGTTTTTGAAGGCGGCTTCCTTGGCTTGGATAATATTGGAGTCTTTGACCGGAGCAATGAGTTGCCCGGAGGGGGGCATCTGGAGCAAGCGGATGGAACGAGTTGGGTCGCGGCCTACTCTTTACAGCTGATGCAAATGGCGCTTGAAATTTCTCTGGTAGACCCTTCTTTTGAAGACATCACCACTAAGTTTTTTGAGCATTTTGTCTATATCGCGGAGACCCTCAATCACATTGGGGAAGATTGGACGCCGCTCTGGCATGAAGAGGACGGCTTTTATTATGATGTGCTCCAATTGCCGGGTGATCGTTATGAGCAGATCCGAGTACGCTCCTTAGTGGGTTTGACGCCGCTTTTTGCGACCACTGTGATCCGTAAAGAAATTCAGGATAAGCTACCAGAGTTTTGCGAACGCTTAGAATGGTTTCACAACTATTGGCTGGCTGATAAGGATTATTCAGTGCTTAGCCGTCGTGAACAAGGCAATGACATTTTGCTGGCCATGGTCAAACAAGAGCGCTTAGAAGCTTTGCTTAAGGCGATGCTAGATGAAGCCGAGTTTTTGTCAGAAGGGGGAATTCGTTCGCTTTCGCGCTACCATGCTGAAAATCCTTATGCCTTAGAAATCGAAGGTCACAATTATGGCATTGGCTATGTTGCAGGCGAGTCTACTACAGGCATGTTTGGCGGCAATTCAAATTGGCGGGGCCCGATTTGGTTTCCGATGAATTATATGCTGATCGAAGCCTTGCGGACGATGGATCAGTATTATGGTTCTGATTACAAAGTGGAGTACCCGAGCGGCTCTGGCGAGTTTCGTTGTTTGAGTCAGATCGCAGACGGCCTTGCCGAACGCTTAATCTCGATCTTCGAACCCAACGAGCAAGGCCATCGCCCGGCCCATGATGGTGACCTTCGCTACGCAAAGGACCCTCATTTCAAGGATCTGATTCTCTTTTATGAATACTTCCATGGGGATGATCTTCATGGCTTAGGCGCAAGTCATCAGACCGGCTGGACTGGTTTAGTGGCCAACTTGCTCGGCTGGAAGTCGCCAAAGGAAAAATAAAATGCTAGACACACTTAACGGACTTTATCAAAGAGATCTTAATCGTTTAAAAGGCGAAATCGAAGCCTATCAATCAGAAGCAGCCATGTGGCAATTGTCTGATGGGATTACAAACTCTGGCGGTAACCTTTGTCTGCACTTAGTGGGTAATCTCAAAACCTTTGTGGGCCTAAATCTTGGAGGATTTGCCTATAAACGAGATCGTGAATTTGAATTTGCTGGTAAAGATGTAGCTCGCGCTACCTTGCTGCAACAAGTCGATGAAACCATAAAGATTGTAAGCCAGACCTTGGTTAAGTTAAAAGGCCGCGATTTGACGGAGGATTATCCTTTTGACCATTGGCCTGGTAAGCCCTCTATTGAGCGTGCTCTAATCCATCTAGCCATGCATCTGTCTTACCATCTAGGGCAGATCAATTATCACCGACGGATGCTGGATAAAGACTAGACATTACCGCAGGAAAGCTCCTCTCTTTGTATTAAGCAGCTAAATGATAACCCTAGAATCCAGCAAGTTAGGGGCAGAGGTCAAATTTTGCTATATAGTCAATCTGACTATATACAATTAATCGCATAATGAAATTAATCCTCAGTTTCGTACTCAGCTTTTTGCTGATGGTTTCGCTCAACGCTCAGACCATCGATCAAAAAGTAGAAGCGACGCTTGCCAAAATGACCCTCAAAGAGAAAGTAGGTCAAATGACCCAGCTTTCGATTGATATGATCGCCAAAGGCCAGCCTTATAATTTGGTGGAGCCTTTTGAGATTGATGAAGAAAAGCTCAGAACCGCCATCCTAGAATATGGCGTCGGCTCCATCCTCAATGTTGGCGGCCACTCCTACACACGCGAACAATGGTATGAGATTCATCTAGCCATTGATAAAGTGGTGCAAGAGACTAATCTCAAGGTGCCTGTCATCTATGGGATCGATGGGATTCACGGTACCAACTATACTACTGGATCCACGCTTTTTCCTCAACAGATAGGGCAAGCAGCGACTTGGAATCCCGGTCTGGTGGAGCAAGGCTCTGCTGTAACTGCTTATGAGTGCCGCGCTTCAGGCATTCCATGGAACTTTGCTCCGGTGCTTGATGTAATGCGTCAGCCACTCTGGTCTCGTGTTTTTGAGACTTTTGGTGAAGATCCTTATCTCGTCTCTACTTTAGGTGCAGCATACATCCGTGGGCATGAAGGTGGTAATGTGGCGAACAAATACAAGGCCGCGGCCTGTATGAAGCACTATATGGGTTACAGCTACCCATTTACCGGCAAGGACCGCACGCCAGCTTATATTCCTGATTGGATGTTGCGAGAGATCTTTTTGCCTCCTTTTCAAGCTGCCGTAGACGCTGGCGCGCATACCATTATGATCAACTCGGCAGAGATCAATGGTATTCCGACCCATATCAATCCTTATCTCCTAAAGACGATTCTCCGCGACGAATTAGACTTCGAAGGTCTGGCCGTTTCCGACTGGGAGGATATCATCCTTCTACACACTCGCCACAAAGTGGCGGCCACGGAAAAAGAAGCTACCAAACTAGCGGTTAACGCAGGGGTAGATATGAGTATGGTGCCCGTTACTTTGGACTTCCCCAAGCTACTAGCAGAACTAGTCGAGGAAGGAGAAGTGCCGATGTCTCGCATCGATGAAGCGGTAAGACGTATTTTAAAGATTAAGTATGATTTAGGGCTGTTTGACAAAATCGTCTTTGATTTCGATGATTATCCCAAGTTTGCTTCTGAAGAACATGCTGCCATCGCGCGCCAAGCGGCGCTAGAGTCTATCACTTTGTTGAAAAACGAAGGCAATCTGTTGCCGCTTGACAAGAGTAAAAAAATCTTGATCACCGGCCCTGCCGCAAATTCCAATACGATGCTCAACGGAGCATGGAGCCGTACCTGGCAAGGCAATCACCCGACCTATGATTTCAAAACTCCTGGTAAGCTTACTATCCTAGAAGCTATCCAACGTGAAATTGGTGCTGCTAAAGTGAGTTTTGTGGAGGGCGCGACTGTCAATGAGCTGGTCAATTTGGATGATGCTATCGCCGCTGCCGCGGATGTTGATGCTATCATGGTCTGTGTAGGTGAAACGCCTGCTACCGAAAAGCCCGGTGATATCGACGATTTAGATTTGAGCGATGCGCAATTAGACCTAGTTAAAGGCCTAGCGGGTACGGGCAAGCCCATCATTTTGGTCTTGCTCGAAGGGCGTCCTCGCATTATCCGTGAAATTGAACCTATGGTAGGTGGGGTGATCCAATGCTACCAGCCCGGTGATGAAGGTGGTCCTGCCTTGGCGGAGATCGTTTTTGGCGATCACAATCCTGAGGGACGCCTGCCTTATACTTATCCTCGCTACGCGAACGATCTCTCCCTTTATGACCATAAAGGCACCGAGAAGATTGGCAATGACTTTGGACCAAGTGCCTTTTTTCCGCAGTATGAATTTGGCTTTGGGCTTAGCTATACCACTTTTGAGTATTCTGATTTGACCTTAGATCGTACTACGCTTGCTGCGAACGATAAACTCAAGGTGCAGATCACCGTCAAAAATACCGGAAAGCGCATGGGCCGAGAAGTAGTCCAGCTTTACACTCAGGATATGTATGCCTCAGTGAGCCCGCCAAACAAAAAGCTGCGTGATTTCCGCAAAATCACCCTCTTGCCCGGAGAATCTAGAACCCTTACCTTTATTATTGAGCCTACTCAACTAGCATTTTGGGGCACTGATGGTAAATGGATTACTGAAGCAGGTGAATTCAAAGTCATGGTTGGGAAGCAGGAGGCCTCCTTTAACTTTGCAGACTGATGAATCCCATCTTTAAAAAAATGAATTTCAAGGACCAGAAGCGTATTCTGGTCCTTTTTGCGCCTATATCCTTCCAGCCCAATATGGCAGAGATGGAACCTCTCTGCGAGGTGCTTACGGAAATTAGAGCGGCTGATAAGTATGAGTATGTCTTAACCTTTGCCGAGAGCATAAAGCAGCTTGAGGAAACTATGGCCTCGCTCAAAGGTAAATTCTCCGAAAACGATCCGCAGCTTTGGATCGCCTATCCTAAAAAAAGCTCCAAAAAGTATCAGTCAGATATCAATCGCGATATGGACTGGTCCTTCGTGGGCGAGCAAGGATTTGAAGGAGTTCGTCAGATCGCCATAGACGCAGATTGGTCAGCCCTGAGGTTTAGACAAGCGCGTTTTATCAAGACCATGAAGCGTAATCCGAAAATGGCGATCAGCGAGGAGGGCAAAAAGAAACTGCAGTAAGATGTCGCTGACTCGCACCCAAAAGATCGTTCGCGCTAAGCGATACATAGACGATACCTTTGGCGAACCGCTTGATCTTAAGCGCCTGTCGCAGGAGGCCTATCTCTCTAAATTTCATTTTCTGCGAGTATTTAAGAAGACTTATCGCATCACCCCTCATCAATATTTACTGCGTCGGCGGATTGATCACGCCAAAGAATCTTTACGCGAAAATAAACTAAGTGTCAGCGAAATCTGTTACCTGACTGGATTTGAAAGCCCCGGATCCTTTAGCTCGCTCTTCAAACGAGAAGTAGGCATGAGCCCTTCTCAATACCGTAAGTTTTACCTTAAGCGTCAAGAGCAAGCCAAAAAACAACCTCGGCAATTCATTCCGCATTGCTTTATTAATCGCTTTATTGGTGAAGAGTAAGGCCTCCATTCTTAGTTCAGCACAGCATGTCTATTTCCACTCTTGCCATTATTGCAGGCGACAGCAATGCCTTTGAAAGTCTATTTCATCAATGGTATGGCCGGCTTTGTCGTTATGCGATGCGCTACCTCACCGATCCAGACGAAGCACGCGATTTGGTACAAGGCGTTTTTGTGAAGCTATGGGAAAATCGTTCTAAGCTAGTGGCAGACAATCCGCTAGGGGCTTTTTTGTATACCGCCGTGCGGAACGCTTGTCTCAATCAGCTTAAGCATCAAAAAGTTAGGCAAGACTATCAGACGCATCACCAAAGCCTACGGCCTGAGTGGTCTGGCTCGCCGGAAGAAGTATTAGAAGCTTTTGAACTAGAGGAGCGTATTCGAGAAGCGATTGCGGCCCTACCAGATCGCTGCCGAGAAGCTTTTACGCTGAGTCGAGAAGAAGGCCTTAGCTATCAAGAAATTGCTCAACGCATGGGCATCAGTCCCAAAACGGTCGAGGTGCAAATCAGCAAAGCACTCAAGCTCCTGCGTCAAAAACTAGGTCCTTTATTTCTCCTGCTTTGGTGGCCATTTCAAAATCTCTAAGAAAGGAGACTTCTCATTCATAAAGGGATTCGAAGTACAATTTACTGTAGGTGCGCGCATGCATGTTGCACCGATATAAGCGTTCTGCGAAGCAGTAAAGCCCAAAGACCAAAAAATTGATTTTTTTTTTCAGGCCGGATAAGGGTCGAGCCCCCTTGAATTGTTATCCCCCCAAATGAGTCCATCAGAACAAGCAAATATTCCTTGGGATTTGATCGCCGCCGATCTCACTACCAGTGCGAGCGCCTCACAAGCGGAGGCCCTGCTGGAATGGCGTCAAGCAGCGACCCAACACGAGAAGTGGTATCAAGAGCTAGTCAAAATTTGGAATCATAGTCAGGCCCAGCTGACTGAGTATGATTTTGATAGCCAGCAAGACTGGCCAAAGGTCGCAGCGCAATTGGCTTTACCTATCTTAGGAAGGAGTCGTCCTTTATGGCGTACCTCAACTTTTGCTTGGGCGGCGATGATTACTCTTTTAGTTGGGTTATCGGTCGCTTTTTGGATTTTCCTCCAGCCACCGGCTATCTCTTGGCAAAAGGTCATGGCGACCAACGCAAAGCAAACCGTCTTACTGCCTGACGGTAGTGAAGTGATATTGCGGCGGGGCAGTAGCTTGCAATATCCAGATCGCTTTGAGGAGGATCGTCCCGTGAAACTTGAGGGAGAAGCTTGGTTTGAGATCGCCAAGGACCCCAATCGCCCTTTCCAGATTCAAGGGCCTAAGCTTAGGGTACGCGTCTTGGGGACTAGTTTTAGTGTCAGGGACTTTGACGGAGACTCTATTGCTCAGGTTGATGTAGCAGAAGGTTTGGTACGCGTAGTGGCCGAGGATAGCCTTCAGTTAGCGGCTGGGCAAAGTGCACGCTTAGCTGCTGATAAACTGACTGAAATACCGCAAAACCCCAATTATGATGCTTGGCAAAGAGGGGAGTTGCGTTTTGACAGTGCGACTTTGGCTGAGGTACTCGAGTCCCTCGAACGCTATTATCAAGCAAGCTTAGCTGTAAGAGGCAGTCCGGGAGACGCCCGTTTGACAGCTCGTTTTACAGATGAATCTCTAACTGAGGTGCTGGAGGTAGTAAGACTCATTTTTCAAGTAGAAGTGGAGCCGCGTTAGGCACCCAACTTAAATTAAGCTAAACAATCAAGGCCCTTCTCTGGTGCATGAGAAGGGGAAATTATCGTGTCAAAAGACTCGCTGGTAGAGCTATGCGTTCTGCGAAGCAGTCTCAACGAAAGAAATCAACATGAAAACTCAAATCATATCTATTCTCAAAACAAGCCTTTGGCTGAGTCTCTGGCTCTGCTGTTTCCCGCCTACCTTATGGGCGCAAAGCAAAGATTGGCTCAAAGAACCTATCGACTTCACCCTCGAACCTATGCCTTTGGAAGAAGCCCTCAAAGCAATCGAACAATACTTACCCATACGCTTTTCCTACGATCCCCAAATCCTACCCAAGGCTAAGCAAGTTCAAATCAAAACCCCTGGCAAAAGCTTAGAGGCAACGCTAAAAGAATGGTTTAAGAGCAGTGGCTTTGCCTTTCGTATCGTCGGCAGTCAGATCGTTATCTATAGGCCCGCTACGCGGAACGCTCATTCTCTCAATGGCTTTATCCGCGAGCAAAATAGTCTCGAACCCCTGCCCTATGCCCGAGTCATGATCTTGGGCAGTAAGCGAGGCGCCGTTGCCAATCAGTACGGCTATTTTTCCCTGATGGTAGAGCGTTTACCGGTCAAGCTCCAGATTAGTCACCTGGGTTATACGGTGGATACTTTATCGGTCGATGAAGTACCCGAAGCCCCCTTACAGCTCAATCTCAAACCTAAAGATTTAGCGCTAGAAGCAGTACAAATTGAAGCTGAATCCATGATTGAAGCCGAGGAAGCGGGGCGTATGGTGCTCGGTCTGGAATACATCAAATCAGTACCGACCTTTCTAGGAGAACGTGATGTAGTCAAAGCCTTGCAGTACCTGCCCGGCGTACAACGTGCCAACGATGGCAATAGCGGGCTCTTTGTGCGAGGCGGGAATGGGGACCAAAATTTGATCCTCCTTGATGAAGCCCCTATCTACAATGTTAATCACCTTTTTGGTTTTTTCTCGGTCTTTAATGGGGATGCGGTCCAAAATGTTGAGTTTATCAAGGGGGGCTTTCCGGCCCATTATGGAGGACGCCTCTCCTCGGTAGTGGCGGTTACTACTCGCGAAGGCAGCAAAGAAAAATGGGCAGCTGATGGCGCAATTGGGATTACCTCTTCTCGCCTTACCATCGGTGGGCCGATTCTCAACAAAAAGGGTTCCCTCTTGCTTTCGGCGAGACGTACCTATTGGGACCTCTTGGTGCGCCCCTTCATCAAAGTAAGTAATGCAGATACTGATCCTTTCTTCTTTTTTCATGATTATAATGCCAAAATGACCTACAATGCGAGTCCCAAGGATAAGCTGACCCTGAGTCTTTACAGCAGCTGGGACCGCTACGGGATCATAGAGCAAATGGCCCGCAATGGCGACAAAGACCAAATGCGTACGGGATTTAGTTGGCAAAATCTTAGCGGGACCTTGCGCTGGAACCGAGTGATCTCCCCCAAGGCCTTTATGAATACTTCGCTTTTTACTACCAATTATGGCGTCCGTCTTTTCAATCGCAGTGAGGATCAAAGAGGGGAAATAACCGGCCTTCAACGCTTGAGTTCAGGTTCTGAGATGTTTGATGTAGCACTCAAGCATGATTTTTATTGGTATCCAAACGCCAAGCACGAAGTGAGATTTGGGGGTATCCTTTTCCAACACATTTTTACCCCCAATCGCTTAAGAGCTTTCCGTGAAAACTTTGGCAACACTACCCAGCGTTTTGATCTCAATGTCAAAGAAAACGAGCGTTATTACACCCAGGAAGCTGCGCTTTATCTCGAAGACCGCTGGCAGCTCAGCCCTCGCTTCAATCTAGAAATGGGTTTGCGTTTGAGTGCCTACACTGTGGAAGGAGAGTTTTGGGCTAATCCCGAGCCTCGCTTGAAGTTACAGTTCCAGCTAGCTCCTAATCATCAATTAGAAGCTTCGGCTACCCGCATGGCGCAGTATATCCATCAGATTTCCAATTCTGGTCTAGCCTTACCGATAGACGTTTGGGTGCCCAGTACTCCCAGTATCAGTCCCCAAGAAAGTTGGCAATATACCTTGGCTTGGGGCCAGCGTTATCCAGCATGGGGGCTCAGCATTATGACGGAGCTCTACTATAAGCGGATGGATAATATCATCGGTTATCGAGAAGGAGGGAGCTTTTTTGACTTGGACCTTTACAATCTGGAGATCGAAAGACTGGATTGGCAAACACTGGTTACGCAGGGGCAAGGGGAGTCATATGGCTTAGAGATTTTTGCTAGCCTCAAGCGCCCACGCTATCAGATGAGCCTTAGTTATACTTGGTCCTATACGCAATTTCTGTTTGCGGAGCGAAATCGTGGACAGGCCTTTGCGCCCCGTTTTGATCGCAGACATTCTTTGGCCTTTCTTTATCAGCACCGTTTCACGGAACGCTTAGAATTGAACGCAGGCTGGACCTTCGCTACGGGCAATCCCTTCCCGCTGCCTTTATCGCAAGCCTACCTAAGTGGGCATGAAGAGGTTCAATTCCTCGGTTTGGGAGCAAACGCTCAGCCTGATCCCTACTTTCAGTTTAGTCAGTTGGATGAGTTTCGTAGCCCGCTCTACCATCGCCTCGATGCCAGTCTCAAGATCAAAGCCAAGCCTAAGCAGCGACGATGGGATTGGACTTACTATTGGGAAGTAGGTGGCTATAATCTCTACAATCGCCTCAATCCAAGTTTTTATTTGCTACAGGAGGAAATCAACCCACAAGCCGGCACCCAACGCCTCCGCTTGCAGGAAAATAGCCTCTTTTTCTTTACCCCTTCCGTCAGCTTTAACTTCAGCTTTTAACCCTTACATTTATGCTTTCCTTCAAATATGTTTTTTACGCAATCTTAATATCGCTGATCACTTCTTCCTGTCAACGATTAGTGGATATAGACCTGAGCGGTGAGTCTCAATTAGTTGTTAGCTGCTTTATCAGTCCCGATCAAAAGGAAGTACAACTAAAGCTCTCCCAAAACCAGACTGTAGGTAGCTCGGGTGGGCTGGATGCTAGCGATTTTATCGTCCCGGATGCGATCGTAAAAATTGAAAACCTCCAAAAAGGGCAAGAGATCGAACTCACATTTGATACCGAACATTCTCTCTACAGCACAATCCCGCCCCTAGGTTTTCTCAGTCCTTCGGACTCTTTCACTTTGAGCATTCAGCACCCAGATTTCCCTGCCGTGAGCGGGCAATGTCAGATTCCTGCCGCGCCCCAGCAATTTGCTATCCAATTAGACTCTGTAACTGCAGATGGAGATCCTTTTCCTGATTTCTTTTGTCAGACGAGCTGGGAGGACCCTGCTCAAGAAAGGAATTACTATCGAGTGATTGGCAAAATTATCCCCAGCATGCAGTTTTTTGTCAATAGTGATCCTTGGTTTTTTCGTTGGCAGGGCCTCTCAGTCGATCCCGACTATCTGCTAGATGATAATTTCGACGGGCAAGCAGTAGTTGGGCCCACTGGTGATTTACAGAATGTCGCACGCAACCTTAACGGTGTGCGCCCTCCCCGTATGCCGGGCGATAGCTTAGTGGTGGCTTTGCTGCATGTGGATGAAAACTATTATCGCTATATGCGCGATCTGCGTCAAAACCGTAATGTGGATTTGGCCTTTAGTGAGCCCTACACGATTTTTAGTAATCTTGAGGGGGGCATTGGCATCTTTGCGGCTTATCACGCGGATGAGAAAAGATTGCAGATTCGATGAGGGATGAGCGTTCCGCGCTCCCGCATCCCGACCATCGGGATCGGGAGTAAACCTAAAAACAGAATAGCAATTTTCAAGAAGTCCTTCCTTCGGAGAACGCCTAATTTGCTTGCATCAACCAATCACGTAAAAGGAATAAGTTATGATCAACAAATTATCACACGCCACATTTTACGTCAACAATCAAGACGAAGCCAAGGAGTTTTATGTCGATAAACTAGGCTTTGAAGTGCGGAGCGATGCGACTATGGGAGAAGGTTTTCGTTGGCTGAGCGTTGGCCCGAAGGACCAACCCGAAATCGAAATCGTCCTCATGCCCATCATGCCAAGTCCCTTCTTGACAGAAGAAGACGCCGAAGCCATGCGGGGTCTATTATCGCGCGGAGCCTTTGGTACTGGCATTTTTAACACCCCAGATGTGGTCGCTACTTATGAAGAACTCAGCGCCAAAGGCGTGGAGTTTATCGCTCCACCTACCCAGCGAGAGTATGGCTACGAAGCCCTTTTCAAAGACAATAGCGGCAATTGGTTTAGCCTCGTCCAGCGATAAAATCTTTAGTATTAAGTAGAAAGTATTTAGTAGAAAGTATTTAGTAGAAAG
>JBCCQN010000167.1:0-18374 GCA_039024315.1 Bacteroidota bacterium
GAACGCAAAAGTCTGGTCTTGGTCCGGCATTTTAAGTTCGAGCCGGGGCAGGAAGGAAGTCTCAGCAACGATTATCTCAATTGCCTCTATTTACAAAACCCTGATACACTCTGGATAGGCACCGAAAATGGTATCAACGTTCTGGACATCCCATCTGGGAAAATGCAGCATTTCTCGGAGGAAGATGGTGTGCCTAAAAAATGGATTCAATCCATCGTAGCCGATTCCAAGGGCCATGTTTGGGCGGGTACTCAAAGCGGTCTTTGCGAGATTAGCTTAGGGCCATCAGGCCCAGAAATCACTAGTTATGATGTTTTTGACGGCTTGCGTAATGAGTTTTTCTCCGCCCAATCGGCAGGCTACTCCAAGGCTGGCGAATTGATCTTTGGTACCGTCAGTGGCTTGGGGATATTTCATCCAGATGATATCCGTTTCAACAATCTCCCGCCTAAAGTCGCGCTCAATGAGCTAAGAATTTTTAATAGAAAGGTACCTATCGGACCTATGTCAGATGGGGAGAGCATTTTGCAAAAAAGTATCGGGGAAACGCAGGAGATTAGCCTCAACCACCAGCAGAATGTATTTTCCCTAGGTTTTGTGGGACTCCATACGGGAGAATCAGAAAATATCAGCTATGCCTACAAGCTAGAAGGCTTTAATCAAGATTGGGTTTATACCGAAACCAACAATCGTCAAGCGCACTACACCAATTTGCCCTATCGCTCTTTCACTTTCATGGTCAAAGCAGGCAATAGCGATGGCGTTTGGAGTGAACCCGTCAAACTCAAGATCAATATTCTTCCCCCTTTTTGGCGGACTTATTGGGCATACATACTCTATGCCCTACTCTTTATCAGCTTGCTTTATGGAGTGCGCAAGCTCACTCAATTGAGAGCGGAGTATCGCCACAATCTGCAGCTGGAAAGGGTAGAGCGGGAGAAATTGGAAGAGGTAACTCATATGAAACAACAGTTCTTCACCAATATCTCGCATGAGTTACGCACCCCTTTGACGCTCATCATCAGTCCTCTCGAGCAATTGATCAAGGATCGAAATTATGATCGCAGCCTTTATCGCTCTTTCCAGCGGATGAATCTCAATGCCAACCGCCTGCTGACGATGATCAATCAATTGCTAGACATCCAAAAGACCGAGTCAGGCCTGATGCGTCTCAGAGTAGGCAAAGGGAACCTGAGCAAATTTGTGGGTGAAGTGGTATTAGCGTTCCAAGGATTGGCAGAACAAAACAAAATCAGCCTCAGCTTTAAACCAGAAGCGCCTAATATCGAAGCCTTCTACGATCGTGATCAGCTCGAAAAGGTTCTCTTCAACTTGCTTTCTAATGCCTTGAAATTTACCCCATCAGGCGGAGAGGTAAAAGTCAGCCTATGCACCCAAAATCTCTCTGATCCCAAGGCGCTGGAAGGCTTCGTCTTGCTGCAAGTAAGCGATACCGGGATGGGCATCGCGCATGAACAATTGGAGCATATTTTTGACCGCTTTTATCAGGCCGAGTCCAAATTCGAGTCGCATCGTTCCGGCACGGGTATCGGACTCTCCCTCTCCAAAAGTATAGTCGAAGCCCATCATGGTCAGATATGGGTCAAAAGCAAAATAGATGCTGGCAGTAGCTTCTTTGTCAGCCTCCCTTTGGGGGAAGCTCATTTCGCTAAAAGTGAAAAAATCGAAGCCTTTGAAGACAGTGAAAGCCTACGACAGTACGTGCAACTACCTTTAGAAGCAGCCCTTGTAACTACCCAAAGGGAGCAAAAAGCAAAGCCTGATCGACGTTTATTATTGATTGAAGACAATGCTGATATTCGCCTCTACTTGCGGGAAAATCTCCAAGCAGAATATGAAGTATTTGAAGCCGCCAATGGTAAAGAGGGCCTTGCTCTGGCCTTAGAACATATACCTGATTTAGTAGTCGCAGACATCGCCATGCCCGAAATGGATGGTATCAGTCTTTGTCGAGAACTTAAAAGTCGGGTAGAAACCAGTCATATCCCCGTAATCTTGCTGACAGCCCGTACTTCTTTGATTTTTAAAATCGATGGGCTCGAGACTGGTGCGGACGACTATATCACCAAACCTTTCAACTTGAGATTGCTGAGAGTCAGAATCAATAATCTCATCGAATCACGTCGAAAACTACGCCAAAAGTTTGGGGAGAACTGGGAGATTGCTTCGCAAGACGCCGTCCTTAATCGCCTCGATGAGCAGTTTTTAGCCGATGCTCAACAAGCAATCAGTGAAAGAATGGATGATCCACAATTTTCGGTCGAGCTATTGGCAGAGGCGCTCAATCTGAGTCGCATGCAATTGTATCGTAAGCTCAAAGCCTTGACCGATCATAGTCCTAATAAATTGATTCGGACGGTCCGCCTGCGCCAAGCCGCTAAGCTTCTCAAAAGCAAGCAGTACAATGTATCGGAGATTACCTATATGGTAGGCTATAACGATCTCAAGTCCTTCCGAGAGCAGTTCAAAAAGGAGTATGGAGTGAGTCCGTCCATTTATAGCGCGAGTTGAAGCTGATTTTTCTGAGGAGCTTTACCGCTTCGCGGAACGCTTTTCACGGTCGGCGTATTCAATACGCCGCTACAGGTCAAACAGTTTTCTGTAGGTGCGTGCATGTATGCCGCACCCGAGGGACAAGCGTTCTGCGAAGCAGCAAAACCCATTACTATCAGGATCCAGCCGTAACCGCTACTGTTTCTTGATTCACAAACAATTTGCGATGGTACACAAAAGAAACCGCTGCGAGCGCTAAGGCTATTAAAGGTCCAAACCAACCCCCATCTGCCGCGATAAAATGCGAAACGGAAGCCAAGATAAAATCAATGGCAAAGCCCGCATAAGCAAGTTCTTTGAGCAGTCTCGATTTATTGGTCCAAATGGCTACTAAACCTAAAAGTTTAGCGATGCCGAGCGGATAAATGAGCCCTGCAGGAAAGCCCAAGCTGTTAAACATCTCCGCCACCATCTCCGTGTTGAAGAAGTACATCCCCACCGACAATAACATAAAGGCAGTAAACAGGCCGGTTACGGCATAATAGATAGTTTTATTCGTCTTGTTCATAATTTTGATGATTTATTTTCCTTGTAATTATTTTACATGTAAAATATTGGGTAAAATTTTTTATCCTCTGAATCTGTCCAAAATATCACTGACTAGACGGGCCTCTTCAGCCGTGATATTGTTTTGCAAGGCCTTTTGCACGGTACTTTCTTGTTGGTTGATCTCGTCAAATAGCTTAAGCCCCTCCTCAGAGATTCGGATGTACACTACTCTTCTATCCGCTTCGCTACGCTGCCGTTCAATCAGTTTTTTGAGCAAAAGCTTGTTGGCCAAGCGCGTCGCGTTGGGGGCCTTTTCGAGGAGGCCATCTTTCACCTCTGACATAACCACCCAATCGCCAGCCGCCTTCAAAATTCTGAGCATATTGTACTGCTGAGCCGAGATCCCAAAGGGCTTCAATTCGTCCGTAAAAGCGTTTTGCACCCAGCCAGCCGTAAACACCAGATTCGTTACAAAGCGATGTTGCTCACTGGTAAATGCTGATTTGATTTCTGAATCGATGCTGGCCATTGACTTGCTTTACTGCTGCAAGTTTAGCGAAAGTAAATTTATTTTCCTAGGAAAATAATTACATGTAACACATGTCTCTTTTCCCTAGCCATCATTGCAAGTCAATAAACGAAAGGGAAAATCTTTGGAGAGATCATTGGAGATGAGTTCCTTTCCGATTTGCATTAACTATTTTCGAATAAAGCGCTTCTGATACATTCCCTCAGGGGTTATTAAGACGCAAACATAGCTCGCTCGAGGTAGGCTATTGAGTATTAAATGAATCTGATTATCTCCTACCCTTATCTTTTTTCTAATCAGCCTCTGGCCTTGAAGATTCCATACCTCAATTATTCCTTCGGTATTTAAATGGGGTAATTGGACTTCCAAGAAATCTCCTGCGGGATTTGGATAGAGTTTCCAATCTACTTTAGATTCTTTATCCAGACTACTGATAAGTTGTAAACTAACTGTATCCGAAACCTGTGAACATCCATTAAGATCCGTGACGGTTACTTGATAGTAGCCCGTACTATCGATATTAATGATGTCTTGCATTCCTCCCAAGCTATCTGGAACTGGCCAACCATTTCGGGTCCATTGATAGATCAAACCTGAAGGAAATGCCTGTACAGTATTGCCTGTTCTGACTACAGAAACTTGAGGCGCGGGCCAAACATTAATGGTCAAACTATCACTGGCTACACAGCCATCTTGATTCGTTTCTGAAATAATAATAGTTCCCAAGCCTTGCTCCCAATTGACTTGTATAAAAGAATTTGTTGACGATGAAAGCGCATTTCCCCCCACAATCTCCCATTGGAAACTACTAGTAAAGGCAGGCATATTTAAGACATAAAGGGTTGGACTTTGTTCACAGGCTGTGGTGTCTCCTAATAACTGGGGATCAGGATATCGCCCTACTTCAAGGCTGAGCATTTCTTCTGCGATACAACTAGTAATGGTATCAATCTTGGTTAAGATGATCTCTGCACTAGAATCGACCAAGACAAAGCTTGTCGATATCTGGTCAACTTGACTCAAAAAAGTCCCTCCTAACCCTTGCCAAGCATAGCTAACGTTACTTTCAAATGAGGTAGAAAGGATAATCGTATCTCCTATCTCTAAACAGGAGCCATTTTGAAGACTAATTGAGGGTATCGGCAAAGCGTTAATGACGATCTGTAAGCTATCGTCTTGGGTACAGCCCATAGAGTCATTGACCGTTAGCACCAAGAGTCCACTACTACCCCCTTGCCATTGGATATATAAACCGGCCGAATCTATTGAGGTCAATGGATTTCCGCCGACAACTTGCCAATTGTAGCTAGCGGCTGATGGTGAAATCGCACTAAAAAAAATGCTATCGCTAAAGGCACAAAAAACACTATCCCCTGCTATATGAGATTCTGGTTTGGGACGGAGATATACATCGGCAACATTAGGAGACCCAATATTGGCGACATACAAGGTATCAGAGAATGTCGAACAGCTTGAATAATCATTAATCTCAGCATAATAGAAGCCCGTATCTGAGATAAACAGTTCGAATGCATCAGCGCCTAAAATTTTTTGTCCATTCGCATACCATTGAATCGTTTGGAGATAAGGATATAGTGCATGGATCGAGATTGAGTCCCCCTCGCATATGGTAAGAGCTGAAGGAATAATTCTGGCTGTATCTGGGGGACATGATAGAATGGTTGTATCTCTAAACTTGGCAGCGAACAAATCCGCATCATTATTACCGCTATTGTTAATTAATACAATCGTATCAAGCAATAATGTATCTCCATAATCATAGCTACCGCTGACAAAAAAATCATTAGATGGCCCACAACTAGTTTGCCGCATTTTGATAGAGGCTTTGCCCCCTCCGGTTTCCTTGATCCATTGGGGATATCCTACATCACTCCACTTCACGATAAAGAATCCTCGACCATAATTTGCAGAATAAACCTCTAAAGGAGGAATACTTACTGTATCACTGAAGGACATAGAGGTATAAACATTGCCAACCGAATCAACACTTATGGCAGAAGGTCCTCCTCCCCAATAACTGGGTAAGTTGGTACCAAAATGATCAAGCCACAGTATATTACCCGCTGAATCAAATTTTGAGACAAATATCTCATCCACTAAATTTGACACAGACCATTGAGGAGAAAAGTTATGACTACCTACTATTCTCCCATTGATATAAAGCTTACCCAATTTATCATGGATGATATTCGTAAATGACATAAAGTTATTTGCGTCAGTTGGGTATACATCCAGCCGTTCAATACTACCATCCACCGAGACCTGGGCTAAAAACTGAGCTCTATTTACATTTGGTAGATTTACCGAGATGGTATCAAAAATCGCATTGTTATTGATAAAGGACCCTACTATATAAACCTTATTGTTGACCACTGTTAAGCCTGTAGCTCCATCATCATAAATTCCCCCATAAGTTCTAACCCATAATGGTAATCCATTGGGAGAAAGCTTATAGATAAAAATATCCTCATTGATCCCATTTGGCGTAAGGGTAGTGTTGTTAAACAAAATCGGAAAGCGGAACGTACCGGCAACATAAACATTCCCATATTGATCGATATCCATACCAGCTCCGGCCGTGGTTCCAGTACTGCTAATAGAGCCAAAGTCTTTGGCCCATAAAAAAGTCCCATCAGCAGCAATCTTGACCACGAAAACTCGACTATTTAAACCACCGGTTAACTGTACCCCATTAATATTCATCCCAGAGTGTCGTCCCATGACATAGACGTTTCCTGCTGAGCCAATCGCGATTTCTGTACCCGCTGAGCCATTCCCATCTCCTGTAACCAACCAAAGGACATTCCCATTACTGTCTAGTTTAGCAAGGTAAAATTCATGACTATTTGTAGAATATGAGCCAAAGGGGATATCCAACTTCGTACTACCGGTGATATATGAGTTGCCATGCCTATCAGCCTCGACATCGTAGATAAAGTCATCTACATGGCCACCCGTACTAAAACCCCATATAGCTTCCTGAGCGAGGATCCCAAAAGGACAAAAAAAACATAAGAGGGTAAGTAAAGAAAAAGTATTTCTCATTATTGTGCTTTAAGGTTATAGAATACTTACCCTAAAGATATATGATTTTTTTCATACTTAAAGGAATGTTTTTTGTCATTCTAGTACTGACCAAAAGTGCCGCTTTAAGTCTTCATTTTCGATGATTTCAGCGATAATTGTTTCCTTACCAAAATCACTTTTGGTGGGGTGGGCGCGAAATAGCTCGGTATATTTTTCATGAAAGGCTTCCGAGACCTGCGCATACTCAGCCTCTACATAAGCGCCAATTTTGTGCTTGTGTGCAATATTAAATTGAAGATTATTTTTATCTAGGGCCCCAACTTTTGCCAAGGCTTTGGCTTTCTTGGGGCAGCGGCACGGATTGTCTTGATTGACCAAGCCACATTTGTTGTTCATATAGTTGTAGAGATCTTTGCGGGCTCGGTAAAGTTTGACTCTAAAGTTTTGCGGGCTAATCCCAAAAACCTCGGCCCCAAGATTGTGGTCAATCCCGAAGCTATCCCCCAGAATATAAATCAGGCGCTGCTCGCGTGTTAGGCACATCAGCATGCCCGACATACAGCGAATCTGCATTTCACGGGATAGCTCTTCAAATTCGATTTCTTCCTCACGGGTCAAGCTGGCGTTGGGCACTTGCTCAAGTTTCTCGCCATACGCTTCAAAGCTGGTGAATTGGCGTTCCGCGGAGCGGCGCTTTGCCATCAAAAACTCATTGAAGACAATCCGATATAACCAAGTCCGGAAGGCGCTTTTAAAGTTGAATTGCGAAAGTTTGGTAATCACCTTGATCAAAACCTCCTGGGTCAAATCAAAGGCATCATCGGGATCATGCGCCATCTTCCAGGCCACGTTGTAGATAAAGGGCTGGTGCAATTTGATCAGTTTGTCCAAAGCATTTCGATCACCGGCCAAGGCTGATTTGACCAAATTGCGATTATCATCCTCCGAATATTGAGTAGATAAAGGATTTTTCATCATTGCTTTTTCGCTTTGATGCAGACTTTGGGCAGCTGTTACAAAACTGAATGATTTTTTCTTGTAAGGCTCTAAGTTTATTCCTTTTCCGCTCCCGTATGCACTTTTAAGGTATCGATAAGGCTCTCGAGTTCAGCATAGTACATTTCGTAAATCTGCTTAGGATTAGGCGGCAAAGCTATTTCTTCGTTAGGAATACGGTCCAAATCTACTCCCTCTTTGCTTCTGTCCTCCACATTTTTCACGAGCTTATGGATCAATTTTCCTTCTGCAAAGTAGAGCCTTTCCTCATTTACGCGGGTATATGTGTACTCTGGAAAGTAGTAATAGGAACCCAGTTTGGCATAATAAAAAAACAACTTTCCATCCTTGAGATAAAAATCCTCCACTTCATGACTATGCTCGCTGCTCGCTGATTTTTGTAGTTTTACCCAACTCCCATTTTCCTTCCAGCCTGTAGTGGTTTCCCAGTAGGGTTCTCCCTTAGCCTCAAACTCATAGCTATTCTTTGGCAGACTTTTTAGCAAAGGCTGAAGGCGAGCAAATTCTTTACGAATAGCCGCGATTTGGGCATCCCTGTCGTCTAGGGATTTTAGCGCTAGAGAGATTGTGATGGGGTTTTCACCTTCGGTGGAACGCTTCTCTCCCCCGAGCGAGCTCCCAGAAAAGTATATCCAAAGCAGTGGCAGGAGGATCAAAAAATAATGGTGGTGCATGTTGTAGAAGTATGGGTTTATGCTAAGAAAGCTATAAATCAATTTCCGCCCAAAGGAGTGGTTTGAAATAACGACTTTACTAAAGTAAAACTAAGGAGTTCTACTTTCCCTTTGAATTTTCCCCAACAACTACATTCAATTGTAAGCCTACTTCAATAGTAATGCTCAAGTCAAAAAACCATCGAAAAACCTCTCCTCTAATAAAGAATAATGTTCGAGGGACAAGAGTCTTGAGGATATGATCAACTTAGAATATTTGTTTTGATTCTCTAATCAAGAAGATGGTGCCCAATCATGCTGATTGGGCAATCGCTCCGAGAATCCTTGTATTGTTTTCATGCACTATTGCTCGCTATCAAATTGATTTAATCAGATTACGAGAAGCCCTGCGAGTTTTCGTGCCGTTGAATTGGATCTATTACTCTCTCAAAAAGGGTCGTTTTAGAGAGGTGCGATAGTCCTAAGTGTATAGCTACAAACATTCTACCGTTTTAGGCTATAAGAGTGGAACTACTGGCTCAAAGGGCTTCCTTTTTGAGAACGTTAGCATTTATCTGCATGGCCCCCTCTTGCTACTCAAATTTCAAATAATCGATTTCTACGACAAACCTTCCTGCACGCTTTTCACTCGTGATAAAACCGATTCTCCTTACACCTTTCAAAAAATCATCGCTGATTGGAATGGCGGTCTCTTGGCCTAGATTATATTCTTTAAAATCCGATATGTTCGCTTCGGTAACCACCCATTTTCCTTTCGTGTCAGGCAGTAGCAACTTATAATAGGGTTTGTAGAATGCGTCGCTATTTTCAAGACTGATAGAGATACGTTGTCCTTCGGTCTTATACCTAATGGTGAGCTTTTTGGCGTCAGATAAATCGTACTGCCCAAATGGACTTTTTACAGAGGTGAAGCCCCCATAATTGTCTAAGGAGACTTCCCCGAAAAATTTGAGAGCGTTTGGGCTTAAATCAATTTGCCCCTTTGAAAGTCCTCCCATCACGCCGTCGTTTAGCGTCTGCCAATCGGTTCCATCCTTTTTAGCGCCGAAATCTAGTTCGATTCCGGCATTACTGCCGAGCAATAGTACAAATCCAAATACCCAAAAAAATGATTTCATGTCTATAAAATTTAATATTCTAATCAAATAATCTGTTGCTATACAGTTCATTTCAGAAAACGCGCTTCTTATCTCACTTTTTTGAAACGGCTTCTATTCCCTTACTGAGGGTCAGCCTAATCCCCCACCAGTAAGGTTGGATACCTAGGGGAAGATTTTCAGTTCGCTGGATACCCAAGGTGTATCCTAGTTCTGGACCAATCGAAAGTCCCCAACGATTAGAAAAGTCCACTAATTGGTAGTCGTACTGAATCAATGTCTGCCAGCGCCCCCCTACTAATGCTGGGGTAGAAACAAGGGTTTGGTTTTCAGCCAGCACCTTAAAGTATTGTCCTCTGTATCTGATCCCGACGCTTAACCTATGGCGGTTAGGGGTCCAAGCTGCCTTTAAGCCACCGCCCCAAGTCCAGCCACTTAGGTCAAGAGTGACTCCACTTTGGATTCTAGGTTTGGGAGTCAGACTGATTTTTCCATTTGGAGAATTTGGATCTTCGAAAGCCGCGTAGGTGCCATAACTGATCTGATCAAAGCGAAGCATATGCTGGAAACGTGCGATGAAGAAAGAAGCTTCCCAAGCAAAGTTGTTTCTCCAAGCCTTACTAATGCCTAGTTCTAGGCTTCCGCTCAACCGATTAGGAGACAAGGCTGGTGCTGGCTGAAAAGCGGTAACTACGATTTGATCCTTTTGATTGGGCCAAAGGTCTTGATAGAGATGGCGCTTGCTAAGGCTCAGATAAAAGCGCCAAGCGCTAGTTGCCTGTACCTGCAAAGGAGGCTGCACCAGAGCGAAAAAAGACGGCGAAAAATTATCTGGTGATAAGCGTAAGGTATCGCCGGCAAACTCATATACAAAACGTAGTTTTGGGGTTAAAAGCGAAATGGGAGCGGGGGGTATCACCGCTTCCTGAACTTGGGCTTGGCGGACTGCTGATACCGTAGGAACGCTAAATATTACCTTCTTGGAGCTATGTTGCGCCTTACTTGAAGGATTGGGTCGAACGATGAGCGCAGGAATATCTTTGATAATCGTGCACTCTTCCAGAGAGCCTGTTTGGAGACCCCTAACCCCTTGGTCAGAGTAAGAATCATGGGTACTTAAGGGGAGGCTTAGACAAAGCGCCAAGAGTACCCCGCCCAGCCATGGAATCAAAAACCGACGTCTCTTTTTACGAGGTAAATGCGGGGAAATCCGCTCCCAAGCCTCTGGGCCAACTGGGGCTTCAAACTTGTCGAGAGACTTGCGAAAAATATGGTCAAAGTTTTTAGACATAGCGGTCGAGGTAGGATTTTCCAAGCATCTTTACTATGGCCCGCCGTAGATTCTGGCGTGCCCTATGTAATTGGACCCGAGAAGAAGCTGCTTTTATGCTCAACAACTCAGCTATCTCCTCGTGTGTATATTCTTCAATAGCAAATAGGTTGAAGACAAGTCGCTGAGCTTCTGGCAAACTTTGCACCAAGAGTAGCAATTGCTCTTGCTCTAGTTTTCCTAGGATGAGCGCTTCGTCCTGAGCGGCAAAATCAATAGACTTTTCTGTTTCAGTATCCTCAATGGCCAACAAGCTTTGTTTTTGGCGTCTTATGTGATTGATGGCAGTCGTTACCCCTACACGCTTGATCCACCCAGGCAAACGAGTAGGTTCTCTCACCTGATCTAGACGAGAGAACACTTTGATAAAGGCTTCCTGGAAAATATCTTCTGCGGTGTTACGATCACTTGCATAGCGAAGACAAACTCCCATGAGCATGCTTTTGTATCGCTCAAACAGTATCTTCTGAGCCTTAGGATCATTTTGCCTACATCGGCCTAATAATGCTAGGTCGTTTGGTGGGGTTGCCATTTAGCAGATTACTGTACCAAAAAGCGAACTGCGGCTACTCCAGATCTTCCTTCAGTAGTTTCTAGTTTATACAGCACATCAATCAAACCGGTAGTATCAGTAGGGGCAATAAAACTTAATTTCTGGTCAGCAGTGATTGCCGCTACACCTGCAATTGGGGCCTGGACAATTTGTAAGCTTGCAACGGAATTGAGACCACTGGGCAAGAGGTCATTAAGGAGGATATCAGCTACGAGACTATCCCCCTGTACCAAAATACCACCACGGTCATAAATAGCCGGTCCACCAGAAATAGGATAACTGGACCGAGAGGCGATAATCAAATTAGCCCGCCGTCTGAGGGTCCTGTCATTGGTGCTCACTTCCCAGCGGAAACTAGTCTGACCTTCCGTCCTCATGACTGGTGGAGTGTAAAGGGAAAAATTGGTGCCTAAATTTTCGATTTCGCCAAGGTCTGGCATTTCGACCATTTCTATCGAGCTAATCTCAGCAGTATTGATGCCTTGCATGAGGTCTACTATCGTTGGTGTGCCAGCGAGGACATATAGATCGATTACCTCCTCTTCTAGCACTTCTGGCAATTGATCTTCTTTGAGAGTTTCGCAACTGCTGAACCATGTCATGCTCAAAACCAAAAAGACTACCATAGTCGTTTTCCGAAAAAATTTCATTGATGTCTTCATTATAAGATGAGTTAGATAGGTTGATTTGTAAGGAAGACAAGGCTGCAAATAGATTCGTTAACACATGATGCAATTTTTTTTTGAGGAAAGTCACCTAAAAAACGAAGCCTTCATGAAATGCAGGCTTATAGTAAAAGCAAAAGGAAAGAAATGGTTTGAAAGTAGAATTTAATGCTTTTCAAAAAGGAGGGTTTTTGATAGAGGCCAGATAACGTCATCCCGATCCCCCTTCTTGGTTCGTAAAAGTTTCTCAAAACGATCTCTTGAAACCTATTTTCTCATAAGCTATCTTATAGATGAGTTTTGAGAGATACATTATGTTGATAGGATATGCGCGGGATTCTACCCAAGATCAAAATCCAGAATTGCAGATTGATGCACTTCACTCTGCAGGTTGTGAGAAAGTTTTCCAAGAGAAGGCATCTGATGCCAAGCGAAATCGACCGGAGTTGATGGCTGCTATTGGCCTATCTTCGCCCCAGTGATGTTCTCGTTGTTTGGAAATTAGACCACCTTGCACGGTCTCTCAAACAACTGATAGAAACAATTGAACGGTTAGAGACAAAGCAGATCGGGTTCCAGTCGCTTACCGAGAACATCGACACCACTACACCAGGAGGGAAGCTGATCTTTCACATCTTTGGTAGTTTGGCAGAGTTTGAACGCTCTATCATTCGTGAGCGGACCCAAGCAGGTTTAACCGCAGCGCGTGCTCGCGGCCGTCTTGGTGGTCGTCCCCCCTCCTTATCTGACGATGATAAGCGTGTGGCTCAGGCGATGCTAAAGGAACCTAGTATTACAGGCAGAAATCGTCCAACGTCTGAATGTATCGCCGGTAAGCCTTTACCGTTACTTCCCTAGTGACCATAGTAACCTTATGGAGTCAGAATGGCCTACCTACTACCTAGAGCGGAAAGACCCAGCGAGGAATATGTATCGCTTCTATCGCTTGTCTTTGGTTCCAACCTTAATTGGGAGTTGGGCCTTTGATTGGTGCAAAAGGCAGCAAAATGGGACAGTGGTTTACGGATCAGGATGACGCTGAGGTACTGAAGCGGAAACTGATCGCTGCGAAGAAAAAGAAAGGGTACTTTTGAATAGTATTGGTACTACTGTGATTTATATTTTCTGTTAAAACGGAAAATATTTCATTTGTATTTATTTTCTTGCACAGAAAAATTCCAATATCGATATATATTACTGATAAACAATCAGTTATATAATTTATTGTACAGATGTCAAATCGTATAGGCATATTTGCTTTCGAATTATCAAGTACAACCATACAGATAATTTATTCAACAAGGTGCTCCTAGCCCCTATCCAAAGTACTCTATTGTTCCATTCTGCGGTGTAGACCATGTACAATCTTACGCATTGTCATGTGTATTGGCTTGGTCACTCGACAATGATGAAATGACTTCATTATTGATTAGATATGGATGGGCATATCGATCTACGATTATTCATTACTAACCACTTTATATCGTAATCACATGAAAACATTCAACTATTTATTTTTAGCAATGATCACCTGCTTCATAGCATGTGAAAATAATATCCCCATTGAGCCACAGGTAAGTGATACGTCAGATGAAATCTTAGCTGAGAGTCAAGTCAGGGTTGAGGAAAATGTATTGATTTTCTCTAGTAGTAAAGATTTACAGAATACAATTAATCGCCTTCATAAGCTATCTCCTGAAGAGCGGGATTCATGGGGAAAAGCACTTGATTTCACCTCTCAGCAAACGATTCTAGATAGAGTTATAAAAGCCGAAGAGAAAATAGAAAATGATACGTATAGTCAACATGCGCATCTAACCGAAGAAGAATTTCTCAATTTAAATTTACCAACATTAGATCGATAGGTCGAATATACAGATGCGCTTGATAAGAGTTTACTTACCGTAATTGAAGACTCAAAGAAAGCTCATACGTATCGATTAAGTGTTATCGATAAGTCAATGACCTACGTTTTAAATGCCGAAGGTTTTGTGATGTATGGGGACACCTTAGTGCAGTATACTCGTACAAAAATAAAGTACATGCTATCAAGTGGTATCGCAGACAGAGAAGTTCTTAACCGGATAAATTCACCTGCTGAGAACATTCTAATAGCTGATTTTGCACCAGCTACTCGCGCGGATGGATATAATTGGGACCAAGGTGATGATGGTTCTTGGACCTCAACCGGGAATAATCGCCGTGCGACTTATTTTGTTGAAGGTAGCTCTGCTCCAGTATATGCTACTCTCCCAGGATGTCAGACACTTCGTAATGTTGGTCAAGCAACAATATTCCATCTTCAAATGGAAGCTCAGAAGAAAGCCTGGGGTAACTGGAAAGTTAGATCAAGCTATGCTCCATATTTTCATTTTTGGGGTTGTCAGTGGACCCAAGAATATGCCTATGCTTCCAATAGTCCTAGTTGTCAACCAACCGGGATATACTGGTTAACTCCCACTACTTTTCAATCAGGGAGATATGCTACCCCCATTAATGCTTTAACTTATTATGGGGTTCAAAATCAGGGCCTGCCTTTGGCTCCAGGTGGGACTACTTTTAATGCACCTACAGATAAGTTTTACTATGATGGTAGAAACATAGATACATATACTTTTAACGCAAACTGTGAAGGAGGATCAGGATATCCTATGGATACATACACACGGTAGTTGTACCATCTAAGAAATATTCAAATCAAGCTGAGCATTTCGTTATGAGAATGCTTAGCTTGATTTTTTACATACTTACTGCTTATGCTTAGAGGTATCATAAAGTTATTCCTTTGCTCCCTTATGATCGCTTGTTTCCGACCTGCGGAGATTGATTTACCTCCATACGAACCAGAGGTGGTAGTGAATGCCCAATTTACTCCCGGTAAAAATTGGGAAGTCTATTTGACTCAGTCTAGAGCCTTAGGAGATACGACGATTCGCTGGATTAGCGATGCGGAAGTATTGTTGTTTGAAAATGGGGTGCTTCATGATTCTCTTGTGGAACTCAGTTTGGGAAAATATGGAGGAACCCAATCTCCAATCGCTGGGAAATGCTACCGAATAGAAGTCAGAATAGTAGATGAGGTGGTAAGTGCTGAGGATTGTATACCATTGACGGTGATGATTGATAGTACGAGATACACAATCGGAAGGTCGTTTTCTATCAATGATAATCCCTATCAAGAACAGAGTATTTATTTTCGAGATCCCGATTCCGTTGACAATTTCTATGAGGTTTTAGGGAGTTGGGAACAATCCGATGATCCATCTGCTTTGGCCGAAGGCTATCAATCCTATTTCTTCCCGCTGGTGAACGATCATTTTTTTGCTGATCCTCTATTTGCTGGTGAAAATCATGTTTTCATTTCTCGTACAGAGGGGAGCCGAACTGTGGATATCAATGGTTGTTACACGCCCTCTAGTGTCGATATCTGGGTAATACTCCGGACGACTAGTGAGACGTACTACCGATATCGGAAGTCTTGGACTCGACAGTTATTCAACCGAAATATCATCTTTGAATCGGTAGATGGGATCTACGATCTGATGTTTTTGAGTGAGCCCCAAAATGTTTATTCCAATGTAGAAGGTGGCTTGGGAGTCTTCGCAGGATATGCGCAGGATAGTATGGTATTAACCTATATCAAATGAATCGACTGATTTGCGGAATGATCTTATTGAGTATCCTCGGATAGGCAGTGCAGGGGAGGTGCCAGTCAGATACCCGGGTTACAATCCAAGGCTTTATCAAAGCAGCAGAAAGTGAAGAACCGCTCTCGTTTGTTTCAGTACAAATAGGGGGAGAAGGCTGCCTAACCAACGAATTCGGCTTTTTTGTCCTCTCACACCCAGTCGCTGCTTCGCTCCGCTTAGAAGTTTCTTATCCAGGCTATGAAAAGTGGAGCCGAACGCTTGATGGCACAAAAGATCAGTCCTTGGAGATACTATTGGTCAAAGAGTATGACTTGGATGAAGTCGAAATTATCGGAAAGGCCAAACTCGAAAAGCGCATTCAGATCAGCGAAGTGAGAATTCCCGTTAGCCAGATCGAGAAAATCCCTGCCGTATTAGGAGAACCTGATGTCCTCAAAGCTTTTCAACTGATGCCAGGGATTCAATCTGGTTATGAAGGCACGGCTGGCTTATTCGTACGAGGAGGAAGTCCCGATCAAAATCTGATTTTGCTCGATGATGTCCCGCTTTACTACATCAATCATCTAGGCGGGATCGTCTCCATTTTTGATCCAGGTGCCATTCGTGATGCAAGGGTGATCAAAGGGGGCTTCCCGGCTCGCTATGGAGGACGGATCTCCTCAGTAGTGGACCTCCGGATGAAGGATGGTAATCTCAAAGAAAGTCGCAAAAGCTTGCAACTCGGCGTGCTGGCGAGTCGATGGCTAATGGAAGGCCCTTTGAAAGGAGGCAAGACCTCTTACTTACTGACCGCTCGCCTGTCTACTTTGGGACCATTTACCTGGTTAGGGTCTAACATTGTCTTTCGGGGGGCCTTTAGTAATGGGTATAACTTTACCGATCTCTTTGCCAAAATCCATCATCGTATTTCGCCAAAGAGTCAACTGAGCCTCAGTGTGTATGCGGGTGATGATCGGATATTTACCCGAAATACTGCTCGGCCTGTCCTCAATGACTCGCTCAGTGCCAAGTCAAATTCCAATATTCACTGGGGTAACATTGTGGTCGCAGCAGAGTGGAAATACCTATTTGGCAGCAAGAGTTTTCAAAGAGTGGGACTGTCCTTTACCCGTTTTCGGTATGGGATTAATTCGAATTACCAAGCGAACAGTATTGACACCGGGGAACGATTAGATCGTTTAGTTTATCGTTTTTCATCGGGCATTCAGGATATCAATCTCTTTTGGAAATGGCAATATCGGCCAAATAACCGCCATCAGATTCGAGCCGGAGCTCAGTATTCCTTGCACCGTTTTATCCCAGGAATTACCGCCTTTCGCGAAACCCAGGCTGGTATCATTGGGAGTGATACGACCTTAGGTCCTCAGATTACACTTGCGCATGATTTTCGGGCTTATGTGGAAGATGAATTTGAGGTCAACGAACGCTTGAGTCTGCAGTTGGGTCTTCATGCTTCTATGTATGGAGTCTCCGAGACATGGTACCCTTCGCTGGAGCCACGTTTTGCCACTAGGTTTTTGTTTACTGAATCCATGTCGATGAAGCTAGCCGCTTCTCGAATGCAGCAGCCTTTGCATCTCCTTACTAATTCAGGCGTTGGACTCCCGACCGACTTATGGGTTTCACCTACAGCCAATATTCCTCCGCAAACCTCATGGCAATATGCAGTCGGGTATGCTTACACCCATCCCTCAGGATTCGAACTATCATTGGAAGCCTACTACAAACAGGTTCAGGGACTGATCAGCTATCGTGAAGGGGCGAGTCTATTAGTGGGGACGGGAAACTGGGAAGATTTTGTCGTCTCAGGGGGAGAAGCAGAAATATATGGAGTGGAGTGGCTTTTGCAAAAGCCTTATGGTCGCCTCAGCGGTTGGCTTGGATACACGCTTTCTTGGAATACTCGTCAATTTGATGAGCTCAATGGCGGTGAACCTTTTCCCTATATCTATGACCGGAGGCATGATATCTCACTTGTTGGACAGTACCAACTCAAAGAGAACATCTCTCTTGCGCTGAACTGGCAGTATAGTAGTGGACGGGCCCTTACGATCGGGAATGGTACCTATGATCTGCTGAGCTTTGATTATCGAACGCCTAGCCAGCAATTGGTTTTCAATCCTGCGATCACCTTTGGTAGTCGAAATAATCAGCGGATGCCGGACTATCATCGCTTGGACCTCAGTATCCGTTTTACTAAAGCGCTCAGAAAGGGAAGTCGTACTTGGGACCTTGGACTTTACAATGCCTACAATCGACAAAATGCTTGGTTCTACTATTACCAATCTACTCGTCAATCTCCTGATCCCACTTTGTTTCAGTTTACGCTCTTTCCGATCCTACCGATAGTGCGGTATTCGCGTGAGTTTTAACATTGCTGTTAATCAGGGAGAATTCCTCGATGTTCTGCACCGGGGTTCGTCATTCTTGACTTACTCATCATTTGGATTTTTTTATCTACGTAGCCTATTGATCATTCTGATTTCATGAATATAATTATGCCACATAACGTTGCTTATGTTGCATAGTTAACCCATACATGCTACTTTCTCCTTACCCTAAAGGAGATCCCCATGCCCGAAAAACACCTCCCCTCTGTTCAACATTAGATTTCGCTGGCTCAACTGGAGCCGGAAAAACAGGATTCTTTGGTTCACTGGTCCCAGCTCTATTTCTAGATTCATGTCTTTGGCTTCTAGACCAATACCCAGAAAGCCAAACGGCAAGATCTCGAAAAGTTCCCTAGTA
>JBCCQN010000168.1:0-17987 GCA_039024315.1 Bacteroidota bacterium
AGCGTATCTACACAGCCATTGGCAGAGTAAGTGAGCGTATGATCCCCTGACCCCGCCAATTTGGGATCAAAGGTACCGGGAAAATTTTGTACCGTGACGCCTGCGCCTTGCCAGAGGCCATTGTAAGGCGTACGGCGGGTCCGATCCCAATCCAATTCAATGGGATCATCTGTGCCACATAACCAAATCGTATCAATATCGACATTGGTAGCGCGAATCAGTACATTTCGACTGGCGTAGCATTCGCCTCGGGTGTAGGTAACAATATCGTTGAAGTCAGTAGCGGTAAAAGAGGGATCATAGATCCCACCTAGTGAATCTATCACGCCTATGCCTGACCAATACCCTCCAGGTGGATTCGCAGTACCGAGCCATACCGGATCATTTTGGGGACAAAGGATAAGATTTCCCCCGATAGAAAGCGCCTGCACAAATACATCCACCGAGTCTATACAACCATTGACTTTGTAATAGAGGGTCTGGTTCCCAGAACGCGCAATCCCAGGAGAGAAAACCCCTTGCAAGCTGTCGATGATGCCATTGCCGTACCAAACCCCTCCGGGAGGATAAAAGAGCAGATTGTAGGGAACACTTGATTCGCAGACGGTATCCTTGTCTTGTTGGATATTGATCTCGCCCACAAATATTTCCTTCTCGGCTACGCAGCCGCCAAATTCATAAAAAACGCTAAAGCGACCATTGCTGTCGGGTTCAAAAACACCGCTGGGATCTGTTACAAAGGGACCAGACCAAAATCCACCTGCAGGTTCAGCTCCTTTGAGATGAAAAGTATCTACCGCCAAACAGGCTGCCGCTGCTGGACCCGCAAATATAGGTTTGACTTCAACTTGCATTTGCCCTTGGCAGGAGTTGGGAGCATGATAGGTCAAGGAAAAAATCCCCGGTCCAGCTTCCATCGGATCAAAAGCGCCATCACCGGCTTCGATAATGCCAGTGCCTGACCACCAACCTCCGGCGGGACTTGCCTGTAAATGAATCGTATCGGCCGTCTGACAAATGATTTCGTCTGGCCGCATTTGGGGCGGCTGGTTGACATAAACATATACAGTATCATAAGCCGGCGTAGAGTTACTTTCGTCCGTAACTCGTACCGTGATCATGGTGTCCTGCGTAGGGCAAATACGAATTCGTGATGAGTCTAGGGTCGAAACGTTCCACTGATAATGGTAATTTTCCCGATCACCACTAAAGGCCATGGCGTGGAGATTGACACATTGCCCTAGGCAAACGGTATCTTGATCGACGCTCAAATCTACCCCTATCGGACAGTTGGGAACCTCTATCGTATCTCGCGAGACCAAAGTCCAGAGGCTATCACAATCATCGAGATAGCGCTTTTCAAAAGCAACTTCGTATTCACCACTCCATGTAAAACCGGGGGATAGCTGGATTTGTACCAAATTGGTACTATCATTTTGGCAGTTGAGGGGATTCGCCGCAATTACCGTATTGCTACGAGGGCCATTGACCACAAAGGCACCTGGTCTGATAGAATCGCACGGCACATTCGTGTCAAACTGAAGCTGCACCGTATTGGTCCCACAACTGGCTTGACTCTGGGTGATCTGTATGGGCGTCGCCTGAGGAGCCTCCCCTTTACTAGAAGTCCAACGTGCCTGCCAACCCGTGCAAGAGATATTGGCATCTGAGACAAAATGTATCGTGAGACAATTGCCGGTAGAGGTGATAGGCGGCGGTAAATGGATGCCACTATAAGTCGTATCTATCTGAGGTGCTAGAGTATCTGGCCCGTCAAATATCCGCAGTAGATCAAAATCAAGTTCCGTACAAAAACTACTAAACTCAAAAAAGATTTGAGCCGAGTCTTGAACACAAATCGTGAAGGTGTAATTTTCAAGGTGTCCATAATGCCCCAAGGTAGTCCCATTGCCCGAATCATAAAGCGTACCCCGACAAGCGTCCACAGTAGCATTGCTCATTTGAAATGAGTTTTGACTACTCAGCGTCGCTAGCGATGAAAAAAACATACACAATATGAGTAAGCGTCTGATCATGCAGGGCTTATTGTCGTTTTGCTTCGAATACAGGAAAAGGTGTTCGGTAAAAGTACGCATTCATCAAAGCCTTAAAAAAGCAAGCTCTTGATGCTTCTATCCACTTATTTGGAGCGGCTATAGGCTGTTATGACCGATTGTGATTTCCGCTGCGCGGAACGCGAATACTCTTTATTGGTAGGAATGTACGATTTACCGTAATAGATTGAATAACTGTTTATATAAAAACTAAGATTTGCCAAATTGTAGCTTACGCTAAATAGCATGCATCTTACATAGGCCAAAGCAGGAAGTTTTCCTATGTTTGCTTCAATATTCAAGCTATGGCAGAAAAGGTATTGATATTAGGGGCGACTTCAGACATCGCGAGAGCAATTGCCCACCAACACGCACAAGCAGGGAGTACTTTGCTTTTGGCAGGAAGAAACACCGCAGAACTAGAAAAAGATGCTCAAGACATAAGACTCCGTTATCAAGCAAAGGTGGAGGTCGCCGCTTTTGATGCTCAAGCGTACGCAAGTCACGCCGCTTTTTGGCAGGCCTTATCGCCCCAGCCCGATTGGGTATATCTCGTATTTGGATATATGGGCGAGCAGGAGCGCGTCCAGCAAGACTGGACCGAAGCGGAGCAAACGTTAGCCGTCAATTTCGTAGGAGCGGTTTCCATTCTGGAACGTGTAGCCCAAAGCTTTGAAGAGCGAGGGAGCGGTACCATCGTGGGGGTTAGTTCGGTAGCGGGTGAGCGTGGGCGTGCCAGCAATTATCTTTATGGGAGTGCTAAGGCTGGTTTAACCGCTTATTTATCAGGCCTACGTAATCGCCTTGCCAAGCAAGGTGTGCATGTATTGACCGTCAAGCCCGGCTTTGTACGCACTGCCATGACCGCAGGTATGGATCTACCGCCCGTTATCACGGCAGAGCCCGAGAAAGTAGCCAAAGACATCATCAAAGCTGCCCGCCGCAAGAAAAATGTGATTTACACCCTCTGGATGTGGCGGTATATTATGCTCATCATCCGCAACATACCTGAAGGCATCTTCAAAAAGTTGAGTTTGTAGGGGACCTTCCGAAAGCTATCGGGAGCGCGGAACGTTTATCTCGAACAAAAATATTGGTATCGAATCGATATGATCCGTAGCGACGGAAAATTTTCCGTCGCAACCTTTTTGCAAAACGAAAAATCAATTGAACAGAGACAAGCGTTCTGCGCAGCAGCAAAAAAAAAGCGGCACCCTCATGAGCGCCGCTGTGGATCAAATCCATATTTCTTGTCAACTACCGCATCGTGTAGCTATCATTCAAAATCTTAAGAACATCATCTGCTAGCTCAGACTGCTCGAAGCCCGGCAGGTTGCGGACCCCTTGCAAAATAGCTTTGCGCATGCTGATAGAGTTTTGACGAGAAGCCTCGTACATTTTTTCTCCGATCAGGATATCCATCTCGTCGATGCTCAATTCACCGATACCGCGTACCCAAGCTCTCTTCTGCGCGTCGCGACTCACGATACGAATGTAATCACCGCTTACGCCTTCTAGGACTACAAGTTCGCCCGGCACGAAAATGATCATATTGCGATCGCGTGCAGTCTCTGGATTGGCAGACAAATATCCTTTAGCCGTTTCAGTGATCACGGCAAGGCGACCATCAGCTACCAAAGCGTGGGATACCATCCAACCAAGCTGGCCGTTTTGCAAACGCACACTATAGTAAACATTGCCGGCTTCCTTGACAGGGTTTTGATTTTGTACGTAAGCGACAGTTTCTCCAAACCTAACGAGCCCAATCGGGCTAGCCGTTTCACCTGGCTTCGTTCTGACAACAGCATTGTCATAAATACAAACGAGCCCTTTGTAAGAAACCGTAGCATTGTTTTGTTGCGCTAGGCGCGCGTTTGCGTTGTTGCTGCGACTAAGCTCTACTTCATCCGAAGGATTGTTGAAAATGTCTTCGGAGCGCATGGTCTGCTTTTCCCAATCCCTACGAAAACGTAGGTAGTCATAGGCGTTGAGAGAAGAAAGGCTCCCTACGGCACCATAAGCTTCGCCTTCTACGATTTGTTCTGCAGAGGCAGAACGACTTACTTCTTGGTATTCGCCATTATGATATTCGCTCTTACGCAGGGTAGTTTCGTCTATGGTGTTGTCAGCCATGCCACGTGTACGGTAGGTGCTGTGGTTACCTTCCTTGCGGTCGGGCGTATATTTATGCCATTGATATTCGTATGGCTCGGCGATGCGGGCGTCTCCTCTAGTTTGAGAAGGCTGCGTCGGTAGCGGCTGAATATCGATTTGATCGATCCCCAACTGGTTTTGCAAAGACTGAGCTCTATCAAAATAGAGATCGACAAAGAATGACTCCTCTTGGGGAGCATCTACTAAATAGGCAAAGTAAGCGGCGGCTTTTTCGTAAAAGTAACGCGCGTCATGGTAAGCAGCTTCATCGCTGAGATAGTCGGCATACCAAATATCCATGGACTTGAGGTAATAGTAAACCAAGGCCATCTTAGGAGTAGGTTGCGGACATCTGGCATAAACCATCTCGACCTGCCGGATATCAAGGCTATTGGTTCCCGGCTGAAAATTGTAGAAGTACTCTTCCAGCTCTCGCTCATAGCCTGAGCAAGTTTGAGCGGCAGCAAAGCTGATCCCAGATGCGAGCGTCAGCAGCACAAAAGCGCGTAAAAAGAAGGCTTGAATTTTCATATCGGAAAAAATACGCAAAGTCCTAATATTTGCAGTCCCACAAGGTCTAAAATAGGCTTGCAAGTAAGTATTGAGTGAAAATTGTTGAATTTTTGACGCTTAGATCAGTTGAATATTCAGTGAATCAACTATCTACCCATGCAAAAATCCAACCAATTTCTCTATTCTGTTATTACGATAGCGGCCTGTTGCTGGTTGGTATATTCCGGCAAAAGTTCACCATTGAGGTAATAATTGAGGGTCTGCCAAAACGTATTGCAGTTGGTAACTCCTAGGGTAAACTCTACCGTCAGCGTGTCCACGCCATAGGTATCCTTTTTGAAATAATAGTCAAAACGAAATGGTTCGCCAAAGAGTAGGGCAGAGTTCACTTGATTGCGGGCTTGATTGAGGTAGCGTTCGGTGAAGCCGAAAGGACCAAATTTACCATCCTTATAACCTGGCTCGATCAACTCATATTTAGGATTGGGATCAGCACCACCTGCCGTGTCTAAAAAGACCACTACTTCAGCAAGATTGTAGATGCTATTGAGGTAATTTTGACCGTCAGTGGTTTTGTATTCGACCGTAAAAGACTCGTCTCCTACAAACTCATCCTTGGATGGATCACATTCTGGTTCGCAAGCAATAAACAAGATTGCCAAGCCCAAAACAAAAGTCGATAGTAAGTATTTCATATTCATGAGTTTTCCTTGATGCGTCATTATTATTATCGTTGCACTGCTCGCAAACGCCAAAGATAAAAAATGTGATGATTTATTGAGATATAAGCCCTTATTTTGCAGCCTATGCAAACCGTCGAACCGAAGGTTTATGAACTAAAGAACGGATTGCGGGTGGTCTTTAAACCGATTCCCTATACCCGCACCGTACACTGTGGCTACGTGATCAATGCAGGCAGCCGAGATGATGATGGCGATGAGATGGGAATGGCCCACTTTATCGAGCACATGATCTTTAAAGGCACCCGCAAGAGAAAAACGTTTCATATCCTCAATTATTTGGAATCGGTAGGAGGAGATGTAAATGCCTATACCACTAAGGAAAAAACCTGCTTCTACGCTTCCTTGGCCTCCGAGTATTTGGACCGTGCTACGGAACTCTTAACCGATATTACTTTTCACTCCACTTTTCCGGTCAATGAGCTCGCCAAAGAGCGGCAAGTGATTTCGGAAGAGATTGATATGTACCGTGAAAGTCCCGATGAAGCCATTTTTGAGGACTTTGACGAGATGATATTTCCGGAGCATCATTTGGGTAGACCGATTCTCGGAACGAAAGAGTCTATCAGCCAGTTCAAGCAAGATGATTTGCTGCGCCACATTCGTAGTTCCTTTACCCAAGGCAATGTCGTTTATGGCATCGTCGGCAATGTGAGCGAAAAGGAAGTACAAAAGATCATCGATAAATATTTGGCCCCGCTCGAATTGCCGACTGGCTCTTTGGAGCGCATTCAGCCAAACGGCCAAAAGCTTTTTAGCAAGCAAGTGGCAATCACCAACGGGCAGGCGCATGAAATCCTCGGCGGAAGAGCCTATGCTTTACGCAAGGATCGCTACACGCCTTTCTTGCTGCTCAACAATCTGCTCGGTGGACCGGCCATGAATTCTCGCCTCAATCTCAATATTCGGGAGAAACATGGTTTGACCTATAATATCAGCACTTTTTACTCTCCCTTTTGCGATAGCGGTATTTGGGGCGTCTATTACGCCTGTGAGCCCAAAAACTTGGAGCGCATCCACCGCATGGTGCAAAAAGAACTCAAAGAACTCGCGGAAAAGCCGCTGGGATCATTGCGCCTGAATCAAGCCAAAAAGCAACTCTCTGGTCAAATGATTCTTGGCTATGAAAACCTGCTCACCCAAATGCTGAGTATGGCGCAGGATATTTTAGATTTTGACCGCATCATCACTTTTGCCGATTACCTAGCAGACATTGACTCTGTAACGGCTCTGCAGATGCAAGAAGCAGCGGAGGAGGTTTTTGCTTCGCAAAAGCTCTCTCGCATCACTTATCGGCAATAGTGAAACGTCCCACGGACAGTAGCTGCGCGCATGCATGCCGCAGCTTTTGATCCCCAAATTACCCATTCACAGCCGCCGTCTCTACGCTCAAATACTTGGCGAGTAGCTGCTGAAGGCTTTGAAGCCGTATCGGCTTGGCGATAAAATCATCCATACCAGCGTCTAGACATCGCTTCTCATCTTCCGGCATCGCATTAGCGGTGGCCGCCACGATGATGGGTACTTTGTCGAGCTTATCTTGAATTTTTCTGATTTCTGTGGTAGCGGTGTAGCCATCCATCACTGGCATTTGCATATCCATCAGGATGATATCAAAGTCTACACTCAGTACTGCTTCCAAGGCTTCTTTGCCATTGCCGGCTATTTGATAGTTGAGCTCCAATTTGTCTAGCATGCGAGCGGCTACCTTTTGGTTGACCATATTGTCCTCTGCAACAAGGATCCGTGCGCTAGGGTCAAATTTTGCTTTTTGGAGAGAAGCGTTCGGCGAAGCCGTCTGCTCCACCATAGAAGGCTCAAATACATGACAGAGCGCATAAAATATCTGCTGACTGCGAGCAGGTTTGTTGAGACAGACCTCAAAAAGAGCTCTATCCTCTTTGGCCAAACTCGCCCCGATCGAACTCAGCAATATCACGGGCAGCTCTTTGGCACTAAAGTGCTTGCGTACTTTTCGACATAAATCAGCTCCGTCCATCAGCGGCATATGCATATCCGAAATAATCAGATCGTACTGATTGCCGGCCAGAAGATGCTCTACGACTAGTTCTGGCTGAGAAAATGAAACCGATTCTATGCCCCACTTTTGACATTGGAGGCTAAGAATACGGAGATTGGTATGATTGTCGTCGATGAGGAGGACTCTTTTGCCTTTGAGCGAAGATTTCTCAGGCTTCCAGACCTTGATATCTTCACTAGCCTCGCAGGGGATGGTAAAGAAGAAGGTCGTGCCTTTGCCTTCAACACTTTCTACCCATATCTGGCCGCCCATAAGCTCGGTGAGCTTTTTGCTAATGGCGAGGCCCAAACCTGTACCTCCGTATTTACGGGTAGTGGAGGCATCAACTTGAGAAAATGATTTGAATAGGCGATTGAGTCGATCTTCAGGTATGCCGATGCCGGTATCTTTGACCGCAAACTCCAGCATACTTTTGCCGGCAATTTCTTTTTGCTCCACTAGAATGAGAATTTCCCCTGTTTCGGTAAACTTGATGGCATTACCGACAAGGTTGACCAAAATCTGACGTAGGCGAGTGATATCGCCTTTGATCCCTTTGGGTGCGCGCTCATCTAGCATATAAAGCAGTTCGAGATGCTTGGCGTTGGCCTTGGAAGACAATAGATCGAGGACATCCTCGATTGCTTCCACTAAAGAAAAGCCTTGATATTCAAGCTCTAATTTATTGGCTTCTATCTTGGAGAAATCCAAAATATCGTTGATCAGGGTAAGCAGTGTTTCCCCGCCCATGCGGATGGTTTGAGCAAATTCTGCCTGCTCGCGATCGAGCTTGGTGTCCATCAAGAGGCCTGTCATACCGATGACGGCATTGAGAGGTGTACGGATCTCGTGGCTCATGGTAGAGAGAAAATCGGCCTTGGCCTGAGAGGCTTCTTCGGCAACCAACTTGGCTTCCAAAAGGTCTTGAGTCCGGATTTCTACCTTTTCCTCTAAAGAATCATTGGTCTTTTGCAGCTTATCTTGCTTGAGGCCAACGATACCCGCCAAAATACCTAAGAAGATGGGTGCAGTATCAATGATCCAATGCAAAGGCTGTTGCTGCTGGATCTCCCACCAATTGGCAAAAGAGAGGCTTTTCCCTGCCATGACTAAATCAAGGCAGGCGGCCAGAAAGGGGAAGGCGCAGCCAAAAATGATCCCTAGGGCTAGAAACCTAGCGAAATTGGATATTTTCATGATGAATGTAATACATGTTTCAGTACTCAAAATAATTTGACTAATGGATTGTTCAAATGTTAGCTTTAACCAAAGCTTACAAAGGTTTTAAATCGCCAACTATGATGGGATTTTTGGCTAACTTCCGGCCATGAGCGATCGAAGTCAGATGTTGTATTTGCTGCACGCAGAACGCCGCCTCTTAGACCAAGTCTTCAAAAAGCGTAATCATAGCCTCGGCCTAAGTTGGGAGGCGGCAATGCCCTGGGTACAGGATGATCCCGATCGTATCAATCGTCTCATCGATCAGAAAATCCTCATCTCTGAAACAGATAACCTTCGCTTATCCAGTATCATCCAGACGTTTTGGGAGCAGTGGGAAGCGGAGGAAATCAGCCTGTATTCTTGGGCAGAATTGGTGGCCGATTGGCAAAGCTTTGAAGCGGAGATTTTGCAGATGGAGACTCTCCCTAGCACAGAAAGTATCCAATATTGGGTCAATCAATTACAAGTATGGCAGCGATTTTTGCTCAGCCTAGCTGGAGAGGATTTATCCTCAGCTCAGCTGGAAATGTTGCAATCGCTGGCGGATAAGATTCGCTCCTTTGCCAGTCAAAGGCTCGGTCTCGATCAGGCTTTGGATCGGCAGATGGTGGTCTTTTTAGAGGCTTTACAGGAGTTTGGTAAGGCAAATATTCATTCTCAAGCAAAGAGTAAGCTACTATCACAAATTACCCGCTTACAGGAGTTAAGGCGCAAAGACTTATTATTTGAGCAAACAGATTTGTCAGATCAGCTGCAGCTTTTGGAGGCCACTTTGTGGAACGATAAGTCGAATCCTGTATTATGGCCCTCACTGGCCACAAAGGCCTGAGCGTTGGAGGTTGAGAGACTCCGTAAAATAAAAGCAGCTATCACCCGCTTCTAATAAAATAGTCCGACTCTGATTGTCCTGCTTCAACTGAAAGTTGACGAGATGCTTAGTAGAGACCGGATTGAAGGCATACTGATATAGGTCTTCCCGCTTTTGGTAGTCGCGGCTAGTGAGTAACCCTTTGAACTTATCAAACTCATAAATCACCCTACGGTCCGGATCGACCAACCAAGTCGCATCATAGTCATAATACTTGAGGGTCTTGATTAATTCTGGATTGCGGAAAGGCTCCGAGCGACCGATAATATCCATTTCTACTTGTCCATCCGAAGTACCAATATCGAAGTTGGCGGCGCCAACGATCCCCTTAGAGGGTGAAACCAACCAAATGGCTCGTTCGCGAAAGCGCTCAATCCCCAAGCGAGAGCGGCGCAGGATATAAAATAAGTCCTCGCCTTGGTCCGGTTCGCGCTCGATCAAGAGCGAATACTGAAAGCGCTCAAAGTGAGAAATCGTATCTCCCGGCTGGCTTAGATTATCCAAAAACAATTGCTTGGCGCCAAGGTTTTTTTCTCTGTCGACCGTATAAATCGCTTGCTCCTGATTGACCAGAAATCCCTCAAAACGCGCATCAAAGATGCGGTAGGCAAATGGAAAATAAGCGATCTCCTTTTCGACGATCGGATTGGGATTGAAGTAAAACCAGTTTTCTAAATCCAGAAAGATGGTATCCTGCACTTGAGGAAAAGGAGGCTCCTGAGAGTACTCTTCCTCGCAAGCAACTAGGCCGAAAAGACAGAGGAGGGTGTAGAGTATCGGACTCGCTATGTACGACAGGGACGACTTTCGCATGTAGTGCAGTCTGGGAGTTTGACAGTGATTGCGTCAAAAAGTGCGTTGCACAAATCTAATTCAAGCCTTCGCAAAACGCAACAAACAGTCTCGAGTAGATAAAATACGTAATTTTGGAATGATTTATAGCTGATTTTTATGCCAAAACGCATTGTCGCCCTTACCGAAGAAACGACCGAATGGCTTTACCTCCTCGGCCAAGAGGATAAACTGGTGGGGATTAGCGCTTATACTGAACGTCCCCCACGCGCCAAAAAAGAGAAGCCAGTAGTGTCTGCTTTTATCGGTGGTCATGTCAAAAAGATCAAGGCCCTGAAGCCCGATCTGATTATAGGATTTTCGGATGTGCAGGCCGAGCTTGCTCGCGAATTGATCAGTGAAAACCTACCTGTATTGGTCACAAATCAGCGTTCTGTGCAGCAGATCATGGACACATTATTGATGATCGGCCGGATGGTTGGAGCGGAGAAACAGGCACAAATTTGGCTTGATCAATGTAAACGAAGGATTGAGGGCATGCGTTCTGCGCTCCCGATAGCTATCGCGGAGCAAATAGAGCAGCGACCCAAAGTCTACTTTGAAGAGTGGGACGACCCTATGATCAGCGCCATCGAATGGGTAGGGGAGTTGATCGAGATCGCGGGCGGAGAAAATATTTTTGCCGATCGAGCAGCGGGTTTAGCGTCCCGCGAACGCTACGTTACGCTGGAGGAAGTCCAGGAAAGAGCGCCGGAACTCTTTATCGGCTGCTGGTGTGGCAAGCCCCTAGACAAGGAAAGTGTGCTACAGAGGGCAGGTTTTGAGGAGGTGCCCGCTATCCGCGAACGCCAAATCGTGGAAATGGACCCTGCCATAATTTTACAGCCGGGCCCTGCTTGCCTGACTGATGGCTTGGACGTATTGAGCAATATTATGGCAGCGCATTTGTCGAAAAAATCTGCAACTTTGTAGGGAATCTGCATTATGCAGACGAAAAGCACTCCTTAGAAACACAACAAAGCCTATCTTAATAGCATGGAACCAATTATCAGCCTTTCGCATATACGCAAGACTTATCAGATGGGAAGCACGGAGATCAACGCTTTGCGGGATGTCTCTCTCGATATTTTTCCCAATCAGTATGTAGCGATCATGGGCCCTTCAGGATCGGGTAAGTCCACCTTGATGAATGTCCTCGGCTGTTTGGATACACCTAGTTCTGGAGACTATTTCCTCAATGGCACCAATGTGAGCGGGATGACAGATGCTGATTTGGCCCACGTCCGCAACAAAGAAATTGGTTTCGTCTTCCAGACTTTCAACCTACTCAATCGTTCTACCGCCCTTGACAATGTAGCTTTACCGCTTGTTTATGCAGGGCTAGGTAAAGGCCAGCGGCAAAAAAGAGCCGCTGAAGTATTGACCAATGTAGGCTTGGGAGATCGTATTGACCACAAACCCAATGAACTTTCGGGTGGTCAGCGCCAAAGGGTAGCCGTAGCGCGGGCGCTAGTCAACGATCCCTCTATCATCTTGGCGGATGAGCCGACAGGTAATCTCGATACCAAGACTTCCTATGAAATCATGGCTCTATTTGGCGAACTGCACGCCAAAGGCAATACCATCATCCTCGTAACCCACGAAGAAGATATCGCTCAATACGCAGAAAAAGTGATTCGTCTCCGTGATGGGGACATCGAAAAGATCGAAGAAAATCACAACCGTCGCATGGCTTAGGCGTACCTCAAGGGTGCAGCCAGATCAACGCTATTTGAAAGGAAAATCTGTATTTATTCTTTCCCTCCTTTTGATGGGAGTGATATCCATATGCGTTTATTCGTCAGATATTGAAGGGCTCCTCACAAATTCTAGCAGGGCATACCTCACCATTAGCTTGAGTGGAATCTGTTTATTCATCTTCCTTACTTGGGCTTTGTATAGGGGCTATGGCTTAGCCGATAATTTTCCCAAGCTCAAGAAAAACGGACCAGATAGGTTTTTGGCGCCAATGGAAGTTTTTGTAAAATCAAACACCAGCAGTGGTGAAGACGGCACTTTGGGGGCGGTCCTCAGCATTTTCTTTTTTCTTGCTTTTGGAGGGCTTTTTATGGCCTTATGGCTTATGATCCTCCTTCTTCTTTGCTATCTAGCCTTCGTAATCTTATCACTGATCTATTGGCTATTTTATCAAGGGTTAAGCTTAGGTTTGAAACAATCTCAAGAGAGCAGGGGCAATTGGGATAAGTCGGTGATGTATGCCCTTGGCAGCACGCTTTTGTATCTGGGAGGGGGAATCTGTCTCCTTCGGTTGACTGAGGCGCTACTGCTAAAACTTTAAAGGCTAAAGCCTTGGGGAAAATACAGCCAAGGATTCAAAATAATCTATCTGTTTGTCCTCCTTCTGGAAGTTGGTTATTTTTTGATTATCCCAACTTCTGATCATCATGAAATACCTCAAAGTCTGCCTTTGTGTCTTTTTGGCCATGCTCAATCTGCAAGCATGGAGCCAAGTCAAAATCATTTTTGATACCGATTTTGGTGGCGATGCCGATGATCTTGGGGCTTTGGCCATGCTCAATCATTTTCACAATAAAGGAGAGGCAGAGCTGTTAGCCGTTATGTGCTGGAATATTGAGCAATACTCGGTTAGCGCAGTCGATGCCGTGAATACTTTTTATGGCAATCCCGATATCCCCATTGGCTCTCGAGCCGGTGAGCCACACTTGACAGATTGGAATCACAGCAAAGTGATTGCTGATCATCTGACCCACGATGCCAGCATCGAAAATGTACCCGAAGCTACTTCCCTCTACCGCAAGCTATTGAGCGAAGCCGCTGATCAATCGGTGGTGATAGTCGCGGTAGGACCGCTGATGAACATCAAAAAACTGATTGAGTCGGCTCCTGATGATTATTCTCCTCTCGATGGTAATGCGATAATCAATACCAAAGTCAAGGAATTTGTCATCATGGGAGGAAACTTCCCGACCAGCAAAAATGAATGGAACTTTGATGGCGATATGCCGGGAGTTACCCAATTTGTGTTGACCCATCTGACTCGGCCGATTACTTTTTCAGGGGCGGAGCTGGGCTCTGCGATTAAGACCGGAGAAGTTTTCAACGATTTGCCTCCCAAGTCCCCGCTCTACCTTGGTTTTTTCCATTTTGGCAAACACGCCCCTTGGATGAAAGACAAATTCCAAGGCAAAATCTTTGACAACGCCACCTTCGACCAAACGGCTGTTTTGTACGCGGTACGCAATGGGCTAGGAAAGTACTGGCATCGAGTAGAGGATGGCGTTTGCGTAGCGGATGAAAATGGCGGGAATCGTTGGGAGCAAAAAGAAGGTTCCAATCATGCCTATTTGGTCTTGGACATGCCTGTGGCTGAAATGGAGCGCTTGATGGAGGCCTTTATGTTGGGTGAATTTTAGCGTAGGAATTTTTCAGGATCCTTGCGATAATATCTTTGCTTGTTCCTCTTTATATTTTTGCACCAGTGCTTCCGCAAAGGCTGCCTTATCGCTTTTCATCAGGCTTAATTCATCTCCTTTACGTAGTATAGAATTAAATTCTCTCATGTTTTCGTAGCTCCAGACAGCAAGCTCTACCACCACAGGTGTTAGCGCAAGGCCCCTTTCTGTCAAGTTGTAAAGGACGGTCTTTTTGTTGTTGGGCAACTTGGACTTAAACAAGATCCCTACCTTTTCTAGCAGTTTTAGCTTAGTGGAAAGAATATTGCTGGAGACAGCTTCATCACTTTCTCTAAAATCTTTAAAGGTCCTCTTGCCGTCTATTAACATCTGTTTGACGATCACCAACATCCACTTATCGCCTAAGACATCTAGGGCTGTGGTGATAGGGCAATCGCAGCGAAATTTCTGCTCCATATTATTCTTAAGAGAAATATTAGTTCCAAAATGCAATTAATTATTGATTATTAGTTGCATTTTGGAACTAATTTATTATTTTTGGTTCCATATTGAAAGTAATAATTCTTCCATCATGAGACAAGTAATCATCCTCTTGTTGACGGGAATTCTCGTGTCCTGTCAGACCACTCAAACCACTAGCGAGAACCAACAGAATCAAACCTCTAATTCAAAGTATGTAACCATGAGTAAAAAAGAAAAAGCATTGACATTTGTACAGGCGGCATTGTCCCAAGACGTAGCAACCGTAAGGGAGTTAGTCGATGAGGGTTATATCCAACATAACCCCTTTATTCCCACAGGTTTAGACGCTTTTATTGGCCTTTTTCCTGTACTCAAAGAAAATGGGACTTCGGCTGAGGCAGTCAGAGTAATTGAAGACGGAAATTTTGTCGCCATTCATCATCTTTGGCGAGGCGCTCAGCCCTTTGGGGCAGAGGAGATGGTATCCTTTGACGTGCTACGCTTTGGGGAAAATGGCAAAATTATGGAGCATTGGGATGCGATGATGCCCAACACTCCTCCCAATCCATCTGGCCGTACCTTGCTTGACGGCGAGACCGAAATCAGCGATTTAGATCAAACTGCAGCCAATAAGGCCAAATCGGAAAAGCTATTCTCAACTTTTATCAATGAGGACCAAGCCGCAGTCGGAGCCATAGTTACCGAAAACTTCCAGCCGGATTATTTGCAGCACAATCCCAAGGTAGCCGATGGCGTACCTGCGATATTCGAGGCTTTTGGTAGAGAGCAATGGGTATATCAAAAAAATCATAAACTCATTGCCCAAGGCAATATGGTCCTTTCTATCTCGGAGGGAACTGCTAAAGGAGTGCCTACGGTTTTTTATGACTTGCTGCGCTATGAAGATGGAAAGGTTGTCGAACATTGGGATGTAATCCAGACGATCCCCACCGAAAACTTAGCGAACGAAAATACCATGTTTGCTTTTTAAGTAAGCTCATCCCACTAACCCCCCGATT
This sequence comes from Bacteroidota bacterium, assembly GCA_039024315.1. Lineage (GTDB taxonomy): Bacteria > Bacteroidota > Bacteroidia > J057 > J057 > JBCAWW01. The sequence continues at coordinate 15,278 of JBCCQN010000168.1, forward strand.
GGGCATCCAGAATAGTTTCTTAGCAAACTGTTCTGGATTTTTCTTTTTATAATGAATCTGAAGTCCTTATCAGACTCAATTAGAACCGTAGAAAGACGATGAAAAATCTGCTATTGCTCCCACTGTACATGCTCTTTTGTCTGAGCCTTTTCGCCCAAGAAAAAGTTATCCTTGACACCGACCCCTCATTTGATCCGGATGATGTAGGTTGCATCGCGATGCTGCACAGTATGGCCAGTGAAGGTGAATGCGAAATCCTCGCCATGGTCAACTCGACCAATCAGAAGGAATCAGCTCTCTGCATGAGTTCTATTAACTACTTTTACAACCGTCAGGCGATTCCGGTGGGGGATTACAAAGGCTACGAAAATAAGATCCACGCCACCGAGCAAAGCTACGACTACCATATCGCCAAGGACTATCCCCGCACTGTCAAAAAATGGGAAGATACGTTCGACGGAGTCGCCCTCTACCGAGAGATCCTAGAAAGTGCTGCCGACTCTAGCATCACGGTGGTCATCATTGGCACCATGCATAATTTTTATGGCCTACTGCAATCAGAACCCGATATGATCAGCGCTAAATCTGGTAAGCAATTGGTGCGCGAAAAGGTCAAATTAGTCGCCACTATGGGCGGTAACTTCCTCAATAACGAAGGTTTGGATCGTACCAATTGGGGCGGCTCGGACCAACTTTGTAGCTATACTGATTGGTCCTGCCTCAATGAAGAACGTAACCGTATGTGTCGCTACGTGATCGAAAATTGTCCGGCACCTTTTATGGCCTCGGGTTGGGAAAACGGCAATGGCGACTATTACAACGCCAATAACGGCAATGTGATGACGGGCCAAAAACTCAAGGAGCTTCCAGCAGATCATATCGTTCGGCGCAGCTACGAAAGACATTTTGAGTATCGTGGCGGGGCCGAACGCATCATTCGTCATAGCAATGATCAGATCGCCCTACACTATGCCATCCGCGGCGAGTCGGTCAATTATACCGCCTACACCAATGGCCAAATTACCCTCAGTGAAACGGGTGTCTGCAAATGGGATCAGGAGGAAAATAAGCTACAAGGCCACATCCAAAAGAAGCGAGCCGACAGCCTCATCGCCGCTGAAATTGAAGTTTTGATGATGGGAGACATTCCCAAAAAAGATCTTAGTCCACCGAGCATACCTCAGGGTATAAAATTACAAGAGGTAGACGATGCCTATTGGCTGAGCTGGCAGGCTGCTGAAGACGATACCCCTGGCAGCTGGGTGGTGGCTTATAATGTTTATCAAAACGGAGAGCTACTTGGCCAAGCATTTGGCACCAAGATGCGGATCGTCAATCTACCGGCGGCTAGGGCCAAGTTTGAAGTAAAAGCGGTCAATGCCAGCGGGACTGAGGGAGAAGCCGCGATGCTTAGAGGCTAGTTTTTTTGAGTACTGCTGCGCAGAACGCTTGTCTTTGGCACGCGACAAGGCAGTGCCTTATCGCTAAACCACTCTCCGATTTCCTTTCTCCTTGAGTACAAGATAGTTTTACCATTAGGGCCAATGTCGCGTCGCATCCATCGGTACCATTTTCCTAGACCCAAGCGTTCCGCGCTCCCGATAGCTATCGGGAGGCTCTAACACAAAGCAGAAAAACCTATATTTGATGAACCAAAAACCGACTCTCCTGTAAAAAGGATAGGAAACGCCAATTAATATAGATAGACGGGGCTGTATATCTATGAATGGCTGAAGATATTATTATAAATACATTGCTAATGAGAACCTTTTCTAGCCCCGAACCCCTTTTTCGTTTTGTGATTTTTTTATTCTTAGCTGGAAGCACCTCGACTACGCAGGCTCAGATTTTTGAGTGGGTGAGATCTTTTGGGGATGTTGATAGGACTAGAGCTTATGACGTACTTGTGGACCCAGAGGCTAATGTGATTACGATCGGTACTTTTAAAGACCAAGTTGACTTTGACCCTGGGCCAGATAAGTTTATGCTCAAGGCCAAAGGATCAGGTGATGTCTTTATCAACAAATTGGACTCATCAGGTAATTTTATCTGGGCCAAGCAACTGGCAACAGTCGATTATATGGGGATTGGGCATATGGCCCTAGATGATGCGGGTAATATTTATCTTACGGGTGTTTTTAGGGATGTCTTAGACGTAGATCCTGGCCCCGATAAGCTGAAATTTATTCCCCGTGCATCCTTTGATACTTATATAATCAAGCTAAACGCTGCGGGAGAGCTAATGTGGGCGCGTCAGTTTGGGAGTAGCTTGGATAAACCTTACAGTAGTGCCTCTGGTGAAAGGATAGTCGTCGCGGATAATCAAAACATCTATGTAACGGGCAGCTTTATCGGTACCGTTGACTTTGACCCGGGACCAGACAGCTTTAATATTACCGTACCTGTAGCAAACTCGTATACGGCTGCTGTTTTTGTCCAAAAATTGGATTCAGCAGGAAACTTTATCTGGGCTAAGAGTCTGGGAGGTACTAGTCCCCAACGCACTATGGTATATACGCTTGCCACTGATGAAGCCAGTAATGTGTATATCGGAGGGGGATTTGAGGGTACTCAAGATTTTGATCCGGGACCGGATACCTGCTCCTTTTCCTCCGTCAATGAGCAAGACGTATTTATCACCAAGCTGGATAGTTTGGGCAATTTTGTCTGGGCCAAACAGTTTGGGAGTCGTCATCTTACTATTATCCAG
>JBCCQN010000169.1:0-17909 GCA_039024315.1 Bacteroidota bacterium
AACGATACATACGAAATCTTCTCAAGTATTCTGAGATCACAGAAAAACTAAAGCTGCAATATCCCGTATAAAAATTGCTTGCTGCCTAGCGCAAAATGCCTATATTTGCAGCGTGTATCAAGCACATCGGGCCTATAGCTCAGTTGGTTAGAGCAACTGACTCATAATCAGTAGGTCCCTGGTTCGAGCCCAGGTGGGCCCACATCTTAAAGCGTTTCTGTCTAACAGGAACGCTTTTTTTAGTAGCTAAATTCTGCGTATACCGGCAAATGATCCGAAATGCCCCGGGCTTGGGTTAGGTTCTCACAATCCCCCACGAAGTCGACCCGCCCGCTATTCTCTAGGCTAAAGCTGCTACTAGCAAAGAAAATATTATCGATGGCATAATTTAAGTAGTTGCCTCTCACGCATTTACGCTTGAGGGTAGTGGGCGCATCATTGACTACTGGGAAATAACCTTGCGCTTTTAAGGGATCCCAAACAGGATGAGTCTCCGTCAAATTGAAATCTCCACAAATGATTACTGCTTCCGTCTGGAGCCTTTGTGGGTAATATTGAAAGTGCTGGATTTCTTCCTCGGGTTGGTCATCGTGTTTACGAGCGTGATAATTGATAATGAAAAAAGAGTCCTCTTCTCCTTTAGCTTTGAATTCGGCGATGTAAGGCTCTCGAAAGCAGATATCAACCAAAGTAAGATCTAGGTAGGGACGATTGACAAGAGAGACTTTGGCGGTATTCCATAAGAAAGCATAACGCTCACTTATATTGCTAGAAGGGCTTTGGGTGGGATCGCTAACTCTGTAGTCCCAATTGGAACCAGTCCTATCAAGATCTTGGACGATAGTAGCGACTTTTTGTACTCCGGCAGGATCTTTAGCCACTACCTCTTGGATCAGGACGATATCATACTTTCGCATCACTTGTACCATAGCTGCGAGTTCTGAAGCATCTTTAGTGCGGCCGAGATCCTGAATATTCCATGTAAGGATGCTGAAGTTCCCCGCCAGAGAAATGACAAAAGAGATAAGCAGCAGAACAGAGAGCAGGATTTTTTTCATCAATTGGACGCTTATTTGTTTATTGGCCTTATGGAACCCACAATCATGGACATCGAGGCTCGCAAGTTAATTGGCTTCAGATTGGAAACCAGCCTTAGCGAGAACAAAACTCCCGAAATATGGCGTAATTTTAGACAGCTAGCCAAGCAAATAGTCTCTCCTTTGCTGGGATCTTATAGTGTTCAGGTATATCCAGCAGGCACTCTGGTGCAAAATTTTGATCCCCAACTTCGCTTTGACAAATGGGCCGCAGTGGAGGTAGAGGATTGGGAGAATGTGCCGGAGGGATTAGAAACTTTGCTATTGCCCGCGGGTACCTACGCTAAGTTTGATTATAAAGGTCCCGTTACCGCTTTCCCACCATTTGCTGCATACATGTATACTCAGTGGTTGCCTCAGTCGAGTTTTCGGCTCGCCGAACGCCCTCACTTTGACTATATGCCCCCCGAATATAAAGGTCCCATGCACCCAGAAGCCAAGGAAGAAATTTGGATTCCATTAGAGAGATGACAAAAGTCTGGCAAAAGTGGCATGAATTTGTATTGAAACATTATATTTGCGTAATACGAACATTAAAAAGGGCTCAAATGTTGAGTTAAGGGAAATCAACACACATGAAGGACTTAAAAGATAAATTCGATCAACTCGTAGGCAGAGACGATTTAAAGGGGGCACTAGAGGTATTGAACCAAGCAGCACCAGATAGATCTAATGAGGTTATTCTTACGCAAGCTCGATTGAGTGGCCTGGAGCAAAATGTACGTTTAGGTATCATTAGTAATTCGGATGCCCAGATTAACCGTAATCAGATCGCAGCGGCGATTATGAGTATTGCGGGGGATGTGTTTAGAGGAATTGTAAGTACTGGTAATGGTGGTCAAAATACTGGAACAGATGCGACAGGTCTGAGTAATCAACAATCCGATGGTAATTCTAGTGAAAAGAAAATTTATATTTCTTATTCGTGGAAAGACAATGAAACTGATAAAGGGAAAAATCGGGAACGTTTAGTAAATAGAGTATGTAAAAGTCTTGAGAATGCGGGTTATACCATTATGAGAGACAAAAAAAATGTAGACTTTGGTGACTCTATATCTCAATTTATGAAGGACTTGGGCGAAAATGAACTTTGTCTACTTTTTTTAAGTGAGAAATACTTCCAATCCTACTACACTATGTTTGAGGTTTGTGAAATAGCTCGAAATGCAAATTGGGAAAAAGAGAAATTCCGTACTAAAGTACTGCCCTTTATGGTAGAAGATGATTTGTTTCCCCGAGATAGATCTAAGCTTAAAACTTATGCCACCTATTGGCGGGAGCAAGCAAAATCCATCCAAGAGGATGTAGTTTTTTTTGGTGAACAAGCAGATGAAAACCTTGTTAAAGAATCAAGAAATACAAAAAAGATAAAGGACGAAATAGTCAAGCTCTATGGCTGGTTAAAGGATATTAATGCATCAAAACCTAAGCTGCTTAGTGGCAATGATTTTGAAAAAGTCAAAGATGCAATAGATAACCGTTTAGGCTTGTGAATAACGCCTAAACCTCCAATCGATAGCCCACCCGATGGGCGGTAAGTATATGCCTCGGCTTGGAAGGCTCCACCTCAATCTTCTGGCGCAAGCGCGTGATATGCGTATCTATCGTCCGATAGGAAAACAGCTCATCATGCTTCCAAACTGCTTGCATAATCTGCTCGCGGCTCATCACTTCGCCTGCATTTTGGTGCAGAAATGCCAACAAATTACTCTCCTGAGCCGTAAGGCTAATCTTCTCTCCCTTTCTGGTAAGGCATTGCTGGATAAAGTCTATCTCTACTTCGCCGAGGCGAACGATCGACTCTTGCGTTACCGATTTTTGCGTTCTGCGCAGCAGGCTCTCTACTCGTGCCAATAACTCCATTAGTTCAAAAGGCTTGCCCAGATAATCATCCGCTCCAGCATTAAGCCCTCTAACGATGTCGGCAGAAGTACTTTTGGCTGTCAGCATGATGATGGGGATATCGTTCTTGGCTTGGCGAAGCTGTCGGCAGAGTTCAAGGCCGCTTTTGTGAGGCAACATAAGGTCAAGGATCATAAGATCTATAGCCTCAGTTTGTAGAGTGTTTTCTGCTTGAATCGCATCCGGAATGCTCAGCACCTGATAACCCTCAAAGCGCAAATTGTGCTCCAATAGCTCTCGTAGCGAAGGATCATCCTCTACCACCAAAATCTGGTATAAGTGCGGTTGAATACTCATTGGCTAAGCGGGATTTCAATAATAAATTCACTGCCTTGGCCGAGCGTAGAATTCAATTTGATCTTGCCATTGTGTCGTTCGATCAATGCTTTTGCCATGCTTAGCCCAATACCGTAGCCGGCAACGCTTTGGGTTTCGGGCTTCGCAAGCCTGACAAATTTGTCGAAAATGATTCCTTGGTCCGCTGCTTTGATGCCAATGCCTTGATCTCGTAGACTAATTTGCCAGCTTTTTGCTTTCAACTCACTGGTGAGCATGACCTTGCCCTCGGGTCCTGAATATTTAATGGCATTATCCAATAGGATTTCTAAGCTTCCCCAGAGATGCTCCACTGACAGCATTACCTCGCCTTTAGGTTTACCTGCGATTGCTAGTTCCCGATTATGGATGCGAGCCATCTCTAAAGCTTTTTGAGTTAGCATTTCCCAGACTGCTTCAAGGCTTTTGCGTTCTAGTTCCAGCTTCGCTGAACGCTCAGTCACAGCTGAAAAGTTGAGCATTTTATTCAAGCGCTCCTCTAAATATTTGCTTTGGCTGACTATGGTTGCTCCGTGCTTTTGTGCGTCAGTGATTTGTTTGATTCTACCTCCCTGCAGCGTTTCTCCGACTAATTTTATATTAGTTAGCGGGGTCTTGAGCTCATGGCTGATATTGGTGATAAAATCGGTCTTCAGCTGATCCAGTCTTTGAGATTTTCGATGTGTTCTAAATACATAAAATAGCGCCACTAAAAAGACCCCTAAGACTCCGTGTAACAACCATTGATTTCGTTGGTGCACTTTCGCTGCGATAACTTGACTGTCTTGGCCCCAAAAACCTATTTCTACTGTATATCCTTCCAGATAGGGTAGGCTCTGATTAGCCGGCAGGCTATGTTCCATTTTGCCTTTGGCAAGCAAAGGCTCATTGTAGACAAGCTGGTTACGTTCGTTCCGGATTCTGAGATTCAGGTAGGATTTTTGGATCCCTTTGTAGTCAGATACTTTATGAAATTGCCCATTGAAGTAAGCGGGTAAAATGTTGTCTTTCAGGCCATTCCGACTTAGCAAAAAACACCAAAAGAAATCAAGTTTATCTTCCTTAAAGCGAGGAATACAGACAAAGCGCTGACTAGTCGAAAAAGCCGTACCCAACTGAGAAAATATAAGCGTACTATCCAAGGTGTTAGTCCAATAGTTAGGAGCCCGCTCATCCCAATAATCATAACGGTCCGCAATATTGTTGGATATCAAATCTGCAAAGGCCTGGTTTTGAAAAAAGGGTTCAAGTTGTTCTTCTCTAGGGTAGGAGGAAAGTATCCATTTATTCGTTGCCTCATCAGGCCTTAGCATCAGTACTTTGTCAACCAAGCCTGAATAGACTGCTTCTTTGTCTTTTGGGTGTAGTTGCTTCGCAAAACGTTTAACTCTCTGTACATAAAGCGCATTGATCTCTACCGCAGAGCTTTGGCCAATCTCTCGGAGCTTATAGTGCAAAGCACTCGCCAGTTGTGTCTTAAATTGGGGAAGCTGGTTGAGCATCAAAGTATATAAGCCCAGTCCCAAAACGGCTAGGATAGCTAATGCAATATATACCGGGGATACTGGCCTCATCGACATCAATTTTCTTCAAATTCAGACAATTAGCAAGCATTTAACAACTTTAACATCTCTCTTTACTTTCTTGACATTGCTCACAACACATCCGCCTAGATTGGGATGATTTCAAAATCATCTACAAAATTACGTTTATGAAACCTTCAATTTTTTTCAGTCTTTTTGTTCTCTTCTGCAGTTTTGCTTGCACCACTCCCATTCGTCAAGACTTTGAACAAGGAGAGCAACCCTTAAGCAGTGATGAGTATCTGGTAATCTGGCGTTTTACACGCTATGCCAATCCCTCTGAAGTATTGGATCAGTCCGAAGGGCACAAAAAAGCTTTAGAAAAAAACATGGATCCCCTTTTTTCTCAATTGATCCCCCAAATCATGGCGGATGCGCTCAAGGGTGAAGTGGCACTAAATGCCAATCGCGATTGGGAAAGTCCTGACTTTCAGGCGATCGACAATCTCAGCCAATATATGTCTGAATTCTACGAAACCAGCTCTTCTAATCTCGAAGCCTTGACACAGGTATTTCATATCATGCAAAGAAGAGGGACCAATACCAAAGGATGGAATGCTGAAGAGTTGCTACTCCAATTAGTAGCCAAAGACCCTACTGGTAATTTTCGGGAAAGGTTTTTTGCTACAGTTAGCTTTGCCCAAATCCTTAGCCAAGATTACCGCATCAAGGTTAAGGATAAAGATATGTCGGTCAACGAATACTTACAGGAAGTCATCGAATATGCCTATCCAATTGCCTTTCAAAGGGATGGAAATATGGTCGGATTAGTGAGTCTTAAAGAAGCTTTTGGCAGTAAAGCCTTTGCCCTCCAAGGTCGCTGGGATGAACTCGAATGGTTTGAAAATGGTCCCAATATCAGCGATTATCTCTACACTCCTGAGGATTCTGCCAGAGCTATGAGTTTTCAAGGCCAATACAGCGTAGAACCTGCTTCTGGGAGTGTTTTGACCATAGGGGATAAACTTATCGCCGTAGAGGTCGTCTCAAAGGCTGATCGGCTAGAGTTTGATTGGTCCAACCAAAATATGTATCAATGGTACTTGCTCTATCCCCGCAAAGACGGCGCTTATTTCAACAACCTAGGGGATGTCTGTACGTTCCGCGAAGCGGGGGGCAAAATCACCGGCTTCCAAATAAAAACCCATGATGGCTATTTGATCGAAGGCTCTGCTTTGTAAATTAGGGCAAAAGCTGTCCGATGAAAAAACTGCTCTATTGCCTCTTATTTGGCGCGATTGCCTGTTCACCGAAGGTAGAACCCCAACCCAATGTCATCTATATCCTGGCTGATGATCTGGGCTATGGTGAACTGGGTGCTTATGGTCAATCCCTGATCGAAACCCCCAATCTAGACGCGTTAGCAGCAGCTGGAATGAAATTTACGCAGCATTATAGCGGGGCGCCGGTTTGTGCACCCGCTCGCTGTGTTTTGATGACAGGCCAACATACGGGCCATGCCCATATCAGGGGCAATGACGAATGGAAGCAAAGAGGCAAAGTCTGGGATTATGAAGCCATGTTTGCAAATCCCTTTTTGGAAGGCCAACGACCTCTGCCTGACACGATCATCACAGTCGGGGAGATTATGCAGGCCGCTGGCTACAAAACCGCTATCGTTGGGAAATGGGGCTTAGGCGCTCCTACTACCGAGGGGGTACCTAACAAACAGGGCTTCGACTTTTTTTATGGCTATAACTGTCAACGTCAAGCCCATACGCTCTATCCTATGCATTTGTGGCGTAATGAGGAGAGACATCTACTGGACAACAAAATGGTAGCTCCCCACGCCAATTTAGCCGAAGGAGCAGACCCTAATGATCCCGCTAGTTATGCAGATTTTAGGCTGAATGAGTATGCGCCAACCCTGATGCAACATGAGGCCCTCGACTTCATCGAACGCAATCAAGAGGAGCCCTTTTTCCTTTACTATGCTTCGCCTTTGCCTCACGTTCCGCTACAAGCGCCAGAAATATGGGTGGAGCATTATCGTAACAAATTTGGGCCTGAGGAACCTCATACGGCCAAGAGCTATTTCCCCTGTCAGTATCCTCGTGCTACCTACGCGGCCATGATTTCCTATTTGGATGAGCAAGTAGGGGAGTTGGTGCAAAAGCTTAAAAGCTTGGGGCTCTATGAAAATACCTTGATCATCTTTAGTAGCGACAATGGGCCTACTTATACCGGAGGAGCCGATACGCCATTTTTTGATAGTGCTCAACCCTTCAAAACTGAATATGGCTGGGGCAAGGGTTTTGTGCATGAGGGAGGGATTCGCGTACCTATGATTGCATCTTGGCCCGGAAAAATTGAAGCGGGCAGCATTAGCACCCATATTTCTGGCTTTCAAGACTTAATGCCTACCCTTTGTGAGTTGACAGGGCAAGTAGTTCCTGCTAAGGTGGATGGATTGAGTTTTTTAGCTACCCTACGGGGAACGCCCAATCAAGTCGTTCATGACTATTTGTACTGGGAGTTTCCGGCCTATGGTGGTCAACAGGCTGTCAGAATGGGAGATTGGAAAGCCGTCCGCAAAAATCTAAAAGATAGCCTTGGTGGGACGATGAGCCTTTACAATTTGGCCTTGGATTCATTAGAACAAACCGATCTCTCTTTAGACCGCCCCGAGATTGTGAGTGAGATCGCCAAAATCATGCATGATGCGCACACCAAAGCCAAGATTGAACGCTTTCAGATTAGGGGCTTAGATGAAAATTAGGAGCTTGTAGTAGTAGTTTGGGGAACTCAGTTCATGCACAAGAAAAAATAATAGGCTAGTTCATCTTGCGAATAAACTTCCGTGATCATAAAACAAGTGTGGCGGCGATTGACAGAATAACGAGGCAAGGAAGAGTCTGAGTGATGATTTGCTTCCATAAATTAGGTGGAAGGGTTGTTGTGTTAGGCTAAATTACAAGTGCTCAGTATTTTTGCGTGATTAAGATCTATGTTATAATATAGTTTATTTTGCTGAATAATCATAGCACTTAGAAGGAACTGTGATTAAAATATTATGAGAAGTGATTTATTGTGCTTCAATTGTTTGTACTATTATCCGTCTTCCGAAATATACAGTTCCTTTGTTATTAGGGGTTTTTGTGCTATCAGACAATTAAACTGTTTTTATAGCTGGATTTTCAAAAAAAGAATACGAATAGTGTTTCTATCACTGAAAATTGATTATTTTTTGCGCGAAAGGCATTACCCACACACATATGAATGAAGAGCAGGATCCCAAAGAAAAAGGGAGAGAGCAAAATTTTTTTGATCGCATTAAACCAAAGTTGCAAGCGCTTTGGCAAAAGCTGCCTTCATTTGAAGCCATAATGAATCAGCTTGGCCCTTGGCTACGTAATATTGCTGCTAAATTCAACAAAGAAGGCCTACAAAGACTAGGCGCCCAACTTTCGACTTCGGCCCAAAAGCTCTGGCAGCGGCTCAAAAACTTTTCCTGGTCTAAAGCAGAACTACAAGACCAAGTCAAAAAACTAAAAGCAAAATCTGAAGAGCTCGCCCAATCTGAGACCCTCAAAAAACAAAGAGAAAAGCTTAGCGCTAAAGCCAAAGAATTAGGCGAGAAAGCCCAAACGCTTAAAGATTCCGCTAGCCCACTCCTCAACCAAGCCAAGGAAAAAGTTGCCAATACCTCTTCACAACTTACCCACAAGCAATCAAAGTCCGAGCAAAAAAGTCAGCGCAAAGCGCCAATATGGGAGTCTCGCTCTGGTCTGCCAGATCAACTGGAGATTTTTTTACTTAAACTGGCTCGGCTTCCTTGGTTGGGGCGCTTTATGGAGTGGTGGGCCAACCTTAAGCTATGGCAATCTGATACGCTGTTTTTTCGATCGCTCTTTCCCTTACTAGCTTTAGTGAGCCTGATTTTGAGTTTTGCGGGTATCTTTATTTTTGGCTATACCCGATCTGAGTTGAAACAAACAGAAGACGAACTAAGGGTAGAAGCCTCTGCTAGCTTGACTCAAGATATCCGCCAGAAGTATGCGACCAATATAGTCGAGCGGGCCAACGAATTGGAGCAAATCGTTCTAGACAATACTACCAAGGCAGAGATCATAGCCGATGCCCCCACTTTTCAGGATCTCAACATCCAAAAGATGGAAGAGTTCAGCCGCTCGCTCCTACGCAAAGATTCTAATCTGCTCAATGTGTTGGTCTTGGCCAAAGATGAAGTGAAACAAGCCATTCGTACTCGCCGGATCGGAGATACCACGCGTTTTTTGTTCACCTGCTGTGAGCTCCCGCCAGAGCGCAGAGTGCACTACGATGAAATCAACGAGCCGAGGTGGTTAGCGGAGTTGAGTAAAGAAAGCGCTGGCATCTCTGAGATATACTTCAATCCTTCAAACGGTGAAAAATACTTCTATCACGGCAGCAATATTGAGGACTTTAAAGGGGCGCAGACGGGCGGTTTGCTTTTGCGCTACAACCTCAATTTTGCCATTAGGACCTTACAAAAGGGTTATCAAACTGGACTTAATTTTTTGCTCGCCAATGATAGCCTTATTGTGGCCAGTTCAGAAGATACTTTAATGCCTCCCATACCTGTCATCGGCGGCGACAGCTTGAGCAAGCCAATCGACTATATCATTACCGTTATCAATTTGATTAGACAATCTAGCAGTCAGGAGGAGGCATTAAACATATTGCGTAAAGGCCTATTTATCAGAAACTCTAGAGCTTTTCAGGAACAGTTTGAAGCGATCTTACCGGGGGAAGTGAGACAGCTCAATGCCGTCGATAGTACGGGCGCGGCTTATTTGTTATCCGAAGATCAAGCCGAGGCGATCTTGAATCTAAGTTTTGGCCAATTGCTGGGGCTCAAAAATCGACAGCTTGCTTCTAATGATAGCTTAGCTCAATTGAGTGTGGAGGAAGGACGAGTATTGGCCATGGCCTATTTAGACTCTATGAAATCCGTTGGTACGGGGGTAATCGTGGACGAGGCTTATTTACTCACCTTTGCTACCAATCGCTTTGGCTGGCTGATGGTCAATCAGTCAACCAATGAACAGTATATGGCCCCGATTTTGGCCAAAAATGAATTTATTACCGCTCGCTTTGGTAGGATTAACAGCAGAATTTTTTGGTTTACTCTGCTTTCGGGTCTCTTTTTCTTATGTCTTTTTTTATTGTTGATTACAGGCGTTCTTTATCGCTTTGTCAAGCCGATCAATCAATTGGTAGAAGCGGTGGCCGAAACCCGCAAAGCAAGTGGTAAGCCTATCGAGCTTGAACCTGATTTAGATGAAATCAAGTATCTCGGTCAGTCTTTTGCAGAGTTATCTTCTGATCTGAAATCCTATATCCATAAGCTAGAACTCTCTAATCAAGAGCTAGAGCAATATGCCCATGTTATTGCCCATGATCTGAGAGAACCATTGCGTATGGTGAGTAGCTATGTGGGATTGTTGGCGAGAAAGCACGAAGAAGATTTTGATGAGGTGAGTCAAGAGTTTGTCCATTTTGCAGTCGATGGCACCAAACGGATGGATCAGATGATAAGAGATGTGCTAGATTATGCGACCTTAGCCAAGAAGCTTGAGGAAGCCGAAAGCAGCAAGATCAATCTCAAGTATCCGGTCGAGCACGCGATAGAAATGCTCAAAAATAAAATTGAAGAATCCCAAACAGAAGTTACTTTAAAGGAGTTACCAGAGGTGATGTGCAAGGATAGTTACATCAGCATTGTATTTCAAAACCTCATCGAAAATGCCATCAAATATCGCCAAGAAAACCTGCCCTTAAAGGTGAGAATCTCTGCAGAAAAAATCGATCAAAAATGGCTGATTTCCGTAGACGACAATGGCCGCGGATTTCCCGAAGAGGCACAGGGTAAGATTTTTGAGATGTTTACGCGCTGGAATGAGCCTAAAAATGGTGAAAGCTCAGGTATTGGCCTTGCTACCTGCCGTAAAATCATGGAGCATAACAACGGAGAGATTTGGGCTGAGTCAGAAGGTGAAGGCAAAGGCGCCAGTTTTAAGTTATCTTTTCCGGCTGCGCCGAACGATTAAAGCGTTCCGCGAATGAGCGGAAAACCCAAACAAGTAAATCAATAAGAACCGACTATGATAAGTGAAAAAATGGCAAAACTGATCAATGATCAGTACCATCGAGAAGTATTTTCTGTATATCAGTATTTGGCGATGAGTTCCTACTTCCTGGATCAGGATTTGGATGGCTTCGCTAACTTTTTTCGTGTGCAAGCCGATGAGGAGAGTTTACACGCGATGAAGCAGTTTGACTATCTACATGAGGTAGATGGCAAAATTGAGCATCAGGCAATTGGTGCGGCCAATAATGGGTTTGATTCAATTTTAGATGCGTTTGAAAAAGGTCTTGAGCACGAACGCTATATCACCAAGCATATTCACCTTATCGTAAAGGCTGCGCTTGAAGAAAACGATTTCGCTACTTATGACTTCTTTCAGTGGTTTGTACGTGAACAAGTGGAGGAAGAATCAGTCATGCGTTCTATGATCGCAAAGTTGAAGATGATCTCCGACAATAAGAGTGCTCTTTATCTTATGAATGAGGAGCTCTTACAACGCCAGCCAGAAGAAGAGGGCGCTTAAATTGATATACAGATAGGAATTAAAAGGCTGATAAAATGCTCTGACATTTTGTCAGCCTTTTGCTTATGTCGTATATTTGTCGGCTCAATCCTTCAAACGCAGAATGTAAAAGTCCATGCGCGACAAAATTACCAAACGAGCTTTTGAACCTTTAAGTCTAGAAAGAACTATTGAGGAGGCCAAGCAAGGAATCGCCTACCAAGGCAGTCCCATTGAGGCTAAGGCAGAACGGCTCGCATATATCGAAACCTATGGCTGTCAGATGAATTTCTCTGACACCGAAATCGTAGCCTCTGTGCTACGTGATATGAACTACGGCTTTACCAATCAGGCCGAAGAAGCGGACTTGGTGTTTATCAACACCTGCAGTATCCGCGAAAATGCCGAAACCAAGGTTTGGAATCGCTTAAAGGCCTTCCGCCAGAAAAAAGTCGAAAAGCCACACTTGATGGTAGGGGTTTTGGGCTGTATGGCCGAACGCTTGAAAAGTAAGTTGATCGACCAAGAAAAATTGGTTGATATGGTGGTTGGTCCTGATGCCTATCGCGATCTACCAAGATTGATCGAGGAGGTTGAGACAGGTCAAAAAGCCGTCAATGTGCTTCTTTCTCGGGAAGAGACCTACGCCAATATTTCGCCAGTCCGCTTAAATAGCAATGGGGTAACGGCTTTTGTTACCATCATGCGGGGTTGCGACAATATGTGTTCATTTTGTGTAGTACCTTATACCCGTGGCCGGGAACGCAGCCGCGATCCACATTCCATTGTGGAGGAGGTGCGCCAACTAGCTGCGAATGGCTATAAGGAAGTTACACTACTAGGCCAAAACGTTGACTCCTACAAATGGTCAGATAATGCTGAGTTAAAAGGGAAAGCCCAAATCAATAAGGCTATCAAAAAAGGCGAAGAAGTAGAAACGGTTGACTTTGCAATGCTACTAGAAATGGTGGCAAAAGTTGATCCTGAGGTGCGTATTCGCTTCTCTACTTCTCATCCACGTGATATCACGGATGATGTATTGCACACCATGGCTCGCTATGATAACATCTGCAAATACATCCACCTTCCAGTGCAATCCGGTAATAGCCGAGTATTGGATGTCATGAACCGTGGTTACACCGCCGAATGGTACAGAGAAAAGGTAAAACGTATCCGCGAGATCATGCCTGATTGTGGGATTTCTACGGACATCATCACTGGTTTCTGTACTGAGACTGAGGAAGAGCATCAAGATACGCTTCAAATGATGGAGTTTGCGCGTTACGATCAAGCCTTCATGTTTATCTACTCTGAGCGTCCCGGAACTCCCGCCGCTAAGAAGCTTGAGGATGACGTTCCCGAGGAGGTGAAAAAACGAAGACTCTCCGAAGTGATTGCTCTCCAAAATCGAATCTCACGAGAAAGCTATTATGCTGATATCGGTAATACTTACAAAGTCCTTATCGAAGGAAATTCTAAGCGTTCTGCAGATGATTTTTGTGGGCGGAATGATCAGAACAAAATGGTGGTTTTCCCGAAAAACGGTAGTGATCTAGGCCCTGGTGATTATGTGCAGGTAAAAATAGAGCGAGCCACTAGTGCGACCTTGATGGGGGAAATGATCTAATGACCATTCAGCAAATCAAACAACGCTACGGGATCATCGGCAATTGTCGGGAGATCAATATGGCAGTAGAGATCGCTATGCAAGTAGCCCCTACTGAAGTAACCGTATTGGTCTATGGCGAGAACGGTACTGGTAAGGACGTCTTTTCGCGTATCATTCATGACAACAGCAAACGAAAGCATAAATCTTTTATCGCCATCAATACGGGGGCTATCCCTGAGGGAACGCTTGCCTCTGAACTCTTTGGCCATGAAAAGGGCTCTTTTACTTCGGCCTATGATTCGCGTAAGGGGTACTTTGAGGAAGTAGATGGGGGAACCATCTTTTTGGATGAGATAGGGGAGATGCCGCTTGCTACTCAAGCCCAGTTGCTACGTTTGTTGGAAACAGGTGATTTCTTGCGAGTCGGTTCCTCCAAACCCCAAAAATCAGATGTGCGCGTGATTGCTGCTACCAATAAAAATTTGGTTGACATGATCCGCAATGGTCGTTTTCGAGAAGACTTATACTTCCGTCTCAATACGGTAACCATTCAGGTGCCACCGCTGCGCGAACGCCAAGACGACATCGAACTGCTCTTCAACTACTTCGCGCTCGAATTTGGCGAAAAGTACAAACGCGATCCGATCAGTCTTGAAGAGGAAGCAATAGACCTGCTTTACAAATATCGCTGGCCCGGTAATGTCCGGGAGCTCCGAAACTTAGTGGAAAAGCTGACAGTCTTGGTAAAGGGCGATTGGGTTTCGGCTACAGTTTTGCAAAAAAATCTGCTGATTCAAGAGAGCTATTTGCCAAGCATAGTGCCGCGCACTCATACCAACATTCTCGATGAAGGCAATGGACAATTTGAGGGCAAAGACCATGAAGTATTGCTTAAATTGATTGAGGAGGTTTCTGAGCTCAAACGCATGGTGGCCTATCTTGGACTCAAGGATCAGCAGCGACAGACAAATGGTGGAGCTGTCTATCAAGAATCGGATCTGGATTATGCTCAGACTGATAACTTTGAGCCCGACTATCATGAACCAGAGATATTACAAGTAGGGCAACCAATTCGTCGTCCGACGCCACCTTTGTTAGAGGAATCGCTCAATCTAGAGAAGAAAGAACGTGAACTCATCATCAAAGCGCTGACGAAGCATAACAATAATCGCAAAAAAGCGGCGACAGAGCTTGGAATTTCAGAACGAACTCTCTATCGTAAGATCAACAACTACGATATTGAGTTGTAGCCATTGTCTTATGCGGAGTAAATACCTTTTCATTCCCTTACTGGGGCTTATTTTGCTGGCCTCCAGCTGCTCGGTTTCATTTAACTTTACCGGCGGTAGTGTCGATACCAGTTTGGAGACTCTTTTTGTTGACAATTTCTCTAATGAAGCAGAGATAGTCGTTCCTTATTTAGGAATTCTGACCACCGAAAAGCTGCAAGATCGCTTTCTAACGCAATCTCGTCTCTCCTTAACTTCTGGTAACGCAGATGTTGCCTTGGGGGGGGCAATTACGCGCTATACGGTCTTACCGACGGCGATCTCTGGCCAGGACCGGGCCGAGCAAAACCGCATGACGATCGCCATAAGAGTCAATTTTGAAAATAACCAAGATGCCAACGAAAGTTGGGAACAAACTTTTTCAAGCTATATTGATTTTGACGCTAGTTTGGACCTTTCATCAGTAGAAAGAGAGCAAATTGAGGAGATATTAGACCAGATCACTCAAGACATATTCAGTAAATCCATCGGAAAGTGGTAGATTTCGATCCTTATTTATTGCTGCGAGAAAGTTTGGACCGTCCCTTGGGACCTGAAGAAACTGCTGCCCTTGATGCGGCCCAAACCGAAGATCCCTATTTTGCTTTGCTTCATTTTTTGCAAGCAAAACAAAGTGGATCTGAGCAAGATCGGTTCAAGGCTTCCATTTATGCGAGCAACCGTAGGCTATTCCGCCAATATCTAGAAGGAAAAACTTACTTACCAGCGGTTCAAAAAACTATGGCCTCTCATTCAGCCCCCAAGCAATCAAACAGACTTGCCACTGCATTTTCGATATTGGACTTCGAACCTTTGTGTCAAAACTGCTCTCTGGAAAAAGGGGTATTTAATATGCTTGAACCCGCCAAGAGAAAATTAGACCATCCTTTGGAAGATATAATTCGGGAAAAGAGAGCCAAATATTTGCACCTAGGAAATCATATTAGAAAAGAAATTGCTACCCAAAAAGCGGCAATGAAAGGGGAAACAGAGATAGAAAAGGAGCTGAACTCCAGAGAGCGAGACCAAGCATTGATCGATCGGTTTTTGGCCGAACCACCCAAAAGCAAAGGTAGGCTACATCCTATGGCCAAGTCTGAGGATGAAAAGCCTGATCCTGCTGCCAAAAGTGTAGAAGCTGATGAAGAGCTAGTTACAGAAACATTTGCTCGGCTTTATGTCCTACAAAATCGTATCGAAGATGCAATTGAGATCTATAAAAAGCTCAGCTTGCGATTCCCCCAAAAAAGTGCGTACTTTGACGCTCAAATCGAAAAAATCAGGACAAAATAATGTTTATACTCTTTGGAATACTTTGTCTATTAGTGGCTGCGGCTTTGATCTTAGCAGTAGTAGTACAAAATAGTAAAGGTGGTGGCCTTTCCTCCTCTCTAGTAGGCGGAAACGCAACTCAAGTTTTGGGAGCGAGAAGGAGTAGTGAAATGATCGAAAAGATCACTTGGTATTTGGCAGGTGCTATGGCTGTTTGCGCATTTATCGCCAACATTTCGCTTAGTTCACCCGCTACTGCACAAGATACTTTACGTATCGAGTCTCAAGTTGAAAACACTGTTATCCCTCAGGCTAACACTATCCCCACTCAGGATCAAATTGATAATCAAGTACAGTCTATTCAGCCTGCAGCCACCGACGAAGAGCAGGAATAGGTAGAACTTTTGTGTAAGATATTATAAAAGCCTTCCCGTTTGGGAGGGCTTTTTACTTTTTGTCATTACTCCTTTCATCCTTCCCTCTGCGCGGAACGCTCCGTCAAATTGGGCAAACGTAGGCTTATTTCTCTTCTTTGAAATATGCTTGAAGCAGGACCGTTTGGGCTTAGCTTGGTTAGCAGTACATTAGGTGATAAGGCGAATGAAAAATACAAATAATAGTAAAATTATTTTATTGTAATTTATTAAAAACTTGATAAAAAATTAATTGGAAAACCGAGTTTTTGTTGCCTTTTGCACTTTTCGAAGGAGTGTGTCCTACTTTTCTGCTTAAAGGAAGCTAAAATTGGAATGTTGTTTAACATTGCACCTTCCATATGATAACAAAGCCTTTACCTTTTATAATCCTATTGATTCTGTACCTCTTTTTCTGTCTGCCATTATGGGCCCAAGATGCCCTCTTCAAAGTTCATTATGCGGGTATGCTCAATGATGGGCGTTCTGAGGAGGTTAAAGAGATCCTAAGCTCACTCGGCCGCGACTATGGCTTTGAACTTGTTGAATGGGACAAAAGCTGCTTAGACAATCCTGCTTCTTTGCCTGAAGTAGTCTTTGCGATTGAGGATGGAGACTTATGGAAATTAGATAATGATGCCCGCGAAAAGTTTAGCGAATATTTGATCGGAGGAGAAGGGAGACGTGGCGGCGCATTGATCTGCGTTCGTCTCAGCCATAATTTTGAAAACACAAAAATTGAAGCCGTAAGGCAGTGGGATTGGTTAGAAGGGCTGATTTACCCTGAAAGTCAAAAGTGGATCTCGACCATTACTGACCAAAGAGTACCCAATCAGGCAATTTTAAATATCAGTGGCAAAAGTGGTAATAAATGGATCCCAAGCCATAAAGGCGCTTTTTCAAGGCAATTGCCGCATCCTACGCCTTTGAGCGAGTACGAAGGGGCTAAGGTTTATTTTTCGCCCCTTGCTGACTTTCGCCCCAAGCATAGCCAGCATGGGTTGGTACCCAATGCCGTAAAAGAATTATGGGCAAAAGCGCTACTTTGGACCAGTGGTTTTGACGACGGTAGTAATCTCAATGTCCCATATCTTGCCCTCAGTGCCGAAAATGTAAATCAACAAGTAAGACTGGATTGGGTTACGAATCTGGAAATCAATAATGATTTTTTTGAAGTTCAGCGTTCCACCGACGGTGAGACTTGGACCCCCCAGATGCGCCTCAATGCGATCGGAGATGAAAATGAAAATAGTTTTTATGACTTTACTGAGTATCAGCTTAGTCCTGGTCGCTATTACTATAGACTGTTACAGCAAAACCGCGATGGAACCCAAGCTTTTAGCGGCATCGTCGTAGTAGATATCGAAATTCCAGATCCCTTGGTATATGTATTTCCCAATCCTGTCAGCGAGATGCTAGCCATAGAAACCAGCACCGGCGAAGAGAGCGTTTTAGACTATAGCATTGAGTCGATCAATGGCACACGGGTCTGGCAACAACACTCGGAAGCCAAGCAGGCCTTTCATCGGATAGAAGTCGGTGTCAATCAATTGCCTCCCGGTATTTATCAATTGCGCGTGAGAAGCGAAAATGGAGAGCGCGTGCAGCAGTTTATCAAGTATTAAGTAAAAAGTATACAGTACAGAGACCATAGCCCCATTTCCTTAGGTCTTCATCCTACTGTTTTAGTACTTAGATACTAAGCAGGGTTACTTTGCTAGCTCTTTTGGTAGCGCCTCAGCCTGAGCCTTTTTAGGGTATTTACCGCTGCGCGGAACCCGTATTAGAAAAAGCGGTGCGCGCAGCGGGAAAGCGAAACATGACCCCAAAGAAAAGCGCGATGCCAATAACCCAAAGCTCTAAGTAATGGCTTTGTCG
>JBCCQN010000170.1:0-17806 GCA_039024315.1 Bacteroidota bacterium
ACGAGGCCTATTTAGGCTCCGTATCGCGAAAAGTGTAGCTCCAAAAATCTAATGCTTACCGTGGTAGTTGCGTATAGGTGATCCTAAGCTCAGGTGCGAGAGTAGGGTGAGTATTGCCTCCCAAAACTACTCTATTGACAGAAAGGTTGGCTAAATCAGGCAAGATAACCATGCCATCATTGGCCCGTTGACCACTGATGATTTGTTGTACATAGTTGGTCAACAGCACACTATAATGACCCTCCTCTTCATCATACGTGGGGGGGGTGGTGACTAAGGCGATACCTTCATCCGTAATCAGCTCATTACCATCTGGCCCCGCATAAGCAACCGTAAAACTCCCAGGCGGCCGATATCGGTTGTTGCTGCCCAGCCAAGTTTCATCTACGTTGAGTAGGAGTTCTGCACGTTGGATAGCGACTCCCTTTAGATCGTCAATTTCTGGGAATTTAATAAAGCCTTTGATGAGTGCCCCTGCTTGTACAAACTCATACTCCTGATTTTCGTCTGGATCAGGTAAAAATTTACCCAATAATCTGTCGGTAGTTAATTCTGTACGCTCAATTTGGGTGAACTTAGGTGTAATTGTCAAAATCCTAAAAGGCTCTGGCAGTTCTGTTTGCTCAAAAACCCCAGTAGCACTATCTCGCAGCTGATAGTACATGAGAAGTTGAGAGTTATCAGCTTCAAGATCGAGAGAAAATACTGCTCCTGGTTCGCGAGAAAAGAATTGTACGGGGTCAGTACTAATTCTAAATCCGGGTAAGATAAATTTCATCAAGTCTCGATCCTCAAGGGTATCGGGGCTAGTAAACAATATCTTTTTGCCCAGTTCATCATCTAGCCGAATGCGGAAGGTGGTGATAACCGTTTCGTTGAAACCGAAAGGCTTGCCATTGGCCAAATCATCGGGCTGATAAGCAATTTCGGTCTTGGAACTAATCGTCTCAGCATTGGGAAAGGTATCTTCAAGAAGGTGTACCCGAAGCGTTTGAGCTTCGTCAATTTTGCCATAGCCGGCATCAACTACTATTTGCAGGACCAAAGAGTCAAAAATGAGATCATCGGGATCTTCGGCAAATATTAGGCCATTGCGTGGTAGCAATTCCGTGTAGGTCGTGGCCGTGATACGACCAAATTCAGGGTCAGCGTAATTTCCGACTAATTGGCGCTGGGCGCGGTAGGTAGAAACTGAGTCGACCAATACGGACTCAAATATGATACTCTGAGTATCAGTAAATGCAGTAGTAAGCAGGTCATTGTCGGGCAATACATCGATTCCGGTATTGCCGGGGCCGTCTAGGCAAGCTGATAAAGAAAGAATGGCGGTCATGCATAGAAGCATGACACGCCATTCTGGCATATTTCTGTACAAAATAAACTTAGTTTGCGATGTTGGTATACAGCTGATTGTAGCCTTCGACATAAGACTCTTTGTCGCTGCTGTCGAAGTAGTATTTTTCTGGTTGAGTTTTCTCAATGTATTCTTCCAGTTTAGCGTCAATCGTAGGTACACCTTTGGTCACGACATCTGAGAGAGCCATTCCTCCCTTGACTACCCCAACGTAATTGTTGCCATCGAAGTTGTCTAGATTTTCTTCGTTTATCCCATCATGGCGAACTTTGTCGAGATAGCTGTTCGCAAAATCATTTTCAAACCCGTTGTCATAGACTGTAAATACAGTCTTAGTTTTCTTAAACATCGGATCCTCTTTGTAATGCGTACGCAAATATAAGGGAATAAATGAAGTCATCCAGTCATGACAGTGAATAATGTCTGGTGGCCATCCTAGTTTCTTTACCGTTTCAATCACGCCCTTACAAAAGAAGATGGAGCGTTCATCATTATCGGGATGGAAATTGTTGGAGTTGTCGGTCAAGACAGATTTGCGCTGAAAATAGTCCTCGTTGTCGAGGAAGTACACCTGCAGTTTTGCATTTGGAATAGACGCCACCTTGATGGTAAGCGGCTTTTCCTCTCCTGCTACCCGGATATTGATTCCTGAAAGTCTGACTACTTCGTGCAGACGGTTCCTACGCTCATTAATTACGCCAAACTTGGGCATAAAAATTCTGATCTCGTGGCCCTTCTCTTGCAAGCGCTGCGGAAGGAGACGGATCAGATCTGCTGCGGAACTCATTTTCAAGAATGGAGCAATCTCCGATGTAACAAAGAGAATGCGCAGTTTTTTCTCCATATTATATTGGGGTTTATCATTGCAGCACTAAAGTCCTCATCTAGTGCTCGTAAAATTCTTCCACAAAAATACGAAAAATAATTTGTTTTAACAATTTGCATTTATTTATATTCACCGTTTGGAATACCCTGCTTTCACTATTCCGCACTTATGCAGATCCTTCCAAATATTCCCTCATTCCGTACTATTCGACAGGCAATTGACCCCAAATTAAGTGTGGGCTTCGTCCCCACTATGGGTGCTTTGCACCAAGGACATGCCTCACTCGTACGCGAATCCGTCGCGCAAAATGACATCACCATCGTCAGCATTTTTGTCAATCCGACTCAGTTTGGCCCCAATGAGGATTTAGACAAGTACCCGCGCAATCTAGAAGCTGACGCCGCTCTTTTAGAATCCTTGGGAGTTGACTATGTGTTTGCGCCCAATGCTGACGAAATCTATCCTGATCCGCCTGCCCAGTTTTACTTTGATATCTTGGATATGGACAAAAAACTGTGCGGTGCCACTCGACCAGGACATATGAATGGAGTAGTACAGGTAGTGTCTATTCTCTTTAATATTGTCCAGCCACACTTCGCCTACTTTGGCCTCAAGGACTATCAGCAATGTTTGATTTTGCAGCAATTGGTCAAAGAACTGCATTTCCCGATCAGCATTGTGCCATGTCCCATTGTGCGGGAAGAGGACGGTCTAGCGATGAGCTCCCGTAATGTGTACCTCTCCACCGAGGAACGCCAACAATCCCTATTCCTTTCTAAAACCCTATCCGCTATCCGCGAAGGCTTGTTGGATTTCGAGGATGTGGCTGCCGCTAAAGCATTCGTTCATGATCGCCTTAAGGCCTATCCTTTGGTACGTCTCGATTACTTCGAGATCTTCGATGGACGTAGCCTCAAAGAGATTCCGTCTCTTGAACCCATTCATCATCCCCACGCCTTTGTTGCCGCCTTTTTAGGTAAGACGCGACTGATTGACAATTTATTTTTGGGGTGATGGGTGTTTTTGCCGCTTTGCGGAACGCTTATCCCTTGCGGCATGCATGCCGCAGCTACAGCAACCCCTGGTAGCGGCGTATTGCATACGCCGCACACCATACCCAAAGACAAGCGTTCTGCGCAGCAGTAAATAAACGCTATCTCATCAAAACGAAGCCTTCTCAACCTTCTTCAACAAGACTACTTCTCCAGTCTTGCCATCCATCTCCACTAGGTCCCCTGTTTCAAACTGCCAGTCGCGTGGCATCTGGGTAATGGCGGGTTTTTGAGACTCCCTTAGTATGATAGAAGCATGCGATAGGAGACCACCCACATAGGATAGCACCCCATCCACCTGAACGAAATAAGGAATCCAGCCTGGATCCAAAGACTCCGTCAACAATATCGTATGCTCAAAATCAGGTTTCTTGATGCTGCCCTGACTAGCTTGGCTCACCTTCCAAATCTGGCCTCGTACCTTACCGGGATAAATACCTAGGCCTTCATTCGCATTTTCGCCACTGCTGACATGGGTCAAGCTGCTGATGGGCAAGCGACGACCTACCCGATTGTGTAAAAAGCTATCCAAATCCCAACCGGATTGCTCCTCATAATGGTCAATGCTGGGCCTTTCTCCGCTCAATAAGCGCTTCCAATCTTCAGGATAGTATTGGGCAAAATCTTTGCCTTCGGGACTATGCTCCAACAACTCCTTGCGCAGCAAAAAGAAGAAGCGCATCGTCTCATGTCGTAACCATTCTCGCGTATGGATCAAATTGATGATAGGAGCGAAGAGAAAGGCGTACCAAGGTGATTTGCTACTACCGCTGCGCGGAACGCTTAGTTCTGTGTTTTGGGTGGGGGGAGTTGAGAGTTCCGCGAAGCGGGCCTGCCCTAAATCTGACTCATAAAAGCCGCGATGACCGTAGCGAGCCACAAATTGCTCCCAATCCATCTGCCCGCTCTGGTATTCTTGAAAGGCAAACAGATACTCAGTACTCGCAGAGCGCGCCATGAGCTTGGATAAAACCCCTAGTTTGTCAAGAAGCTTGACCGGCCCAGACATAGCGCCTGTCAGGGCTTGCATATGCGAGACCAGCTCGATATAGACCTTGCGCATATCCTGATAGGTCTCTTTGAAGGCAATCTCAGCTTGCAGCTCCCAGATATTTTGCCGGGCTTCTAAGTTTTGCTCCAATTGCTGACCGGTATTGCGCACCCACTTCTTGGTGCGACCCACCACGCCGATCTGATCTCCTAACAGACGAAAGAACACCCCAATTTTGCTCAAACTCTGCCAAGGTCTTAGACCGATACGATAAGGATCGTCTGCTCCTACTGATTCGCAAACCAACGCACTGGGTAAACCCCAACTGGTCATCACATCCAAAAGTGCCGTCAAATTGATCCAAGGCATACCGCTGGCTAATTCGATGAAATCTCGCTCTGCTAAGCTCGGATCCATGCGCTGATAGTAGGCAAAAAGCTCCTGACTACAATCCCTAATCAAACCCGTCATAAAACGAGAAGGGTAGGGGGGCAGAATCTCCTTGTGATTGGCAGAGGTGAGGACTTCCTCTGCATCATCAGGAGTGGTGATCGGCCGGGACTGTAAGAGGTAGAGTTTGCCGTTTTGATCGACACAAAACTCTATGTCCAGACCATAAGGCGCTTCTTGCTCATAATGCGCGAGTAACTTTTGGGTGTGCACCGACAGTTGCATCAAGGCCGGATGAAGCATTTTAGCTGCCTCTTGCTCTTGAATAATCTGCCAGCTAGGAAACCATTTTTGCCAAAAAAGATCTCGCTTCGCAAATCGTGGTAAGAGCATACTTTCCGGCTGCACCTTGCCGCTAACTAGGTTTTCGCCCGGACCAGGAACGTATTCGAGCTTCCAAACGGCTTTGCGGTAAGCAAAGAGGACGCCGCTATATTGAGCCTCGATCATTTCTTGGACGATTACCTTTTGTCCTTCTGGTCTAGGGTAGGAGGCAAAGACTTTGGCTAGCGCTTCGCGCAACGTTTCTGGCTCT
The DNA here is from genome assembly GCA_039024315.1 of Bacteroidota bacterium. Lineage (GTDB taxonomy): Bacteria > Bacteroidota > Bacteroidia > J057 > J057 > JBCAWW01. Next base: position 5,209 of record JBCCQN010000170.1, read on the forward strand.
ACCTCCAGTTCGGTATGAAAGTGTCCTGCGTAGGATTTGTCGCTGCCATCTTCTTCTTCAAAAGTAGAGCGTACTGCTAAGGGACTTTTTAAACGAGTGGAGGGGGATGCTTTCTGGGACAGAAAATCTGCATGTGCGACCGACTCAAAAGCCGGAGTCGGTAAGCCTAATCGGGCGAGAGTTTCTAATTGGGATAATTTGCTCATGCTAAGGTTTCTGATTGGGTCCAGCGCAAAAAATGAGCGGTAAAATCTTCTACCTGCTCCAGCATCGGAAAATGATCCCATTTTGGGACAATCTCAAATTGCGATTGAGGGAAATCCTTACGCCAATGCTCCACAAAGCCGACATTGATGACCCGTTCTTCTTCGCCCCAGACAAAGTGAAAAGGCTTTTGACTGACTTTGTCGCGGATGTCTTCATACCAAGCGGGGGTGATAATATCGAAGAAAACCCCAAAAGCATCGCACTGGGTGTAGTCTCGAAAAAATTGATCGCGTAAGTACTGGGGAATCTCTGCTGGTGCTTGGAAAAGGCGCTTCTCCCAAAGGGATCTGAGCATCTTTCGAGTCAGTAACCATTTTCCCATTTCGCGCATAATGGGTGGCTTCATTAAGGCAGGGAACTTACGCAGCTTGAGAGTCGCGCCGATGGGAGCATGCAAAATGGTCCGTGATACGGATAAGCGTTGCCCGGAGGGAAAAGTAAAATCACGAGCTGCAAACTCTAAGAGTATCGAGCCGCCGATCCCATGTCCGTAAAGTATCCAAGGTTCAGATAGCTTATCCGCAATCGTAGTTTCAAGCTCTTGCATGAAGAGGCTCCAATGATCAGCCTTTTTGGGTATGGGTCTGCCATCGAAGCCGCTTAGACTCGGGATCCGCAGGTCTAATTCAGGCTGCTCGCTAATCAGCTTTTTGAGCATCGGTATGAAGCGCGTCCGAGAGCCTCCGTTGCCGTGCAAGATCAATACATTGGACATAAGCGTCGATTGTGCTATGATTAACTCTGCTTAGCCGACATTGTTGGCTTATTCTGCTAGCCAGGTTTGCATTTCGCTTTGAGCGGCGGGCGTGAGGTAGGGAAAAATCATGCTCAGGTTGATTTTGGCAAAGTGACGAACTGGGTCTTGGCCTTCGGGAACGCCTACAATTTCTGCGCTAGAGAGCCAAAAGTCAGAGAGGATTTCCATGCGGTCATGAAGGTGGAGGTACTCTTCTGGATAGGCGGCTGGCCGCATGATCCCCTCGGCTACAAAATGCTGGACAATGCCTTGAAATTGCTGCCGCCTCATCACTTGTAATTGTTTAAAGTGATCTCCGATCTCTGGATAATGTCGCATGAGGTTGACAAAGTCAATCATGAAAAAACGGTAAGTAAATAGCTGTTGATAGGTTTGGAGGAAGCTTTGAAAAAGAAAGGATAGCTGGGTATGCTCACCCGATTGCAATTCAAGAATTAGGCGATCAAAGCTCTCCACTAGCTCAAAATAAAGCGTTTTGACCAGTTCTGCCTTGGTCTTGAAATGATAACGCAAATTGCCATCGCTCATCTCCATGGATTTGGCAAGTTGACGCAAGCTCACATTTTCAAGTCCCTGCTTATTGAACAGCTGTCTGGCTTGAGAGAGTATTTTATCGCGGGTCTTCATGAATTTGAAACAATTTTAGCGCACATGCGCTAAAATGTAAAATTATTTTTTTAGCTTGCCCAAAATAAGCAATGATATGGATGCAAAATACATCATTATCGGCGGTGGCATAGGAGGCTTGTGCACAGCCATAGCCTTGCAACGCAAAGGGCTGGAAGTCAAAGTATATGAGCGTGTCCCGAAGCTAGTTGGGGTAGGAGCTGGTCTGGTGCTAGCCCCCAATGCGATGAAGGCGCTATACGATATTGGTATTGCGGAGGAAGTCATTGCGGTAGCACGAGCCATAAAAACAATGGGTATCCGTAGTCGCAAAGGCACTTGGCTGAGTAAAAATGATATGCAGTACTTCGCCAATAAGCGCGGTTACGGCAACTTTACTGTGCATCGTGGAGAATTGCATGAAGCCTTACTGGCGCTTTTGCATCCAGGCAGCTTGGTGGAGGGGAAGGAATGTGTGGGGATCAAACAAACAAACTCCCAAGTGCAGGTAAGTTTTGCGGACGGTAGTCAGGCGATCGCAGAGTATGTGATTGGAGCCGATGGGATTCACTCTCCCGTGCGTAGGGCGATAGCGCCTGAGAGCAAAATTCGCTATGCAGGCTATACTTGTTGGAGAGGCATCGCAGAGGATCTAGCAATGGAAGAGTTTTCAGAGACTTGGGGAGAGAATGGTCGCTTTGGGATCGTGCCATTGACAAAGAATAGGGTATATTTTTTCGCCACCAAAAACGCCCCTCAAAACGATCCGCAGATGGCAAATTGGACGGCTGACGATCTTGCCGCCAATTTTAAAGGATATCACGAACCCATAGGCGCTGTACTAGGGGCTTCTATGGGGATGCCACTGTTGTGGAACGATATTATCGATCTCGAACCGCTAAAAAAATATGCCTATGATCGTATTGTGCTAACTGGTGATGCGGCCCATGCGACCACTCCCAATATGGGTCAAGGCGCTTGCATGGCCATTGTGGATGCAGCCGCATTGGCCAATTGCCTCAGTAAAAGCGCTGATCCGCAAATTGCGTTTCAGCGCTTTGAAGAGCTTCGCTTGGCTCGTACCCATTCGATTGTCAATAACTCTTGGCGCTTTGGTCGTATGGCGCAGCTCGAAAATCCATTACTGAGCAGATTGAGAAACTTTGCCCTCAGTGCCACCCCACAAAAGCTGGGCGAACGCCAAGTGGAATCTCTCTACGAAGTAGACCTAGGCTAGGGAAGGCTGAATGTCGAATGTTGAATTTCCAAGTTGAAGTAGTGTGGGACTAATCTGTATTTAGGGTCGGAGGGATCCTTGTTCGGCGCTCAAGGTGACAGAAGGGTTTTGTCTTTGGCTTACTGCTTCGCAGAACGCTTATCTCACCAGAGAAGTTCCCTTTGTTTTTTCTGCGGCCTATGCAATAGGCCGCTACCAAGGGCTGCTGTAGCTGCGGCATGCATGCCGCAAGGGATAAGCGTTCCGCGCTCCCGCATCCCGACTATCGGGATCGGGAGGTGAACAAAAAAGAGATTGAGAAAAATCATACCATGGAGATTGGGCGTAGATTGTCAGAGCTTGATGGCATTGAGGTTTTGAAAGTAAGCGAGCAGGCGAGCGACATTCCCATGCATTATCATGACTGCTTTTGCATCTCTTTGGTGGAGTCAGGCATTGAATGCATACAGATGGGGGAGCAAAGTCTCTTTACGGAGAAGAACTCCATTTCAATCAATCATCCTTTTGAAATCCACGCCAACCCTATTGTGGATGCGGACATTGTTAACAGCTTTACTACCCTATATGTCTCTCCTGAATTGGTGGATCAAATGACAGGCAAAAGTCAGACCTCTTTTGCTCACAAACAGCAGCTCAAGCCGGACCTGATAAATCAATTTAACGCTACGGTGAAGGCCATTTTTGAGAAAGACCTTAATCGTCTTGAAGAAAGTGTGAAGTCTTTACTTGGTAGTTTTTTGCAGGCAGAAAAGGGGCAGTTTGATGAGCTGAAGATTTTAAATAGAAATTGGGCTGAGCTCATGCAGTTCATTGATGAGCAATTAGAAAATAAGATCAGTTTAGATTTTCTAGCTCATTTTATGGGCTTGGACAAATTTCGTTTTGCGCGTGAGTTTCGGAAAAGGATTGGCCTCAGTCCGATCAACTATGTGCTGATGAAAAAGATCTTTTTGGCTAAGGAGTATATTCAGCCTAGCACCAATCTGACTCAATTGGCCTATCAGCTCAATTTTGCCGATCAGGCGCATTTTTCTAAGAGTTTTAAGCGCTTCATTGGGGTGTCTCCGAGAGAGTATAAAAATCAGTTGAGCGCATAGCTGCAAGATTTTACAAGTTTTCAGGAAGGCTAGGTTTTTCCTTTGTAGCAAAGCAAAAATGCTAAGCTACAATGAAAAAAATACCCTTTTTTCTTCTTACCCTTTTGCTGAGTATTTCAGCGGTTTTCGGTCAGAGCTATACCCTGCCCAAAGTACAAATGTCGATCTCCTTCTTTGGAGAAAATCTGACTCACCCTGGCATCAGGGTCGGATTGGCTACACCCATAGGCTCCCAATTAAACCCCAAAGAAGAGGTAGACAAGTCTTGGGTAGTGGGCGGCTATGTAACCTACTATCGACATCCCAGAAACCATAGAGCGCTTATGCTAACAGGCGCTATTGGGCGTCAGCGCATCGGCAATCAAGGATTGCAAACTATGTTCAATTTCGAGCTAGGCTATATGGCTTCCGTTTTGGACGCAGAAGCCTACGAATGGGATGGCAATCAGATTATTGAGGCGGGGAAAACTAGCTCCCACTTCACTTTTGGCTTGAACGGCGGACTAGGATGGAACTTTGATAAGCAAACGGATCTGCCCTTATCCTTTATGCTACAACCGCATGTCTTTATTCAAGCGCCCTTCAATTCGGCCTTTTTGCCTCGGCTCGCGCTAGAAACTAGACTGATTTATCATTTAAAATAAAGCTGATGAAATTTATATATCGATTTACAATCGGCACTTTTTTGCTGCTGAGTCTTTTCGCTTGCGAAAAAGAAAATAATCTACTGAAAGAAGGGGAAATGCTTTTCCTGAAAAATAAAGGCGCCTCTATGCCCATTTTGGTAAGAGGGAACTTTGACTCAGATGTGATTCTTTTAATTCTGCATGGTGGTGCGGGAGGGACCTCAGCCAATCACATAGAGGATTTTTCTGGATTGGTTGAAGCGGAATACCTAGTGGCTTATTGGGAGCAGCGGCACGCGGGTAGTGCGCAAGGTAGTTTTGACAAGGAAGACTTGAGCATAGAGCAAATGGCGGAGGATATGCAGCATGCGATCAGTTTGCTCAAGCATAAGTATGGGGCAGATAAGAAGGTATTTGCCGTGGGCCATAGCTGGGGAGTGATTTTGGGGACCTACTATTTGATCGAAGAGGAGAGCCAATTGGCAGGGGCCATTTTTTCTAACGGAGCCCACAGTAGCGAACATGAATACAGTGCAAGAATGGATTATATCCGAGATTTTGCGCAGGAGATGATCGATAAGGGACTCTCTATGCCTGAGTCATTAAGTGTGGGAGGAGAGGAGTTCAATTCCCTAGCAGATGTGGTGCAGTGGTGCGATACCAATGATCCGATTGGCAGTTGGGATCAGTTAGAGATTCAAGTGCAGTTGGTGGGAGTGATGGAATCCTATGTGCAGGAGACCTATTTTCAACAGCCCGATGCGATTGGAAATGTTTCGAGTCGAGAACTTAATTTTCAATCTCCCTATAATGGTATCGCAGCTTATATCAATCAGCTGCGCACGGCTCAATTGATCAACAACTTCAATAATCGTACGAGCATCCAAGAATTCTACGATTTTACACCGAAAATGCGGGACCTCACTTTGCCAGTTTGCTTGATCTGGGGAAAATATGACCCCATCGTAGGCTTAGAAGTAGCGGAAGATTATTATGAAGTGATCGCTACCCCAGAGTCCGATAAAGAATTGGTGGTCTTGGAAAATTCTGGTCATAGCGGGCTTTATCGGGAGAATATTGCCTATAGCCAGAGTCTCATTGCCTTTGTCGAAAAGCATAGATAATACTTAAAAGCCGCTGCTTCCTAAACTGAGGAAGTAGCGGCTTTAGGGATAAGCGTTCCGCGCAGCGGTCCTAAAAACGATAACCCAGGTGAACCGTAGGAAAGACCTGCTGCTTAGAAAAGCTGTAGGACTGCCCATTGATCTCTACCGCATCTTCGCGAGCCAGATAAGAAAGGCCCACCCAAGGCGTGAGGTAAAAGCCACTCAGGATATTACGATTGGGAAATAGATCGAATTTGTAACCAATGCGAGCACCGACATTGGGGATGTTTTCGTTGAGGATGTTTCCCTCAGATTCGTACTGATAAAAAAGATTGTCTAAGGTTATTCCTGCAAAAAATCCTGCTTCAGTGCCCCTTTTGCTGAAAAAATAGTCCCATTTACCTGAGAGAGCCTGAAAGGATTCTTCCACTTCGGGGAACGCTTGCAATCCATCTGGTAGTGGCAAAAAGGCATAGCCGATTTGTACGCGCTGCTTACCCCAAGCCGCTGCGGCATGAATGGAACCTCCGCCCAAAGCCCAAGCCAAAGGATCGGTCTCTACTTCTAAGTGGACTTGTGCGTTGAGGAGTATGGGAAAAAAGCATAGGATAGCGAGAAACTTTTTCATGATAAGTTGTTTTTGATTATGATTATGATCCAAAGGTGCTACCAAAGCCTTTGGATTAGATAGGCAATAAGCGACAGCAGGTGTTCACTTGGCGCCAATTGTAGTGTTCGAGGCGATTTTATGGCTTTCAACGGGAGATTTGTGGACAATATGCTCACCTTTGCAGGGCAAAGAGGGGCGGATGCTGCCTCTCTTTATGCGCAGCTAGAGATGAGTGTGGAGGAGCTGCGGGCAGAGCACACGACGCTTGAAAATGAAGCCTTCAACCGCTTGATGCGTCAGGTGCTGTCGATGACTGGCGATGGGGATTTTGGCCTTCATGCGGGTGAGTATCTTAATCTTTCCGCTGCGGGCATTGTGCTGCAAATCATGCAAGCCAGTGCCAAGATCGAGGAGGCGCTTTCTTTTGTTTGCTCTTTGGCTAATTTGGGTTGTTCTTCTTCTCCCATGCATATGGAGGTAGAAGGGGAGGAGCTTGCGCTGGTTTTACGACCAGATCCTCTTTGGTGGCAGCAGGCTCCTGATATCGTCAAACAGGTGATGGATGGCATTTTTGCTTTCACCATGCGGGAGATTACGACCCTGATCTGGCAGCGTTATCGACCGATTCGGGTTGAGTATAGTTATGCACAAGCACGGGAGTATAGTGAGCGTACGCGAGTGTTTGGCGCCCCCATTTTATTTAGCGCTTCGCGCAACGCTTTGGTCTTGCCACGAGCCGTATTGGATCAGCCGATTATGAGCAGTGATTTTGACTTGCTCGCTTTGCTGGTTGGGCATGCCGAGAAAAAGCTGCATGAAAAGGAGCAGGAGGTAAGCTTTGCTTCGGTAGTACATCGGACGATTTTGAACCTCTTAAAACCGCAATTCCCGACCATAGAGGAGGTTGCCGCCAATCTCAATCAGAGTGTTCGCACTTTGCAAAGGAAGCTTAAAGAGGAGCATACTACTTTCAAAGCAGTGCTAGAAGATATTAAACTAGAGCTTTCTAAGGTGTATCTCGGACGTCCTCAGCTGAGTATTGCGGAGGTTTCAGAGTTGTTGCAGTACGCTGAGCCGAGTGGATTTATTCGATCATTTAAGCGCTGGACAGGTCAGACGCCGCAGCAGTTTAGGCTAGCGGCTGAGTCGCCGAACGCTTAGTCTCGTTCCGCGAAGCGGGGATGAAAAAATGTCTCCCCTTTGAACTTTTGGCACAGCTTGGAATGGCAGTTATCTTGTTCATGATCTCTAAGGAAGATTGTGCACACGCTGAGGTCAATAAACAACACTAGATTTCGGCTTATCAACTAAATAAAAAGGGGCACGAAAATAAAGATGATAGAACTAAAAAAGGAAGTGGCAAACTATGGCGTCTTGATTTCCGATGAGGAATGGAATGAGCTGTCCCCTTTTATGCAGAAGAAAACGGCCAAAAAGCGAGAAATAATCTTTAAGCAAACTGAGCGATGTGATCATGTGATTTTCATTACAAGTGGAATAACCGCCTCTCTCTATAATTATAATGGTAAAGAAGTAATCACTAGGTTTTTTCAAAAAGGGAATTTTAGCTCGAATATTATCAGCGCGAAGGAGAAAAGCATCGCCTCGGACAGTTTGCTTGCCATTACGAAAGTAGATTATTTTTTAATTCCCTTTGATCGATTTGTTGACTGGTATCTATACTCCAACACTTTTGGGCTTTTTATCAGAAAAAAGCTGATCGAAAATAGTATTGAGAACAAGCATTTCACAACTATTAAGACTATCAGCGAAACGGAAATACGTTATCAATTCTTAGAACAATACTACCCCAAACTGATTAAGGAAACCCCCTCAAAATATATTGCGAAGTTTTTAGGTCTTACTTCATCGGGCTTTAGTAGATTTCTTTCCAATAGACCAAAGTATTGACCCAGGTAAATCTTTTTTGAGAAAATGAATGCTAACTATACTCCCTAATCTAAGGCATAATTGAGATGTGGGATTCAAGATTAATTTTCGGAAGTATAGTTTTACTATTTGCTATGTTGTGGCTGCCGTTTGGGCAGTATGATTTTCTGATCGACCATTGGATGAAAATCGGCACCTACGCTGTACCCTTTATGCTAATGGGGGCATTTTCCTTAAAAAAGGAAAGTAGCTTAAAGGACCTTATCAAAGACTATCGCTTCATTGGTATCATTATGCTTGTAGCTTACATTCTTCATCAATATGAAGAACATTGGATAGATTTATTTGGCCATTATTACTCATTCTATGTGTTCAACAATGACTTCATCCTGGGTAATTTGGGCGCGACCGAATCGGCCATAAAACCGCTTACTAAAGAAGCCATTTTTGTCATAAATACATCCTTGGTATGGCTAGTGGGCGCTTTAGCGATTTGGCGGAGCCCCAAGCATGTCTTCCCCTTGATCGCTATGGCCAGTATCATTATTGTGAATGGCTTTGTGCATGTATTAGCTGGAGTAGCAAAATTTCAATATAACCCAGGCGTATTCACCTCAATTACCATTTTTGCCCCGCTCTATATTTGGTTTGTTAGATTTTTGATGCAAAAATCTAAAGATTATAGGAAGCAACTTATTACTGGAATTGTATGGGCTTTCATTGCCCATATTGTCATGGTTGCGGGTTTATTAATGGCAAATTGGTTTAGGCTTTTTCCTGAGATGGTTTATTTTGTCGTATTAGTATTTTATTCATTGACGCCATTAGTAATTTACAGAAACCCTATGATTGTGGAGAAATCTTAAGGTTGAAAAATGTAGGTCGGAATGGCCTTGCCCTTGCTTAGAGATTAAGATTCCTTAGCAAGGGTTGATTTTTGAATAAAACTTACGGATAGCATGTTATCCAGCTTGCAGGCTCTGTGAGCAAAGCTGCTGTGATCGTCTGGATAGTTCAGTAGGAGTCAGAAGTCGTAACTGATTTTCGCTGCTTCGCAGAACGCTTATTCCCAGCTGTGGCGATGACGAATCAATACTTTCATCAGCGCATTGGCTCCAAGGATGAGGAGCGTCGCAATGCCAATTTTGAGCCTTACCGCCGGCAGGAGGGGGTATATGCGTTCGAAAATGCCATCGAAACCCACAAAAAAGCCCAGCCAGATGAAACCAATGGTCAGAATGATGGCTTGCCCAGTGAGTTGCGCAAACATGATATTGTACCATTTGCGGCCCCAGGTTCCTTCGGCCATCTTACCGACCACCCAAGCGGCAATCACAAAGCTAAAGAGAAAGCCGCCCGTAGGACCGAATAATATCTCGACGCCAGAGCGTCCTTGCGCAAATACGGGTAAACCGGCAGCCCCCGCTACCAAATACAAAGCAGTAGCAATCGCACCGCAATTGGCTCCCAATATCATGGCCAAAGTCAAGATGATAAGCGTTTGGCAGGTAACCGGTAGGGAGGCTCCAATGGGTATCTCAATGGGAGCAATGAGACAAATCAGCAGACTTGCCAGAACAATTTTGAGCGGGTGATCCCAAAACCGATCAGTGGTAATGGGCGGTAAGTGGTCGATTAGCATTCCTTTTTCCCTAAGTTCTCCATCTAAAACGCATAAACCTGCTCAGAGGATGGCTGCGAAGATAAGAAAGTGCACAACAGTAAGAAACTGTCATGCACTCGCAGAATGACTTAATACACCTAAACTCAGCTTCCAAGCTTCGCTTGGATGACTCCCATCGCAATCAGGAACCACTGAGAGAGGATTTTATCGCTTTTCCAATTCGGAAATGAGCCAGTTTAATTGCACGCGAGCGTCGCTAGTCATGCCTTTGTAAGACAGGAAGCGGATATCCGCATTGCTCTTTTGTCCTACCATGCCGGGACTAATAGCGCCGCCAATCAGTAGTACGTCTATATCTCGCTGGGGGAGATAAATCTTTAGATCTGCCTGATACTCCATGGCCTTTCGTCTATCCGCAAGATCGAGACGATGATCAGGCGCTTTGAGTTCAATCAAGACAAAACGGGTGTTAAAGTCTTGCAAAAGGAGCAAGTTAGGTGCATGCGCAGCGTGTCCATTGGTGAACTTACGGCTGACATACATGTCGATGACTTGCTGTAGCTCTTGGTTAGTAGAAACCATGGCGTATTGATTGCCCAATACCCAAAGATTACTCGCTAAGGCCTTGTGAATCTGCACCAAAGTCGTATCTGGATTGAAAATCAATTGCTCCAAATTGTTGAGGATGGCGAGACGGTGGGTGGACTGCTGGCCGATCATGGCCAAGTCTAGCATCCCAAATTGGGAGAAAGCATCAGCCAACTCATCTACTTCTCTGGCTTGCGAGGCTTCCATATTTTGCATGACCATCCAATAGTCATTCTTTTCAAATGACTCTAGGAGTAGAGAAATTACGGCCATAACGCGGGCTTCGCTCTCGCCATAAAACTTGCGTAAGACTTTATCCAACACTTTACGTGCGAAGTCTCGACGGTGTGGAGGCAGACGGTCTAAGCCAGAATCGATGTTCTTTTTTAGGCGTGCTTTTGAAAGGTCAATATCACTAGCATAAACCTTCAAGAGCGATTTTTCTAGCTTGGGATAAATCTTTTTCTGAACCTCAGCTAGCACTTTCGAATTTTCAATCACAGAACCCCAGTCAGCCGTAACATCATCTTCGAGAGCGTCAGCGGCCACTTCTCCATACAATCTCTTGAGTAGCTTATGCGGGATTTCTTCATTGTTTTCTAAGCCAAAGTAGCGTGGTTGACCTACTACTTTTCCTCCTACGCGGATGGCCATCCCTGATTGCTTTAAGGGACGCTTACCGTCGGAGATAGTATATCTTACTTGCGCTTTGTGACCGTCTGATAGCTTGGCCTCAAATTCAAATTGTTCGCCAGGGATATCTTCTATATCCACTAGTTCGTCATTGACGTAGATTTGAAAATCCTCTTGGCGACCATATTCTAGGACTAACAAACGTTTGAGTTTGTCGGCACTAGGAAAGGTGAAATTTTGATTGATGCCATTTAGGATGATTTCCGTCCCGGAACGATCAGCCTCAGTTTCAAAAGTATCAAGTGGTAAGTTGACTAGCTCTAAATCATTTTTAGCCCGAATCAGCTCATCGCGCCAAATTTTGAGGTGAGTACCTTTGCCACGTGTATGGGTGCGAATCTCCATAAGCGAAGCGACCATAAGACCGGCAAATTTGCCGATACCTTTACGACCCTTAACGAGGCGATTTTTGAGACGAGTACGATCTCCTTTACGCGATACGCGGCTGCTCGCAATGTTGAGATACTCATTACGTAACTCTTGTTCGGTCATCCCAGTACCATTATCTCTAATAGATATGGGTTGATTGGTTAGGGGTTTGGGGAGCGTTACCCAAACCTGCTCTGCGTCAGCATCAAAAGCATTGTCAATAAGCTCTTTGATTGCGAGTTCCGTAGAACGGTAATTCTCCCCCAAAAGGGCAGCAAGGCGGGGATCTACTTTAAAATTTGCACTAGCAGACATCTACAAATCCTTCTTTATTAGGTAAGCAGTAGAAAGAGAAAAGTATTTTGCACAAAGAGGGAGAACTTCAATGCTTAAACACTTTTTTCTTAATACAAAAGTCATTCTGGTTCGGGCGAAAGCCCGAGTTAACAAAAGTAGGATTTAGCTCGCAAGAGGTGTCCACGATACGATTTTCTTATCCACAAGCTAGTTTGTGGATATGTGGATAAAGCATTCTTAAACAAAAAAGCCGCTAAGCTTTATACTTAGCGGCTTTAGTATGTAAAGTTCTAATGCTTAGTTCTTGATCAGGGGGGCAACATCTTTAAGATTGGTGTTGTCTGGTTGACCGGCACACTTGATATCGGCTTTGAAATCTAAGTACACCACCTGATTGTAAGCATAATCAGCGGGAGTAAACTTCAAAGTAGGAATCACCTTGTTCAATACTGCTTCTACAGTTATTTGATTAGAGGCTAAAATCCGCCATCCAATCACATCGCCTTGTGGGTTGAGCGTTACAGAAAAAGCCGATTGGGCAAGACCGCAAACGCCATTAGTTGTCATTTCAGTTTTGAGCTTGTCTTTCACCACTGCCTCGCCTTGAGCATAAGTACGAGTAACAAATTTTGGCCCAGCTACGTTGGCGTGAGTATCACGATGACTAGCATCAGGACTATTGTTGCCTGCCGGCTGCTGGCCACCTGAAGTGACGGGCAACTGTTGAGGAGCAGGACTAACTGGCAAGTCTATACCATTGTCTACCCCTTTCCATGAATCATCTTGGTCCGCACGACTATAGCCTTCTGGGATATTAGCGTTGGCTCTGTC
>JBCCQN010000171.1:0-17690 GCA_039024315.1 Bacteroidota bacterium
AAAGCCGATTACCTTTCAACGTTTTTATCGTGCCGTCAATAAAGCTCAAGATTACCATCGGCTACTTAAGCGTTCCGCGGGAGCGGAAAACCTCCCTAATAAGGAAGCGGATAACTTTTTCTTTATAAAGTGCGACCATAAGTATGAAAAGATCTTCTTTCACGAGATCCTCTATATACAGGCCTTGCAAAATTACGTGGTGATCTACACCTTGGAAGGGAAATATGTAACCTTACTCTCGCTCAAAAGTGTTGAGCAAAAGCTAAATCCAGCGGCCTTTATTAGGGTGCATAAGTCTTTTGTGGCGGCCATTCCTCAGATTTCTTCTATAGAATCTCATGAGCTAATCATTGGTAAGCATCGTGTCCCAATCAGTCGCAATTATCGAGAGGAAGTCTTGGCCAGAGTAGTCAAAGATCGTCTTTGGCGGAAGTAGTGAGAAATAGCGATTATTCCCCCGCTAGAACTGCTGTATTTTCCTATCTTTAAATGTAGGATAGGGAATGAAGCGCTCATGCCTTAGCCTGAAGGACCGAACTACTGATTGAATGAGCTTTTTGGAGCGACCATATTCTTATCTAGATAGTAAGAAGGTGCGGCTAATTTTTGCCGTAGTCGTGGGCTTACTGGCTTGCCTGTTTTTATTAGTGTTCAATCCCTATGATGCCCTTAATTGGACCTTTGAATCCCCGATTTACAACCTCCCTCTCTGGACAGCCGGCCTATTTTCCATTCCTGTTCTGCTCTTGAGTCAGCTAGGTATTCGGAATCTTTTGTACAAAGAGGTTTTCAAGGTAAAACATCTCCTGATCCTCTCCGCTATTGAACTGTTCTTGTTAAGTCTAGTCTTTTTCCTACTTTTTGCAGATCAAGCCAGTATAGCGGCAAACTTTTGGGGAGAAGTTTATGTCACCTTTTTTTATACCATCTTGATGGCAAGTATCATCTATGTGTTTGCCTACCTCAGTTTGCCCTATTTTGAGCGTTCGGCAGAGCCGGTAGAAGACGAAAATGAAAAGCAAAAACCCCAGAGCTTATCAGATCTACTCAACCTCAAAAATGAAAAAGGAAAGGTAGAATTTGTGGTGAAACGAGATGCGATTTTGTATATCAAGTCAGAGGACAATTATGTGTCAGTTTATCATCTGGTAAATGAAGAGGTCAAGAAAAAATTGATCCGGACCTCTCTCAAAAATATCACCCAAGATTTGGCTGCTGATAGTTTGGTCAGGGTTCACCGATCCTACATGATCAACCCTGAAAAAATTGCTCAAATTGAACCAAACAAAGACAGTTTTAAGATTGGTTTAGCAGGTCTTGAGGATACAAAAATTCCGGTCTCTTCTACCTACAAAAAGAACCTCTTAGCGCTTAGGCCCGGATTAGCTTTCTGATTCACCCCAAATAGAGCGAGTTTACCCCATTTTGTTGCGTAGTAGCCCCTAAATGCATTCTTTGAGGCCAATCAACAATTTCATACTCGCTATGCTTAAATCTAAAATCGGGAGATTAACCCTATTGGGAACCCTGATATCCCTCGGCTTTTTTGCTTGTAAAACTGACTCCGCCATGGCGGAAAGTAAGTATGCCAAAACCCTTAGTTTTTCCCCTGGTCAGGAGGACCAAATTCGTATCGCCTGTATAGAGGCGGAAGATAATACGCTGATCCAATTGGAGGCAGGGATTTATGAATTTGAGAAGCTTTCATTGCAAGGGCCGCTCAGCAATATCGGTATCGTCGGTAAAGGCAAAGAGAAGACCATTTTTGACTTTGGTAAGCAAGCGAGTGGGGGAGAGGGTTTTAGGGTAGAAAATGTCAACCAACTCTTGATCCAAGACATTCAATTTAGAGAATCCAAGGGGGATCTGCTCAAGATTAAAGAAGGCAAGGATATTGACCTGATTGGGGTGGCGACTGTTTGGGAAGGGGAGCCAGAAATATCTAATGGGGGCTACGGCATTTATCCCGTACTGTGTGAAAATGTAGTGATCAAAGATTGCTATGCTAGAGGAGCTTCAGACGCAGGAGTATATGTAGGCCAAACCAATAGAGCCTTAGTCAGCAATAACCTTGTAGAATATTGCGTAGCAGGTATCGAAATTGAAAATACGTTGGACGCTGAAGTCTGGGAAAACGAAATGCGACACAATACGGGTGGCTTATTGATATTTGATCATCCGGGCTTGAAGTATGATGGCAAGAATACCAAAGCATTCCATAATAACATCCATGATAACAATTACCGTAATTTTGCGCCTGCGGCGAACTCTGCGACTGGAGTAGGTAACTTGGCGCCAGGTACGGGGATTCTGATTCTCAGAACGTCAGATGTCGAAGTGTATGAAAACACTATCACCAACAATAATACCATGTCAGTAGGGGTCATCAGCTATGCTACAGTAGATCCCAAAATCTTTGAAAACAATCCCGCCTTTTTCCCTAATCCGCAGAATGTTCATATCCACAACAACACCTATGGAGAGAGAGGAGCGTTCCCCGCAGGGGCCTATGAACACGAACTCGCTCAACTGGTAGTCCAACTGCACGAAAATATCAAAGCGATTGATCCCTCCCAGGAACAAATACAGCACATTCTTTTTGACGGTTTTGTCATCGGGGAAGGGGCCAATCCTCACAATCTTTGCATAGATGAGGCCGAAACAGTTAGCTTCCTCAATATGGACGTAGCCAATGGTTTTGCCAGTCCAAGCAAAGATCGCAACCCCTTTATCTGTGCCGCTCAGTAATATCATCACTAGACTCCGCAGGAAATGAAATATATCGCACTAACGATTTTAGGCCTCATACTTTGGGTCGCTAGTTGCTCTGTACCTACCCCAGACCAAGCGGTTAAGAGTTTTAAGTTTTTGGCCAAGCTCTCTGAGTATAATTTTTTCCAGGGAGATGTAGCCGAGCTGAAGCCTAGCAAACAGGTCTTTCCTTATGAGTTAAACAGTACTCTCTTTACGGATTATGCCTATAAAAAGCGTTTTATATACCTACCAGAAGGCAGCAATCTTATTTATAAAGACGGAGGCTTACCCGAATTTCCGGAAGGCGCTTTTATCATCAAAAACTTTTATTATCTCCACAATGAATCTCAGCCAGACTTAGGCAAAAGGCTCATTGAAACCCGCCTTTTGTATAAATCAGCCAAAGAATGGAAAGTGGCTTCTTACATCTGGAATGAAGCACAAAAAGACGCTGACTTGGCCTTGTTGGGAGGGGAAACAGAGGTAAGTTGGATTGATAAAGCAGGGAAAACCCGAGAAGTACTTTACACCATTCCAGACAAGAATGATTGCAAAAGCTGCCATAAGTATGGGGGTGAGGTAATGCCGATTGGCCCCAAGGTAAGAAACCTGAATCGTGCTGTGAGTGATGGAGAGGCTGTCGGACAATTGCAGCTGTGGGAGCAAAACGCTTGGCTAGCTGGATTGCCTAAAGATCACGCTATGATAGATCGTCTGCCCGCTTGGTCTGATGCTTCACAAAGCCTAGAAGACAGAGCTAGGGGCTATTTAGAGATCAATTGTGCGCACTGCCACAATCCTCAAGGGCCTGCCAACAACACCGCGCTAAACCTCAATATTGACGAAACGGACCCGCATAATCTTGGCTTTATGAAGGGGCCTGTATCGGCTGCCCAAGGTTCCGGCGATCTACGCTATGACATCGTTCCTGGTGACGCAGAAGCGTCTATCCTTTGGTTTCGGATGAACAGCGTCGAGACTGGGATTGCCATGCCAGAAGTCGGACGAAGCCTCATCCATGAGGAAGGAGTAAGTCTAATCAAGGACTGGATTGATGGGATGGAGATGTAGGGGGGGGGGCATGCATGACACCCCTACGAACAAGCGTTCTGCGCAGCAATACCTACTCTCAAAACCTAGTAATCTAGATTTCTTGCCTGTAAATAATGAGGCAGAGAAATAACGAATTTTTGTACTAAATATACTTTCCTAAAGCATTACCCTGCTTTATCGCTATAATTTTGTGTAAATTATAGATACTAACGTAAAGCTACTACTTTGAAACAACTACTATTACTATTGCTTTTGGCGATGCCAGGGCTGCTATTGGCTCAAGTCACCCAAACAATCAGAGGAAAAGTCATTGATGTAGATACTCAACAACCCTTGGTGGGAGCGCGAGTATTTGTCGAAGAAGATGGTATCAAAATCGGCACTACTACTGATGAAAGAGGACAGTACCGACTGGAAAAAGTACCAGTGGGCCGTAGAACCATCAAATGTACCTACAGCGGCTATCTCAATTTTGTGTCAGATCCCATTGTACTCAATAGCACCAAAGAATTGGTGGTTGAGATCAAAATGACTGAGAATATTGGGGAGACTACTACCGGTGAGGTGTTAATCACCGCAAGGGACTATCCTACCAAAGCCGTCAACGAACTTTCGGTGGTGAGTACGCGCTCCTTCAACGCAGAAGAAACCGAGCGCTACGCCGCTTCCGTGAACGACCCAAGCCGCATGGCGCTCTCACTACCGGGCGTCCAGCAAGGAGGCGATGAAACGGAAAATGATATTATTATTCGCGGTAACTCGTCTTATGGGGTCCTCTGGCGATTAGAAGGTATTGATATTCCCAATCCTAACCATTTTGCTCGTCCCGGCACTTCGGGTGGGGGCGTAACAGTATTTAGTGCTCAATTGCTCGATCGCTCCGATTTTTCGACGGGTGGTATGCCCGCGGAATACGGGAATGCTATTGCTGGAGCCTTTGACGTACACTTTCGTAAAGGCAATATGGAGGAGCGTGAATACCGAGTCAAGCTCGGTCTGCTCGGACTTGACTTTGCCACCGAAGGTCCCATTTCTCAAGGGCGTGCTTCTTATTTGGTCAACTATCGTTACTCCACCCTGAGCGTACTCAATGATCTTGGTTTTAACCTAGTCGGTGAACGAGTTGACAATGATTTTCAAGACTTATCATTCAATCTTGCCTTCAATAGCAAGGATGGGCGTTCGCAAACCACTTGGTTTGGTATTGGTGGTCTGAGCCGTGAGCGTTATCGTCCAGTTGCCGTCGCTACAGAAAGAGATCCTAATCGCAACGACCATTGGGAAGACCGCGACCGCGTCAGCAATATGGGCGCATCTGGCATCACCCATACCTATTTGGTTGATGAAAAATCTGTGCTCAAATTAGTCGTAGCGGGGATGTACGGGCAAATCAATTATGATTATGATACGCTCGACATGAACGACAATCGCTTTCGCTATAATACAGAGCGATATGAAGATTCACGTTTAGCCGCTTCAGTGAGTTATGTGCGGAAGTTTGATGCCAAGACTCGCCTGAAAGCAGGGATCTTTTTCAATCAAATTTTCTTCAGCTTTTATCGACAGAGCCTACCCAGAAGTCCGCTTAATGATTTGACACAGGTAGAGTTGGATAGAGCTATTTCAGTAGAAGGGGATGGGCAAACTCAAACTTTCCAGACCTATGCCCAACTCAGTAGACAGTTGACAGAAAAGCTCAAACTCAATGTAGGAGCGCATTTTCTGTTTTTAAATCTCAATAATTCTTATGAGATCGATCCGAGGGTTTCCCTCCAATATGTACCTGACCGCAAGCAGACGATATCGGTCGCTTATGGAATCCATAGCCAAATTTTGCCACTAGGGCAATACTTTTATGCCCAACAAGACAGTACGCCGACGGGCGAAACGATTACTAGTTTACCGAATTTCGACTTGGACATGATTCGCTCGCATCATGCGATTTTGGCTTACAATTACCTCATTGGCAAGAGTTTGCGGGTAGGGGTAGATGTTTACTTACAACGCCTTTATCAGGTGCCTGTACGGACAGATGTAAACTCCACTTGGTGGATGCTCAACAACCAAAGTGGCGTAGCCACTGATCCCCTGGTCAATGATGGCAAAGGGCTTAACTATGGAGCCAATGTGTTTTTAGAGAAGATTTTCTCTGGTAATATCTTCTTCCTTTTGACGGCTTCTCGCTTTGAGTCTCAGTTTGAACTGGCCGATGGTAGAGTTTTTGACACGCGCTTTGGCACTCGTTTTGGTTCTAGCATTACCCTCGGTAAGGAATGGACTTTTGAAAAGGGATCGGTCTTACAGGCCGGTTTTAGATCGATGTTTAATGGCGGCTTTCGTTATACCCCTATCACCCAGATCGAAGATCCTAATGAGCCGGGAAGGATGATCTATATTTCTGATCAAGATCGTATCAACGAAGATCAGGTAGGATCCTATTTCCGTACTGACTGCCGTATATCTTATCGCGTCAATAAGCCTAAATTTGCCTCTGTACTCTCGCTTGACGTCCAAAACGTCTTAAATAGGAAAAATCCCCGATCGATAAGCTGGGATGCTGCGACCGGGGACATACGTTTCAATCGCCACAACGGAGGATTGATACCTGTGTTAAGTTATCGGATAGATTTTTAGCGTATTTAGTAGAAAGTATTTAGTAGTCAGATCTTGTTCGTAATCAATTCTCTGTACTAAATACTTTCTACCTGTTACTTTCTACTAAATTAATTCGCATCAACCAACGAGCCAGAACCACTTACTTGGCTGTTGATAGAAGGGCTACCTTTGTATTTGACAGAGCCACTACCACTGATGGTAACGTTTAGGGTATCAGATACACTTACTTCCATGTCGCCAGCGCCAGAGACCTTGAGTTCCGCCGTAGCGGCCATCAAATCAAAGGCTTCTACATTACCAGAACCTGAGATTTTGAAATCTAAATCACTAGCTGTACCGGCTAGGATTACATCACCAGAACCTGAGATACGGCCATCGATATCAGTGGCGCTAAGATCAAGGTCTAGATCACCAGAACCACTAATTTTGAGTTCAATATCCTGAGTTTGGATAGGAGCTGTGCCCACCATGCTACCAGAACCAGAAATGGCGAGGTATTCAACATCTGGTAATGAGATATCAAAAACTACGTCAGAGTTTAATACGCAAAGGTTGTCAGCGTCAATGACCAAAATACTGTCGATGACCTCTACTTCAATCACATCCAGTAGATTTTGGCTCCCATTGGCCACCACAGAGACCGTAGGATCTTGGGTGATATTGACATCACCCGGGAAGGAAAGCTTCACACCGATAAATGGATCAGCAATAGTGAAGGTTTCGGTTCCGACGGTATTATCAGCATTGATACAAGGAAAATCATCCAGGAAACAACCGCTCAATAAAGAAGAGCCGGCAAACATGATGGCCATTAGCCAAGCAAAACGTGTGTTCATAAGATTCGGTTTATAATGTTGGTTTGTTTATTGTTTGCTTTTATGACACCGCTTCGCGGAACGCACCCTTACTTTTTCTTCGCAGTAGAGAAATATAATTTTTAAGTATCTGTTTATCAGTATTTTATGGTTTGTTTTTCTTTAGGGTGAGTCTGGACTTTAACTCTCCGGGCAAGAAAACTAGGAAAATCTGGATCAAGGATTTCTTGAATTAGTTCAACTTTAAAGCAAAATAGTGCCCTTACCTTTGTTTTGAATAGGGGCGAAATTATCCGCTACGCTCCTTAAGTCAGATCCTTAGAACCTACTACCGATGAAAAGAAGTAATCCTTATCTCATGGCACAAATCCTACTCACCATAGGATGCTTAGAGTTTTTTGGCCCGATGGTCAAGGATACCGGTGTCTCGCACCTGATGAATGAACATTGGGTTGGACATGCCCGAATACATTTAGCTTGGTTATTGGGCTTTATGTTTTTCTCTGGCCTAGCCAATTTGTATTTCATTTGGTTGCGCAAACCCAAACGTAAAGAAAATCTCAGCGTGGTCGCTATCTGGCAATCTATGCACATATTAGGCTTTTGGGGAGCGGTAATTACGGCACCTCTTTACGATGGACAATTGGTAGATCATCATTATCACGTTTATATTCTTGGGATAGAGGAAAATACCTTTGTATTTGGCGTCCTCAGCCTTGTACTCCTTGCGGCCCTATACTTTTTGCAGCAGATTGAAACGCAAACTGTTGAGCCACAGAAGACGCCCCTCAGCTAATAAGTCATGAAGTCAACCAATGTCTTAATCATCGGAGCCGGCCCTTCGGGCATGGTCAGTGCCTTGTGTTTAGCTAAGCTGGGGATCTCCAGCATTATTGTAGAGCGCAATGCGCGTATCAATAAGCACCCCAAGGCACATGAGTTAAATAGTCGTTCGATTGAAATTTTACATGTGCTAGGCTTTTCGGACGAAGATTTAGCGCGAGAGGCCTCGCCTAAAAGCGATGGTGCAAGGATACTCTTTTGCAATACCATAAATGAAGAATTGGGTCGCATCGATCTTGAAGAAGATGAGGCCCGTCGTCATAAATATGAACGCCATCTTCGTTCTGCTAGGCCTTATCTCAACCTTTCTCAAACGGCCTTAGAAAAAGTTATGCTTGCCAAGGTTCGCGCCCACCCCTTGATTGAAGTAATGTTTAATCATCAATGGCAAGGCTTAAAAGAAACCCTAAAAGCGCTAGAAAGCGACATATTGAATAGAGCCAATGATAGCGTGATTTCTATCAGGAGCCAGTTTGTCATTGCGGCTGATGGTGCTAATAGCCGATGCCGAGAATTTGTAGGCATTAAAATGGAAGGACCCGGAAATATCCAAGAATTTGTCAGCGTGTATTTTGAGTCCAACCTAAGAGAATTTATCAAGACGCCGGCAAAGTTATACTGGATTTTAAACCCCTATGCTCCGGGTACCTTTATCGCCCATCATATCGAAAAACGCTGGGTGTATATGCTACCCTTTTTTGCGGCCTATCAGGGAAAGGAGCAGTTTGATGAATCCTTTTGTGCTCAAAAGATCCGAATCGCTTTAGGGGACCCAACGCTCGACATTGATATCAAGTCTATCAGTTTTTGGCGTATGTCTGCAAGAATAGCCGAGCAATACCGAAAGGGAAGGGTTCTCCTAGTCGGTGATTCTGCTCATTGCTTTCCACCCACGGGAGGCCTAGGCATGAACACTGGCATCGCAGACGCTCACAATATCGGCTGGAAGCTGGCTGCAGTCATCAATGGCTCTGCGCCGCTGGAGTTTCTTGATTCCTATGAAAAAGAGCGGAGACCAATCGCGGCTCAAAACACAAAAGAAAGTATCTATAATTATCAAAAAATCATGGAGGTACCTGAGGCATTTGGCTTGGGGAGCGAGGGCTTAGAAAAAATGGCCAAGTTCCGCGGGGCTGCTCCGACCAAATACTTACCTGAGTTTGTTAAAGACAACCTCCTGCGCCTCGTCTGTAAACTAGCAAACAAAAAGCTCAAAAAATTTGATAAGGACGTTTCCTTACGCAGCAAAGTCGCCAAAACGATCGCCGAGCAAATTGCTCATTTTGATCGCCTAGGGCTCGATATCGGCTACATTTATGAGTCAGGAGCCTTGATTGCTGATGGTAGCCCTGTAAGTATGCAGGCTGATCGAGTTACGGACTACCATCCTAGCACTCAGCCCGGGGCTAGACTTCCGCATTTAGATTTATCAGCTTCTGATGAGTACGATTCGACACACGATTTTTTAAGCTATGACCAATTTAGTCTCCTCATAAGAGAAAATGGCCAGGCATGGGAGCATGCTGTATGCCAATTTGAGGCCCAAAGCTTTACTCAGTTAAAGCTGGTGCGATTAGATAAGCTCAACCTACCCAAGCCGCTTTTTGAAGAGTTGATAAAACTCATTGAACTTGCTCCAGAAGGTGCCTTGTTGCTCAGACCAGATGGGCATGTGGCTTTTAGAGCCAATTCGACGCCGACAAGCTCCCAAGCGCTTTTACAGATTTTTAATCAAATTTTTCAAAAGGAACTTATAGGAGTGATATGAAAAAAAGAATACGGACTATTGGCATATTAGGGCTTGGGCTTTTGCTCTTTGGGCTGTGCTCCTTTTTATATCTCAATCGGGGCTTAGAAGCGAAGATCTTATCTGCGCAGCTAAATTGCCTCCCTTTGGAAGAAGGTCATTTCACTAACTTTGACTCACTGCCAAAGCACATATTTGGGATTGGTCTTGCCTATGCAGGGCATATCAATGAAACTGCTTCTGAGTTCAATACCTCTCAGGACCCACCGGTTTTCCAAAAGGCTGTCAATAGTATTACGCAGACAGCATCGAGTGTAGCCATTCCAACTCATAACCAATTGCTTCAGGCCATAGAGGAAATGGAGTTAGGCTTGAGTAAACAAATCGAGGCTGATCATCCTGATCTTCCTGCTTTGTTAGATTATGAGGTTGAGCTTGCTTTTGTCTTATTGGAGGATATTACAGCAGAGAGCTTACAACAGGACGATTATGCTCCCCCAGTCGGCTTTTTTATTGCCAATGATCTTTCTGCCCGTAGTATAGCGATCCTTGGGGAAGGACAAGCCAATCGTTATGATTACTGGGGGATTTCAAAGAGTTTTTCTGGCTTTACCCCTGCAAGCCAAAGGGTATGGATCCCCAGCGAATTTCGAGCAAATGCTATCCCTTGTATTCAACTACAAACCATTGTGAACGGAGAACTTCGGCAAAATCAAAATACCAGTGATCTCATTTATACTCCCTTACAAATGCTACAAGCGATCCAGCGTAAGTATCCTGACTTGGCCCTAAAAAAGGGAGATTGGGTGCTGACTGGTACACCCGGTGGTGTTATCCTTTCGACGCCTCGTTGGTTGGTGAGATTGGCAAATGGGCTAAATATGGATCGTCTTGACAAGCTCAATAATAAAGTATCCGAGTCAAGTGCAACGCAATTCTTAAAGCCTGGGGATAGGGTCATCACCAAAGGAGTAGGATTAGGCCAAGTGAGTGTTTCGATTATTGCCGGAGAAAACTAGTGGGCTTTGACCCAAAAGAATTCGAGTGTAAGCTTGCTCTAGATCTGCCATTTATTTTTTGGGGCTTTTTCATATTGTTTACCGCTTCGCGGAACGTTCATTTTTGTCTATTTTTAGTCTGAAAATTATTGAATATGAGCGTTCCGCGAAGCGGTAAACAGAAAAAATATGCGTGGATATCAGATACAAGAAGATAAAAAGTCAAAGTATGCAGCTCGCAAAGCCGGCAATATGGCCTTGATGATGGCAGGGGGAGTCCTGATAGTATTTATGTTGCTAATGCTAGTAGCCAATGACGGCACTCAGTTTTTGAAGGTAGTAAAATGGCATTGGTTATTGATTATTGTAGGAGGGGTTTTTGGCTTGCGATATATCCAAGAAAGTAATCTGGCCAATGCGCTGGTATTTTTCGTGGAGAAGGATAGGATCATAAAAACGTACCATACTCAAATGCTCAACGAAGGCAATAAATATGGCATGCGTAAAGAAGAACGTCGCTATGGTTCAAAGCCTCATCAAGAGATCAAGATTACGGATATTGAAAGGGTTCAGATCTCTGATAAACGCATAAAAATCGTTTCAAAAGACTATAATTTCTTTAACGGCAATGGCATGATTGTGGTACCAGCAGAGGTAAATGAGTATGAACAATTAAAGCGGCACTTTGAGCGCTTTATCGAAAATATAAATGCATAATTAGGGGAGCGGCATGGTCAAAATTGCCCCTTTCTGAGAGGGAAAATTTGCTTTGCAGCATTCTGAATGGTTTTATCGTATGGTGATAAAACTACCCTATGAGATTATTAATTACATTTTTGTTGACGGTCACCCTTTTCGCTTGCAGTGAAAAAGGAAACCCCATTCCGGTTCCAGACTTTTCGGGCTGTAATTGTGGGCCTTTTTATGAG
Source organism: Bacteroidota bacterium (assembly GCA_039024315.1). Lineage (GTDB taxonomy): Bacteria > Bacteroidota > Bacteroidia > J057 > J057 > JBCAWW01. The sequence continues at coordinate 11,756 of JBCCQN010000171.1, forward strand.
CCTGTTTGTGGTGTTGATGGGAGATCCTATTTAAATCCTTGCCTCGCAGAATGCGTAGGGATAAAGCTTGCTGACGCAAATGGAAATTGCGACTCATCCTTAATCGTGCTAAACGATACCTTGACTTGGCCGATCCAAGCAGTATGTATTCCGATTCAGACACCGGACGATCCGGTAGAATTATCTACACTTTCTGATGGTAGTGTGATCTATAAAAGCTCAGATGGTACTATATTTCGCGGTAACCAGAACCTTTGCCGTTGTTTGCCGCCAACCGCTTGTATTGATGCCCCAGGTGGGGGAATCGAACTGCAAAAACTAAGCAAGGGGGATTATATTTTCAGTTTGGATGAGCAGGGGAGAGAAATCGTCGTGCCGGTGCTGGATTTGCAACGAGTATCGGTAGGGGAGGAGCACCGCCTCATTAAGTTGATAATGAGTGATGGGGGGAGCATTGTCGGTTCTGCTATGCACCCGCTTGCAGATGGGCGTTTATTGGAGGAGTTAGAAAGCGGAGACATGATTGAAGGCAGAGAGGTAAAGAAAAGGGAATGGTACAAAAATGAATACAGCTTTACCATGGATTTACTTCCAGAAGGGCCAACCGCTGTTTATCGGATTGATGGCTATTGGTACAAGACAACCATGAGGCAAATAAATATGTAGCAGTTTAGCCAAGGCTCTGTGAATCACACAAAGCCTTGGCTAAATCAATTTTTTAAAATTTGCCGCTATTGTTCCATTGCTCTGGAGCAAGAATCTTTTCGGTGATATCCCAGTGTTCGAAGATTTTAGGCATTTTTTCCTTGCCGACCAAGGGTAAAATAGGGATTAAATTAACAGGCTTCAATTAGGCTTCAATTAGGCTTCAATTAGGCTTTGAGGGCTTTTCAGTCATTATTCGCTCTCGATGTTTAGTTCCCCAATCTCTCATAACTTCAATAAGGCTGTCAAGTGATTTCCCGTATTCAGTAAGGCTATATTCAACAGTAACCGGAGTGGTATTATATACGGATCGATTTACTAAGCTATTCATCTCTAAATCTTTTAGCTCTTTTGAAAGCATTCTAGGCGTTATCCCCTCAATTTGGCGTTCTAATTCCTTAAATCGTTGATTGCCGAAAGAGAGGGCAATGATGATCGGTAATTTCCATTTACCGCCTATCAAATCAATCACATCTCTAACAGGACGGATGTATACCTTACATTCTTTACTTCTTTCATTCATAAAAAATTGATTATCAATATGCTACCCTTTAGTATACTGCTATACTACAGTATACCGATATATTTTATATAGTTAATATAACATAATTTCACCTAAGAATCTTATGAAAAAAAGACAAATATGAAGCTATTAATGAAAAAGTATGTGTCTGTCCTGTTTCTATTACTTAGCAAATGATAGAATTGCAACTCGCTGGGAATTTGTAGGTAAACATACCGGAAACTTTTTCGGAGTCCCCGCAACTGGAAAAATGGTGTACTTCAGTGGACAAAATATTCTCCAGATCAAAGCTGGGAAGATATCTGAAATATGGCATACCGAAGAATTGCTGCAATGTATGGCTCAAATTAATTCTCAAAACCAAAATAATAGTAACAATGAAAATATTAGTAACAGGTGCTACTGGTTCACAAGCTAAACCAGTAGTCTTACAACTTCTAGAAAAAGGGCATGAAGTTCTGGCCTTTACCCGAGATAAAGCAAAAGCCGATGACTTGGTTAATGCTGGTGCAATGATATTTGAAGGCGATTTATTGGATAAAGAGGATGTTTTAAGAGCGATAGAACAAGTAGACAGTATTGCATTGCACATTCCTTTTTTTATGCCTACACCGCACATAGTTGGTGAAAATATAATCCAAGCAGCTAAAAAAGTGGGAATTCAATATATTGTTTGGAACACAGCAGGTGCTATTTTCTCCACAACAACAGGGAACCCGGCTTATGATGTCCGAGTAGACATACAAAAGCTATTGGGAGGAAGTGGAATAAAGCATACCATCTTACAGCCTACCGTATATGCCGAAAACTTATTAGGACCATGGACTGCACCAAGCGTAAAAAAGGAAAACAAGGTAGCCTATCCTGTACCCATAGATTTCAAAATTGGCTGGTTGCCTTCATCAGATATGGCAAAAGCTATGGTCGCTGCTTTAGAGAATACAGATTTAGCTGGAAATAATTTGATCATAAGCGGGAAGAGCACAATGAATGGAACTGATTTAGAAGAAGCTTTTTCGGAAGGATTAGGTAGAGAAATTAAATACTATCCTATGCCGCCCAAGGATTTTGGCAAAATACTGAACTCAATCATGGGAGAAGGAACTGGGGATGCGGTAGCTGCAGAATACCAGGCTATTTGGGATGGGCATATTCAACCTAAGATGTACTCAGATATGAAAGAGACTTTATCCAAGTTGAATATAGAGTTTACAGATTTAAAGGATTGGGTAGCCCAGTTTAGTTTTATATTTGGCTAAGGCGGCTATGGATAACCGCTTAGCGAAAATGGGGAAAGGTAAATTTCCTTTTACGCAAGGGATCGCCCTGACTATAGAGCAGCTATGACCGATTGTGGCACCTAGCTATCTGTTCTTTCCAGAGGTTATGGAGGCGGAGCAAATAGTTAGGGCTAGGCAGAAGTACCAATCAGGAGTAAGGGGATTAGGTACCGCTTCGCGGAACGTTTCTATCGTTCTGCGAAGCAGTGGTCCCAATGCAGAATTGAACACAGAGGCACAGAGGATTTGGGTAACTTAAATAAGCTTAGGTCTCTTAGAGGTTGACTTGATAAGGCGCCAGCTTTTGCCAATCAAATCGTACGCCTACGCCTGGCTCACTAGGGGCTACTGCTAGATGGTTTTCGACTACCAGTGGTCGATGGGTGTATTGATCGATGGGAAAACTATGGACCTCGAGCCAACCTGCATTTACTTGAGCCGAAACCAAGCTAACATGTAGTTCTTGCATGCCATGAGAGCAGACGGGGGTATTGTATTTTTGGGCCAATTTTGCCGCCGCTAGCCAACCGCTGATACCGCCACAATTTGAAGCATCAGGCTGGATAAATGATAGTTTAGCCTGCTCCAAAGCATAGCCAAATTCATGGATGGTGTGAAGGTTCTCGCCCATCGCTAAGGGCACGCCCGTTTCAGTGGCAATTTTGGCAAAGCCCAAATAATCGTCAGGAATGGTGGGCTCCTCAAACCAATAGATATCGTAAGCTTGGAAGGCTTTGGCGGCCTTGATGGCCTTGTCCACACTCATCGAGTAATTGGCATCGACCATAAAGGTGATATCGTCCCCGATGAGATTGCGAACGGCGGCAATCCGCTCTAAGTCTTCGCTTAAGTCCTCGCGACCAATTTTGATTTTGACGGCATTAAAACCTTGGTCTAAGTACCCTTTTATATTGCCAAGCAGTTTGGGGAGTGGAAATTGCAGATCAATGCCCCCGCAATAAGCCTTGCAACGGTCAGAAACTCCGCCCGCCATCTGCCAGAGGGGTTTCTGGGCTTTTTTACAGCGGATATCCCAGAGCGCAATGTCGATGGTAGAGATGGCAAAAGAGGCGATTCCGCCGCGGCCCACATAATGAATATGCCATTCGAGAAAGTCGTAGATATGCTCTATTGCACTGCCATCCATCCCCAACAAGGCGGGAGCCATGTCATGATCTAGCATGGCTTTGATCGCATGTCCTCCTTTACCACCCGTATAGGTATAACCTGTACCCTGAGAGCCGTCCTTAAGTTGAATGGTGGTGGTGACCAATTCAAAATGGGTATGATCACCATGTTTGGCATCGTTGAGGACCTCAGGCAAAGGAACTTTGAAAAGGCGGGTTTGTATCTTGGAAATTTGGGTATCCATGGATTAGCTAAAATTCAAATAAAAGGTCTTCTTTTCCAGATATTGCTCAAAGCCGTATTTGCCATCTTCGCCGCCGGTACCGCTAAGTTTGAGGCCATTGTGAAAGCCCTGATGCTGCTCACCATGACCGCGATTGACGTATATTTCCCCAAATTCTAACTCTTGGGTGAGGCGCATGATTTTTTTCATGTCTTGGGTAAAGACCATGGCGGCTAGCCCAAATTCGCTGTCATTGGCTTTGGCGATTACTTCCTCATAGTCTTTGAACTTTAAAACAGGTAGGATGGGCCCAAATATTTCTTCGTGGACTACGGTCATTTCTTGCTTCACTTCGGTCAGGATGGTGGGCTCAAACCAATAGCCTTTGGCAAATTGTTCGCCTTTAGGCTTGCCGCCGCCTAAGGCAATCTTAGCCCCTTCTGCCAAGCTTAAGGCGACTAGACGCTCCATGTTTTCTACTTCAGCGCGATTCATCTTGGGCCCAATATCGGTGTCCGCCAACATGGGATCTCCGACCTTTAAGGCCTTGGCTTTGGCGATAAATTTGGCCATGAACTCCTCATAAATATCTTCATGGACATACATGCGCTCGTTGCAGGTACAGATTTGCCCGCAGTTATCAAAACGAGAGTGTAGAGCGCCGGCTACGGCTTGATCTATATCCGCATCGGCAAAAACAATACAAGGGGCTTTTCCTCCGAGTTCGAGCTGTACGTGGGTGAGGTTCTGCGCCGCAGAACGAAATATCGCCTGACCCGTGGGGGTGCTGCCGGTCATGCTCACCATATCAGTGAGTTTACTCTCGACCAAAGTTTTACCTACCTCAATTCCTCCGGTCACCATATTGAGTACGCCATCGGGTAGGCCCGCTTTCTTAGCCAGATTGCAAAGTTCAAGGGTGGAAAGAGGCGCTTCGGGAGTAGGTTTAATGACAAGGGTGTTGCCAGCTACTAAGGCAGGACCTAGTTTGCGGCCTGCCAGCGCGAGGGGAAAGTTCCACGCAGTGATGGCCACTACGACTCCTCTAGGTACTTTTTGGATCCAGATTTGCTCGTCAGGGTTGTCCGAGGGAATAATGTCTCCTTCGATTCTCCGCGCCCACTCACAGGCATACTCAATAAAGCTGCAGGTTACTGCTACCTCCATTTTTGCTACCGTGAGGAGTTTGCCCTGTTCTTGAACGAGTAGGGTGGCTAATCTGTCTTGATTGGCTTTGATTTCGGCGACGAAGCGATGAAGAATATCGGCCCTTTGCTTGGCCGGTGTTTTGCGCCAAGCGATTTGGGCCTCCTTAGCAGCAGTAAGCGCTTTGATAGCATCCGCTTCGGTGCCATTTTGAACCATTCCAACCACTGCTTCGGTGCTGGGATTGAGAATTTGATCGAGCTCACCAGAGTCTGAATCTATCCACTGGCCGTTTATGTATTGTTTATAGGTAGTCATGTATTGTTTTACTAAGGGGTGAGTACGCAAACTGATTTAGCGGCCCATCCAGCCACCATCAACTAGCATCACTGTACCATGCATATAGTCTGATGCAGCTGAGGCTAAAAATACCGTAGGTCCTTTGAAGTCTTCTGGTTCCCCCCATCGTCCGGCGGGAATACGGGCGATAATTGAATTGGCTCTTTCGGGATTATTACGCAAGGCTTCGGTATTATCGGTGGCGATATAACCAGGGGCAATGGCATTGACGTTTACGCCTTTGCCGGCCCACTCATTGGCAAAAGCCATCGTCATTTGGCCAATTGCGCCTTTACTAGCCGCATAACCCGGCACAGTAATACCTCCTTGAAACGTAAGTAGTGAAGCCGTGAAAATGACTTTGCCACTGCCTCTTGCTACCATTTCCTTGCCAAATTCTCGGGTAAGGATAAACTGGGCGCTTTGGTTGACTTCAATTACCTTATCCCAATACTCATCTGGATGCTCGATGGCCGGTTTGCGGAGGATGGTTCCTGCATTGTTGACGAGAATATCTATTTGAGGGTGAGCCGTTTTAACGCTAGCGATGAACTCATAAACCGCCTTGCGGTCGGAAAAGTCGCATTGATA
>JBCCQN010000172.1:0-17657 GCA_039024315.1 Bacteroidota bacterium
CCTCTTAGTGCTCGGGATCGCAATCGTGATTACTGTTTCAGGCCTTTGGATTAATATCAAAAAAAGTGCGGATAAATCCGAAAAGCAGGCTGATAATCAACAAGATCTGGGTAGCCTACGCCTTTTTCGTTGGGCGGTACCCCTCGCGCTGATAGGGAGTCTGTTGCTCTATTTTTGGCAAGGAAGCTTCCTGATTGATAACTCGATATTGTTTCGATTAGGGCTTGCTTTCGTGCTTATTGGCTTGCTCATTCGTTGGTATGCGGTCTGGCAATTGGGGCAGGCATTTACCGTCCAACTCCAGGTCTCTGAAGAGCAAGAATTGATCACTCGAGGGATCTTTAAATTTATTCGTCATCCGAGTTATTTGGGGCTCTTGCTTTACTATTTAGGCCTTGGCCTAGTGATGGGTAATTTACTTTGTCTTTTGATCTTGCTGGCGTTTCCTGCTTGGGCGGTTTTTAATCGTATCGCGCTGGAGGAGAGTCTATTAGTTTCTCATTTTGGAGAGGCTTATCGCTTGTATCAGCAGCGGACTTGGCGTTTACTGCCCTGGGTTTATTAGCTTTTCTGCTGCGCAGAACGATTATCTCTCTAGATCCTTCGACAGGGCTCAGGAAGACAGTTTAATGATTTGCATTTCACTCCTTGTCATCCCGACCGTAGTGGAGGGACCTTTGAAAAGTTCATTCCGCTTTGCGGAACGATTAGTATAATCTTCAAAATCTTTTTTTAACCCTTGATACTACTAGCAGCCAAGAAAACAAAACGTGAGTTGCGCTGCCCAAAAGGAAAAGGACAAGCGTTTGCCGAAGGCTAAACCCAAACAATAAGGCACTACTTAGACTCACTCCTAGACTAGAATCGGTTTTATCCAGAAGTACGAACCAACCGGGCGTTTCGCCAGAAGCGATCCCTTGACGACGCTTGAGCCAGGAGTTAGGGAGTTCGCTAATCATATAAGCAAAACCGAGGATCCCGCCTAGCCAAAGGGCCTCTAAGCTTGCAAAATAGCCTAAATACAAGTTTAGGAGCCAACTAGTTAGGGCGTTGAGTACAATCAGGACGAGGAAACCGCGCCAGGTTTTATTGGCACCAAATTGTTGGGTAGCAATGGGAACGGCTAGGTTTGGAAATGCATTTTTTTTGACCAAAAGGATGTGTCCCACATTGGAGAGGATCATTGGCAAAAGGATAAAGGCGAAATAGGGATGCATGGCTTTAGGATTTGAGCAACTCAACGGTTCCTTCTGATCCGTTGAGTCGTAAACGGTCTCCATTGGCAAAAATCTGGGTAGCGGAAGGTATGCCTACTACTACCGGGATCCCTAGCTCTCGCCCGACGATGGCGGTGTGAGAGAGCAAAGAACCTTTTTCACTGATCAAACCGGCGGCCTGCGTCATCAAAAACACCCAGCCCGGATCAGTCATACGCGATATCAATATTTTGCCCTGGATAGGGATGTCTAGGGCGGGTTCGCTTACTACAATAGCCTCGGCTTCGATGCTACCTTTTGAAACGGCCATGCCTCGATAAAGGCCTTCCTGAGCGAGAATAGGCGTTCCTTTGGTCTCGAAATGTGGTAATTCCTCGCCTTCGTAGATGATGCGGTCGGGTAAATCTAAGTTGGCATAGGTGGCATATTCCTGTTGGCGATTTTTTATAGTGGCCTGCTGCGCAGAACGCTTATCTCCTTTGCTGAGCGCTTCTAATTCTGCTAAGGACAAGTAAAAAACATCTTCTCTCTGGTTGAGGATGTCCTCTTTTTGCAAACAATCCCCTATGGCGAGGAAAATATCTTTAACCGCTCCATACCCACGGGTACGGCAGAGTCTCATATTTTCCCGATTCTTCAAGCCGTAGGCTGCGACTTTCCAAACTATTTGAAATAACCAACGCTGCGGCGTCCGCCAAGGCAGTTTGCGCATCAGGCGGGCGGAGGCTCGATGACGAATTTGGGCTTGTCTTTCTTCGAAGGAAGCTAGACGCACATTGGCCTTGAGTTGGTTTTGAATCAAGCGTATAAAGAGGATGGGATTGGCTCTCATGGATGGAACTTCTAGCTTGAGCTCTGCTAGCGTTCGATCCCCAAAACGCTGCAAATGCGTGTCCAATGCCTTTTTGAAGCTAGTAAAGGCAGGTTTTTGGAGTCCAACTAAAACCTCTTCCGCAGGCAATTGAAACAAATCGTTCAGCGAAGCTGAAGCCAAAATTTGCTCTTTGAATCTGAGCACATTTAAGACTGCCTCTTCCGAATCCACCCCTCCCATACCACAGAGTAGGTCATTGGCAAACTCTTCTTCCGCTGAAACGCCAAAACCTTTGACCAAGTCTTGCATCCAGCCAAAAGCCTTGAAGGCAAGGAAGTCATTGATCAAAGTCAGATACCAAGGTTTGAACAATCTCTGACTCGCTTCTTCATAATGATCCCATAAAGCCTTGGCATCACCTTTATGTGCTTCATAGTCCTGCATGAAGCGGTAGTTTTTGGCAAATAGCTTGAAAAATCGTCTGTTGCCAGCGCGATAATTTACCACCAACCAAATGATGGAAAGCAGCGTCTTGAGTTTGTTGCGAAGGGAAAATTGGACCTTATGCCGCTCCGTTTGCAGTAGCCCTACTGCCTTTTCCCAAGCGTCAAGAGAGCTTTTGGAGCTGTAAACCAAGGCCATCATCCGATACCAATTGTCCAAGCGATAGTAAACCCTTCCATATGCATGAGCCAATAAATTTGACAATACCTCTGAGTATCCTGAGATTTTTTTATCACTCACCCAAAAAGCTCTAGAGGCCCCTTTAAATACTTGTTCGTAGGCATTAAGGGCGAAGCTAAAGCTAAGCGGAAGGGTAACACCCGGGTAGCTTTCCACAATATTGGTATTGTCGAGAATATGTAATTGATCGGTTTGGATGGTTGAGATCGGACGCATCTGCAATAGGTAGAGCTTACCTTTAGCGTCATAAGAAAACTCAATGTCAGCAGGCTGTTGGAGGAGCTGTTCGGTCTGGAAGAGCAGATCGCTGAGCGCCAAAATCTCTTGATCATTTAGCACTGACTGATGGCGGCGTTCCTCGGAGAGGGCTTGTGTTTGAACTCCCGAATTGGCTGAAAAGACCATTTGGAGCTCTTTTTGCTGGATTCGACGCCTTACGGATTGGCTTTGCCGATTGACGATATAGCTATCCGTCTCTACCTGATCACTTACGATCCCTTCCCCTAAACCATAGCCTGCCACCATCAACATATCGGCTAAGTTGCCCTGAAGATTCATAGAAAAACCGATACCCGATCGGACAGCTGGGATCATCTGTTGAATCACGATGGCATACTGAATATTTTGCAAGGGAAGTCCTTTGGCTTTGCGGTAAACTAAAGCTGGGAAATCCCATGCAGAGGCGATACTCTTAAGTATGCTTTTGGTCAATCCTGCTTCATTTACATATAAGTCAGTGTGGTGAATGCCCGCAAAGGAAACATTGGCCCCGTCCTCGCCTATGCCGGATGAGCGAACGGCTACGTGATAGTCCGCCCCAAAGGCCTTTTGACATCTTTTTTGCCAAGGGGACAGGATTTCTGGAGCTATATCTATTGATAGGATGAGTTGTTGGAGCTGCTGCGCAGAACGCTCAATCTCTGCTTCTGGAGCTTGAGCTAAGTTTTTGCAAATAGCTTCTATTTCCGACCTGATAGGACGGAGTATAAAGGCAAGCGTTCTGCGAGGCAGTAACAAAAATGGAGGTACTGGCAGATCAGCTTGTTGCACCTCGATAAGATGAAAAGCCTTACCACCGATTTCCGCTTTGTCCAGCCCTTTTGCTAGTGCTTCGTGTGGGCTAATGATATCCATCAGACCTGCCAGCTGATCTCTGCATTCATCAGTAGGTGCACCATGAGATTGATAAACAGTAATACTGAGAAAATCATGGCGATAGGCGTGAGAATATTGTACTCATGGATCGGCTTCATCAGAAAGCGGATGTAGTAAAAACAAACGAAAATGATCAAGGCAATCGTGATCACACTAAAGCTAAGGTCGAGACTTAGAGAGTCTCCGATATAAAGTCCTAAGGCACCTGTAAGCAGCAGACATATGAAGGGAATCCAGGTGGCAGGTTTAGTGCCAAAAAGAAGGGAGAAGGTCTCATAATGCGTCTCTTTGTCCTCAGAACGGATTTTTCGCGAAGTTTCCCAAGCTGTAACGGGCAGGGTGAAAATGAATAGTAGGAGCAAATGATTGAAGCTGAAATCATCGTAAACTCCACCCGAAGCAAGAGCCGTATGAATCAAAAATAAATTGATGGAGTAGGGGATAGGCTGGTGATCCGCCATGGTGAGATAGAGGTTTTTGCGATGAATTTCTTCATTGAAAAACCAAAGGAAGGTGAGGATCAGGTACATCATAACAATGCCAAAAATCCAAAGGGTTTTAGGCGCAAAGATCAAATTGACTATCACCAAGGTCGAGAAACTGGTGATACTTAGGATTTGAATATCTGATTTGAGGACGTCTCCACGGGGCGTTGCCCGCCAGGGGAAAAGATCCTTATCGATTTCAAAGTCTTTAAGATCGTCGAAGGTGCGCATCATCAGCATCATAAAGAAAGCTGAGATCATCCCAACGACCCCATAGGTGTCAACGACGATTTCATGTCCAGAGATGATTTGGGTCGCGGCATTCATACAGAAGTACAGGGCAACGACAAAAGGGATGTAAATGAGGACAGGAAACATCTCCTTGGAGTAAATCCATATGCGGGCAAAAAAGGATTTTGGAGTAGCAGTGATAGTATCCATAGGAATAAGCTTAAGCAGGTGGGTAGTGAGTAGCCAGTATAAAGTATTTAGTACAGAGAGGGGAAACGGCATACCCTACTTAATACTTTATACTAAATACTTACTACTATCTACTAGTAGTGTCATATTCAATGTATTGAATTTATTGCCAAAGCAAAAGAGCTCCAAGCCTTTACTAGGGCTTGAAGCTCAATATTTTATGGATGATAAATCGCTTTGACTACTTGGGCATAGTGCCAAATATGTAGTCCCAAAGGGGAGATGAAACCCCAAAAGCAACGGTGTCATCTTTGTAGTGATGAATAGCGTGGTGCTTCCAAAGGACGCTCAAAAAGTTCTTGGGCTTGCGGTAGGCATGTACTGAATAATGCACAAGTAAGTAAAGGGCATAGCCAAGGTTAATGCCTGCCAAAATGGAAAAAGCAGCATCATTGACCACAAAATAAAAACCTAGTAAAATCAGGCTAGAAAGGGTCAAGCTGCCGATCGGTGGCATGGCTAATCTCTGCTTGTCTTTAGGATAATCATGATGAACGCCATGGAATTTGTATTGCCAAGCATCTTTACCGACTTCATCATGTTCGAACCAATGAAATGCGTAGCGATGCATAACATACTCAATGAGGGTAAAGACAAAGATACCTAGGACAAATAGTCCTATGGATTGAGCCATACTAATCTCGGTATAGGCAGCGGTCCAATAAAGTAGCCCTCCGGCATATAAAACAAATAAGCCTACAGGAACTGAAATATGGGTGCGACTGAGTTTGTTAAGTAGTTGGTTTTCAAACAGTGGAATAGATAAGTCCTCGTTACTGACGTAGCGTTTTGTTTGAGATGTCTTCATTCGTCGAAATATTGGTTGAGTAAGGAAAAAGGTTTACAGGCAAACTATACGACTTTTGTAGAAAAATAGCTGCGTAAATTGTCAAATTTTTAAGCAGCACTAACAAAAATCATATGCCCCAAAGACACTAAGACGAATCAAAGGCTGCGTCCGCTGGGAACAAGTACTAGAAGCAAGTTTGTTCGGGGGGGCAGCATACGAACCAATACTCAAATATGCCTCATTCATAGTTGGTCAAACAAAGATTATTCTTTTACTATCTTTACTCCACGCCAATCACTTTTTACTAATCCTTGCCTTATGATTTCTTGGAAAATATTACTGCAAATCCCTGCTTTTTTTGCCCTAACTGTTTTGATTTTAGTGAGTTGCAAAGTTAATAATACCACGGATAGCCCTGAAAATCCATTGGCTCAGGACTGGATCGGTCCCTACGGCGGGGTACCTGCCTTTGATCAAATGGACCTCAAATACCTACAGCCCGCGATGGAAGAAGGCATTAAGCAACGCTTAAGGGAAGTTGAAGCTATCGCCCAAAATGAAGCTGCGCCAACTTTTGAAAATACCATTGCTGCGATGGAACGTTCAGGACAATTGCTCAATCGAGTACAAACCTATTACGGTATCTGGCGAAGCAATGTGTCCTCTCCTGAATTCCGGGATATCCAAAAAGTCCTCTCGCCTAAGCTTTCGGAGATGTCTTCTAAGATTACCCAAAACCAAGCCCTCTTTCAGCGAATCAAAGCTGTTTATGATGCATCACAGGCCACTCCACTAGCAGAGGACCAACAACGTGTGGTGGATTTGATTTACAATAGATTCGTAATGCAAGGAGCTGAGCTTGACGAAGCCTCCAAAACGAGATACGCTGAGATCAATAAAGAGCTTTCAAGTTTGCATAATCAATTTTCAAATAATGTCCTTGCCGATGAAGAAGGCTACGTAACTTTTATCGAAAAAGACCAATTAGGAGGCCTCCCTGACTCCTACATCAAGTCCGCCGCCAAGGCAGCGACTGACCGTGGGCAAGAAGGTAAATACGCTATCACCAACACTCGCTCTTCAATGGCACCCTTCTTGACCTTTTCGGATGAAAGAGAGTTGCGCGAAAAAGTATGGCGTACTTACTACTCTCGGGGAGACAACGGCGATGAGCATGACAACAATGCGCTTATTACCAAGATCCTTCAGCTTCGCCAAGAGCGTGTAAAACTTCTAGGCTATGAGGATTATGCGAGCTGGCGTCTCCAAGATCGCATGGCCAAAAATCCGGAAAATGCTATGGGCCTCCTCATGAAAGTTTGGCCGGCAGCCATTGGTCGTGTGGAGGAAGAAGTCGCTGACATGCAGGCTCTTGCCGATGCGGTAGGGGATGACATAACGATCGCGCCTTGGGATTATCGCTATTATGCAGAAAAAGTGCGTCAGCAAAAATATGAGCTAGACTCTGAAGAGATTAAACAATATCTCCAACTCGATAAGCTCACCGACGCCATGTTTTTTGTGGCTGGGGAGCTTTTCAATTTTGCTTTTGCGCCGGTACCAGAGGGTTCAGTGCCCGTCTTTCACGAAGACGTAAAGGTTTGGGAGGTGACGGATAAAACGAGTGGTAATCATATTGGTCTCTGGTATTTGGATCCCTATGCCCGCAAGGGCAAGCGCTCCGGTGCTTGGGCTACTACTTATCGCAGTCATACTACTTTTGATGGCAAGAAAACCGTGCTTTCTTCCAACAATTCCAACTTCGTCAAGCCTGCGCCAGGAGAGCCTTTGCTTGTCTCTTGGGATGATGCCACTACCTTCTTTCACGAATTTGGGCATGCTTTGCACTTCTTGTCTTCCAATGTTGCCTACCCCACTCTCAATGGCGGTGTGCGTGATTACATAGAGTTTCAGTCCCAACTTTTGGAACGTTGGCTCGCCACGGACAAGGTCATCAACGAGTATTTGGTACACCAAGCTACGGGCGAACCAATCTCAGACCAACTAGTAGCCAAGATCAAAAGAGCGGCTAACTTCAATCAAGGTTTTGCCACCACAGAGTACCTAGCTTCGGCCATTATGGATATGAAGTATCATACCACAGACCCCAGCAATCTCGATCCTGATACCTTCGAAGAGGAAGCATTGGCGTCGATTGACATGCCTGAGGAGATCGTAATGCGGCACCGTTCGCCTCACTTTGGGCACGTATTTTCTAGCGAAGGCTATGCGACTGCTTACTACGGCTATATGTGGGCGGATGTCTTAACGGCCGATGCCGCCGAAGCTTTTGATGCTGCTCCTGATGGGTATTACGATAAAGCGCTAGCTGAGAAACTAGTCAAGTACTTATTCGCTCCGCGCAACGCCATCGATCCTGCCGAGGCTTACCGACTCTTTAGAGGACGCGATGCTGAGGTGGAGGCCTTGATGCGAGACCGTGGTTTCCCCACGACTGGAAGTTTACAATAATGATTTTTATACCCTTTGAGGGCTAAATGGTAGAGATGCCGGACTTCTTGTTCGGCATTTTTTTTTCTTACTGCTTCGCAGAACGCTTATTTGATTTGTTGAAGGCTTGATTTAGTGAATTTTTGAATGGAGTTCTTTAACTCAACCACTCAACCACTCAACCACTCAACCACTCAACCACTCAACCACTCAACCATTCCAAATAAGCGTTCCGCGCAGCGGTGCCAAAAATAAAGACCAAAGCCCTATATCATAGCCTCTCCTACCGCAAATTGACTTTTCGGCTTTTGAGCTTTAAGAATCACTCGCCTATTTCCTGAATTTAGCGTACTTTCGCAGAAGCATTTTTACTCGCACCAGATTTAATACAATCTCTCCTTCATGGCAAAAATAATTTATACAAAAACGGACGAAGCTCCCGCGCTCGCAACCTATTCGCTACTACCTATTGTTAAGGCCTTTGCCGCCTCTGCTGAAGTTGAATTAGAAACCCGCGATATCTCCCTCGCCGGACGTATCATCGCTCGCTTTCCTGAGTATTTGACAGAAGAACAACGCATCCCTGATGCCTTGGCTGAATTAGGAGAATTAGCCAAAACTCCAGAAGCAAATATCATCAAGTTACCTAATATCAGTGCTTCTATTCCACAGCTCAAAGCGGCTATTGCTGAATTGCAAGGACAAGGCTATGCGCTGCCTGATTACCCAGAGGAGCCAGCAAACGAGGAAGAAGAGAAGGTTAAGAAGGTATATGATTCTATCAAAGGTAGCGCAGTAAACCCTGTATTACGCGAAGGGAATTCTGATCGCCGTGCGCCTAAGGCGGTGAAAGCATTTGCTAAGAAAAACCCCCACAGAATGGGTGCTTGGTCATCTGACTCTAAGACCCATGTTGCTACTATGGATGGTGGCGACTTCCGCTCTAATGAAAAATCAGTTACGGTATCTGCTGCTACCGATGTACGTATAGAGCATGTCGATGCTGCCGGTGCTGTTACGGTACTCAAAGAAAAAGTAAGTCTGCAAGCCGGCGAAGTAATCGACGCCACTTATATGAGCAAAGCGGCTTTGGTGAACTTCTTAGAAGCGCAAATTGCTGATGCTAAGGCGCAGGATATTTTGCTTTCCTTGCACATGAAAGCGACCATGATGAAGGTTTCTGACCCCATCATCTTTGGCCATGCCGTAAAAGCTTTTTTCAAGCCAGTATTCGATAAGCATGCTGACTTGATCGAGCAGCTCAATGTAGATGTAAACAATGGTTTTGGGGATTTGATCTCTAAAATTGCTGATCTGCCAGCGGAGCAAAAAGCCGCCATTGAAGCTGACATTCAGGCCTGCTACGACAATGGGCCTGACCTCGCGATGGTAGATTCTGATCGTGGCATTACCAACCTACACGTACCCAGTGATGTGATTATCGATGCTTCTATGCCAGCGATGATCCGTACTTCTGGCCAGATGTGGGATAAGGAGGGTAAGACACAGGACACTAAAGCCGTCATCCCAGATAGTAGCTATGCAGGTCTTTACCAAGCGACTATCGACTTCTGCCGCGAGAATGGTGCCTTTGATCCTACTTCTATGGGTACAGTACCCAATGTAGGACTGATGGCTCAGAAAGCAGAGGAGTATGGTTCTCATGATAAAACCTTTGAGGTCGCTTCCAGCGGAACGATCAGAATCGTAGATGCCGCTGGCAACGCTATCCTTGAGCATCAAGTAGAAGCCGGAGATATTTGGCGTGCTTGCCAAGTGAAGGATGCGCCGATCCAAGACTGGATCAAATTAGCGGTTAGCCGGGCGCGTGCTACCGGATGGCCAGCAGTATTTTGGTTAAATAAAGATCGTGCTCATGACGCGCAATTGATCGAAAAGGTAAATCAGTACTTGCCTCAGCATGATACAGAAGGGCTAGAGATCCACATCATGTCTCCAATCGAAGCGACAGAGTTTACCCTCAAGCGCGTGAAAGCTGGCGAAAATACCATCTCCGTTACGGGTAACGTATTGCGTGACTACCTCACTGACTTATTCCCCATTCTAGAGTTGGGTACTAGTGCGAAGATGCTTTCCATCGTACCCTTGATGGCGGGCGGTGGCCTTTTCGAGACGGGTGCGGGTGGTTCTGCTCCTAAACACGTGCAACAGTTTGAAAAAGAAAATCACCTTCGCTGGGATTCATTGGGTGAATACCTTGCTTTGGCGGTTTCATTGGATCACTTGGGTAAAGTGAGTGGCAATCCTAAAGCGCAAATCTTGGGCGAAGCCCTTGATGATGCTACGGAGAAATTTCTTGATATGAAGAAGTCTCCATCTCGTAAGGTTAACGAGCTAGACAATCGCGGTAGTAGCTACTACTTGGCGATGTATTGGGCCGAGGCTTTGGCCAACCAAGACAAAGATGCTGGTTTGAAAAAGAAGTTTATTAGCATTGCCAGTGCTCTCAGCAACAATGAAGCTGAGATTGTGGAGGAGTTGAACGCTGTACAAGGACAGGCAATGGATATCGGAGGCTACTACAATCCAAGCGATGAGTTAGGATATGCTTCCATGCGTCCTAGTGCTACCCTCAATGCAATTATCAATGATATGTAGGTCCCTAGCCTTTGTATCTAAATAATATTAGCCCATCTACTCCGATAGATGGGCTATTTTTTTGATCAATATCTTGGGACTCAGTTGATGGGTACCTCTTCAAGCATGCTGATCAGTTGATCTATTTGGATGGGTTTGCTGAGATACGCGTCCATACCGATTGCTAGATATTCCTCTTTATCTCCTTTGAGGGCGTTGGCGGTAAGGGCGACAATATAGGGCCTTTGCTTTGCGGGTAATAATTCATGGATTTTTTGGGTGGCTTGTTTGCCATCCATTTGCGGCATTTGAATATCCATGAGCACCAAATCATAAGTTTGCCTTTGGACGGCCTCTAAGGCTTCTAAGCCGTTGGCTACAATATCAATCCGATACCCAATTTTACTAAGGATTCTGCCCGCTACTTTTTGGTTGACTAAATTGTCCTCGGCTAACAAAATGCGCATAGGATTTTTGGTGGCAAAATTCTGGTCCAACCTGGTAATAGCCTTCTTCGTCTTGACTTCGGGTCTATGCGATGAGAGGATATTGAGAATAGTCCTAGCGAGCGGATCAGGTTTGATAGGTTTGGAAAGCTGAGCTTGGAAGGCCGCAGTTTGAAGCGCATCTTGGGTACCCAATGAGGTCAAAAGTAAGAGAGGAAGCTCACTCGGATTAAAATCCTTTCTAATTTTGGTGGCTAGTTGGATGCCGTCCATTTCTGGCATTTGCATGTCCAATATCCCTAGGTCATAGCGATTGCCTTGGGCGAGGAGAGCGAGACATTCTTGGCCAGAAGCACAAACCGCTACTTCCATCTGTAAGTTTTGCCCATACTTGCGGAGTATCTTCTGGTTGGTGAGATTATCATCAACGATGAGCAGTCTTTTGGATTGGAGACTAGCGTAATTTTGGGGATTAAATTGTCTGATTGTGTCTGAGCGGGATTCTAGTTTGACCGTAAAGAAAAACGAACTGCCTTGACCTTCGATCCCTTCGCTTTCTACCCACATTTCTCCCCCCATAAGCTGAGCAAGCTGTTTACTGATCACTAGCCCAAGACCAGTGCCACCAAATTTGCGAGTGGTAGAAGCATCTACTTGGCTAAAAGAGCGAAACAACTTGTGCAGGCGATCAGTAGGGATACCAATGCCGGTGTCTTTTACTTCAAATTCTAAGGTGTGAAGCGTTCCCGCAGGGGAACCAGCAACATTTTTGATCCTTAAGACCACCTCCCCCTGATGAGTAAACTTGATTGCATTGTTGAGCAAGTTGACCAAGATTTGGCGTAAACGGGTGATATCTCCCGTCACATAGCTTGGAACCTGTTCCTCTATGATGTATGCCAGTTCCAGATCCTTTTGCGCCGCTTTGAGCGCTAGCAGATCGATGGCCTCCTCTACACATTGACGTAGGAAAAAATCTTGTTGCTCTAGCTCTAATTGGCCTGACTCTATTTTAGAGAAGTCCAGTATATCATTAATGATGGTCAAGAGGGCGTCCCCACTGCCTCTGATCGTTTCGACGAATTCTAATTGTTCAGGGTTGAGGTGGGTATTGAGTAACAAGCTGGTCATGCCGATCACTCCATTCATGGGGGTGCGAATCTCGTGACTCATATTGGCCAAAAATTCTCCCTTGGCGATACTGGCTGATTCTGCCTCTTCTTTGGCTTCTTTGAGGATACGTTCGGTTTCTTTGCGTTCGGATAAGTCATATGCAGTTGAAAGGATCACCTCCTTGCCATCATGCTCCATTTTGAACATAGAAAACCGCGCCCAAAAAACTGAGCCGTTGGGGCGTTTAAATTGTGCTTCTTGTTCGCGAATGATGTTTTCCTTAGCAAGCGTGCTTTTTACTCCTTCTCTCGAATGCGCTACATAATAATCCTTGGCTCTGATCGCCAAAAGCTCCTCCTTCGTGCTTTGAAACAGCTCGCAATAAGCTTCATTTACATATAGAAATTCACCCGCCTCATAGCTAGTAATACAAAAGGGTACTGGCATACTATCAAGCATCCTCTCGAGCTCATCTTTGTGGGCTCTTAGTTTGGCCTCCGCTTCTTTTTGCTCCGTAATGAGGTGTACAAACCCTAAGACTCCCCATACTTTTTGATTTTCATCTAGCAGAGGTACCTTGACGGTATGCAAAATCTCTTCTTTGCCCTTCAAAAGGGCTGGTTCTTCCTCTATGACCAAGTTTTGCTTATGTTCAATGACCCAATTGTCATCTGTCCAATAGCCTCTGATCCCTCTTTCCGGATTGCCTAAGACAAACTCCTCTGGATGGCCCAGTTCGAGATCGTTTTTGCCTAGCATAGATTCCAAACTCATGTTCATGGATTCAGCGTAGGCTTCATTTGTCAACAAATATCTGTGATCCGTATCCTTGATAAAAATCCAATCTGGAGTAGCATTGATGACCGTACGCAAGAGACTCCTTTCTTTTTCTAGCGTAGCTTCATCTTGCTTTCGATCCGTGATATCAAAGTAGGCTAGCATGCGTTCGCCGCTGGGCAATAACATTTGCTGGTAACTAAATACCTTCCCATCTTGACGAACCATCTCCTCGGCTGGAATGGTACCATTTTCTTTGATGCGCTTGATACGAGCTTGCACGTATTCTTCAAAGGCTGTATCATCGACAGGATATATCCCCTTGTAGCGATTAAATTCGATGATTTGACGCATGCTAGGCTTGCTTGCTACAAACTCATCGGGAAAGCCCCACATTTTTTGGGCGGCTCTATTTGCGATCAATAACTTGAGATTGGCGTCCATAAATAGCACACCGTATTCAATAGTGTTGAGAACTACCTCAAAGCGACTTTCCATACTTTCGATGGTCGCAGAAGACTGATCGCTCTGTTTGAGTAAGCTTTGGTTTTCCAGCGTTTGTGAGAGGAGAGAGGAGACTTGCGTCAATAGATGTTTATGCTCGTCCGTAAAACCATTTGCCTTACTACTAGCAATGTTAAGGCTTCCAATTACTTTCTTATTGAGGAAAATCGGCATACTCATACTCGCATGCATGCCCATTTTCAATAGGGTTTTGTTTTCTAGATAAAGGTCTGCGTCGATTTTCTTCTGGTTGAGTAACTTCTTTGTCTCCAAAAGGGTTTGCACTGAAGTTTGCGATAAAGGGAGGCGAGACTCCTGAATTCCGGACTGTCTTTCATCTCTTGACTGATAAAGTAAGAGTTCGTCATTGACCTCATCTATCAGGGCCAGACTACATCGACTGCTATCCATGATCAGGTCCAAATACTTTAAACTAACGTCTAAGGCATCTTCCTTGCAATTTATATTGGCTAGTTTCAGTGCTAGCTCGTTTAGCAAAATCAAGCGCCTACTCTGAGCCTGTGAATGTGTCAAAGCTTCCTTAGATTTCACGATTAGGCGTTGATTCTCTAGGGTGCTGGCCAGTAAGGTGGCAATATGATTGAGGAGCTTGAGATCAAAATCGTCATACGCCTGCTTTTGATCATAAAACAAATTGATACTGCCCACCGACTTGCCACCCGTAATCAATGGCGCAGATATACCTGAGAGTATATTGTTATCCCTAAATAGAGCAAATTCATGCTTGTACCCAATTGATTCCTCCGTCAGGATCGCCCCTTCCTTGGCCAGGATAATTTGCCCGATTTGACTGCTTGCTGTATCAAGCTGAAAAAGAGCTTCTCCCAAACCAGCATTCGGATCCAATAGCCTAAAGTCTAAGGTTTCAGTCCCTGACTCCCAATGACAAATACTTACAATCTGCCCCGCTAATATCAAGGGTGCTTTCTGGGCAATTTCTTTGTAAGCCTCCTCAATAGAATTGACCCTACTGAGCTTTTCAGCCAGTTCATGCAAAAGTTCGTGACGAGCAATTATGGTTTCTGAGGCAGTTTTGGGAACGGAAGACTCCATTTCGATAGATAAACAGATAGGATTTTGGCTATCTCTAAATATCTATCCCTATTCATTGAAAACGAATTCAAATTCAGGCTAAATACTACACCTCTCTCGCCAGAAATACCCACTTATTTCTCCTTTGTTGGTATATTAGAAACTGGCAGTACAACACATCTAAAAAGAGGTAGCCGACGACCTCTTGTAGTAAAAATATTAGATAAGCATGAGAACGATTCTAATTTTATGTATTACCTTCTTTTTGCAGTCAAGCTACGCCCAAAATTGGCAATGGGCTGTGGCGGGTGGGGACATTTTTGGGGATGTAATAAGCGAAGTAGAGATTGACCATGAGGGTAATATCATTGCTTCTGGTAGTTTTTCTGGTTTTTTGACCATCGATTCCCTTACTCTAGGATCGGGTGGCTCCACCCAAAAGGCCTTCATCTCTAAATGGGACTCGTGTGGGCAGCTTCTTTGGATTAAGGAATCTACTTCCTCTTCCTCTTCTAGAGCAACAGCTCTAGAAGTTGATCCCTTTGGTAATATTTTCATGGCCGGTAAGTTTTCCGGAACTATCGGATTTGACAATCTGAGTATTTCAGGCTCTGGGGGGCCTAGCTACCTCGCGCGCTTTAAACCAGATGGTACCATCAGTTGGATTAGAGAATACGTAGATTTTACGATAAGCTCCTTTACGCTTGATATGTTAGAGACTGATGATGGTGGTAATGTGACTTGGGGGTCCTATTACTACGGTAAAGCCTATTTCAATGATACTTCAATATTTAGCTATGGACCAAGATATGATTTATTGATCATTAGATATGATAGTATCGGTAACGTAGTTTGGCGGGTCCATGAAGGAGGCAATAAAGATGAATACTTATACGATATTACTATTGACAACTCGGGAAATGTCTATGCTGCACTAGCTTATGAAAGTAACCAATTCATTATCGCGGGAGACACCCTTCCTAATGTCCCTAGCTCGGGATCGGTAGGATTGATTCTGAAGTATAATCGGCATGGAGAGTTTCTATGGGCTTTGCCTCTCAGGGGATCTCGGATTGTTAGACCGGCACTCATCAAGGCCAATGAAAATAACGAGATACTTATCTCTGGTTTTTTTGTTGATGATTTAACCATTGGTGATACTACTATAACCGCCTCAGTATTATTCAACCCATTTCTTAGCAAAATTGATAGTACAGGCCAGTTGATTTGGCTAACTGTACCTGACTCGGTTTACAATTTTACGCCAGGCCTTAATAACGCCATTGACTTCCGTACTATGCTTATTGGTCCCGATAATAGTTTTTATTTAGGAGGGAATATTGAAGATACCCTAGATTGGGGTGGGGCACTCTTAGCAGGACATGACGCTGCCGTACCCATCATCGTGCAGGTGGACTCTGCAGGTGGATTAAATGAGGTATTAATTAAATCATATTTGCCCGATGAGCTTTACACTAATCTGAATGATTTAGAAATGACCCAAGATGGGGATTGGGTAATGGGAGGAAACTTTAGAAGATTAACCCGTTTTGGCAATTTTTCATTTCCCTCTGCTGGAAGTAATCCCAATGATGATTTTTACATTAGTTCATTTGGAGAATGCCCTAGCTATCAATTAGAAATTTCGGCTACTAGCCAAAATATATGTCCCGATGACTCTCTTGCACTAAGCGCTATTGATACTCAGTTTCCTATTGGTTGTCTTCGCGGTCAATGGGAATGGTATCTGGATAGTACCTTGCTACCGTTAGAGGATCAAGCTGTACTTTATGCCAAACAAGCGGGAGATTACTATCTAAGATTTACTGACAGTAGCTGCCAAAATGTATTCTTCAGTCCAACGATCAGTCTAAGTCAGGACACCGTTATGACTCCTGAAATTTTAAGCCTTGGGCTAGATAGTCTTACCACCACTACACAAGCAGATGCTTATATCTGGCTCCGAGATGGCATTCAGCTTCCCTTTTCTGGCCCAGTAATTCCTGCAGATAGTAGTGGGATTTATGCCGTAGTCGCAAAGCTAGGGGACTGTCTATCGGATACTTCGAATACTTTCCCTTTCATTGCCAATTCCCTCGAGTCATCCTTTGTAGATGAATGGCATCTATATCCTAACCCTATTTCAAGAGATGAACGGACAATTTATCTCCAAAACCAATCTATTCGAGTAAATGATGCGCCTGTTATTCGGCTAAATCATATTTCTGGAAAGCTTGTTGAATATGAAAGTATCCAAAAATTAGGCGATAAGCGTTGGCAGCTAATCCTCGATAGCTCACTATCTCCCGGAATATACCTTCTCGAAATCTCCTCCCAAAGTAAAATTCAAAGGCTTAAAGTTTTCCTGAGATGACAATAGGGGGATAAGTGTTAGTCTAATTCACCGGGGTGGTAGGTTCTCTCAGCTCGCTTTTCGACCTCTTCCCGATAATATGCCACATCTTTAAACTGTTGATCAGCGTAGAGTTGAGCTTGGTCCATGAAGTGAGGAGAATTGGGGTCTCCACTTTGGCCACCTGCGAGAAGGCTTTTGGCTTTTACTTTATCGCCAAATTCTACGACAGCCACAAAGCTATTGCCTCGGGTACCGTAGATTTTTTTGGTCTGCTGCGCAGAACGCATCCCATAAGCCGCCAAAGCACCCCAAGTAGCAGAAGACATTCCCACCGCTATGCTCGGCTTATCATCGTCAAATTGGAGGTCGATATCGCCATTGAGTCTCTGGAAGCGGTTGATTTCTCCCCAAGGCGTATTCCAAGTGCCAAAATCTTGCTCGAGTTTGGCTACGGCTGCGCCGAACGCTTCCAAGCGTTCCCCAAAGGGCGCCTCCTCTCCCCAATACTGCTTGCGCTGCATATAGTTGAGGTCTTGAGGTGTTTGCTTACTGCGGAGACACTCCATGCCGTAAAAGTGCGCTAAGGACATAGCCACGGATTCTTTAGACACCGCAAATTCCCAATTGCGCAATACTTCGATAGCTTCCTTGAGTTTAGCGTTCTGCGGCGCAGAACGATCATAGGCCTCTACCAAACCCGGAATCATCACCTCAAAGGCCGGCAGGTAAGGATC
>JBCCQN010000173.1:0-17416 GCA_039024315.1 Bacteroidota bacterium
CGGGCATCTCTTTCAGGATCGCGATGAACTGTTGATAGCGGCGGCAAAGGATGAGTCAGGTCGCGTACGAATGGAGGCGGTTGTTTATGCTTCTTGGCTCCCCAAAGCGAGTGGGGAAAGCGTTCTCTCAGAGGCCGAAAAAATGGATCTCGACGAATGGCTGAAACCGGTACATGAAACTGCCCAAGCGCATCTCAACGGTATCTCTCTCAACGAGAAGAAAGACGCTGAAAAAATTAATACCAAGCTCAAAGGAGCTGCGCTAGCGAGCTTCATTAAAGGCAAAGAAATCTACAGCCGTGATGGCTATTGTGAGACTTGTCATCAAGCCAATGGGGCTGGCCTTTCGGCTTCGCAATTTCCGCCTTTGGCGGGCACGGAGTGGGTCTTAGGAGACAAAGAGCGCCTGATCAAAATCGCCCTCAATGGTTTGATTGGACCCATCGAAGTCAAAGGTAAAGTCTATCCGGGTCAAGTGCCTATGACGCCCTACCGTGGCCTACTCAACGATGAAGAAATGGCGGGTGTGTTGACCTATGTGCGCAATGCCTTCGGCAATGAGGCCTCGATAGTGACGCCTGAAGAAGTCGCCAAGGTCCGCGAAGCTACCAAGGACTTTACTGGTTATTATAACGTAAGTGATTTGCAATAAGGTCAGGCCGTGGGTATGTCTTATTAGGGCTACTCACGGCTTTTTTATCCTAGCAGCCCATGAATTTTGGCGTACTGGAGGAGCATAATCGTCTTACCGTCTTTGATTTCACCGGAGGTGATCATCCCTAGCGCTTCCTCAAAATCAAGTTCTAGGACTTCGATATTTTCTTGTTCCTCATCGAGGCCACCACCTTCGCCGACTTTCATAGCAGCAGTGTATTCGGCCACAAAGAAGTAGAGAATTTCTGTTACCGAACCGGGAGACATATAAGATTCAAATATCTTCTTGACCTTAGAGACTTTATAGCCAGTTTCTTCCTCCGTCTCCTTACGAATACAGTCCTCTGGATTGTCCTTGTCCAATAGGCCCGCACAAGCCTCGATCATCATGCCGCTATCATTGCCGTTGACATAGGTGGGCATGCGAAATTGGCGGGTAAGGATGACCGTTTTTTGACTGGGGTTATAAAGTAAAATAGTGGCACCGTTGCCGCGATCATAAGCTTCCCGAGCTTGGGTTTCCCATTGACCGTTGGCTTTTTGATATTGGTAGGTGATTTTGTTGAGCGTGTACCAATTGTCGGAGAGGACTTCCTGCTTGGTGATTTTAATACGGTCGTTATTCATCCTTTTTACTTTCCGCGGCAATCCTTTTGACTGCTGCCACAAATAAATCTAAATCCTTAAGGCTGGTGTAGATATGGGGTGAGATCCTAACGCCTTTGACAGCCTCATGGGCAAAAGCCGTAACGTAGATCTGGTGGTAGTTGACGAGAGTGGAAGACAGCTTAACGGAATCCCAATTTTCTAGTTGGAAGGTCCCGATCCCGCAGCTAAATTCTTTTTGACTCGGGCTCAAAAGCTTGAATTCCGGCAGCTCCTTAAGCTTCGTAATCCAATAATTTCTTAGATAGCGCAGTCTCGCTTCTTTACGAGGCGTGCCGATGAGATCGTGAAAGTCAATGGCTTCGCTGATCGCGAGTTCATTAGGGAAGGGCCTAGTCCCCAGATGTTCAAACTTGCTAATTTTGTCATGCTCCCCTTCTGGATAACCATGAAGTGGCCAAATCTCGCTGATCAGTTCTGGTTTGATCCAAAGCATACCCGTTCCAAAGGGTGCGGAAAGCCACTTATGAAGGCTGGTCGCATAAAAATCGCAGCCTAAATCACGGATACTAAAATCTAAATGTGCAAAGCTATGCGCGCCATCCACAATCGAATAGATTCCTCGCTCGCGGGCCAATTGACATAAAGCTTTTGCTGGCAGAACCTGCCCTGTCATATTGATGATGTGGCAAAACAAGACCGCCTTAGTATTGGGCGTGATTGCCTCTGCAAAATGCTTCACAATCTCATCATTGTCCTCGATCGGTACGGGTATGGGGATCTTTTTGAGTTTGATACCGCTTCGCCGAACGCGCATCTCCAGCGTATTGAGCATACTGGGATAGTCCTGCTCGGTGGTCAAGATTTCATCTCCAGGCTTCAAGTCCATGCCCATGATGATGGTCTCCAAGGCCTCTGTTGCATTGCGCATAATGGCCAGTTCGCTGGGATCACAATCGCCCAATCTGGCCAGTTTTCGCTTGATTACGGGTCTGATCCGGCCCAAGGTACGCCACATATAGTAGCCAGGAGCCTCATTGGAAAACTGGTTGTATAGTTGGACCTTCGCCTGTACGTCCGATGTTTGAGGGCTTACGCCAGCATTATTGAGATTGATCAGATTGGGAGAACTGGTATAGGCTCGTTGGATTTGAGCCCAATAGCCTTCATCTCTCGCGGCTTCTTCGGGCGAGAGGTGATCAAATGGCCGCAATTGTGCCGCTAATAAATTTGATTGCGCAGGTAAAAGGGTAGGAGTAAGGAAAGCGGCGCCGGTTAATGAGCTGAGCTTTTGTAAAAAGCGTCGTCTATCTTGTGGCATTTTCTTGTTTTCTGGCCTCAGAGAATTTGCTCCTCTGAGTGGATTGTGTTATCAGTAAAGTTCATGTTGCGCGGGACATTCTTACTGATAAATGTACGACAATCCTTGCAATGGCCCAACTTACCAAGTTGATACCACGATCATTACAAACAGCAGTTGCAGACCTGCGCCGATCCCTACTCCGGTCAAGGTCTTTTTCAAACGATGCTTTTGTACTTGTTTTTGGTAGCCTTCCAGATAATGGGGATTGCGCGCCAAATCTTGGTTGGGAAGCTCATGGAGATTGATATTGGGCTCGGTGAGGGCTACCACCGCGATCATCAAACCACCGGTTGCCACTCCTAGCATGGGAAAGTAAACCGTTGCGCCTAGGCCTGCCCAGAGGAGCCCGTTCTTGTTGTAGTAGATTTGGGCATCCTCTATTCCTTGCTGGTAGAGAGAGGTGGCTTGCTCGGGCGAAAACTCTTCCCCCACAATATCTTGAGGATTACGAGGATCAGAAAAAAACTGACGCATCCCGTCCTCATAAATGATCATATAAATCTCATTTTTCTTCTTGCTCAAGGGCGTGCCCTCTTGATTGTCATAAAGAAAATATTCGACCGTATTACGCTTGATCTCCACGACCTTGACGATGATTTCTTCGTCCGCTTGGGTGACAATAAGATCCTGAGCCAAGAGAGGGAAAAATAAACCGCAAAACAGAAGGGAGGTGATCCAGGTTTTCATGCTGTGATAGAGTTTGTATGAAATTAGACGCAGCCAAAGCGCAAATCGCTGCGTATATTTAAAATCCAATTGTAATATCGGCAAAATATGAAGCGAATTGTTTTATTCATAGGCACTTTGTGTTGCATAGGCGTTTTGAGTCTTGCTGCGCAGAACGGTCAACATCATTTCAAAATTGCGAAGTTGAAATATGATGGGGGAGGAGACTGGTACTCAAATCCGACGGCATTGCCCAATCTGATCGAGTTTATCAACCAGCAAACTAAGAGTAAAATCGCTCCGATTGAAGACGTGGTCGAACCCGGCAATTCCCAAATATTTCAATATCCTTACGTTTACATGACCGGTCACGGCAATGTGAACTTCAGTGCTTCGGAAGCCGAAAACCTCCGTAACTACCTCATCTCAGGTGGCTTTCTGCATATCGATGACAATTATGGCATGGACAAATATGTTCGCCGCGAAATGAAGGAAGTATTTCCCGAGCTAGAATTCGTTGAGCTGCCCTACAATCATCAGATGTACAAACAGCATTTCCCGTTTCCCAAAGGGCTGCCCAAAATCCACGAGCATGATGGCAAACCGCCTCAAGGTTTAGCGCTGATTTATGAGGGCCGCGTTGTCGTTTACTATACCGTAGAAACTGATCTTGGAGATGGCTGGGAAGATATTACAGTCCATAATGATCCCGAGGAGCTGCGTCAAAAAGCCTTGCAAATGGGCGCGAATGTGGTTCTGTATGCGATTTTGAATTAGGGTTTTGCCGCTTCGCGGAACGCTTATCCCTTGCGGCATGCATGCCGCCTCTACATATGGTAATCTGTAGCGGCGTATTGCATACGCCGCCCATGCCGCCAAGGATAAGCGTTCTGCGCAGCATAAAACCCCAAAAAGCCCCCCAAAAGCAAAATGCCCCATGATGCAGTGCTCTACACTACATCATGGGGCATAATTTTTAAATAGCTTTGTTATACCGAGAAACTCTCGCCACAGGCGCAAGTACGGCTCGCATTTGGATTGGCAAAGTGGAAACCTTGGCCTTGCAGACCGCCGCTGTAATCAAGCTCTGTACCCACGAGATACAAGAGGCTCTTCATGTTAACAAAGATTTTGATGCCTTTGTCTTCGATCACTTGATCGCCGGCCTGTTCTTGATTATCAAAGTCCAATTTATAGGTCAATCCAGAGCAACCGCCACCTTCTACACTCACGCGCAATCCGTAGCTTTCGTCATAGCCTTGTTCTTCACGGAGTTGCCCGATATGCGTAAAAGCGCTTTCTGTAACTTTGATCATTGCTTCTTGCGTCATAACAAATGTTTTGCGTTGCTCTACAAAGATACGATTTTTTTAGATGAGCGTTTCGACCAATTTTGTCCTAATACTGACTTTAGCATAATCAATGCTCGCGCTTGGAGGAATTGAGTTCAATCCTTACCTTTTTTAGTACCTAAATATTTTTTGTGCAAATGCCGGACCTACTTTATCAATCAGGCCCTAGAAATAGCTATCGATGCTAATTTTAGTTGCCTATTTTGGGCTGGCAAAGATTTTGCTGTTTTTTTTAGTAAATTGCTTGTCAAGCCGATCATTATAGCGTATAATCATTTATGGCCAAAAAACCAGTATATAACGAAGATAGTATTAAGTCCCTTGACTGGCGTGAGCACATTCGCCTCCGTCCGGGTATGTACATTGGCAAATTAGGAGACGGCTCTGCCCAAGATGATGGGGTTTACATTTTGATCAAAGAAGTGATAGACAACTCCATCGATGAATATGTGATGGGGCATGGTAATAAAATCGATATCACCGTCCAAAACGGAGAGGTAACGGTAAGAGACTATGGTCGCGGCATTCCTTTGGGAAAAGTGATTGACTGTGTTTCTCGTATCAATACTGGTGGTAAATATGATTCTGAGGCCTTCAAAAAGTCGGTTGGTCTCAATGGGGTGGGTACTAAGGCCGTAAATGCACTATCCAACTACTTCAGAGTTGAGTCGGTACGGGACGGCAAGAAAAAAGTAGCCGAATTTGAAGCGGGGGTGATCACCAAAGACCATAAGATCACTAAGTCTTCAGACGAAAATGGTACTTCGGTCATCTTCCGACCTGACCCTACGGTTTTTAAAAACTATCGCTTCATCCCAGAATATATCGTCAACCAGATCTGGAATTACGCCTACCTCAACGCTGGTCTTTCGATCTATTTCAATGGTAAACGCTTCTACTCGAAGAACGGTCTTCTCGATCTGCTTACCCGCAAGACCGACCCAGAAGCGATTCGCTATCCTATCATTCACCTCAAAGGTTATGATATTGAAGTCGCCCTGACACATGGCAATTCCTATGGAGAAGAGTACTACTCCTTTGTCAACGGGCAATATACTTCCATGGGGGGAACGCACTTACAATACTTCCGTGAGGCGGTGGTCAAGACGGTGCGGGAGTTTTACAATAAAAGTTTTGATACTACCGATATTCGCGCTTCTATTATTGGTGCCATTTCGGTGCGAGTGCAAGAGCCCGTATTCGAATCCCAAACCAAGACAAAGCTGGGTTCGATCAATGTTGGGCCGGATGGCCCGACCGTCAGAACCTTTATCAACGACTTCTTAGGTAAGGAGCTCGATAACTATCTCCACAAAAATCCGGATACTGCTGCTGCTTTGCTCAAGCGTATCCAACAATCGGAGCGTGAACGCAAAGAAATCGCGGGTATCAAGAAACTCGCTAATCAACGCGCCAAAAAGGCGAATCTCCATAATAAGAAGCTCCGCGATTGCCGCGTACACTTTAGCGATAAGCGCGGAGATGAAGAAAAGAAATTAGCGACTACCCTTTTTATTACGGAGGGCGATTCGGCTAGTGGGTCCATCACCAAAGCGCGTGATGTGCAGACGCAGGCTGTCTTTAGTTTGCGTGGTAAGCCCCTCAACTGCTATGGTTTGACCAAGAAAGTGGTTTATGAAAACGAGGAGTTTAACCTCCTCCATCACGCCATCAATATCGAGGATGGATTGGACGATATGCGTTACAATCAAATTGTGATCGCGACCGATGCGGACGTAGATGGTATGCACATACGTTTGCTGCTATTGACTTTTTTCTTGCAATTTTTCCCCGACCTTGTGCGAAGTGGCCACTTATTTATCCTCGATACCCCATTGTTTAGGGTGCGCGACAAGCAACAGACTTTCTATTGCTATAATGAAGCAGAGAAGCAAGAGGCAATTGGCAAACTCCGAGGTAAGCCTGAGATCACTCGCTTTAAAGGGTTAGGAGAGATTTCTCCTGACGAGTTCCAGCAATTTATCGGTGAGAATATTCGTCTCCAACCCGTAATGCTACAAGAGGATACGCCTATTCCCAAACTCTTGCAATACTTCATGGGTAAAAATACCCCCGATCGTCAGAAGTTTATCATCAACAATCTGCGCGTAGAAAAAGATGAAGTTGAAGAAGAGGCCTTAGTAGAAGAAGCCGTAGCGGTCTGATTCAGATACAAAATATCGAAAGGGCGAAGTATAAACTACCATACTTCGCCCTTTTGCTTTGGACCCATGCTGTCTATTTTTGCCGTTTTTATCGCAAAACTGATCAATCAACGCGCAAACATTCCTGTTAGACACGCTTGCAAATCAAAGCGGTAATTATCCCATTTATTAGCATCTTTTACGCTCCCAAACCGTACAAATAAGTACACAACCATTCAATCTCCCCTTTTACTGATCTTCAAAAGCCCTTGTATGCGCGGAAGGCTCTATACGCTGCTATTTCTTGGAGCGAGCATAGGACTCGTTTTATTTGCTACCCTTTATCGTCCTAGTATGGAGGAGGAAAAGGCGGTAGCACCCTTTTTTTTAGCAGATTCTACTTGGGCCACCGCACAATTAGCCAGCATGAGTGAGCAGCAAATGCTGGCTCAAATGTTTTTACTCTTACCGGCTGATACCAATAAACCAGACAGTCAAACGCTAGCTCGTATTCTAAGCCCCATGCCAGGCGGTCTGGTATTACAAAATCAATCACCTGAATCTCTTTGGCAATGGCAAAAAGAGGCCCAAGCCTATAGCCAAGATCCTCTATTGATGGGGAGCTTTGGTGGTTTTGAGCGAGAGGATTGGTTGGATGTCGTCTCCGACGAACGCTTAAACGCGATTCAAGATATGCGTCTCATCGATGAGTTTGGGGAGCGTCTGGCTGATCAGTATCGCCGTTGGGGCTATCATCTCTATTTTGTGCCAGGTCAGAGTAAGGGCTTTCAGTCCACTAATCGATCCGATTGGGTCTATCGACAGCAGCGACTGGTGGATAAATTACAAGCTCAGGGTGTCTTGGCCAGTGTTACAGAAGCCAAGGTCTATTTCCCTTTGGAAACAGACTCTCTGCGCCGCGACAGTTTATTGTGGCCCTATAACCGATTGGCCCAAAGAGGCACTGCTTCCCTCTTATTGGACCCTAGTTCCGTGCAGCGGATCAAATGGAATAGCCAAAAGCGCAGTATCATTGCCAATTATCTCGCGGGTCATGCCGAGTACGAAGGATTATTGATTGCCCAAGCTGATACCAGCGAGGAGGCTCTCAAAGATCAATTATTGCAAATGGTAAAAGGTGGTACAGATATGATTGTGCTGCCTGCCAGTCAATACCTCAGCGCACAAAATATCATGCGCTCTTTGCTTCAAAATGGAGAGTTACGTTATAGCGAACTTAAAGCCAAAGTCCGTAAAATATTATTGGCCAAAACTTGGGTCGAGGCTGAGCGTTCGGCTGCAGCCATTATGCCCTCACGCGACAAAGCCTCTATCGCTTGGCTCAATCATCGCTTGGGGGAAGCAAGTCTGAGTCTTGTGCAAAACAATCTGCGCCGTCTGCCTATGCATAGTTTAGCGGTCCGCAGTCCGCATTTGGTCAGTATTGGCCAAGATGTCCGAGTGATGGCCCAACGGATGGCTTTATATGCTCCTTTGGATTTTACTCAAATAGCTTGGGAAGCGGGACAAGCAGCACCGGCGATTCCAAGTAAGTTGCTGAAAAGTGCAAATCCACTGATCTTGGCCCTGCCAGATCGTCCTCTCGATACCCTCGCCGCTCCTCTCTGGCAATCGCTCAAAGAGTTGCGCGCTAATGGCAAATTGATCGTTTTACAGTTCGGCAAAGCCGAACGCCTAAAGAACTTTACCCATTTTCCTAGCCTGCTGCATGCCTATAAGCAAGATAGTATCGGACAGGAAATTGCCGCGCAGGCTTTATTTGGAGGTATTAGCCCTAAGGGTAGTTTACCGCTAGATTTGTCTCCCCAATTGAGCTATGGGCAACAAAATGTCACTAAGGTTAGCCGCCTTGCCTACTTAGCTCCGCTTGCCTTGGGCCTTGATCCAGTTGAACTGAGCCAGATTGATAGCATTATGATAGAGGGAATAGATGCTTCTGCATTACCTGGAGGACAGGTCTTTGTCGCTAAGGCTGGCAAAGTCATCTATCACAAAGCCTTTGGTTACCATACCTATCAAGAACGTCGGCCTGTTTCTGAGGATGATCTTTATGATATCGCTTCGGTAACGAAAATCGCCGCTACGACTATTGCGGCCATGAAGATGACCAATGAAGGCAAATTGAGCCCCAATCAACGTTTGGAGCGATTTTTTAAACGCACCAAGGTAGAGTTGGCCATCTCCGATGAACGCGATACGCTCTGGCTAGGGCCTGAACAATTGGCGGAACTAGCAGCGGATTCTACGCAGGATTCCCCCTTTACTTTTACGGCCCAGCGCGAAAGTGAAGCCAAGGTCAGCTACGACAGCCTGAGGCAAGGGGATAGTTTACGGATTATCAGAGTGCTTTCTCATGGGACTAAGGTGGTTTCTGCTCCTGCCTTTAAGGTGAAGGTCGGGGATTTGTTGACCCATTACTCAGGCTTGCCGGCTGGGATGCCGATTTTGCCTTATCTGCGCTATCGAGATAGTACTATTGGTAAATATGGTAAATATTATAAGGCCAAACCGAGTGAAAAGCATAACGTATTAGTGGCGGGAGATTTTTATCTACGCAATGACTATCGGGATTCTCTTTGGGAAAAAGTACGTCATACGGTTCCTGCGCCTGATCCGGGTTATGATTATAGCGATTTGAATATGATTTTGGTGCAACGTGCGATAGACTCTATCAATCGGGAGCCCATGGATCTCTACATGGACCGGACCTTCTATCAGCCGCTAGGCTTGCAGCAAACTTTCTTCTTGCCTAGAGAAAAGGTTGATGTCAAACGGATTACTCCTACTGAGTACGACGGTCGCTGGCGTGGACAGTTGCTTAGAGGTTACGTTCATGATCCCACGGCGGCCTTAATGGGAGGGATCGCGGGTAATGCCGGCCTTTTTGCCAATGCCAATGACCTAGGAATCTTATTTCAGATGTTGCTCAATGGAGGCACCTACGGCGGTGAACGCTATCTCGAGCCTGCGACGATTGAAACTTTTACGCAGACACGTAAAGGCCACAGGGCTTACGGCTTTGATAAACCGCCGGCCCAAAGGGGTGCTTATATCATCGCTCCTAGTGCTTCAGAAAGATCTTATGGGCATACTGGCTTTACGGGTACCTGCGTTTGGGTCGATCCTGAAAACGAATTGGTCTTCGTATTCTTGAGCAATCGTGTGCATCCCAAAGCAAACAACTGGAAACTCAATGAGATGAGGATTCGCCAACGTGTGCATGAGGCGGTCTATGAGGCTTTGCCCTAAGGATTACCCTCTGATCTTTTTTAGTTAACAGTGCCTTGGTATATTTAAATGCTGCTATTCTTATTGGCACGTACCAAGCACAATACTACTATGAAAAAGATATTTGTTCTCTTTTGGCTAACTATTATTAGCCTAACCGGCTTTGCCCAAGATTGGGAGTGGGCCAGAGCCTTTCCGAGTAATGGTGCCACCCGCGCTTTTGATGGCGAAATAGATTCGCTAGGAAACGCTTATGTATGTGGGACGCTTGTCGGACAATTAGAAGTTGATGGTCAAGTCCTTGGGCAAGATACTACGATTGAAAAATTCTTTGTATCGAAGATAAGTCCTACTGGCCAAGCGCTTTGGACGCTTGTACCAATTTCTGCTAGTAGTAATGTTTTTTGTAGTGGGATTACTGTAGATAAAGATCAAAATGTGATCGTTACGGGAGCATTTAGAGGTGCTTTAATATTTGGGAATGATACCATAATCGCTCAGGGGAGTTCTATCTGGTATGCTGAACTATTCTTAATGAAATTAGATCCTTTTGGCAATATTTTGTGGTTAAGGACAGATGGTGGTTTAGGGGAGACGATCAGTAAAAAAGTCAAAACAGATAGCCAAGGAAATATCATCGTTGGCGGGCATTTGAGATTTGGTGGGCAGGTAATAGCGGGAGTTTCATTGCCTGTGATAGATCCTGGATATAATGATTTTTTCTTAGCTAAATATGACAGTCAAGGAAATGGTCTCTGGGCCCAAAGGTGGGGCACTAGCTATCAAAGTATAGATTTCCTGCAAAATATGGCAGTAGATGATGCCGATAATATATACGTAGTCGGTAACTATGTTGACTCTCTAGGTATCCAGGATACAACTTTGCGGGCGACCATTTCAACCCACCCTAATCGGACTGGCTTTGTGACTAAAATCAGACAGGATGGAAGTTTGGGTTGGGCTAAGACTTTTGCAGGTTCTTTGATAGGGATTAGAGATATTGCTTATAGCCATGGAGATAAGCTTACCATAGCGGGTAATGTTGATAGAAGTATGCAATTTGGTGATACCACTTTATTGGCTAATTGGGATGGAAATATTTCTTACTCAAGTAATGCGTTTATTGGACGATTAGATACCGCTGGCAATGAGTTGTGGGCTCGTCAGCTTAGAAGTATTCATAATAACTATTCAGGGGGTAGAACATTTACCGAAGCGGTCGCAGAAGATCATGATGGAAGTATCTATTTGACCGGTTTTGGTCGGCATGTGATGTTGGTGGGGGACACTGTGCTCAATGGTGATTCTACCTATGCTGGCTTCAACTATCTGCACAAGTTCGATACCTTAGGGAACTATCATTATACTGATATCCAAATTCCTCCACCGTTTGGTACTGTTGGGGGCGCAGGCTACATTGATGCTTTTATTGGTAAAGAAAAACGGCTTTTAGTTATAGGAAGTACTGCCGGAAGCACCTCTTTAGGACCATTTACTTTGCACGCGCCCATGCCTCCGGTTAGCGCTTTTATTGCCTCTTGGCGAGACGAGCCCTTTGATCCACCCAATCGGATAAGAGGCCAAGTCTTTTCGGATGATAACCAAAATTGTATTATTGACCCCAATGAGCTGGGCCTAGCAAACCAGCTAATTCTTACTGATCCTGGAAATTATCTGGCGATGACTGATTCTACTGGCAACTATGAATTAGCCCTCCCCCTTGATAGTGTAGCTGTTTCCTTAATCGTTCCCCCTGCACTCAGCGCTTTGGTAGCTAATAATTGCCTCCCTCCCCCAGGAATTCCCGTTCTTTTTGATTCACTAACGAACCTGATTGATAGCGTTAACTTTAGCCATTATATCCAAGATTGTCCGGTCCTTACACTTGACATTCAGACTGGCTTACGGCGGTATTGTGCAATGAGCCACACTCAGCTTCATTATCAGAATGCTGGAAACGATACTGCCTTCAATGTAGATATCATTGCCGCCTATCCTGAACATATTAAGCCCCTATCAGCCAATTTTCCTTGGCAATGGGATACAGATTCTAATCTGGTTTTTAGCTTTGCTCAAATCCCTCCTGGTGCTAGTGGCATAATCATTATTCATGATAGTGTATTATGTCCTGGACCACAAGTTACAGGGCTTTCTCAATGTGTATATGCGTGGACAAAGCCTGATAACGATTGTCTAGAAGTATCTAATAATTGGAGTGGAGCGAGCTTAAAGGTGGAAGGAGAATGTTTACAATCTGACACGGCCAGATTTGTAATTAGAAACGAGGGAGCGGCGGATATGCTCGATTCGGTTTCCTATACTATTTGGCGAGACAGTGCGCTCGTTTGGGAACAGTCAATTATGCTAACCGCAGGTGATAGTTTACAAATATCAATCCTCACTACTGGAGAGGTTATTCGCTTACGGGTTGAGCAAGTCCCTTTTCACCCCTATAATCAATGGGTCGTAAAAGGAATTGAGGGCTGCGGAATCGATCAACCTAATCTTAGTATTTCAAAAGGGATATTGACTGAAGTACCTTTACTTGATCAGATGCACTTATCTAGATCAGTTGATTGTAAAATCATACGAAACTCATATGACCCCAACGACAAAAGAGGCTTTCCGCTTGGCTTGGGAGAGCAGCATTACCTTCCTTCAGGAACGAGTCTAAATTACCAGATCAGATTCCAAAATACGGGTAATGATACTGCTTTTAGGGTTGTAATTAGAGATACGCTACCTCCAGAGCTTGATATTATGAGTTTAAATATCACAGCTGCCTCACATCCATTTAGTTTAGAACTTAGTCAAACGCATAATCGGGCTATCGCCTTTAAGTTTTTTCCTATCGCCCTCGTCGATAGCAGCACCAACTTGACAGAAAGTCAAGGTTTTATCAGCTTTTCCATTAATCCATATGATTCGCTAGCCCAAGGAACTAAGATTGAAAATTTTGCAGATATCTATTTTGATCTTAATCCTCCTATACGAACTGATACGGCGATCCATACGATTTTTGATGCTTATCCTATTGCTATATCTGACTCAGGAATAGAGGTCCTTTGCAATACATTGCCTAAGCCCGAAATCTCAGTTGTCAACTTTGATAGCTTATCAGCTCATGTTATTGGGACACATTATCAATGGTTTGTGAATGGGGATAGCTTATCGTTTACTACCCAAATAATCCCCATCAAACAATCTGGAGTATATCAAGTCCAAGCCATCATTGATAATTGCCCCTCACCCCTTTCCGATCCTTTTTCCTTTATTATTGAAAATATCTTAGAGGAGAGCTTCAACAATCAATTGAGATTAGAACCGAATCCGAGCAGTGGTATAATTGGAGTTCGTTTAGAAAAGCCACTTAAACATTCCTCGAGTCTCAAATTGTACAGTATCCATGGTAGTCTTTTAGCACTAGAAGTGCTACAAACTAATACTGAATCCTTTAGCTATGATTTAAGTTCCTTTAGTGATGGCATTTATTTTTTACAGCTTGGAGAAGGTAAAATGTTTAAAATCATCTTATTGCGATAATTCGGTCCTATTTTTACTTCTTATGCATTTTGATAGGCCATTTTTTGAAACAGGACACTGAAACGCTAATTTGTAGATATGATTCTCCGGACATTTATCCTAATATTAGGTCTCATTCCGACGCTATTATATGCTCAATCCTCTGATTATCAGCAACATATCCAAACTATTCTAAGAGCCCATCCTTCGGATAGTGCCTTCTTGGAATTTGTGATGAATCGCGTATTGGAGACTCCTGCAGATAAAATGTTCCTCTCTAACCGTCAGTTATTAGATGGCGTTTGTGTCACATATTGCGGTCGGAACTCGGTCCAAATGAAGGACACGCTCAAAGATGGGCGCTTGGTAAAGCTTGGGCTCAAGACTACTCACTTTGATACCCTAAATCATGCTTATGCTTTCCGTGCCGGAACGGATAGTCTGATCGATATGATCGACAGCTTGCCGGCTTATGGCGCCATCGAAAGTTATCCGGGGCAAGAGATTGATACGCTTTGGATCAGTATTGATGGCAAAGATATATTGATTCCTACTGATGCCTATCGCAACCTTTACGATCCCAATCTCTGCTACAATGAGATGTTTCATCGCGCCATGATGATGTATCTTTCTCCGGAGGGAGAATACCTCTATGTTTACTTATACGGCGGAAGTGGTGCTAACACCTATCTGGCCAAGCTCATCTTTGATGAGGAGCGTTTTATCAAAAAGATCGTAACCGAATATGCTGATCTAGTCAGCTATGATGCATATCGCTGGGAGTTCATTGGATATTGAACCTCCTGCATAAATTCTTTTACATCTTGGGCGGTCTCTATGGGTGCTTCCTCCATAGGAATATGTCCTAGATCCTCATAAATGATCAGTTTTGCCTGTGGCAGTACATTGAGAAAGTGATAGGCATTGCTAATCGGTAACCAGTTGTCTTGCTCGCCCCAAATGATCATGGTTGGAGCTTGGATCTTGGGGAGCTCATGGGCGCGATCCACAAACTTAGAGTTGACAATGGCCAAAAAGGCTTCAGGATTCCCCTCTCGAGCAAAAAGCTCATAGTAACGATCGATCACCTCAGGCCTAATCTTGCTGGGGTCCGCATATACTTCCCGAATAAAATGCTTGATGGTCGGGCGGTTAATGAAGAGAGGGGCAAATTTTTTGGCAAAGGGAAGGCGGGCCAAGCGAACGGGAAGCGGTATGTGTCGATGAATCTCTACTCCGGCAGCATCGATCAAGATTAAGCGTTCGACAAGGTCGGGAAAATCCAAAGCAAACTCCCAAGCCAACCAGCCTCCAAGCGAGCTACCGGCGATACTGAGGCGCTCTATTCCAAGCTCATCTAGTAGGGTTTTGATCACCGCTATGTAGCGCTCCATACTGTAAACGTGATCTTCGGTTACCTCTGAAAGGCCAAAACCAGGTAAATCAAGACGAATGAGGCGATAAGACGACTTGAGTTCAGCGACCCAGCCGTCGAAGGTATGAAGAGATGCGAAGGTGCCGTGCAGCAGTAAAATCGGCGGGCCTTGGCCTTCATCACGATAATGAACCAGTGCATGATCGATGTCGAGAAAACGCGAATGCTGGTTCGTGTACTTCAATTTAATTTCGCCCATAAGCGAATGATTTGCGAGTAGTGTCGGTCGTTTCACGGCTTAGCAGGCCGCGAAAAAAGTAGCGTAGTCATTCAATATACAAAAAAACCGGTCCTAAAGTTTAGAACCGGCTTGTGTATTATTATGAGGAAAGTTGAGGTACTAACTATTCTACTGTAACTGACTTGGCAAGGTTACGTGGTTGATCAACATTACAGCCTCTCATGACCGCAACATGATAACTTAGCAATTGAAGCGGTATTACAGACAACAATGGCATGACGGAAGGGTGAGATTTGGGGATCTCAATCACAAACTCAGCCAGTTGACGGACATGTTGGTCTCCTTCAGTCACTACTGCAATCACGCGACCTTTACGAGAAACTACCTGATCTACGTTTGAAACGATTTTGTCGTAAGACTCATCTTGGGTAGCGATAAAGACTACCGGCATGTTTTCATCAATCAACGCAATCGGGCCGTGTTTCATTTCGGCGGCTGGATAACCTTCGGCATGGATATAGGAGATTTCTTTTAGCTTGAGAGCTCCTTCCAAGGCTACGGGGAAGTTATATCCACGCCCAAGATATAAGAAGTTAGAAGCGTCTTTGAAGATTTCCGAAATGCGAATAATCTCCTCGTTTGATTCTAGGATTTGCTGCACCTTATCGGGGATCTGAAGCAACTCTTGGATAGCGTCTTGTCCCTTAATGGTCGCAGTACCTTTGAGATCGGCGATATAGCTCGCCATCAACGTGAGGACCGTTACCTGAGAGGTAAAAGCCTTGGTTGAGGCTACCCCAATCTCTGGACCGGCGTGGATGTAAACCCCTGCATCAGTTTCACGCGAGATGGTTGAACCGACACCATTTACTACTCCTAAAACGGTAGCGCCTTTCTCTTTGGAGATCCGAATAGCGGCTAAGGTATCAGCGGTCTCTCCACTTTGGCTAATGGCTATCACCACATCGTCTTCGTTGATGATGGGGTCTCGGTAGCGAAACTCTGATGCATACTCCACTTCTACTGGGACGCGCGCGTATTCCTCGAAGAGGTACTCACCCACAAGTCCCGCATGCCAACTGGTACCACAAGCCACAAAAACAAAGCGCTTAGCATTTTTGAGCTTTTCACGCACATCTACCAAACCTCCGAGATAAACGGTATTGGTTGCGGGATCGATGCGGCCACGCAGACTATCGGTGATCGAGCGAGGCTGCTCAAAAATTTCTTTTAGCATGAAATGTTCGTAGCCACCCTTTTCAAGCTCCGCTAGTTCCATTTCTATCTTTTGTAGCACTGGTGCTACGATGGTATTTTCTAGACTTTTAATGGTGTACTCATCGCGTTCCAAGATCGCCATTTCATCATCGTTGAGATAGATGACGTCTTTGGTGTAGGCAACGATAGGAGTCGCATCAGAAGCGACGACAAACTCATTGTCTCCCACTCCAATCACAATCGGACTACTTTTACGCGCTACGAACATTTTTTCCGGTTCGTCTTCACAAAGTACCACGATGCCATAAGCGCCCACCACCTCGTTGAGGGCCGCTCTGATGGCTCCCTCGGCATCATAGTGGCCATTTTCATAGATATACTCGATGAGTTGGGCGAGAATCTCTGTATCTGTAGCGCTTTTAAACTCATAGCCAAAAGAGATTAATTTTTGGCGCAGTACATTATAGTTTTCGATAATCCCATTATGGATGATCGTAAATTTCTTGTTACGCGAACTATGCGGATGTGCATTAATATCATTAGGCTCTCCATGAGTCGCCCAACGTGTATGCCCCATGCCGATGGTTGCTTTAGGTGCAGAACCATTGACTGCCTCTTCGAGAACTGATACCTTACCCTGCTTTTTTTCTACATAAAGCTTCCCATTCATGAGCGCGATTCCAGCGGAGTCGTAGCCGCGGTATTCTAATCTCTTTAAGCCCTCAATGATGATTGGGTAAGCTTCTTTATACCCTATATAACCTACAATGCCACACATAAAAATATTTTTCTGGATTAATAATTTGTCTTCTCGAAGGTAATTCCTTTGCGCTTACTGCCCAAGACGTAATAACAATACATCTTACAGTTAAGATATACCCTCTCACGAGGCCTATTTAGGCTCCGTATCGCGAAAAGTGTAGCTCCAAAAATCTAATGCTTACCGTGGTAGTTGCGTATAGGTGATCCTAAGCTCAGGTGCGAGAGTAGGGTGAGTATTGCCTCCCAAAACTACTCTATTGACAG
>JBCCQN010000174.1:0-17310 GCA_039024315.1 Bacteroidota bacterium
AGCGGTCCTTCTCCCTAAAACCTCTAATCTTGAATCACATTGACTGGGTTTAAACGAACCACACGCATGATTTGAGCCCCCATTGTCAGACCAGCGAGCAGCAAGGCGAAGCCAGCCGCAAGCGGAAAGATGAGGCCTTTAATTTCCACTCTGTAGGCAAAGTTTTCAAGCCATATCTGAATTATATACCAACCAATGGGAATTGCTATAAACACAGCGAGGATCACGAGTTTAAGAAAATCCTTGGAGAGTAATACAAATAGGCTGAGCACAGAAGCCCCTAGCACTTTTCTTATTCCAACCTCTCTTTGTCTTTGCTCCGCATTAAAAGTAGTCAAACCAAACAAACCTAAACAAGCGATTAGAATTGCCAGCATCGCAAATATGTTGAAAAGCTTTGCAGAACGATCTACCTCTATGTGCATATTGGCAAAATTTTCATCGAGGAATTCGTATCTAAAGGCGCTTCCAGCGGCAAATTGATACCATAGATTTTCAATTTCAGCCATCAGTAGATCAGTGTTTGCACTTGTCAACTTGATGGATAGGTTGGCGGGTTGATCTCCTAATACCATGCATAAGGGCTCAATTTGGTTTTTCAGAGATTCAAAATGAAAGTCCTCGACGATGCCGATAATTTTCCAAGTTTTATTTTTATTGGTTAGGTATTGGTCCACCCTTCCCGATTCTTGTAGCTTATCAGCCATGGATCGGCTGATGATGATACTCGCGGAATCTGTAGCCATTGCGGGATCAAAATTTCTGCCTTCCAGTATCTCTAACTGCAAAGTTTGGAGATAGCCATGATCTACATGCCAGATCTGGGCATTTACCCCTTTTTGGGTTGCCGCTTGGCCATCTTCCCAAAAAGAATCACTATATCTTATCCCATCAGAGGTAGGGAGATAATCAGTTTGAGTAACACTCTTGACCCCACTCATTCTCAGCAATTCCTCTTTAAAGGTGGGTATCTTATCTCCCAAATTATTGCCTCCCTTGATTATTAATACGTTTTCTTTTTCAAACCCAAGATCGGTGTCAAGAATATACTTCATTTGTTTGTAAACCGTGATCGTACAAATCAAGAGACAGACCGAAACGGCA
The DNA here is from genome assembly GCA_039024315.1 of Bacteroidota bacterium. GTDB lineage: Bacteria > Bacteroidota > Bacteroidia > J057 > J057 > JBCAWW01. The sequence continues at coordinate 1,105 of JBCCQN010000174.1, forward strand.
AACTGAAACACCACTAGGGACCGCTGAAACCAAGCATTACTGCGAGTTCGGTTTAGGCTAAATCCGTTAGAGGCAACATTAAAACCGGCAAGGAATATGGAAGGATATAATCCATTAAATAATCCCAGCACCACTGAGGCCAATAAAAATAGGGGCACAGTATTATAGATAGAAAAAGGAAACTCTAGGTTTTTTCCCAACATCTGGCTCAAAAGTGGGAGAAACTGAAAAGCTAATATGAGACCTATCGCAATAGAAAGAGAACTGTATAGTAAAGATTCTGCAAGAAATTGCCAGACCACCTGCTTGCGCCCTGCTCCCAAGATCTTCCGCATACTTATTTCTTTGGCCCGCAAGGAAAAGCGGGCTACCGATAAGTTGATAAAGTTAAAGGATGCAATGAAAATGATGAGAATCGCTGCCACAATAAACAATCCTAATAATCGGCTGTCTCCATGAGCCAGTCCATCGCGAATATCACCGGAGTTTAAATAAATTTCCTCTATGGGCTGAAGCTCGTACTTCATATTGGCCGCTATTTCCTGAGGATTGGCAAAATCTCGATCAATAAAGCTTGGCAAAAAGTAATTTTGAACCAAGCTAGACATCTTTGTATTCAAGCTATGGACGTCTGTATTCGGATGAAGCTTGGTATAGACAGCGTACATATTTGCCCCCCAATAGTTTTGCTCACCTGGCCAAAACTCAACCCCTTTCAGAGAAATCAGGAACTCAAATTCTAAGTGGGACTGCTTGGAAACGTCTTCAAAAACGCCTACCACTTTGTAGGGCTTATTGTCGTTTAAGATGAGCACCTGATCAATCGGATTATTGTCGGCAAAATAGCGCTTGGCTTTTTGGTGTGATATGAGCAAGGTGTTAGGTTCATCAAGCAAAGCGATATTTCCAGAAACTAAAGGGAGGTTCCATAATTCGATAAGTTCTCGGTCAGCATAAGCAAATCCTTGTTCATATCTATATTGGGATTCATCAGGAAGCCGTATCTGATTGATCCAGCTGGCAGCAATATATCGACCAGCATTTTCTACTTCTGGAAAATCTTGTACCAATGCCTTGGCAAAGGGAGCGGGGAAGGATACACCTCTAAAATCCTCTTTGACGTACCTAGTAGTCACCCTAAATATTTGATCCTTTTCAGGGTAAAAACGGTCGTAATTATATTCATTATTTAAGTATATCCACAATAACAAAAATGCGGCAATCCCCAGCGAAAAACCTCCGATTTTGATTGTAGAATACAATTTGTGTCTCCACATATGCCTGAAGGCAAAGGTAAAATGTTTTTGAAACATGCTGATTGAGATTAGTGAAACATTAAATAAAGCGGGATTTATCAGAGATAATCTGAACAGCAAAAGGATCTCCTTGATATACACTATATCAGCAATGGTTTTTGAGGCTTCCTTTATTTTCCGTGTATGAAGCTCCTCAAGATCCCCCCTTATGTCATCATAATAGGCAGGATTGCAAAACCATTTAAATAGCCGGTCAAATTGCTTTTTCATGATTTTTTAGAATTCAAAGGCTGCTACGGGTATTTGCTTCCACAATTTCATACGTACTTCCTGATTGTATTCGAGTGCCTGTTTTCCTAAAGCAGTGATGGTAAAGTACTTTTTGGGGCGTCCTCCACGGTCAGAAGTTGACTCGCCAATCGAGGAGTTTAGAAAACCTTTTTTTTCCATTCTTCGCAAAGCAGATTGTAAGGCCCCTACACTTACCTTTCTTTTCAGCTGCCTTTGGATTTCGTCTTTTATCGCCACACCATAAGCTTTGTTGTAGAGCACACCTACTGTTAGCAAAACAATCTCCTCAAATTCACCTAGTGGATACTTTTTCATAGAGAATACCAATTTTTGATATACCCTAAGCTAACAATTTTTTGGTTAATTCCTAAATGTAGTATTGAAAATATTAAGTACTTAGACAATAGTATTCTGTATTAAGCCCTAGGAAAACTGGACTATATCGTTTAGCAGAAGCTCTTTTCTCGGTACTACATACTCCCGAAAGCTTTCGGGATACTTGCTACTTTGTACTTAGGAGACTTGAGCTAGGCAATTTTATTGCCTCAAAAGCCTAGCAGCCTCCTGCCCTACCCAACTCCCAATGGCAACCCCCATACCTCCAAGGCGCACCGCGACAACGGTACGTTTACCATGTCTCACTACAATCGGTCGTTTTTCTTCACCAACGCCTAGGATACCACTCCATTTACGCTCTAGCTCCCATGGCTGATGAGGCAGTACGACTTCATCTAGCAATTGCTTGAGAGCCCTTTCTATACTCGGACTTCGGCCAAATTTGGCAGTAGTTTCCCCTGCTGGATCCAAATTGCGGGCACCCCCAATCAAGACTCGTTTCCCGATATTGCGGAAGTAGACATAGCCCTTGTCATAATGATAGCAGCCCTGCCATGGAAGATGATGAATTTCTCGGGTTAGCCATACTTGGTTTCGCGCCGGGCGAACGCTCAAGTCTGGCAGGAGCTGGCGAGCGAACCCATTAGTGGCGACAATAAGCCGCTTGGCTTGGAGTTCCCAGCCATCACGAGTCAACAAATGTACACTTGAAGCAGATTCACTTATTTCCTTGATTCCCAAGCCATTAAAAATCTGGATATCAAGCGATTTTGCTTTTTCTAAAAGGGCCTTCATCATATTACCAGTATGAATTTGACCTTCGGCTTGGTTTTGGATCAGATGCTGTATGCCTCCAAATCCTAAGCTGGCTAAGCGTTCGCCACGGGCGACAAATACCGCAGACTCTCCTGTAATCTCCTTGAGTCTTTGATTGAATTGGGGCATCTTCTCAAGGCAAGCCTCATAGATTGAGCGTTCGCTGGGGCGAAATAACTCAAAGCCCCCTTTATGCTCATAACCAATCTGCTGATCTCCTAAGCTTTGTCGTAAGCTTAGGAGGCCCAGCCAGCGCTTTTGCACCAACTCCCAAACAGCGTCTTCTCCCATGCTTTCGATATCATCGATCAGCTCGGTCATACTGCCAAAACAGGCAAAGCCAGCATTACGGGTACTTGCACCCGAGGGGATAATCCCACGCTCAAAAATCACGATCTTAGCATGCGGATGACATTGTTTGAGGGCAATAGCAGCATTGAGGCCCACGATACCGCTGCCGATAATCGCAAACTCGATGTCTTGGAAAAAACTTTGGGACTCCCAATGGCTTAGATTCATGCTTCGAAAAAGGCGAAAGATCTTTTCCTTAACAAATCAGCCTTGCATAAACGCTTTAGTATCCGGCTGCATGCCCATCTTTACGAGACTCGCTAGCCCCAAAATAAACACCTCTCGCATCGTCCCACATAATAGCTTGATAGCCTCCATAACCCCCAGCGCTAAAATTGACTTTGTGCCCCATGCGTTCCAAAGCGCGAATTGTTTGATAATCAAAACCAGACTCTAAATTGAGAATGCCTCCATCAGTCATTTTTTCGTCCGTGGGTTGAGAAGAGCCATCATGACGGAGACGAGGAGCATCTCCCGCTTCTTGTAGGTTCATACCAAAGTCGATGATATTGACCAAGATTTGTACGTGTCCTTGGGGTTGCATGCCGCCTCCCATAACGCCAAAACTCATAAAGGGTTTGCCATCTTTGGTTACAAATGCAGGAATGATAGTATGGAATGGGCGTTTGCTCGGTTCGTAAACATTGAAATGGCCTTCTTCAAGGGAAAAAAGTTGCCCTCGATCTTGTAGCATAAAACCTAAATCGCCTGGTACTACGCCAGAACCCATGCCTCTAAAGTTACTTTGGATGAAGGAAACCATATTACCGTCCTTATCGGCAGTAGTAAGATAGATGGTGTCTCCGTCTTTTAGTTTCCCTGCGGGGAACGATCGGCCTGCTCTCGCGGGATTAAATAGTTCCATCCGCTCTTTGGCGTATTCTTTAGAGATAAGCCATTCGACAGGGATCTCGTTGAAAGCCATGTCAGCATAAAATTTGGCGCGATCTTCGTAGGCAATCTTTTTGGCCTCGGCTAAGAGGTGAAGGTATTCGGCACTCCCAAACCCCATAGCAGTAATGTCGTAAGGCTCCATGATATTGAGCATTTGCAGGGCCGCAATGCCTTGTCCATTGGGCGGCAGCTCCCACACATCATAACCTCGATAATTGGTCGAAACGGGTTCTACCCATTCAGATTGATGAGCTGCTAAGTCTTCATAGGACAAGAAGCCGCCAATGGACTTCATGTGCTCGTCGATTTTACGGGCGATTTCTCCTTTGTAGAACGCCTCCCTCCCGCCATCGGCTATCATCTGTAGGGTTTTAGCGAGGCGAGGGTTGGCAAAAACATCGCCTTTAGCAGGCGCTTTGCCGCCAGGCATATAGGTATCTGCAAAATTGGGACGATTTTTGAAGCCGCGGGCCGTACGACCAATATAGTAGGCAATTAATTCACTAACGGGAAAGCCTTCATTGGCATACTCTATGGCGGGGGCTAAAATGTCTGACATGGGAAGTGAGCCAAACTTTTTATGTAGCTCAAACCAGCCATCAACTGCCCCTGGTACTGAGACCGGCAGAGGACCGTAAGCAGGTATGCTAGTCATGCCTTTTTCTTTGAAATACTCGAGGCTTAAGGACTGGGGAGAACGGCCACTGGCATTGAGACCATAGAGTTTTTGCGTTTTTGCGTCCCAAACGATGGCAAACAGATCTCCTCCGATCCCACAGCCGGTTGGTTCCATCAAACCGAGGGCAGCGTTAGCAGCGATGGCAGCGTCTACAGCACTTCCTCCGTTTTTGAGTATATCTATGGCTACTTGAGTTGCGAGGGGTTGAGAGGTGGCGGCCATGCCGTTACGGGCAATCACCTCCGAGCGAGTGGCAAAATTTTTGCCTGTCAATCGATCTTGTGCGTGCATCGTATGGCAAATTAAAAACGTCGTTATCAATAGCAGTAGATTTCGCATTTTTGTCCGTATTTTTGTCCAAATTAATAATTGAATGACTCCTATGAGCCGAATTTGTTTGAGCCTTTGCCTGAGTGCCTTGGCGATTCTTAGCTTTAGTTCCTGCCAAGAGACAATCTCATTTGATGAGCAACAAGAAATTGACCGTGCCATCATCGAAGAATATGTAGCCGTAAACAACTTGGACGGACAATACACCGAACAAGGAATCTTTTATGCGATCACGAAGGAAGGGGTGGGTACAGAAACCCCGAATATGTTTTCGACCATCTTGATCGACTATGTAGGAACCTTGCTGGACGGTACCCAATTTGATTCTTCCAATGGTTTTCCCCGTGAATTTCAGCTAGGTACGCTGATTAGGGGCTGGCAAATTGGTCTAGAGCAATTTAAAGCAGAGAGTAAAGGCATCTTGATTATCCCTTCACGCTTTGCTTATCGCGAGACCGGTTCCATAGACGGGAGTATCGGCCCCAATACGGTTATCCGCTTTGATATCGAATTAGTTGAGTTCTACTAGTGGGCATTAAACAAAAAGAAGTCTTGAGTAATAAAGCGCTGGAAAATGGGGGTATACGTATTATCAAACCCCTCTTCTTCTGTATGCAATTACTTTTGTCTTTCTGATTTAGAGCTACTTGACCTTCGAGCCATCCCACATCGCAACTTTCTTGCGATCTCTCATCCCTTTGTATAGGAGGGGGATCCAGCCTAATACAGGTAGAAAGTAAGCAAAGACGATAGGGTTATGCCAGATGATCTTCCAAAATCTTAACCAGCCTCGAGTGATCCCTCGGGGCGGTTCTTTTTCTAACTTATAGCGCCGGTCATATTCGGAGAATAAGGCAGGCCAGCCAAAAGGGGTCCAATAGGGCAGAGAACGCCAATTTTTGCCAAAGCTGCGCAAAAACTCTCCCCAATCGAAGGGCTTTTTACCTAGGGTTTTGACATTTTCATCGAGATGAATCTGCATATCAGCCTGGATCTCATCTCTTACAGCGGCGATTTCATCTTGACTTAGTTCTTCTAGACTTTTGCCTCCGACCATTTCACTAGGGCAATAGCGATTGCCCATAACGTAGGTAAGTTTGGCAGGAAAGGCATAATAGAAGGTCCAAGGTTGTAGAAGCAATAAGGGAGTCTGTAAGGCGACGGGCAGGTAGGGAATGCCAAGCTTATTGACCTGACGGTCCAACCACTTCCAGCTATAAGAATAAGGATTTATATACTCCCCATTGATACAAGAAATCCCGATGATGTCGGTTTTGTGTTTGATTGCCATCCGAATCATGGAGGTAGAGAAGGTTTGCAATTCGTATTTGCGGTTAAAGCCTTTTCCGATGCCCGGAACCCCCTCTGGATAAATAAGGATATTAGACTCGCTAAACTCCATCATGGTCTCAAAGTTGAGCGAAGTGGCGTCCATGGCTCCTACCCTTTTCCACATATTGGTAAGCAAAAAAGGATTCATCAGGGTGGAAGCCGAAAGCGCTGGTGCCGCTAAAGCCCTAAATAGATTGGGGAGATCATAATCATGCTGCTTAAAAAGGCCAGAACCCATCACAATCGCATCCCAAGGAAAGGCCATGCCACTGTGATTACAAGCGTAGATCAAGGGTTTTCCGTTCTCATTTTTGGGTGGCAGATTGTCAAAACCTACAAACTTGGGTCGAAAATACCTCGCCAAATAATCAAAAATCTCTTCGTTAAAGCTTCTTAGAAATCCCATTTCAAAGTAGCGGTGCATTTCAGCTTCATTGGCTTTGATAGCTGCAGCCTGCTCCTCAGGATTCATATTTCGAAAAGCCTTTTTGGTGGTCGAGTTTACAGTTTTCGTAGCAGTGGTCATGGAAATAAGATACAGAAAATGTTGATTAATCGAAGAGCAAAGAAATGGATTTTTTGTAGGAAGAATAATCCTAGCGGACCTCCAATTTCCAATTTTGACGAATGCTTTCAATATCAACCTCTACTAGGTAGAAGCCCGTCGCTAGTTGTTTGATCTCTATGCGAGAACGCCCCGCCTTGAGTTTGCCTTGGGAAAGAGTACGACCTTGTAAATCCATGATCCGATATGCCCCCTCCTGCCTAGAGGAAAATTCTATCCAATCGCTGGCGGGATTGGGCTGCAGCTGCACCAAGTCTCCGATACCTCTTTGCGCATAAACTACGGGGGACCAGATCGCGATACCATCGGCATCAATGTGTCTGATACGATAATAGGCAATGGAGGCATTGGTCTGATCTTGGTAGCGAAAAGACTGAGACGCAGCGTTCGGCGAAGCCGGTAAAGACCCAATATCAGTCCACAGTTCCTGCTGCAGCAATTTACGTTCGACGACAAATTCTCCATTCTCCGTAATGGCGGACCAACGCAGGATATTAGCGTTCGGCGAAGCGGTAACCCTTATATCTTGCCATATTAGGGGCAAAACAACATCCATAGAGGCTGCCACAGTCAAGGTATCGCAAAGGCATTGAGCAGGTCCAGCACTGTTGGCAGGATCACGACGGATGACCGCCAGTATAGGCTTGTCCAAATCAGCACTATCTTGATCCACCGAAATAGTAGTATTGAGGGCTTGGCTAGTGCCTGCTGCGATATTAAGCGTATTGCTGTAGGCCCCAAAATAGCGATCCCCTACGCTGTAGCCTAAAGAGCTATCAAGATCCACATAAAATTCAAGGGTAGTTTGGACGCCCGAAATATCAGAACCCGTATTTTCTAGCACCCAATTGAGGCCAAAGATATAATCATCGCCGGAAGCAGATACGCCGCTACTGAGTTGGTCGATGTTGAGATCCGGCTTTTCGACGGTAAGATAGGTCGAAGCAGAACCGGAGCTACCAAAGTAATCCGGGCAATTCGTACCTCCACAGACCACATTGGCATCAAAAGTAGTTTGTACAGTAGCTAATAATTCGCCACTGCTACAAGCTGCGCCACTGGCCGTAGTTAGTTGAATCAGAAAGATGATAGAATCTCCCGCTACAATCCCAGTGGGCATATCCCAAGTATATAAATTACCTAAGCTACCCAAAGAACTCATGCTCATAGTAGCCGAGTTAGGAGCGTTCCGCACGGCGGTAAAAGAACTACTGACATAGCTGATATCCGCAGGTACAGTCAAGCGGATCTTGTCCCCGCTACCGGTAGTCCCATCAGGCACTACCTTGATTCGAAAATCATGATTTTGACTGCAACCCTCTAAGGAGCTAGCATTGTTGGTAATCGTAGTATTGTAGGGAGCGACAACGCCGGTTACAGAAATCGGATCCATTACACGCAGCACGCTGATGGGACTCCCACAAGGCTGGGCTCCTGTCAAGCGCACATAAAAAACATCGCCTGAAAGGAAATCACAATTGGCTTGGGTATTGAAACGCATATTTACTGTGCGATTAGCGGCGCTAGAGCCTCCTAGCCCCTCTAATCCTTCACTCGCCAAAGTAGCGTCGTAATTACCAAGGGTAAATTTAAAGCCACCGGCAATACTATCTGGATCCGTAACTACCCGATAACCCGTGCCTGATGGATATTCTATTTCTGCGGTCCCGTTGACCCAATCGAGCCCACTATTGTTGTGAAATACTTCTATTTGCAGATCCACCACATTGGCCATTTGAGTACTCGTGATGGCAAAGGTATAATCTAAGTTTTGGCAAAGGGCAATCGAGCCAGAAGGCTGATTGGTTACATTGAGTTGTACGGCAGATGGTTTGGGATCTACTCTAAGGATGAAGGTGTCTATTTCGCAGGGAAATCCTACCAAAGAGCTCGGAAAGCTATCACAATTCCACCCAGCATAGACATAAAGCGTGTCTAAAGAACAACTAGTATAATCGGCAGTGATGACATATTGTTGATTGGAGTTGGCATTTAAAGTCCCTAGTTGGTAAATGCCATTGGTTGCCGTTAGTGAACCACCACCATTTAGGCGGACATCGCTGACCGTAATCTCACCCGAAGGAGAATAAAAAGACATATAACTATATGGCGCAGCGGAGTTGATTTTGGTATTGCTGACACCTATGGTCCACGCGACGGATTCAGAAAGGCCGTCTTGAGTGGAAGCACTGACATTGCTAAGCTCTATTTCTGGCGCAAAATGCTGAATTTCGGGCGAATAAGCGGTGGGATTGTCATAAGCTTCTAGGCCTGACTCCCAATGCATTTTCACCTCAGTGGGGACTGTTATTGCTACATCATGCACTGCTTGACATTGGGGCTCCCAAGTAGTAAAAAATTGCATTTCATAGCCATCATCTGGCTCATACAGACTCCCTGCCGTAACTAAGGCTCTCAAGTCAAATAAGAGGGTATCTGCCGACGTGTAAGTAGGACTAATGAATTGCGCATTGACATAGGGAAAAAAACGTAGCAAGAGATAAGCGTTGACGAAGTCATAATCAGCCGGAGGCGTAACGATGATTGTATCCGGAAAGGACCATTTACGGTACTCATAAGGAAACATATCCAAATAGCTACCAGCATTGAAAAAGTTGAGATAAGTACGTGCTTGAGTTTGCCCACAAGCATTTGAACCAACCGAATTGACGAAGGAGGCATTGGTCATGGGCACAATCTGAAACTTGTCGGAAAAGGAGGCACTCCCGCAGCCTGCCCTTTGGGCTTCGCTGGGATTGGCTACGCTACTCACGTACATATTCATAGGGTTGACATAGCCCACATCAAGGTCATTGGTGCTCGTAGAGGATATCTTCAAGTTAGCCGTTACCCTAATGCTATCCCCAGCAGCAAAACTAAAAGCGCTAAAATCACTACAATGCCCCCCAATACTAGCTCTAGAAAAATCTGCCACAAACAGACTATCTCCCGTTTTGGTAAAGGGAATACTATCACAGGTCAAATAAGTAGCGCTGCTCGCATCATAGACCCGCAGACCTGCTCCTGCAGGACTAATGTACTGCCCTTGGTCGATGATCAATTGGGCATAGCCATATTCAAATGTACTAGTACCAATCATCACCCCCTGCATACTAGCAGTCAGGGTATCTCCTAGCCTTACTCGGTCCAAGCGGATTTGCGAAAGGCTTGGATTGAGGCTATTGGAAAGGCGATTGCCATCATCATCATTTTCACCATAATTGCGCCGCGCAAAGCTAAACTGCTCCGTTTGTAGGCCATCACAGCTATTACTGGTACAGGGATCTACGGCTATGTTGACATCTTCACAATACAATTCCATCTCGGCGGGCGTAGTGCATGAAATTTCTGGAATGTATTTGATCGTCTTGCGGAGAGATTGGATGGTATCCCCACTGACGCAATCACAATTGCCGGTAACGACCAGATTGATCTCCGAACCATCCATATCAAAACTCGAGGGTTGATCACTCAAGTTGAAGGTTGCTTCAATCGTATCTACCACTTGAATAAAACTCGCCTGCGGCCAAGCCAAACCACCAGCAATATTGTTCCAACTGAGGTCTGCTGAGGAGCCAGAGAAGGTCATTCCACAAGGAGGGAGTTCAAATCGAACTATATAGCGGCCATCACCGGGATAGGTTTGCTGAGCTTCCTGAACGAGGGTGGTGAGCCTGACTTCTTGGCCTTGAGAAATGGTTGGGTTATCATAATTATTGCCCACAAAAGTCGAAATACTGCCTAAGCCAGCAAATTGATTATCAACCACGGTGGAGCTGCCTACACAAGGCAGGGTGTACCGATAGTTGTAGCCCCACGATCCTTGGCGAATTTCACCTTCTCCGCATTCGTCTGGTGCACAATTGATCATATCAAATGCGATCACCACACTATCGCCGGGCTCCATATCTGGCACATCAAGCCGGAAACGGTAGGCATAGGGCTGACTACAACTATTGTAATAGGTATTGGCTTCGGAATATTTAGGCGTTTGACTGACAAAGCTGCCGTTGCCTACCTTAAGCTCTACACTGGAAGCATCAATGCCATCGTACTTATAGACAGCAAATTGCCCTGCGTAGTAAAATTTCTTGATTTCAATCTCGATATCATTGGCCGCACCATAACCTTGATTGATAATCAGCATTTCTTTGCGGTTGGCCTGTTCGTGAAAGCATGCTGGGAGTTCCGCGTCGCGGAACGAAAAAGCCAAACTCGGCGGTAGAGAAACAAAGCTTACATCTGCTGTTGTTGCATAGGTATTGCAAGTATCAGTATCACAACCCCAACCAACGATCAAATCGGAGCTTTTGTCCGAACAACCCGTAAGCTTTAAGTATTCGACAATCTCAAGGCCTCCATCCGCTAAACAGTAGAGGGCATTACTATCGCCCATCTGCACAAACTCAGCTTCACTAAAGGTATAAAAAATCGTATCGCCACTACTTGTGGTATTGAGTTTTACACCTTGAAAATAGACGGAATCTACGCTCACATCGGGGCCATAAGCGTCATACCAAAAGAAATTACGCAGACAGCCATTACCACTATTATTGATAGTCACGCTTCGCGTAACGGTTTGTCCTACTGCTGCATTGGGGGTGCTAGGTTGGGGCATACTGAGCTCAGGATAAGCGATCGCATTATTGAACTCCGTGGTCGAATCAACTGCCAATTGATTGGTGTTGTAGCGAACATAAATAGTATCCTGAAAAGTATTTGCCCCCAGAAAGAAGTCAAGCGCCTCACAATTAGCCGTTACCTCAAGTGTAAAATCATAAAGATCGCCGCTGCTCATATCATCCCCATTGAGGCTCAAAATATTGCCGCTAAGCTGGTCGAAATAAACGTTCTGCGAAGCAGTAAGGGTATTGACAAGGGAAGCGGGAACATAGCTCATCCCAGGCGGAAAATGTATATCGACGCTTACCCCTGTGGCGGAGGCAATCGAGCTTTGAATGCTAAAGCTAAAACGAGCCGAATCGCTGCAGATCCCTAGACTATCTACTCCCGGAACGGTGGAGTTGATGGTAAATTGGGCTGCGAGAAAATGGCTGCTAAATACAAAAAGCAGGGAGAATAAACTGGTACGAAAGGTCATGGAAGCTGATATTCAGCGATCACTCAATTTAATGAATGAAAATTACCATCAACGGTAATAGTTTCCAACCTTAAACCAGTCCTCATATTACATAGATAAATGACTCAAGAATTGCGCAACTCAGGCAATAAGACGCGATCAAGATAAGTGAAGTTGGGTTCGTAAGCCCGCAGACGATTGTAAGTCGCTTCAGCATCACTTTTTTTGCCTAAAGCAAGGTAGGCCCTGCCTAGCCAAGCATACGCATGAAGATAGAGCCAGTTATTTTTCTTTAGATTGGGTTTGGCGTCGAAAAGGCTGATCGCTTTTTTAAAATATTGAGCGGCTTTTTCTTTATCGCCACCGAACATCTCAGGAGCATGAAAAGCCAAATTACCCAATTCAACCCAAACCTCTGGGCTATTAGGACCTAATTCCTTGCCGTCATCATAATAACTTAAGGCCCTTGGCCCGAGATAAACCACCTTCGCAGGGTAAAATTCTGTTTCTAAGCCCAAGAGCCCTCCTTTAAAGCAATTAGCGATGGCCCAATTTTCGTCAACTGCCAACATTTTATCTACTGTATCTTCGGCCTTGTTCATCAAGGTGATTGCCTTTTCTCTCTTCCCCAACTCACGATAAAAGCCGATTAATCCATACTGAGCCAATCCCAATTCATACAGCCCAGCATTGCTAGGATTATTTTGGACATATATTTCTAGATCTGCTAAGGTCTTGCCCCAACTGTTCACATCATTTTTGACATAGGCTTGATAGATATTTGCCCGATAAGCCCCAAGATCTGCTTGCTTGGTCTGCTGCGATGTGAAACTAAACCCTAAACAAAAGACGGCAAGGATAAGCGATGTTTTCATAGCAATAGAATTCTTTGGTTTAATAACTGTTTCTTATCCCTTTTTGGTTCATAGATAGGAGATTTTATATTTAATGGTATGAAACTACTACTACCATTACTTTTGATTTTGGCTTGCATGGCCTGCCAAAATCCTCCCAGTGCCTACCAAACTAAAATACAAAACGCGGCCAATTGGTCTGCCTATCAAGGAGGGCCAGATGTGAACCAATACTCTTCACTATCCCAAATCAATCAAGAAAATGTAAGCAAGCTCCAATTAGCGTGGCAATACAATAGTGGAGATGCTGATCCTCAAGACCGCACCCAAATCCAATGTAATCCCCTCATTATCGATGGGGTTTTATATGGTACTTCTCCTGCCTTGAAGGTTTTTGCCCTAGATGCGGCTACGGGAGGGCTAAAATGGAGTTTTGATCCATATGCTCAAGATGCTTACGATTTATTTGGTATGGGCGTAAGCCGTGGGTTGGTTTATTGGACAGACGGCTCCGCCGAACGCATCTTTTCAAGCGCCGGAGATGGCCTGTTTGCTTTAGACGCCCAGACAGGCAAGATCGACAAAGACTTTGGTCAAAATGGTATGGTCGATCTCCATGAAGGCCTCGGGGAGCATGCAAAAGATCTCTTTGTGGTAGCCAATACGCCTGGAGTTATCTTTGAGGATCTTTTGATCCTCGGTACCCGTGTTTCAGAAGGCAAAGATGCCGCACCGGGTCACGTCCGAGCTTTTGACGTGCGGACAGGGGAGATTAGATGGATGTTTCATACCATTCCGCAAGCAGGTCAATTTGGCGCTGACACTTGGCCTCAAGAAAGCTTAGCGACCGCTGGAGGGGCTAATTCATGGAGCGGCCTTAGTGTTGATCACGAGCGAGGGATGGTGTTTATCCCTACCGGATCGGCCTCTTTTGATTTTTATGGAGGGGACAGACATGGTGAAAATCTATTTGCTAATTGTGTGTTGGCCCTAGACGCCAAAACGGGAAAGCGAATTTGGCACTACCAAACCGTGCATCATGATTTATGGGATCGCGATCTGCCGGCCCCCCCCAACTTAGTTCAAGTAGTCCATGAAGGTAAAAAGATAGACGCAGTCGCTCAGATCACGAAATCTGCCTATGTATTTCTTTTTGATCGTGAAACGGGTGAGCCTCTCTTTCCCGTCGAAGAAGTAGCCGTACCTGCAAGTCGATTGAAGGGAGAATCAGCTTGGCCTACCCAACCGATACCCACTAAGCCTGTCCCATTTGCCAGACATAGATTTACGGAGGAAGATATTACAGATCTCAGTCCTGAATCCCATGCGGCAGTAAAGGAGCTTTGGGAGCAAAGCCTACAGGGTCAGCCCTTTATTCCGCCAAGTCAGGAAGGCACGATTGTCTTTCCCGGTTTTGATGGTGGAGGCGAATGGGGCGGAGCAGCGGTAAGCCCAGAAGGCATAATGTACATCAATGCCAGTGAAATGCCCTGGATCTTACAAATGGTCGAACTCAAAAACGAATCTGACGGCAAACTTTCGACAAAAGGTCGTAATATCTTTCAAAGACGATGTGTCTCATGTCATGGGATCGATCTCAAAGGAGCCTCTATCTTTCAACCTCCTTCTTTGGTCGGCCTCGCCGAACGCTTATCTCAAGAAAAAATAGCAGAGATCATCAAAAATGGTCAGGGTCAAATGCCTGGTTTCGCTCATCTAGAGGAAGCAAAAATTGATGCCCTCGTCGCCTATTTAGCTAATTCAGATCAAGCGCTTGAAAAAGAAGGGCCTATGAAAACCGAGGGCTTGCCCTATGTCAACACAGGCTATATTAGATTCAAAGATCCTAATGGCTATCCCGCCATAAAGCCGCCTTGGGGCAACCTAAACGCGATTGACCTCAACAGTGGGGAGATCTTATGGAAAGTACCTTTGGGAGAATACCCAGAGCTAAGTGCGCAAGGACATCCCATTACAGGTACCGAAAATTACGGAGGGCCGACCATTACTGCCGGCGGAATCATCTTTATTGCCGCCACTAGAGACCAAAAATTCAGGGCATTTTCTCGAGCAGACGGAAGCCTCCTCTGGGAAACTGAATTACCGGCAGGAGGCTATGCTACTCCGTCGACGTATGAAGTAAACGGCAAACAATACGTAGTCATAGCAGCTGGCGGGGGAAAGATGGGTACGCCTTCGGGAGACGCTTATCTCGCTTTTTCATTACCTGACTGAGCAATTTCTTACGACCGTTCTCGCCTTAATTATTACGATTCGGGCATACTTACGAACATCCGGCTTTGTATTTGCTTAGTTTCGAACAGACGATTTCCTTTCGGTTTTCGCATTAATCTACCAAGCTCTAGTACAAATCCGTCGAAATGCTTTCGATTGTATTCACCACCCACAAACTCCTTGCAGGCGTTCATGGAGATAACGCCAAAATCCTTCCGATCCAGACTCATAATTATATCCCTTTTGAAAATCAATCTCCAACTGAAATACTATCAAAACACCTAGGAGAAATTCAAGGTGCTTACCAAAAATGGCATAAGGGCCCACAGCAAAACCCCACTCCTACTACGCTAGCAATGCCTAGCCAAATGGATGATGGTGTAAAGCAAGAGCTGGCCCATATTATAGAGGGAGATAATGCGCCTGATTTGCGCCTTATCCATAGCGAAAGTTTAGCTCAATCCTATTTAAGAGGCCTTTCGCTTGAACCTAACAACTACTTGGTCTTAGAGTGTCTTGAAGACTATCTCAACTTATGTTTTTCCCTTGATCAGGGAACGAATAATTTTCATCAGGCATTTGCCGAAATTGGCCGTGATAGCAGCAATCAAGTTTTGCTTGCAGAGTTGCTCAAACGCTTTGAGAGTATTGGTTTGGTGATTGAGGACGATAGTCGCGCGGACCTATTGCGTCAACTAGGTTTACCCACCAAAGATTATGCATATACGCTCTCACGCTCTGAGGAAAATGTAAGCTTAGAAGCGGAGGCCACTTTTAGTCCTGGAGAGTATCTTGATCTTGCGATGCGCAATCGCTATCAGCTCAATGATATCCTGAGCAAAGGTTCATTGGATGAAAAAGACATTCAAAAGGTTGTATTATTAGGTCAGTTCCTCCGAAATGATGTCTTTATCAATTACCTGAAAGACGATTTGCAATTAGGAGATCGCCTTTATTCTACGGAGCGCTTAGGTTCTTGGACTGAGTATGAGACCATCATCAATGGTTTATTCAGAGCTGGGCAGGCGTTTTTAATTAAAGAAGAGGAAGAAAGATTAGCAGAAGAACAAAGAAAACGCGAAGAAGAAGCACGGCGCCGCAAAGAGGCTGCCATGCGTGCTAAGATTGCCAGTGAACTTAAGGTTAAGCAAGAGCGCGATTCTCTTTTGGCAGAAATCGCTCAGATC
>JBCCQN010000175.1:0-17302 GCA_039024315.1 Bacteroidota bacterium
TCACGGGGCACAGGCCGACCTTTTGCGCAGCCGCTTTATTCACGCCTTTGGGGCAATGGCTTCTTGCACTCCGTGCATCAGGGCGTGCAATTTCGCTCGGGCAAAGATCCTGTACTCTATCTGCAGGATCCCAAAGGTATGCACCGTGAGGACCGTCGTCAGATGTTGGACTTGATCAGTGATCTCAACCAAAAGCAATACGAAGCGATGGGTGATCCTGAGATAAGTGCCCGTATCGCCCAATATGAGATGGCTTATCGGATGCAAACCTCTGTGCCTGAAACCATGGATATCAGCGGTGAACCTGACCATATTTACCGCATGTATGGTCCAGATGCGGCTAAACCAGGCACCTTTGCTGCTAATGCCCTTTTGGCCCGCCGCCTTGCGGAACGAGGAGTCCGGTTTATCCAACTCTACCATATGGGTTGGGATCATCATGACAATCTCCCCAATGCGGTAGCAAAACAAGCAATGGATGTAGATCAAGCTTCAGCTGCCCTTGTATTGGACCTCAAACAGCGTGGTCTATTGGACGAGACTTTAGTGGTTTGGGGCGGCGAATTTGGACGCACCAATTACTCTCAAGGTCAGCTAACCAAAGAAACCTATGGGCGTGATCATCATCCTCGTTGCTTTAGCATTTGGATGGCTGGTGGTGGCGTAAAACCGGGTATCACCTATGGTGAGACAGACGAGTTTGGCTACAATATCATCAAGGACCCTGTACATGTGCATGACTTTCAGGCTACGATGCTACACCTCATGGGGGTCGATCACGAAAAGCTCACCTTCAAGCACCAAGGCCGTCGTTATCGCTTGACCGATGTTCACGGCAAAGTAATCAAAGACATCATCGCCTAGACACCATGGAATCTACTACTCCTGAATTTTTCTTATTTCTTGGGCGTTTTCATCCGCTGGCCCTACACCTTCCGATCGGCTTTATGGCCTTGGGTTTGTTGTTGGAGATTTACGCCCGCGGCGAACGCCACCCCTCCCTGCGTGCAGCATTGCCCTTTATTTGGTTGCTTTCGGCCATTGGGGCCGTAGTTGCTGCTGGCCTAGGGTATTTACTTTCTCTAGAAGGAGGGTATCAAGAAGAAATGCTTTCAGATCATAAATGGCTGGGCATTGGCCTTGCGGTGATCTCGATTGTCATCTATATCGCCAGTCGCCAACGCGCCGCTGGCTCTCAGTTTGTGCTTTGGCGCAAAGCTTATGTGCCCATGCTAGTGGTGATGGGCCTCTTGCTAGCTGGGACTGGGCATATTGGTGGCTCATTGACCCACGGTAGTGAATACCTGACTCAATATGCCCCCCAACCCATCCGCAGTTTGGCAGGCCTCCCACCCAAGAAAATGGCTATGCAGCTAGCAGTGGGAGATTTACCCACGGCTCGTATTTTTCACGATTTAGTGCAGCCGATCTTAGAGGCACGCTGTGTGAGTTGCCACAATACTGAAAAGACTAAAGGCGAGCTCCTGCTGACGACTGTTGCAGGGATCATGGCGGGGGGAGAGGAAGGAAAAATTATCCAAGCTGGCAATGCAGATGCTAGCAGTATGTATCAACGCCTTTTACTACCTCATGATGACGAAGAACACATGCCCCCTCCTGGCAAACGCCCCCTCAATGACTATCAAATCGATTTGATCGCTTGGTGGATAGATGAAGGTGCGCCGATGGAGGAAAGCGTTCTCCTAGGAGATAGTGAAAATGCTTCCCAAATCATGCCGATGGTAGAACGCCTTTATGCACAAGAGGCTGAAGGAGTATTTGCTTTGGCGATAGAAATGGCAGATGAAGATGATATTCAAATGCTGAGAGCCCAAGGCATCCAAATCCATCAAATCGTCCAAGAGCAACCATGGCTGGAGGCGAATCTCTCGGATCGAGATAGCCTCGCACTTGAGCAAGTTGAGGCCCTATTGACCATCAAAGACCAACTCATCGAGCTGGATTTGGGTAATGCTGAAATCACGGATGAACATCTAAAATCCGTAGGCCAGTTGACGCATTTGACTCGTTTGCATCTCGAAGAAACACCTATTACCGATGCTGGTTTGGACCACCTACAAGCATTAAGCTATCTAGAATATCTCAATCTCTTTGGCACCGCCATCTCAGATGTTGGCTTGGAGGCAATTCGTTCCCTGAAAGGGCTCAAATCCCTATATCTTTGGCAGACTGAAGTGAGTCAGGATGCGGTCGGCGAACTCTTGGCCATGGCACCTCAATTAGAGGTGGAGCTGGGTTTAGACCCCATGACAATATTTGGTTCGGCTAATTTGTCGCCCCCGCAAATTGTGGCTGACAAAAAGCTTTTTAGAGATTCCAATTTGATCGAGCTCAAAATGGACATCAAAGGGATCGAGATTCGATATACCTTGGATGGTACGGAGCCTGATAGTACTTCGCCCCTTTACAAATCTCCACTTCTGCTCACGGAAAGTGCAACCCTCAAAACCTTTGCTCGCAAAGAAGGGTGGCAGCCTAGTCCCGTATTGACAGAAGATTTTGTCAAAGTCGCGGGGCATAGCCCAAACATTAGTTTGGCTTATCAGCCTAGCGATAAGTATCAAGCTCAAGGTGAATTATCGCTAGTGGATTTACAGAAAGGAACCCAACAGTTTCGGGATGGTGCTTGGCTAGGATTTGAGGCCCATGATTTGGTCGCTTCCCTAGATCTACAAAAATCTTCTCAAATCCACCGCGTGAGTGTAAGTTGTCTAGAAGATGTGGGCGCTTGGATTTTTTACCCAGTTGGTTTGGAGGTAAGCATTTCTGAAGATGGTAAGACGTACAAAAAGATCGCAAGCAAAGCCTTACCCAAAACCCAAGAAACCACTACGCCATCGATGAGGCATTTCAATCTGAGCTTCGATGCAGTGGAGGCCCGCTACGTCAAAGTAGAAACTCGTAATTACGCCAAAGTGCCTTCTTGGCATCCTGGTGCAGGTGGTAAAGCTTGGTTGTTTGTCGATGAAGTAATGGTGGAATAAAGTCCCCAATGATATATGAAAAGAGTCCCCTTTGAGGAGATGCACGGACAAATGCGTCAGGTGCTCTTGAAATACGGCTTCAGCGCCGAACGGGCAAACCTAAGCGCCAGACTTTTTGCCGAAGCCAGCCGAGATGGCGTGTATTCTCACGGCCTAAATCGCTTTCCTCGCTTCATCGAGTTCATTCAAAATGGCTACGTGAAGGTAAATAATTCTCCCTTGCGTACTGCTCAGATGGGAGCGATAGAGCAGTGGGACGGTCAACAAGGTCCCGGCAATCTCAATGCGCACTTTTGTATGGCGCGCGCTATTGAATTAGCTCAAACCAAGGGTATGGGCTTGGTGGCATTACGGGATACCAACCATTGGATGAGGGGAGGAAGCTACGGTTGGCAAGCCGCCGATGCCGGTATGATGGCAATTTGCTTCACCAATACCACACCCAATTTGCCGCCTTGGGGCGCAAAAGAAGCCGTGTTGGGAAATAACCCCCTGATTATAGCCGTTCCGCGCAGCGGTGGCCATGTCGTCTTAGATACTGCGATGACACAATTTTCTTTTGGGAAACTGGAGTCATATCGTCGTGCGGGTAAAATGCTGCCAGTTGAAGGAGGATTTGATGAAAAGGGGAACCTCACCCGCGATCCGGCGCAAATTGAAAAGACCAATCGGGCCCTGCCTTTTGGCTTTTGGAAAGGTTCAGGTTTGTCGCTGATGTTGGATTTGATGGCGAGTATGTTGGCCGGAGGAAAATCTACCATCCAAATCAGTCGGCAGGATCGACCAGATGAGTATAATCTCTCGCAGTTTTTTATGGCGATTAATCCAAATTCGATAGGTGAGCCGAGGCATTATGAACAGGTGTTGACCGATACCATTACGGCCATGCACCGAGCCGCTAGGGCTGATGAAAAGCAAGCCATTCTCTACCCCGGAGAGCGGGTGATCAAAACGAGGGTTGAAAATATGAAACTTGGTGTGCCGGTAGATGAGGAATATTGGACCAAAGTATTGTCGCTTTAAAGTATGTTTGGATTTTTTTCGGCCCAAAGGACAAGTCCAGACATGCTCTTAGTCTTTCAAGCTCTCCAAATGCCGAATTTGACTCTTAAATGAGCGCAGTAACACCTCCGGATCATTGCAAATTGCTGCTGTAAGGTAAGCCCCTTGTAGGGAGGCAAGAAAGTACCAGGCTTCTTGTCGGCTTTTGATTTTGCCTTTGACATGCCCCTTGTCTATGCCCTTTTTGAGGCCAACAGAAATCGACTCATGTATATTGTGGACGATGTGTTTTAAGCGTTCCCCGAAGGGGTGATCTTGATGGACGAACTCTCTGAGCATCTGAAATAAAGGGTCAGGCTGTAGACGGTCGGCGAGCTCAATGGCGTCGACCTGCTTGCGTAACTCTTTGATTAAGAATTTGATCGGATTGGTTTTTGAGTTACAGATCTTTTCCCAGCGCTTGAGATAGCGTGGGCTCAACATTTCGTCTATCACGGCGAAGCCTACCTCTGTCTTTCCTTCCTTGAAATGGTAATAAAAGGCTCCCTTGGTGAGGCCCAACTCTTGTACGACCTCATTGATATTGGTAGCTAAATAACCTTTCTCGGCGATAGAATGATAAACAGCTTCGAGTATTTGCTGCCTTGTGCTCATGAAAACAAGATAAGCAAATAATCAAGACTTAGGGCGGTAGATACCATCAAAAACGGTATTCCAATTTTCTCCTTGATCGCCGCTGGTTTCCCAATGCTGGCGCACACTCCCATCGTCATTAGGCGTCCAAGTCACGCGATTGATATATTTTTGTCCTTGGGGGCTGGTCATTTCCTCACTCTTGAGTACCATACTGCCTTCGACCATATTACCAAATAGTTTGAGGGTCTGCCCTTGATTGTCAATCCAGAGCTGGTGCCAAGTTTGGGTTTGGGCATCATAATAATTATAACTCGTACCTGAATAGCCGGGACTGGCAGCGGTCCAATTTTCTTGCATCACGCAAGTATCTTGCATGAGGACGATACGATTTTCGCCAAGTTTTTTGCCTTGCGGGCTAAAAGCTTCCCAATCTCCTACCCAAAAATGAAAGGCTTGATGTGCTTCCGTGCAACAAGGGCAAGCTTTGGGACGATTGCTTTGAGCGGAGAGAAAAAGAGGGCTGAGTAAGGGTACTAACAAAATGTAGCGTAGCATGAGTTTGTCTTTGCTTGCATGATGGCAAAAATGCCTCTTGAGAGAAAGAGCTAAATTTGCTTTATTCCGGCTATGCTAGAGAAAGAAACGGTGAGAATTGCGCAACAGATGCGATTTGCCCAAGGAGGGGCCGCGTGGCACGGACCCAATTTGGAAGAGATACTCAATGAGGTAGATGCTGATATGGCCGCTCAATATCCGATCGAAGGAGCCCATTCTATTTGGGAGTTGGTCCTACATATCATCGCTTGGCGGGAGTTTGGGAACAAGATGTTGGTAGGGGAGCTAACTTATGATCCTGACAAAGATATGAGCCTCAATTTTCCGCCAACACCTGCGGTGAACGCTGAGAATTGGCAGCAAACGCTCGCCCAATTGCGGGATAGTAGCGTTCGCTTAAGCGAAAAAATAAAAAGTTATGGAGACGAAAAACTGCTAGAGAAGGTGCCGATTAGGGCCTATGACTTTTATAAACTCATGCATGGCATTGTGCAGCATGACCTTTATCATGCAGGGCAATTGATTTTGTTGAAAAAAATGCTGCTTTAAAAAGGTGAAGCTACTTTGTACCAAAGGTACCAGCAGCCTCTCCTTGTTTCCCCAAACTCACCGAAGACTATTCGCCTTCGGTCAGGATCTCCACTCCCCAGTTTCGATCCTGTATAAAAAATAATTAACCTAACAACCATGACTCCTTAAGGAGTCGAAAGAACGATTATGATTTTCTTTTAAGTATCAAGTACAAACAAAGGATCTTGATATCATCTGTAGCTCAGTTTTCGGGAGTCTTAATCCTGAATAATTTTGTCTAAGTCCTTAGTAGTTCATGCCAAAGCCATAGAAATCGTCCATGGTTTCAACAAAAAACTCTCCACCACCCAATAGCATCTCCTCCCCAAGTGGCAAATCAAAACTTAGTGGTTCCATTTCTTGCGTTTCGTGAAATTTGAGCAGAGCTGATTGGACTTTCTTATTCAGCTTTACGTTTTGTCCATCAACTTCAAGTCTAAAACGATTCGTTGTAGGACGACTTAGCCTCACTTCTTCAAAACAATCCAACTCTATGATGGCAATCTCTATCGGACTACGTTTGCCTTGGCTTTCAATCGCTACGGCAATATTGCGGCGGCTTACATTTACTTTCATTTGGTTTACAATTAGTGTCCAAAACCTTGGTTTACGATTGTAAATTTGGACCTTCTGTTTCAACTCCCCGAACATAGAAGCCTAGAAACCTTACCCATGAAACAAAATTTCATTAGCAGATATATTTTTACCTATTAAATTTTGATTTGCCGTATAAAATACACCATATCTGCCTGGTTTATAGCGCTTTGTAGGGGATAAGGTAATCAGGTCTAGATCTAGATTAGTCGTAAGTTGCAGAAGCTTCAAAGCCAAAAAATGGAGTTTTTTCAATAATCGTT
Organism: Bacteroidota bacterium; assembly: GCA_039024315.1. Classification (GTDB taxonomy): domain Bacteria; phylum Bacteroidota; class Bacteroidia; order J057; family J057; genus JBCAWW01. The sequence goes on from JBCCQN010000175.1 coordinate 6,626, forward strand.
TAAGGATATATGTCAATCTTCCCCCTTGAGTGGTCGTGGGTTTATGTGTATTTTTGAAAAAAGAAACATATGAATCCCGTAAAGCTTTCCATGGTAGTGATTTTGGTGGGAAACCTCCTATTTTCCCTCAAAGGCTTCAACGATGCTGCTTTTCGGGATAAGTATCTATTTCATGTGGGGCCGATTCGCTTTCAAAAAGAATGGATCCGTATGCTCAGTTCAGGCTTTTTGCATGGCGACTGGATGCATTTGATTTTCAATATGTACACCTTCTATGCTTTTGGTGATATCTTGGCCATCATCTTTCCTACCCGACTAGAGATGTTTTTACTGCTTTACTTTGGCAGCTTATTGGGAGGCAATGCTTTAGCTTTGTACATCCATCGTAATCATGATGACTACCGAGCCCTAGGGGCCTCTGGAGCGGTAAGTGGAGTAGTATTTGCGACCATTGCTCTATGGCCAGAAATGGAATTGTTTTTTCAGATACCCGGCTGGCTCTTTGCGATTGTTTACACCATAATCACCATTTATGGCATCAAATCGCGTTGGGGCAACATTGGGCATGAAGCTCACTTGGGAGGCAGTATTATTGGCGTAATCTTAGCCATTGCCTTGGCGCCTCAGATTCTTGAGAAGCACCCTTGGATATTGTTGGGGATCACCTTACCGATGGCAATATTCCTTTACTTCTTGGTGATGAAGCCAGAATTCTTGCTTATTCCCAACTACATGAGCTACCAAAATAAGCAACTCAAAGAGCGCTTTCGCAAGTCAAAAGTCCAATCGACTTTCAAAAAAACAAAGCCCAAAAGTGGTACCGCCAAAACTAGGTTTATCTCCCCTGAAGCGGAGCTTAATTATCTCCTCGACAAGGTGCAAAACGAAGGATTTGAAAATTTAACTCCCCGCGAAAAAGACCGATTAGAGCAATTGTCGCGCGATCTGGAATGAGATATTTTTCTGATTGCAAAGTCCGATCAATCTTAGCACACTATTTGTTTTTGTAGGCATAAGGGTTTCAAAGAGAGCTTTATGCTTCGTCAAATTTTATTATTGCTGACCTTTGCTTCCTTGATTACCGCCTCCTTTGCCCAAAAACCACGCAAACACCTATTTAGTAAAACCAGAGCAGTCGATTCGCTGGCCCTAGTGGTCTATGAAGACTCCATGCGTAGTGTGATTCGGGACTCCATCGATGCGATGTTGTTTCATGATAGCTTTGTGGACAATCGCAATGTATGGCCAGTAAAAGCTACCGACGATGTTGTTGCTTTGGTAGAAAATGGTGCCTACCAAGTACGAAATAAGAATGGCAAGCAGGGTGCCTTCTTATTACGTCAAATGCCGATCATGGCTCCCAGCAATCCATTTTATGTGGAGGTAGCTCTGACACATGACTCTGGTCCCAAAAACATGGGCTACGGGCTTGTCTGGGGGGTTACTGGCGACCAAAAAAGCTACTATGCTTTATTGATCAGTGCCAATCGGCAATACACGATCCTCGAAGTTCGAGATGGCCGTTTTCGAGATATCAAACGCTGGACCGAGAGCAAATTGGTCTATCCTTCTGGGAAACCCAATTTACTGGGCATCAGATTGGTAGGAGATCTTCTAGAGTTTCACATCAATGGGCGTATGGTGTTTAAAACACGCTATATCCCTACTGGTGGGCAGCAAAGTGGGCTAGTGGTCTATGGCAAACAAAAGGTGGATGCTGATCACTTTTTTGTTCGCGACCCTCAAGCATGGCCGATTATTTCGCGTTAATTTCGGTTTATCGAAATTGATTTCGCATAATTACGCGCTTTTGCCGTAATTAAGTGGACGATGCGATACTTGCTTTTGATACTCATTTGTGGGCTTTACAGCCTAGCTTTCCCCCAAGACAGTCCTTTGTTATTTGACACTTTCACTGAGTCTGCAAAGGACTGGCCTTTGGGCCAATACTTAGATTATAGTGCACATTGGGATAGCGGTTTTGTGCAGTTTCAACACCGTAGCAGTGAAACTACCTGCTTTACCAAAGAGCTTTTTCTCAAGGATGTAGTCCGTCTCTCTATTGAAACTAAAATCCAGCTTTCTTCTCAATCTCTACTCAATACGAGCGGTATTTGTTGGAGTGTGGATCCCTCCGGGGAACGCTACCACGCTTTTCAAATCAGACCGGAAGGGAGCTTTCGCGTCATCTCCGTCGATGATGGTACCGAAAAGGTATGGATCGATTGGAGCAAAAACCGTCGTATCAAAGAAGTGGGAGAAGCTAATGAGCTGCGTATCGAGAAAGAAGGGCGTTCGCTCTATGGATTTATCAATGACAAAGAAGTTTTTCGCCTGCCTTGGCAACGCTTCAATGGCAAGTACCACGGCCTTTGCTTTCAAGGCAATGGAGAGTGGAACATTGACTATTTTAAGGTAGAGCACCCGCCAGTGATTATCCCCTTGGTGGACGCACCCATGCGCGATGCAGCCAGTTTTCCCTTGGATAGTATGCTAACAGATAGCAGTCGGGATGAAAGCGCGCCTCGGGTTTCACCCGACGGTCGTACGATTTATTTTAGCGTTTCTCGACCGAGCGAGAACCTTTCCCAAGGTCAAGTGTGGTACACCCATTTTCAAGGCGATACCCTTTGGACTCCCCCAGAGCCACTATTTGCATCAGCTAGTGCCCAAAGGCAAGAGGTCTTTTTTATCAATAAAGAGCATGATGCCCTCTGGCTGAGTGGCAATCCTTACCAGGTAAAAAACTACCGCGACAGCAGTTGGAGTAAAAGCGTTCTCGGAGAGATCCCAAAACTCAATCATAGCGGGGAACCTCCCTCTTACAGCCTTACCACCGGTAAAGAGGTGATGATCCTGTCCCTCGATAGGTCTGATAGTTATGGAGAACGGGATCTGTACGTCTGCTTTAAAACAGGAGATAGCTGGTCTGCCCCCAAGCATTTGGGGGCCGATGTCAATACTTGGGGCGAGGAAATTACCCCCTATTTGATGGCGGACAATAAAACCTTAATTTTTGCTAGCTCTGGCAGACCCGGCTACGGTCAAGTGGACCTATATATGAGCGTTCGGCAAAGCAATACTTGGACAGACTGGAGTGAGCCCCTTAATCTCGGGCCCGGTATCAATAGCAAATATTGGGATACCCACTACCTGCCACTCAAAAATCCACGTCGCGCCTACATGGCTAAGCAAGACAGTAGCGGTGATTTTGATCTTTATACAGTGCGGATTCCAGAAGACTATGAAGCATTGGGGATCGCTAGGGTGTTTGGCAGCGTCCGTAATCAAAAAAATGGTGCTCTGCTATCTAGTAAAGTTTCCATCAAAGCCTTGACGGGCGATTCTTTGGCAGTTGAAGTCGCCACCCTCAGCCCTGCTCAGGGATATCAAACCCTATTACCTTTTGGCAAAGCCTACTCTATTTACGCCAATGTGCTAGGCTATTTTCCTATCGTCGATACGCTCGATATGCGAGCATTGGATCGTTTTAGAGAGGTAAAACAGGATCTGTGGGTGAGGCCTTTGGAAATAGGCCAAGTCATCCAACTTAGAGAGGTTTACTTCAAAAGAGCCCAGGCCGAGATGCTCGCAGAGTCTTATCCAGAGCTTGATCGTCTGGTGCTACTCATGCAAGCTCTACCCAAGCTCAAAATTGAAATTCAAGGGCACACTGATAATATTGGCCAGCCAGAGGAGCTACAGTTTTTGTCTGAGGACAGGGCCGAAACCGTTCGCATATACCTATTGGACCATGGCATCGCCGCGGATCGCATTAGTAGTCAGGGCTTTGGCGCTACTCGACCAGTTGCTAGCAATGAAAATCCCGCTACTCGCCACCTCAACCGTAGAGTCGAATTTGAAATAATCTCCCGCTAATAAGCAGCTATTTGCTCCTGCTGAACGTCTTTGATACATCGACTACATAGAAAATGAGCCAATTTTTTACTACTCGCACGAGCCCTCGGTCAAACCGAATAGCGAGTGCATATGTATCAAAAACTCATTCAAACTTATCCCTACCCACTTTACCTTCTGAGCCTCTGTATGTTGCTTATCGGAATGCCACTGAGTCGTGCATTGATGAGCATCGGTTTGGGAGTAATGGTATTTAGTACCCTAGTAGAAGGGCGGTCTAAGGATAAAATTCGACGCCTGAAAAAACGCCCTTATGCCATCTGGTTCGCCGGTTTAGCCTTAGTATTTGGACTAAGCTTGGCCTATTCCGAAAATGCTCAAGGAGCCTTCTCTTCCTTATTGATGTATGCTCCGGTATTGATCATTCCGATTGGAGTGGCAGTTTTTCCCCCTTTACCCGTGATATGGCGCAAACGGCTGGTTCAGCTGTTTATTATGGCTTGTTTGACAGCTACGGGGCTTAGCATGACAATGGGCCTGATTGCAAGTATCCAAGCTGGTCAAGCTTTCGCCTTCAAATATTTTTATTACACTCAGTTGACGGCTTATCTCCAACTCCATCCTGCCTACTTTACGCTCTTTTTAGGGCTGGCTGTTTGGGGGCAGCTTTGGTGGGTAGGGGAGCAGAGAAGAATGGGGCAAAAGGTCAATTGGGTCTTGAACGGTATTATCAGTCTTTGGCTGTTGGCTTTTATGTTTTTACTAGCTTCCCGCATGCAGTTACTGGCTTTTCTATTGGTGAGTAGTGTGGCTGGATTTATTTATTTGCGCCGCTTGAAGCTATTATTGGAGGGGGGAGTAATAGCCTCAGTGTTGTTGCTGATCGGTCTTTCTTTGATCATGGCTTCGCCGAACGCCCATTCGCGTATGAAGGGGCTTTTTGATAAGGAGGCCTTTACCCAAGACGCGCATATCTCCAACAACTCTATCACTATCCGACGAGCCATTTGGGGTGCTTCGTGGGAGGTTTTTTTGCAAAACCCCATTTTGGGTACGGGTATTGCCGATGTGCAAAGCGATCTCCAAGCTCAGTATCGTGCCAACGATTATGAGTATGGAGCTAGTCGGAGACTCGGTCCACACAGCGCCTACTGGGCGACTGTTTTGGCTACAGGTATCCTCGGTTTGACTTACCTTTTCCTGCTTTTTGGTTTTGGTGCTTGGCTTTCGTGGCAAAAACAAAACCCACTCTACTTAGCCGTTTTGATCTTTTTTGGCTTGAGTAGCTTAACCGAATCTATGCTCAGCCGGCAGTGGGGCATCGTCTTTTTTGCCCTTACGACGGCGCTGATGTTGTTTGGGGGTATAGGTCAGCTTGCACAAAAGGGATCAAGGCCAGTATTACTGCCGGGGCATAAAGTGTCTCCCTTACAATAAGATCATGGGTCAACAAGCCTACGGCTCCATTTTTTTGTTTGCTATTGGCTTTGCCGAACACCTTGTCGTCGGCTATGCCTAGCTCGATTCCTGCTCGCACCATGACTGCGATCTGCGGCGGTAGATAAAAGCCAGCTGTACGGCCCATACCCAAGCGTTCTCCGTCGGAGACACACATCCACGCAAAAGCCAACATCCCTTGCGCATCATCGGCTATTCCGCCTTCTAGCCCTACCCAATAGTCTGCCTCTGGATACTCTTTTATAGCATGGTTTACTCGATTGATGGCGCCTAACTTAGTTTCATCCTCATCCATTGGCTGATCCGAAACGCCAGAGGCCACGCTGATACCTACAACTTCTAAAGTAGTCTGAGGAAACACCTCAGCAAAGGCTATGCGGGTCGCTTCAAGCTTGACTGGATTACGGGATGCAACAATTATCTTCATAAAAACGTCTTTGGGTTGTAATTACTGAGTATATAGTATCCCGAAAGCTTTCGGGAGTATTCAGTCCCGAGTAAAAAGGTTCTGCTGAGCCACATACCCCATTTTCCTAGGTCTTAATACTAAATGCTATTGTCTAAGTACTTAAATTACGTTATAGTCGATCGAAATGCGTTTTTTTCTGATTATGAGTTTTTGCTTAAGTCAACTAGGGCAGCCCCTTTTGGCCCAAAGCTCTCGTAATCAGGCCTTAGCCCTCACTCGTCGCGCGGTCAAGGTCATGCAAAAGGGACAGGCCAAGGATGCCCAAGTCCTGCTAGAAAGGGCCGTAAAACTAGATCCTGAAAACATCCATATCCTCTATCAGCTCGCGCTACTCCACTATCGTCAAAAGCGGTACGAGCTTGCTACGGATATTTTAAAAGAAACTACCCGCGATCCAGATGTGCCGCTAGAGCACTTTGCTTTTCTTGGCAATGCTTTGGACAATTTGGATCAAGAGGAGGAAGCTCTTAAGGCTTACAAAAGAGGCTTACGCAAATATCCGAATAGTGGCCGACTCCACGTTGAATTGGGAATATTGGCTTTGAACCACAACAAATTACGAGAAGCTATTGAGTATTGGGAGCAGGGTATTGATGTCGATCCAAACTATGCCCCCAACTATTATTGGGCGGCTAAGGCCTACGCCAATACTTCTGAAAGGCTTTGGGCTTTGTTATATGGAGAGTTGTTCATGTTACTGGCTCCACAAGATTCGCGCACCGCAGAGATCAGCTCTATGTTGCTCAGCAATTATGCTAGTAGTGTTGAGATCTTGGGCGATGAGTCGGTCTTATTTCGCTTTAGTCTAAGAGCCTATAACCGGAGTTCTGATTCCGATCGGATTCCTTTCATTCGTTCTGGTTTCCCCCAGAGTTTTGAGCAAGCCTTCGTCGAACGCCTCCAGACAAGTAAAGCTCAGTTTTCTCAGGGTCTCACCGAGCCACAAGCCATCGCTGCTGCAAGAGCCGCCTTTATTCAAAATTGGCGCGCCAAAGGAAGCTTAAGCGAGCAATTTCCTAATACCCTTTTTGATCATTGGGAAGCCATCCAAACGGCAGGCCATTGGGAAGCTTACCATTTTTGGTTGCTTGCAGAAGGGAACACGGAGGCTTTTAGAAAATGGGCCACTAGCAAGCAAAATGATATTCTTCTCGCTCGTTGGCTCAATTGGCAAAAAGCAAATCCGCTCTTCCTCGAAGAGGAAAAACGGATCAATAGATTGCGCTTTCTGGAATAGTTTGAATTACATTTCTTTTTTCGCTACTTCTCCTCTCAAACGCAGGATGATCGTACCTTGCTCGCTATTGGTTTGGACAGTCACCGTCTTAGAAAATATCCCTGCTTTGGACGTTTTGTAGCTTGCGGTCACAAAACCTGTCTCTCCCGGTGCAATGGCAGTCTTGGTATAATCTGCTACCGTACAGCTACAAGAGGGTTTGACATTAGTAAGTTCAAGATCTGCGTCTCCGGTATTTTTTACCACGAAAGTATAGCTTGCGTCTGCCCCAATCTCTAGGCTGCCAAAATTATGACTTTCTTCTTCCCAACTCATGGCGGCAGTGCCTTGCTTTTCGGGGCTCAGTTTTAAAGCAGTGGCTGTGTTGAGTTGTGCTTGGGCTGTAATGCAGAGAAAACTAAGGGCGATCAATAATAAATTTTTCATGTGAAAATAAGTTTATGAGTAAATCTGCTGCAATATAACTAATTAGTTAGTTATAAAACTAACTAATTAGTTATAAAACATTTCTCGCAACTTTCCCCTTTAAGTACTTGACTATAAATGCAAAACAGTAGGGGGCTACCACTCAACCGATATTTCCCGAATATTATGCGTATATTTTCACTGTTGTCCCTAACCAAGTATATAAACTAGGTATGAACCAGTACATGGTTGAAATAGACCTACCCGCCCTAATGACTCAGCAATTCATGTCATTGATTCCGGCCCAAAGGACTCTGGTCAATGAATTGATGAGTGAAGGCAAAATAGACTCCTACACTTTATCCTTAGATCGTAGCAGGCTATGGGTGATTTTTTTGGCCGAAACCGAGCTAGAGGTTTCAGATACGCTAGACAATTTTCCCATTATGCCCTATTGCGATTATGAGATTTCAGAGCTCATGTTTCACAACACCATGACTAGAGAGCTGCCTGTGATTTCACTCAATTGATTGTCTTTTTTATGGCTGAAAAAGTAAAAACCTACACCAATGGTGAATTGAGCATCGTCTGGAAACCTGGGCAATGCATTCACTCAGAAAAGTGTTGGCGAGGCCTAAATACCGTTTTTGATCCTAAGGCTAGGCCTTGGATCAATGCCGAGGGTGCTTCAAGTGCCGAAATCAAGGCGCAAATCGATCAATGTCCCTCAGGAGCGCTTGCCTATCTAGTAGAGGGAGAAAAGCCCGAAGATGGCCCCGCTCCTGAGCGGATAAGAGTTGATGTCATTAGAAATGGCCCTCTCATGGTACACGCAGACTGTTCTATTGTTGATGCTGATGGCAACGAAACGCAAAAAGATACCAAGGTATTCTTCTGCCGGTGTGGTGCTTCTGAAAATAAGCCCTACTGCGATGGCACCCATAAGAAAATAGGATTTGAAGGCTAATTAATCTTCTTCCCCCATGTCAGATATTCTTTATCGTCTCCAACAAGTTCCCGAACTTGCGGGAGTCCCCGAATCTCAGCTCCAATGGATGCTGGACAAGAGTGAAATCCTTTATCCTAAAGTAGGTGATCTTCTTTTTAAAGCAGGTGATCCTAGTAACCATCTCTTTATCGTACTGGAGGGAAAATTTCGAGTTTACTTTCCCGAGCAGAGGAGAGAAATGTTTCTTGTAGAGGGTAATACGATTACCGGCATATTGCCTTATTCGCGCTTGCAAAGTGGAGTAGCCAATGCTGAAGCCGTCAAAGATGCCATCGTGGTGCGCTTTCATAAGGATGGTTTTCCTGATATGATCAGCACCCAACATGAACTGACCACCGCTTTAGTACACGTAATGACCAATCGGGTCCGCAACTTCACTGCTTTGCAGCAGCAAAACGAAAAGCTGATGGCCTTGGGGAAACTTTCGGCTGGATTAGCCCATGAGCTTAACAATCCAGCGGCTGCGGTGGTACGTTCTGCGCAGGAACTAAAAAATCTTCTCTCATACCAGCCCGACAAATTCAAAGCTGTCATGAGACTTAAGATTGACCCCCATATGGTAGATAAGGTCAATGATGTGCTTTTTGAAAAAGCGGGCAAAGGCGTCCAGCGAAACCTCTCTTTGATGCAAAAGACAGAGCTAGAAGAAGAATTGATGGATTGGATGGATGATCGAGATATTGAAGATGGCGATACCATTGCTGAAAATCTCGTAGAATTTGGTTTCGATGTGAGCGATTTAGACATGGTGGAAGAAGCCGTCAATACGGAGCAGTTGAGACCAGTGCTCAAATGGATGGAAAATGTCGTCAGTACTGAGAAACTTGTCAGTGAAATTCAAGATGCTTCGGTGCGGATCTCGGACTTGGTCAAGTCGGTCAAGTCCTACACGCATATGGATCAAGACCAAGCCAAACAACAAGTCGATATCTTGGATGGCGTTAGAATTACGGTCAACATCCTCAAACATAAGTTCAAAGCCAATCAAGTAACCTTTAAGGAGTCCTTTGATCCCAACTTACCTAAGATTCCGGGCTATCCCGGCGAGCTCAACCAAGTCTGGACCAATATCATGGACAACGCCCTCGATGCGATGGAAGGACGCAAAGACAATGTACTAGAGGTTAGTGCTTCTTGCTTGACTAGTGCTGTAGTGGTCAGCATCATCGACAACGGACCGGGTATCCCCGAAGATAAAAAGGGCCATATTTTTGATCCCTTTTATACCACCAAAGAACTGGGTAAAGGTACCGGTATGGGCTTGGATGTCGTACACAAAATCCTATTGCACCACAGAGCTAGCGTGGAGGTGATCTCGGAACCAGGACGCACGGAGTTCAAAATGATTTTTCCGGTTGAATAAAGAATAGACATTTTCTGTACCTTTGCACCTCAATTTCGTCCCCTCCGTACAAGCATAAAAAGCGATTAAATCATGACGCCTAAGCTTTCCTTTCCAAAGCACAAGATCAAAGTATTGCTCTTGGAAAACATCCATCCCAATGCCAAGGCCCATTTTGAAAAAGAAGGATACCAAGTAGAAACTGTTGATCGTGCCTTGTCCGAGGACGAACTCTGCGAAAGGATCAAAGATGTCTTCATCATCGGCATCCGCTCCAAAACCCATATCACTCGCAAAGTGCTCGAACATGCCAATCGCCTGATGGCGGTGGGAGCATTTTGTATTGGAACCAATCAAATTGATCTCGAAGCTTGCGCCGAACACGGAGTCGTCGCCTTCAATGCGCCCTTTTCCAATACACGTTCGGTAGTTGAACTAGCCATCGGGGAGATGATCATGCTGACCCGCCGCATTCCTTTTATGAGTGAGGGGATGCACATTGGCAAGTGGAACAAATCAGCCAACGAAAGCTATGAGGTCCGTGGTAAGAAACTAGGGATCGTTGGCTATGGCAATATCGGGGCTCAGCTATCCGTTTTGGCCGAAGCCATGGGCATGCAGGTTTACTACTATGATTTAGTGGAAAAATTGGCCCTCGGTAACGCGCGCAAAAAGAATTCACTCAAGGAATTATTGAACGAGGTGGATATCTTGACTCTACATGTAGATGGTCGCGCCGAAAATAAGATGATCTTTGGGGAGGAAGAATTTTCGCAGATGAAGCCTGGCTCTATCTTTATCAACCTCAGCCGCGGTTTTGTCGTGCAGATTGAGGCCTTAAAAAATGCTTTAAAGACTGGACATTTGCGTGGTGCAGCGGTTGATGTGTTCCCACAAGA
>JBCCQN010000176.1:0-17204 GCA_039024315.1 Bacteroidota bacterium
AGCCAGCAGGAAAAAAACACCCACCAAACCTGACAAATAAATCCCTACTACTGGAATCGGCTCAAAATAATGCAGATGATATAAAAAGTCTCCCAAGCCATCGTGATGATGCTCGGCTGCCTCTACGCTTTGCCAGTTTGCTAGATCATAATTGAGGGCAATAGGGCCATAAAGAGCTGCCAAACTGCTATCAGCTTTGAGGCTATCTTGCTCAAAGGCTAGAGGCTGTGCGTTGAGCTGAACGCTTTTCCCTTCTTCATTCTGATTAATGAAAAAGGTTCGATCGTATAATTCGTAATCAAGGGCATTGAGTGAATCAAGTAAGCGATCATAATCGATTGCAGCATAGGTGTGAGCATGATGCTGTGAATTGCTTTCCCAATTATTGATATTTTCGAGAAAGAGGGCAAAGGCACCGGCGAAAAAGATCACAAATAGGGCCACGCTAATCGTGATCCCCGAAACAGTGTGCAAATTGAAGAAGACGTTGTAGTTACGCTTATCTGGTTTGCTCATTTCTTTGCTATTAAGTAGTCGTTAGTGGTGGTAGTAAGTTATCTCAAATTCGATCTCTGATCTGAGAGCTAGCGGGGGGGCATTAATTGCGTAGGCAAGGCCTCCTAGCTATAATTTGCCCAGATATATGAGGAGACCCGCAAGACTGATGATGGTGAGTAGTACCCCCCAAGATTTCCATGGACTTTTGACCCAATAGACTAGTAACATCAGGCCAACCCAAAGCATAAAAATACCATAGACCGATACATTGAGCATGGTTGATTTATCAATCCAAAGGGCTAAGGCCAAATGGACGAGGACAGAGCCAATGAGACTGCCAAGGATGGCGGCAATGACCTTGCTGGTCTTGGCCCAAGGGGATTGGAGTAGATATTTTTTGTTAGCGGGCATGAGTAAAATACGTTAGCAGCTAGGTGCTGCGGGAGTCTTAACAGTCAATCACTACTGATACTTATTGACAGTAGAGTACTTACAGTAGCAGCAGCTCTAAGAGTAAACAAAGAAGGCCGAAGCCTGCTAGGTGCAAAACATTGATCTTTTGAAACGGAGCCAAAATCAGCACGAGGCTAGCAAGGCTCATCCAGATCGTAGCACTGAGTATGATGCCTACAAAGGTGCCTTGTAGGTTACAAATAAGGACGGTAGCGATTATGAAAAACACACAAGCTGCCAAATTGGCAACTCGTGTGTTTTGTGAAAGCCTCAAGGTCAAATTCGTTTTGTTAAACTCGACCTTGGATGAGGCAGCAAATATGCACCATACCGATAAAAATGACAGTATTACGGCTAGGGTGTACATTTAGAACTTGACTATGTTTTGTGATTGCCCGTTCAAAATGGTAGTCTCCAATTTAGAAGTACCACTGATAGGGTCATAAGAATAGTAGTAAAGTTTGCCGTGCTCAGGATCATCCGGATTGTTGTCATCAGCTACTTCTACTACGAAGTACACTTTGCCATCTCCGCCATCGCCTTCGTTGCTATAAATCGCTGGCCCATGGATACTCTTCCAATAAGCTGCCGGAATACCATCGATGATGCGAGGAGTTTTGGAAGCCAAATCGATTTCATAAGCGTAGTATCTTTTTTCTCGTGCTGCGGCAAAAGTTGCATCAACGGTAACGTCAAACATTTTGACGTACATTTTACCGTCTTTCACTTGGCTACCTAGCGCGAAGGTTTCGCCATTAGGGAAATCTCTTTGCCCGTTGATATCCCAGCTAGTATCAAACTCAGTTTCTCCGCTCTTGATGCGGATCGCACGATAGTTGGGGCCTTCTGGATCGGTAAAGTTGCCGATGAAAGAAGCGAGATAGATATTGTTATCATCTCCGAGAGTAGCATAATTACAATTGATACAAGAGTAGTAGCCAACGCGGAGGAAGTCATCCCACTGAATAATTTTATCTAGTTTATCTGTCGCTACATCAATCACGGCTACAAAAGTAGAATCTACCACTTCGTTGCCAGCACCATCAGTAAAGAATACCTGAGTAAATACTTTACCATCTCTTTCGAGCATAAAGCCACCGATACTAGTCGTCGCGATACTATCAGCATTGTAAGAAGCCATCTGTGCGATGATTTCATCGATAGCAGCGGAGCAATCAATTTCACCTGTACGGGTCATAGACTCCGTATCGAAAACCTGAATCGCTTTGGTGTTGAGTTCGTGGTTGGTATAATAACCTTTGGTGGCAGAAGCGAAGCCAAAGATTTTACCGCTAGCATTGGAAAGCGCACCATTGGGGATAAAGCCAGCCTCTTTCATAGAGCCAGTGATTTCATCATAAACAAACTTTTGCACCCCTGGGTCGCCAAATGGATTGTTAGGCGCATAAACCGCACCATTATGGCTGATGCCTGCAAAGCGGGTGGAAGCTAACTGGATACCAGAAGCAATATGGTCGTTGATATCTACTTCACCAGAAGGGAGTTCATCAAAAGGAACCAAAAAGCCACTACCATCAGAAGAATTGGTTACCGCAAAAATTGCGTAGCGTTCGGCTGGGGGACAAGCATTACAAGTACCACCGCAGTCAACAGCTGTTTCGTCTCCGTTTTGAATACCGTCATCGCAGGTTGCTATAGGTTCCTGCTTACAAGCTGACAGCGTTGCAAGAACGAGTAGAGTCAATAGTAAGTAGTTGAATCTAAATTTCATAAGACAAAAGGATTAAAATGAATTGAAACTTCTTTTGTGTTTAGGAAGTACCTAATCGCTAAAGCATTCAATCTTTTTTACAATCTATAAGTGATTTTGAATCTAAAGTTTCTGAAGGGTTTGGGGATCCGAAAGTCATCATATAAGATGCTATTCAAGACGTTGATGGCCTCAAAATTGAGGCTGAGCGGCACGGCCTCTAGGATACAGCTAAGTCCCATATTCACTTGGTGCTGACGAGGAATCAGCGAGGTGATGGCGCTTGCGCTTGGACCAAAGAGTGGGGGATCCAACAATTTTGAAGAAGCAATGAAATAGTATTGCTCCGTAAAGAGGTAGTTGCCATATACATTTAGCTTCAGAGGCAAGGCTAAGGGATTATTGAAGCTTTTGCGGGCAGAAAGATTGGTAAAGAAATAAGGCACATTAGGGGTTCTGGATCCTTCAAGCCCGCGGTCTGCTCCAGTCGTTTCAGTGCGACGTAGGTCTTGATAGGTTATGGCAACACTGATAGAAGAAGTCTCGCTCGGCTGAACTTTGAAGTTTGCTTCTATTCCTTTAGTGATTTGGGTGTCGCTGTTACGGTTGATACTATTGATCAAACCCAATGGGAATACGCGGATAAAGTTCTTAGTATCGCGATAATAGGCGTTGATTTCTAAACTGAGGGTGTTTTTCTTATTGAGGTTAGTCGCAAAGCCTAGATTGATATTGTCGCTTGTCTCTGGTTCGAGAGTTGAGTTGGGGAGTACAAACAAATTGTCTCCAAAGTACTCACTAGACTCAGGTACGCGTGTGGCGTTTTCATATGAGACCCTTGCGTAAGTAAATTCGTCAAAGGCAAATTTAAATGACTGCCCCCAGCCAAGGGATCGATGGGAAAGTGCTTGGGTCTCGTCCTCGCCCCAAAAATTAGCAGCTTCCGTCTCTAGCATATAATGCTTGGCAAAAGTCTCGCCCTTCAGTTTGTCGCTAAAAAAGGATGAGCCTAAACCTATGCCTGAGATCATTTTGGCATAAGTAGAGGGGATGGTGATCGGTTGCTTACCGGTTACAATATTGATCTGTCCGTACGGATCCTCGCCGACTTGTTCACTACTATTAAAAGTAGAGCTAACTTTGAGGTTAAAGTTATCAGACAATTCATAGCGTAGTGCAGCTCGGAAAACCTGATTTTCGCGATCAATCCTTTGATCTCTGATTTGAAACTCTCCCGAAGCCGTGGCCTGGGTGGGTTCTCCAAACCAGTTGTACAATGAGTCCGACAGATCCTGATCAATGCCTACCCGCTGGCTATAGGCCCCAAATAGGCTGATGCTTAGCCGAGAGCGAATCGTTTTGTTATAAGTAAGGCTAAGAATTTGATTGGTCTCTGATTGGCTGACGCCACCAAAGGGCTGTGTAATCCGAATTCCGTGCTGAACTTGGTTGTCAAGGCTGAAGTAGCTCAGTTTGATATCAAGGAGGTCGGCCCATTTTGTATCATGAACACCTGCATTTAGCTCTACAAAACGGCCCGTAATCGCATCGTGAAAACGATTGATGCGATGGGTCTGAACATTACCGTTAAAATCGGTGATATCAAGATCAAAGTCGTAATCATTATCTGAGTGCGTGTAGTAACCACTGACCCCTACATGAAGTTTGGTGTTGGGGATAATAAAGTTAGAGTTGACATTGACTAGGTGGGTATTAAAAGAACCAATTTCATAAGACGCATCCAGATATTGTTTGTCTTTGCCAGTGGTGATAATATTGATCGCTCCGCCCAATGCATCAGCGCCTAAATCAATCGGCAAAACGCCTTTATAGATTTCGACATTTTTGATACTACCGGTGGGGACCAGACCAATATTGAAAGCATAGCCTAGATAGTCAGTAGGAATCCCGTCTTTGAAAAATCGCACCGCATTACCTTGTAGGCCATTGATATTGATAGTAGTTTGACTACCGATACCAGAGGACTGACGCACTTTTACCCCTGAGGTTTGGTTGATCAATTCAGGCAAGCTCGTCGATTGCTCCATGACTTGATCGACGCTAATCACTTCTATCTTGATCGGCTGTTCGCGCTGAAGTTGTTCGTTGGATTTACCGGTGATCACCACTTGATCCAACTCTGTGTCCAAAGCCTTCATCCGGATAGAGAGGGCTGGGGGATTAGCTTGGTTTAGTTCAAGGTTCATGGACTCCTTGCCAAAGCCAATGTGAGAAACTTCCAACTTATATTTGCCATAAGGCACCTTCTCTATTTTGAAGTTACCTCCTTTATCGCTGATGGCACCCAGTTTACTAGGTTTGAGTAGAACTACTACGCCTTCAAGAGGAGTTCCCGCTTCGTCTGCAACGGTCCCGCTAAGAGAAACTTGTCCAAATAAGGAAGAGCAAATCAGCAAAAAGGCTAGCGCTAGAGAGTAATTTTTAGCCATAGGATACAGGTCATTTTAGGCAGGGAAATTAAGAGGGGACAATCTTTATTTAGACTTAGTCTAAATAAAGATTAGCGCCAAATTTAGGAGCTTGAAATGATAAATCCAATTTTCTCTATATGCTGTAGCTGAGAGTGTTTAAGAAATAAAAAGGATGTAATAATCTGATATTCAATTGATTATTTTCTTGGTGACACATGTAAAAATCTTCATATAAATTCGAAATGATTTTTGTCACTCACGATTATTTTAGATTCCAGTAATAATTCTAAGGGACTGTTAGGGCTTACTTCTGCTTTGCAGAACGCTGATATCGGTGGGAAATATATGTCAACTCCTACTGCTACAACCTCATTTTGTGTGGGCAAGGAGGACGAGTCTCTAAAGCGTTCCGTAAAGGGGTTATGCTAAGCACTTACTTACGCTCGTTTTCTACATATTCGACAAAGCCTGACAAGGCGCCGCGAAATCTCCGATCCGCCAAAATACAAGAGAGTACAAAGTATCCCGATAGCTATCGGGAGTATCTAGTACGAAGAATAATCGCTTCTTTACCCCATTGAGGTCGTTTTTTCAAAGTCTTAATACTGAATACGATTGTCTCAGTACTTAAAAATGGACAGTCAGGATGCTGATAGCCACCATTGACTCAGCTATAAAAGGGTTTGGTGTGGAGCCCCTTTGGTCCGAAAATAAGCGTTCTGCGAAGCAGAAATAGCTTAATGACACCTAGGCGAGAAGTCAATACTAATCCTCCAACTCCTCTTCTTTGAGATAGCCCATCTTGAGGCCGATCTCCGTTAAAAGTTCACGCTCGACCTTGGCAAAATCCCCATCAGCGGTAGCGATAGCTTCGAGGTAGCGGTAGATCTTGGCTTTTTCATCGCCAGAAAGGAGGTCTTTGAAGATCGCCGCCATATCCACAGCAGGGGGTAGTTCTTTGTAATCTGCGACGAGACGACGGAATTCGGTATTGTCAAACTCACCAAATACGTCCTTGCCTTGAGCTTCTGCGATCATAAGCTCTGTAGATTCAATTTTGCCATCAGCCGTAATCATAGAGGCGGCCAAGGCATAACCAGCATCCGTGAGATTAGCTTTTTGAGGATTGATAGGGAGCCCCATACGTTTGAGTACTTTCTCAACTCGCTTAGGGCGTGATTTGATAAAGGGGGCTTGGATCAGATTCCAAACAATCAGAAAGGGGTTGATAATCAGGGCTGTGATGCTAAACCAGCCCAGTAGTAGAGAGAAAGCCGCTTGGCGCAGGACGCGCCTACGCACACAACGCACGCAGCCTACGAGCTTTTGGTAGCCCAATTGATAGGCTAAAACATATCCCCGCACAAAGGGTGCTCTAGCAACAGTTTCGAGGGGACGCACCTGACAATAGGGACAATTGTAGGTGGTCGGTTTCGAATTGTCCTTCATGCGGGGAAGTTACAGAAAAAAGTAATTTTATTGACCGCTTTGCTGCTGGTCTGCATAGTTAAATACTTTGCGTAGAATATCCGAAGTACGTTCAATCGGATTTTCTCGAATCAATTTTTCTTCTTCTGCGAGTTTCAAAAACAGGCCAGCGAGGGCTCTGTCCGTGGCATATTTGACCAAATCGGTTTCCACTTTTTTGTTGACAAAAGGGATTTTGTTATATCGAGTGGTGATATCGCTCCAAAGCTTGGTGGCGTTGACTTCGTCCAGCTTTTCTTTGATTACGGGAGAAAAAGCATTTTGTAGCTGACTAGAGGTTTTGGCCTGAAAATAGCTTGTAGCGGCATTTTGGGACCCAAAAAGGATCTCCTTACCGTCAGCTACGGTCATGCTGGTAATCGCGTTTTTGAAAATCGGTAATGCCAAAGCGGCTCCTTTTTCAGCTCCTTCATTGAGGCGTTGCTCAAAGTTGTCAACCAATTGGCCCAAGCCGAGGTCGCGCAGTGTATTGGCTACAAATAAGGCGTCTTCCGGAAAAGGAATCTTGACCAAAGGATCATTGAAGTAACCGCCCTCCTTGTTGAGGTTGGTAACAGCGTAAGTAGCTCCTTTGACAAGCGCTTCTTTGAGTCCTTTGACGATCTCAATATTGGTTGGAATGCTACTGGTACCTGACTCTGCCACTCCTTCTAGCAGGGGTAACAGTATGTCACAACCTGAAAAACTCAGGCAAAGCGGAAGGCTTAAAATGATGAGTAGTTTTTTCATGAGGATTAGATGTTTGATGCTTAAGACTCGCCGGAGCTATTTGGGTCATTGTTCTGAGCTATTTGTCTAGCAAAGCCTTAATCTCTTTTTGATATTTTAACGCTTCTTTATGCTGGGGATAATACTTTAAGACCTCCTCAAAGGCAAGCAGCGCTTTATCAAAATTTCCTGCTTTAAACTGATTTCTCCCAGCCTGAGTGATGCGATTGATTTCTTGCAGACTTACTTTTTCGCCACTGAGACTTTCGTTATAAGGTCCAAAATCCTCTTTGAGGCGCTCTTCTATTTGATTGGTGACGCCAGTTGGTAAGACGGCCATCATCGTTGCCATTTGCTCATAGGCTCGGTTTGTTTCCTCCCACTCAAAGCGCTCTTCCGGGTAGTTTAACATACCTTGCTCTTCTGTCCAAATTGCCAAACGATCATACACTTCCATTTGTTTTTCATCATCATTTAACTGGATCACTCGTTTCATATCTTTTTGCATACCAGACAAGTCCCCCATGTTCATTCTTTGCGTTCCTCTGATAAAATAAAGCATGGCCATCTCTTTTTCCCAGCCTAGTAGTGTTTCAATGGCTTCATTTAGTTCATCAGCCTGCTTTGATTCGAGGTAGTACTGGGCTCGTTCTAAAATAGCAGGATAATAATCGGGGTCTATGTCCAAGGCAATTTGATACTGAGCTAATGCTTTTTCCCAATCATTTTTGTTCTTGTAACAATTTGCAAGGGCAACATGATAGCCCGGTTTGGAGGCAGGAAAATCTATTGCCTTTTGAAAGTAAACGGCTGCGCTATCATAATTTCGCGCTTTGAAATGGGCCTGCCCCCAAGCATAATAAGCCATAGGATACTCCGGATAGTCAGTTAGCAGTTGTTTAATCGCTTTGTTTCTGCTTGCGATATCAGACATCTGGCTGAGGGCTGTGAGTTTTTGCGCGGCTTCGGTCTG
This sequence comes from Bacteroidota bacterium, assembly GCA_039024315.1. Classification (GTDB taxonomy): domain Bacteria; phylum Bacteroidota; class Bacteroidia; order J057; family J057; genus JBCAWW01. The sequence continues at coordinate 8,264 of JBCCQN010000176.1, forward strand.
AGCTTATGATTCAAGACCAATTAGGCAGCAAAAGATGATTAAAAGTGTTCTGGTGTACATAATGCTTGTATTTAAGAGCTACGTTTATTTGCCCGTAAATTTAGGCTTTCGCTTTTCTAGGAAGGCCGTTGTACCTTCTTTGCCGTCTTCTGAGGTGATGGCTATCCCAAAGTTAGCGGCTTCCTTTTCGTAGCCGGCCATAGTAGGAAGACCTGCGTTTAAGGCATCTAAGGCAAGGGCAATTGCCTTCGGCGAACGCTGATACGCTTTTTGAAGAATTGCTTTGCACTTATCGACCAACTCGCCTGGAGTAGTTAGATAATTGATGAGTCCAATTTCCATAGCTTTTTTAGCATCAATCATATCCGCCGTAATCATCAGTTCGATTGCCCGCCCTCGGCCTACTATCTGTGCCAAGCGCTGCGTACCACCATAGCCCGGTAGCAAACCCAATTTAACTTCCGGTAAGCCAAACTTAGCGTTTTCGGAAGCTACCCGCATATGACAAGCCATAGCTAGTTCACAGCCACCGCCTAAGGCAAATCCGTTTACCGCCGCAATGATGGGCTTAGGACTTCTTTCTATAGCATGATAAACAGCTTGGACTGCGAGACTACCCTTTTCGGCCTCAGCAGCAGTTTGGCCGGTAAGTTCACTGATATCTGCGCCTGCGGCGAACGCTTTGTCTCCTGAGCCAATGATGAGGGCGCCTTTGATTTCGTCATTTGCTTTCAGCTCCTTAATGACCTCTCCTAGTTCCATCAATAGCTCTCTATTCAGCGCATTGAGGACTTTGGGGCGATTAAGAATGATGATAAGGGTATGGTTTTGCGTTTCGGTGAGTAGATGTTTATACATAAGAAAACGAGCTTTGTTGGTAATTTCCAACAAAGCTCGTTCATCACAAAAAATATTTTGTCTATTCTAAGGTTTTACCATCATAGGCCCCAAATTCGGCGTCTGCACCGGGATCATCAATCAGGCCAGGGTAAAACTCAGACTGCATCAAGGATTCGATCTCTTCGAGGCTTTGCTGCGTTTGCTCTGTTTCAAAAAGCAGATTATCAATCATCATGTCCTCTTGCTGCGTGTTTTGCAGGGTAAAGGGCTGATCTTTGATATACTCCACCATCTCTTCGATGGTTTGCAATTGTTCCTCGATGACTTCTTTATTTTCACGGACTTTATAATAGTTGTCCATGCGCATCTCTAGGAGACGCAATCTTTTTTCTTTGATTTGCTTGAGACGGTTACCGGCGTTTTTGAGCGCTTGATTGAGCTTGTCAATCTCAGTAACGGTCTTATGAATCGCTTCCTCATTAGCTAAGGTTGGAATACGGTCTTGATGATAAAGCAAGCGCACATAAGAAAGCTCGATCGCATTGAGCTTGTTGAGCAAGTTATTTACCAATGAGGGCACAGACGTATTCATTTTCTTAAATCCTTCCCGTACTTCTTTGATCCGCTTACGGAGCTTATCGAAGCGACGTTGAGATTCAAGTCCTAGTTCGTTATAGTATTCTACTAAGGTCTTAGTCTTTTTGAAGGCTTCTATGTCCTTGTGATATTTAGCGTTGATAGCGCGAATAAAACGCGGGTTACGACTAATAGCACTCAAGGCTAGCATCTCTGCTCCTCCTGCCATCATAATGAGGGAGGAAGTAGTCAGGGCAGGGTCCATAAGGCCCTGCAGTGCTTCCGGTAAGGTAAGAACGCCTAAAACCGCCAAGCCTGTAATTGCACCTAAAATTACCAGATGTACAGGCCAGAAAAAGGCCTCCTTCGTGTAATTGATGAATTTTTGTACTCTGGTTTTATTATTCTTCGTTTTTGCCAAGGCTTTTAATTATACGTGGTCCTTATTTAGCTACTGGATCTTAGCCTATGAAGTTACAAAATTCAGTCCGAATTTCTATATCACTCTCTACCTAACCTAAGCTAGCAATCGCTAGCTCAATCCGACGATAGGTTTCGTCTGCTCCTAATAGGGCGGCGATATCAAATGCTCCAGGCCCTGAACTTAGGCCGGTGAGCAGCAATCGAAAGGGAGCTAGCACTTGTCCTGCTCCGATTTCGCGTTCCGCGATGAGCGACTCAAAACACTGATGAAGCTCCTCTGCGTTCCAGTTGGATACTTGCTCAAACTTAGCTTTCATGGCTAACATCAGCTCCCCGCTGTGCGCTTTCCAACGTTTTTTAGCAAACTTAGCATCATATTCAGTAGGTGCCGCGAAGAAATAAGCGGCCTGATCGACGAAATCTGGCAACAAAGTAACTCGTTCCTGCAAAAGCGCGATGATTTGATGTAGATAAGATTCATCAACTTGCAGATTATATCCGGCCTCTGACCAATAGGGTGCGATGAGTGGCAGTAGGTCAGCAGGGCTTTTGGCTCGGATATAAGTTTGGTTAAACCACTTAAGTTTATCTATGTCGAAAGTGGCTCCTTTATTGCCGATGCGCTCCAGGCTGAAGCGTTCCGTAAGACGGGCTTCATCCATAACCTCCTCCTCATCGCCGGGATTCCAACCTAGTAGCGCAAGGAAGTTCATCATTGCTTCGGGTAGGTATCCATCTTCACGATAGCCAGTAGAGACTTCGCCTTCTGCATTGGTCCAATTGGTAGGAAACACCGAAAATCCCAATTTGTCGCCCTGACGCTTACTCATTTTACCCTTGCCATTTGGATTAAGGATCAAAGGTAAATGGACAAATGTAGGTGGGGTCCAATCAAAAGCACGGTAAAGCAAAACGTGTAGGGGGGTAGAAGAAAGCCATTCTTCGCCACGGATCACATGGGTAACTTCCATCAAATGGTCGTCCACGATATTGGCTAGGTGATAGGTCGGAAGCCCATCACTTTTGAGGAGAATCTTATCGTCTAGTTGATTGGTGTTGAAGGTAACTTCTTCCCGCACTACGTCTTTGAAGCTTACGTTTTCGTTTTCAGGCATCTTCATGCGTACCACATAAGCTTCACCAGCATCGATTTTATTTTGCACTTCCTGAGCTGATAGGGTCAAGCTATTGGTCATCTCATGGCGAGTGAGCGCATTGTATTGTTGGGTAGAGGAGCCCGCCTCTTTGAGGCGTTCGCGCATAGCGTCAAGCTCGGCTGGCGTATCAAAGGCTAGGTAGGCTTTACCCTCTTCGATCAATTGGTCCGCATATTGGCGATAAAGGCCTTGGGCCGAGCGATCACTTTGGCGGTAAGGGCCGACAGGACCTCCTTGGTTTACGTCTTCGTCGAACGCTATCCCTAACCAATTGAGAGCCTCAATGATATATTCTTCCGCACCGGGTACAAAGCGAGTACGATCGGTATCTTCAATCCGGAGGATAAATCGTCCCCCTTGTTGGCGGACATATAAATAGTTAAATAAAGCCGTACGGACACCTCCAATGTGGAGCGGACCCGTAGGACTGGGGGCAAAGCGAACTACTACTGACATAAAAAAATTGCTGTTGTGATGGCAAAGGTAAGGGATTTTACTTGAAGATGATACGCTTAGAGCTTACTAGATTTTTGATCTATTTATTTCCTTGCTTCCTGCTCTATCCTATCTATATATTAAGAAAAAGAAAGCGATGAAACGAATCTGGATTAGCTGCTTAGTTCTATTAGTCTGCGGAATCAATTTGCAAGCTCAGGATGTCCTGAAAGCGAAAGATAAGGCCGCCATTATGAAAGCCCTACAAGATCAGCAAAAGGCTTGGAATCAAGCTGACATTCCTACCTTTATGGAGGGTTATTGGAAATCTGATTCTTTGGTCTTTGTGGGGGCAAGTGGTCCCCAATATGGTTGGCAGACGACGCATGACAATTATTTTGTGCGGTATCCCAACAAAACGGCCATGGGCCAATTGGAGTTTAGCGTTCTCCGACTGGAGAAACTAGGCTCAAAAAGTGCCTTTATGATTGGAAAGTGGTATCTGACAAGGGATATAGGAGATGTCGGTGGCCACTTTACTCTGGTCTGGAAGAAGATAGACGGGCGATGGTTGATCGTGAGTGATCACACCAGTTAAGGCGCTTTGAAAAATATCTCTGGGAAATAAATATTTATGTTGTAGAGATAGCGGCCTTGCCAATGTGTTTTAAGGCCGCGGTAAGCTGATCGATTTCTGCCTTTTGGTTATAGAAATGGATACTAACGCGAATATTACCACCGCGGAAAGCCACGTCTATACCCTGCTCTCCCAGCGATTTGACGATTGCTTCAGTTCCCTTGATGGACATGATGCCAGAGCGGAACGTAGGATTGTAGGTGGATACAATAGGCCAGTCTATGCGCTTGAGTTCGTCAAACAGGTAATTACTTAGTTTGAGAACACGTTCGCCGATGGCATCAAAACCAATTTCCTCCAATTCATACCAAGCTTGGCCAAGAGCGATAAGTCCAGGATAATCATGATGCCCCGCTTCCATACCGATAGGGGGGAGGGTCGTAGTGCTAGGTTGCTGCCCTGCTTCTAGTAAGAAAAGATTGCTAGAACCTGCTACAGGCATTTCGCCTCTTTGCCATACTTTTTCAGAAACGTACATGACGGCATTGCCAAAACCTGCGGTGGGCCATTTATACCCACTGGCGATAAATATATCAACAGGGGTTTCGCTCAAATCTATGGGAAGCATCCCCCAAGATTGAGTAGCATCTACCACTAGGCAAATGTTAGCCTGCTGGCAAAGCTGGCTTAGTTCCGCAAGCGGGAGAGCATAGCCAGTGAGCCATTGCACATGGCTGATGGCAAGGATGTCTGGTTGGAATTCCTGAATGTGCTTCCAAAGTTTGCTGAGAGGGATACTACCGTCAGCCTCTGGGGCACAAAGTTCGCAATGATAATGATTGATCTGCCAAGGCAGGGTAACAGAGGCATAGTCCTGATCTACCAAAAGCACCTTTTTGCCTTTGCCCAAAAGATTGGCGGCATAGTTCATACCAACGGTAAAGTTAGGAATAAGTGCGAGCTGGGAGCTTGGGACCTTGAGGCTGGCTGCAAGCTTTTTGCGAGTACTTTCTATTTGCGCTTCCCAGTCCCAACGATGCTTACCGCCACTGTTGAGAAGATCATCCCAAAATAGTTGTACAGCAGCTTGAGTACCGGTAGAAACAAGGCCGCAGGCGGCAGTATTGAGGTAGATACGGTTTTGTAAAGCGGGATAGCGAAGGCGTAGATCGTGCCAATTCATCGTAAGGTGTAGGCTTTGGTTTGTTGCAAAGATAATAGATGTAGGGCGAAAGCAAACGGTACTAAGAAGGCTGGCAACCAAACAAAGGGGAACTGAGCTACGATTTCGTTAGAGGGTTCATTCATGAACTGGCGAAAAGGAGTGGGCATGGATAAAATGGCCATGCTTACAATGATCAATAATAATAGCAGACCGACATAATTGTAGATGCGAAGCCATCTCAGCGGATGGCGAATACCTCGATACATAAAAACAGCCAATAAAAGACCCAGAATACCGGAGAGAATATCAAAGTTATAGCCTTCAAAGGTCAGTTGCTGGGGAAGCATCTTCGCTGTAAACAATAGCCAAAGTAATATTTCAACAATAATGCGGAAGCTTTGAGCAGCAGGTAGCCAAAATAAAGGGATACCGGCTAAAATTTCTTTGGTGGAGCGCTGCTTTAACCAGAGGATAATGCCAATAATGGGTACTACCAAATTGATAAACATGGGGGGCGGTAGGGTCTCAAAATTGCTGAATACTCCTAAATGGGCGAGCGTTCCGGTGAAGCCGAACCAAAACAAAAGGATGGCGGTACTGATATAAAGGTATCGGGATTGGCGTTCGGCGACCCAGCCGGTCTGCTTTAACCCATAGCGCAAACCCCAAAGAAATAGCCCCAAGCAAATAAGGCTGAGGGCGATAAAACCAATTTTGGCAAGAAGGAGGTAGCTCATAGCGTCCTTTTGGCCAATATAGGCTCCGCGACTGGAAAAGAAAAAGGTCGACCTATCGGAGATAGATCGACCTGCTTAAGTAAGCGGTAATTTCTTTAGAGTACAACAACTGAGTTCTCAGGTCCGAATGGGGAAGCTACATATTTGTCAGCGGCTTCGTCATTGGTCCAAGTTTCTCCGTCGATGAGATAACGAAATTGGTATTCGTTGCCTTTGTCTAGTTCTACGGTCGTGGTAAAGTCTCCGCTCTTTAGCGGCTTCATTGGCTCGGCGTCTGCATTCCATTCGTTGAAATCGCCGACTAGTGCTACTGCTTTAGCTGTAGTTGCTACTCCTTTAGGTAAGCGGAAAGTAACTTTAACTACAGGCTTACTTTTTAGTTCTTTTTTCTTAATGCTCATAAAATCCTTAATTACACTACTAACTAATAAGCGGCAAACTTAATAAATAAATCAATGATTTGTTAAAGATAGTGTAATCGGAATGTTAATTTTTTGAAAATTTGATACCAAAAGTAAGAAAATATGAACAATCAGTGCATTTTAGGTATCAAGTGTTGAGGAAAATAACGTCGCAAATATAACTCTCTTGAGCAAATGGCGTACTATATTTTGAGTTAAAAAAGTGAAAAAATATCTGGTGTTTTAATCTTTTTTGCTACCTTTGGCCCACGCAAATGGAGAGGTGGGTGAGTGGCTTAAACCAGTAGTTTGCTAAACTGCCGTACCCATACCGGGTACCGCGGGTTCGAATCCCGCCCTCTCCGCCACTAGAAACCGTCGAAAAAGTAATTCTTCGACGGTTTTTTTGTGTCATTGTCCCCTCAAAAGCGAACCCAATATGGCATATGGGAGGGCGCGTTTTTTGCCTTCCTTGTAAAAGAAAACCACAGAAATATTTGTCAAATTTTTGGATAAATAATACCTACTCTCTACATTTGCACTCCCGATAAAGATAATAGCCACACAAGAGGTTATTATTGAGTCAAAAGATCGAGGTGTGGCGCAGTCCGGTTAGCGCACCTGCTTTGGGAGCAGGGGGCCGCAGGTTCGAATCCTGCCACCTCGACACTCACGTTTCTGAAACGGAAAGCAAGCAACGAGAATCTAGAAAGGAGGCGACCTTTTTACTTCCTTGTTCCTTGCTTTTATTTTTGAAGCATTGGTCCTATAGCTCAACTGGATAGAGCAGCTGCCTTCTAAGCAGCAGGTTTCAGGTTCGAGTCCTGATGGGATCACAAATTATTTTCATAATCGCCTAATAATCAATTTATTAGGCGATTTTTCTTTTTGTGGGTTGAGTGATGGGTCGAGTCCGCTTACTTAATCAGTTTCTTTCTTTTCTCAGCTTTGCTTTAATTGGTTCAGCTTACAACAGAAACACAATTTATTATGGTTGAACTAGACGACTTCTCTGATCTACTCAGAGATAAGGAGGAGAGAATCCGATATCTATTAAAAAGAGAGAAGAAACGAATCCATTATCCCGGTAAATACAATAACCCCCAGTTTTTCTTCCCGGAAGATGTAGCGGCCTTTCACAGACTAGAAAACGATGCCTTCCCGCTAGAGACAACAGGCTTGTCTCTACAAGTGAGGATTTTTCATGAGTATTATGAGATGAGAAGATATCCTAAAGTCAAGATCTTTAAGGAGGATAACTTCTATTGGCGTGATGAGGCATTAGAGGATGCTAAGCGACCCCAATATGATTTCATTTATCGAAGTCTGTCGTTTCGTCTGAATAGGTATAGAGAAAACTTCAAGACTTGCCTGGAGTCCGCAAGAGCGCATGACCTATTCCGCTATATCAAAGACGATGTCCAATTGATCCGGGCCTTGATTGCCTACTATAAGCAAATCATTGAAAAGAAAGATGCCCTTAAAATCTTTTTTAAGGATCACATAGTACTCACTCGGCCCATTTCTAAGTTATTCTGCGAAGCCTTAATTGTGATCCTGGAAGAGAAGATTTTCTACACGCATCCAGAAAGTGTTCAGATTGCTGATTTGAAGAAAAAAGCAGAAACGCCAGCACCAGAGCCGGAACCCACAGAAGAAAACGAAAAGAAGGTCAGCCTTCATTTTCCAAAGCCAGAAACTTTTCAATCCAATTTATCCCTTAACGCTTTGCTTCAGCTGATGTATTATGCGGAAGGGACCGGCCTAATCAGAAACAGAATACCTAAGCGACACCTGGCTTATGCCCTTCATTTACTTACTTCTTATTCGTGGAAGCATATGGAGAAGAATGCAATTAAATCCCGTATGGAAAAGTATGAGGATATCATAAAGGCGGATACCATCAGTTTCCATGATAAAAACGAATATCGTAATCTGTTAAATGAGATAAGTTCCTGCTTAGGGCAGTTAAGTGAGCAGGTAGAAATGGACATAGAAAGGCTAAATTCGATAAAGACAGCCTAAAAGTTCAAGCTTGAACTCAAGCTCTTCGGTCATGAGGATGAACCTTACTTGTGAGGGTAATTCAAATATTAATCCTTATGACCGAACAAATCTTTTCATCCATCCCCATCGACCAGCTTGAAAGCCTTTTTCGAGAGGCGATTCGAGCAGAGATCAGTCAGCTGCTCGATCAACAGAAGTTTGAACCGCTGATTAAAACAGAGGAAGCCTGTGAAATCTTAGGCGTCTCTAAGGTAACGCTTCTTCAATGGCGCAAACAAGGACTTATTCCTTGCCATAAGTTGAATACCCGCGTTTACTTCAAGAAATCAGAGCTATTGGCCGCGACCCAAAATCTCCCCAATCGCAAAGGCCGTCGAAAAGTAGCATAGGGCCCATACTCCCTCCATGGGCCTTTTAAAACCTTCATTTTTCTTCAAAAAAGAAAGGGAACCGCATGGCACTGCAATTCCCAAACAGATAATCTAACCTGAGTTTGGGCTTTATTCCGAACTTCCCCAAAGTTATATTGCTAAAATAGAGAGGTCATTCTTCATTAAGCTGTTGTGATAATAAGGACCAATTGTCGGCTTTTGGTCCAAGAAGTCATATGCAATCAAAGCCGC
>JBCCQN010000177.1:0-17173 GCA_039024315.1 Bacteroidota bacterium
ATGGAGCCGCTGTTCTTCTTCGGCATAGCTGTGAGCATGTTCAAAGCGGAGGGCTACGGTTTTACACCAGTTGAGGGTTTCGCGGGTTACTGAGAGGGCAAAGTCGTCATTGTTGCGGGTAAGGTGGACGAGTTTGTCCTCCAAAAAGAGCTTTTTGAGGAGCTTGTCCCAATTGGGGTAGCGTTCGGCGATGCCGCTCTGCTCATAATGAAAGAGCACTGGGTAATTGGGATCGAGCAGATAGAGAAAGAGCATCTGCGCCAGTTTCTGTCGATCCTCGCGCGTCATCATCCCCCCAAAGAGTATGAAAGAAGACATTTCTTCCTCAACTCTCTTCAGTTGGCTCATAGCTATGGCGGGTTTTTTGAATTTCTAATTTGAGGTTGAGGAGCTCGCGGGTGGTGCTTTCGAGGCTATCCATGACATGGGCGGCAAAGGCGGGCTTGACAAAAAGATTATTGCGTAGATGAGGCTTATCTTTAAGGCGGCGTTCATCGATGACAGCCATATACTTTTCACACTCCTCCAGCAGGATATCGGTTTGATTGTTCCAGATTTTGATGGTTGCGGGATTGGCCGCCTTCGGGCTAACGACTTCCTCTGGCACCGTGATGGTTTTGATGGGAAGGTCTCGACCTTTTTCGAGGGCTACAAATTCAGATTTTCGTTGGATCTGATAGTTTTGGAAGGGACGAAAATTGCCCCCTGCTGGCTCGAATACCGGTAAATAGTTGCGACTTTCTGTTTCGATTTTGTCCCAATCTCCGGCTCGGATGTAGGCGACTGAGTCCTTGCCAAAAAAGTGCTGCAGCTGATAGTATTCACCACCACTTTCATCATTAAATATCTCTGGCACTTCCTTGTCTATGAGGCTGACGATTTGGGTTTCGCTTTTGATCTCCTCGCGCAGTAATTCCAGTTCTGTTTCTAGTGGCTTGAGCTGAATCACCTGCCGATAACCATAGGCAGCAATGGCACCTTTGACGATGGCATGCGCCTCTTCGATTTGCTCGAATTTGTCCCAAATACATTCGCCAATAATGAAGCAATCCATCAAATCGACCTCCTCTCGACCATTGAGAAAAGCGGCAGTCGTCAGCAAATGCGCCATCTTCCGCCAGCGTCGGTCAGAGATAAACATCTTATTGTCGGGCTCACTAGTGAGATTACGCTCTCGTACCGTTCGTCGCAGGTGATTGAATAAACCCATCACATGCCTTGGGATACTTACCTTATCAATCTGTCGCTCCCAAGCTTCATACTCATCATCGGTGATTTTGAGCTCTTCATCTACCGGATCGGTATAACTCAAATGCTTGGGGAGTTCCAACATGCGGTTGAATAACTCATCATCTTGGATAGGAATTACCTCTTGCCGAACCAAGAATCTGTCCCAAAGGGCTTCTAAACCTTCGCCGGCTAGCGGTAATTCGTTGGAGGCGGAAATCAAGCCTCGGAGATCGACCTTGAATTCTTGCTCCCCGTTGCGGTAGATTTTCTCGTTGAGAACGGTCAGCAGGGAATTTTGAATGGGTGGGCTCGCCTTCCAAATCTCATCCAAAAAGACAATGTTAGCTCCCGGCAGATATTTGTCCGTGAGTCGTTCGTATTTGTCTTCGTCTTTGAGTTTGCTAATAGAGACTGGGCCAAAAACCTCGTCGGGCGTACTAAACTTACCCATGAGATACTCAAAGGAACGGGCGTTTTTGAAGGCGTATTTTAGCCGTCGGGCGATCATAGATTTGGCCACTCCCGGAGGGCCGAGGAGGAAGATACTTTCGCCAGATATGGCCGAAAGCAGGGTCAAGCCCATGACCTTTTCTCTTTCAAATAAGTCTCGATTGAGACTGTCCAGCAGTTTGCTGATGCGGGAGCGTTGTGCCTGAAATTCCATTACTGACTAAAATACGGTCAGTCGGAACAGTTTGCAAACAATCTGATTGGGGAATTGAAGTCGGTACGACCACTGAGCCGTACCGACTGAAAACTAATTTTTGACAAACTTCTTATCGAAGCTGATCTCATTCGTCTCATTATATAGTTGGTAAGTCGCGTCTAGCGTGACCTCCCAAGTACTTTCATCTAATCGCGTGCCGCTGAGGATGCCAGAACGGGGTTCGATGACGACAGGCGGGCAAAAGCAGACAGGCTGGATCACCAACTTAGCGTCCGCCAATTGTTCGTCAGTGAAACTAAAGGTCTCCGCATTGGGCTCTATTTCAAAATAGATGTTTTCGAGATATTCATCGTCTGCAATATTAGGCTCTTCATCGGCCACATATTGGTATTTGAAAACGATTTTGTCCCCCTCTTGGATGTTAATGAAGGTGGATTGGTTGGTGCTGTCTTCAATGATTTCGATCTGCTTATTCTCTTGAAAGGAGTAGGTACAGTCACCGCTGCGGCAACTATATTCTTTTAGTTCTCCCGGTAGATTGGTGCTACAAGAGATGAGCGTTAAGCAAAGCGCAAATAATCCAAAGTTAATTTTCAAGAAAGGGCTGTTCATATAAAATTGATTTCCCAAAAGACGGATGTTTTGCGGGAAATGCTGCATCAATTCTATGAATTAGGGCTCTGCAAATTTTGCTTTGAAACTGATTTCCTTTGTTTCATTATTTAGTTGATAGGTCGCTTCAAAGCTGATTTCCCAAGTGTTGTCGTTTAAACGTTCCCCCCTAAGACTTCCTTGATCCGGCTCAATGACGATGGAGCCGCAAAGACACCAAGGCTTAATGGAGATCTTAGTTTCTGCTAATTGTTCGTCGGTAAAGCTAAAGCTGTTGAGAGTCGGATCTATTTCAAAAAAGATATCTTCATCATAATCATTTTCATTAGCATTAGAACCGGAATCAGCGATGTAGCGATATAAGAAAACCAGATTATTTCCTTCAATAATGTTGACAAAAGCAAGATTGTCTACTGTATCTTCTACGATTTCAATTTGCTGGGATGTGAAAAATGTGTAGGTGCATTTCCCACTACGGCATTCGTATAGCTGAATTTCTTCTGCCTCAATCCCGCAAGAGAAAAGCGTTAAACCAAGCACAAAAAGTCCAAGCTTAATTATTAAAAAAGGGCTTTTCATATTAAAATTTCTTCCTTAAAGACGCGTGATTGGAAGGGAATGCTGCCTGCAAATTCGGCCTAGCGTTCCTCAAACCTAGCTTTCATGATGAGACTTTCTCGATAGTCATATTTGCGATAGCTAACATCGATAAGGACTTCCCAAAAGTGTTCATCAATTCGCTGACCACTCACATATCCAGAGTCTGCGACAAAGAGATTTTCAGGGCAATCACAATTGCTCCAAATCCCAAATTGAATATCCTCCAATTGTTCATTGGTAAAGCGAAAACTCTCTAAGTCGGAGTCTACCTCAAAGGCAAAAAGATCGGTATAAGGATCCTGATCAGAGTTCCTCTTCTGTTTTTCTTCATAAGAGTATACAAATACCCTATTGTCTCCCGGTGGGGTAAACAGGATGCCGGATCTTTCCCTTATACCCATCCTAAGGTCAATTGTGCGATCATTTTTGATGAAAAATCGGCATTTCCCATCTCGGCATCGGCTAGGCTCAATACCCTGTTGCTGGCAGGCCGATAAGGCTAAGAGCCCTACCAGCGTCAGTTTGATAAAATGTAAAATATGATTGTGCATAGGAGTAAATATAGCATTTAGCTATACATACTGCCCGTTACATAGCTCTCAAGGTCAGCAATCGTGCGTTTTTGTTCGCTGATGATGTGCTTGACGACATCGCCTATGGTGATGATGCCAAGGAGCACGCCCTTCTCGAGTATAGGCAAATGGCGGATCCGCTTTTCTGACATCAGATGCATGGCTTCATCTATGCTGCGATTGGGGCGAAGATGATAAACCCTTGGGGTCATCAATTCCCAGACCATGGTATTTTTAGAAGACTTACCCCGCAGGATCACCTTTCTGGCATAATCCCTTTCGGAAAAGATACCCACCAATTGGCCTGCCTCGACCACCGGCAGCGCCCCCACATTTTTACTAGCCAATAATTCGAGTGCTTCAAAGACGGTGGCACCAGGTTTGATGGTCCAAAGTTCGTTTCCTTTTTGCTGTAGTAGAAGTCCAACAGTGCTCATAATGGTGGGGGTTTGAAAGTGAAACGGATTGTAAGGAAGGGTGTAGTAGCTTGACTATAAAGAAGATAGCGAAAAACATGCAAAAAAGCCAGCGAGAAAATCTTCCCGCTGGCTGGTTTTATTTCGACTTGACTTTTGTCTAATTCTAGGGCTCTAGCTCAGCAGGATTGGGCGGTGAGATCATGATGTGAGCCTTATGAGTGCCCGGGTCCATGATCCAGGGGGAACCTGGAAATGCTGGTTCCAGGGACAAGCCCGTGCTCAATTCTGTCGCAAAAGGTAAGTAGACCACATAGCGATAGGTAGCATTGCTGAGTTGATCGGTCGCCACCTCATAAGTAGCCTCTTTACCGGAGAGAATGTGCAGGGTGGCACCTTTTTCGGGCATCTTGAGCGTTCCGGCACGGGCCTCTGCTTCCCTCGCATCAAATATTTGCGCTCTGTCTTTGCCTTCCGCTCTTAGCTCGCGCCCTCTTGCCATAAATGGCTCCAAATCCTTGTGATAAGCGGCGACGCTAAAACCGGCTTGATTAGGATTATCGGCCAGACAAATCATATGATTGGTACCTTCACGTAGCGTAACCACCTTTCCGTCCGCATCATAACCCAAAACCGTAGCTCCTTCTCTGTCTGCTTTGGGGGCAGCTTTGAGCGCAGCACCGATTTGAGCTTCAAGATTGGGAATTTCCTGCGCACAACTCGTAAGGTACAGCAGGCAAAATGGCAGCAGTAGTAGCGTCGAAAATTTCATTAAGTAGGGTTTAAGGATGTATCTAATTTAATGTAGCGGATTTTTTTCGTTTTTTGAAAAAAAGTACACAAACAATGATCGTTACTATCGTGCACGTTTGGGTCAAACCCGAGCACATTGATGCCTTTATCAAGGCCACCCTCCTCAATCACGAAAATTCTATCAAGGAGCCCGGCAACCGCCGTTTTGACTTCTTACAATCCGCTGAAGATCCGGGCAAATTCACCCTCTACGAGGTCTATGAGACTGAGGAAGACGTCAAGGCACACAAAACTACGGAGCATTATCTCACTTGGCGCGAGACTGTCAACGATTGGATGGCTCAGCCACGCAAAGGCGTTCGTCATGTAGTGATGGGGCCTACAGATCCTAATTTATGGTAAATGCATTTCAGTGGGCAGCCAGTCCGGCGCTTCATTTTGGAGTTGGCAAGCGAGACTTGATTGCTCCTTTGGCGGCCTCCTTCGGAGAACGCTGCCTCATATTACTTGGAGGGCAATCTTTTGTCAATAGTGAGTATTGGCCAATCCTCCAGCAGGCTTTTGATGAGGCAAAAGTCCAATGGCAAAGCCATGCGATCACGGGAGAACCTTCGCCCCAGATGATCGATAGCTGCGTCGCTCAGTATCGGGATTGGCAGCCTCAAGTAGTAGTCGCAATCGGTGGAGGAAGCGTACTCGATGCAGGCAAGGCCATTGCGGCCATGTTTACCGAAATTGAAGGCGTCAAATCCTATTTAGAAGGCGTAGGTGAAAGTAAACCTTCAGGTACGACCCTGCCTTTTATTGCCGTACCGACTACCTCTGGTACAGGCAGCGAAGCCACCAAAAACGCCGTGCTCTCCGAAGTAGGACCCAACGGCTTCAAAAAATCTTTGCGTCACGATTCTTACGTTCCCAACATCGCGATCCTTGATCCCGAACTCACGCGTTCGGTGCCGCCGGCCGTAAGCATGAGCAGCGGTATGGATGCCTTCACCCAGCTTTTGGAAGCCTATCTTTCGAGCAAGGCGAGTCCCTTGAGCGATGCTTTGGCCTTGGATGGCTTGCGCTTGATCAGTACTTGCTTGCCAGCCGTTTGGGAGGATGGCGATAATCTCAACGCTCGCGCGGGCATGAGTTATGCTGCTATGCTATCGGGTTTGTGTCTCGCCAATGCAGGCTTGGGACTGGTGCATGGCTTTGCCTCTTCGATTGGCGGTCGGATCGAAATTCCGCATGGTTTGCTTTGTGCGCGGCTCATGGCTCCGGTCAATCAAGTAACTTTGGCCGCTATCCGCGAACGCCAAGCCTGGTCGCCTGCATTTGCTAAATATGTGCAAGTGGGAAAGTTGTTTCATCCTCAGGTGGGACACCGTTCGGATGATTTTTATGCCGATGCTTTGATAGAGACTATTGCTTCTTGGACAGAGAAATTTGGTCTAGCCCCGATAGGAGCCTTCGGCATGGCCGCTGATATGGTACCGGAGATCGTGGCCAACACTAGCCAGAAAAATCATCCGATCCAATTGACTCAAGCAGAAGTGGCGAGTTGTTTAGAGGGATGAGCGTTCTGCGCAGCAGGATATCCGATTGTAGAGGCGCAAAATTTTGCGCCTCTACGGGACAAAAAAATTACCCCCATACAACCTATTCGCAAAAATTTCGCTCCTTAGGCAAACGCTCCCGTAGCGCACAAAAAACCGAATTGGGTATGCCCGTACAACATCAGGGTTCTCGTTACCCCATCAACGAGTTGGAAAAGCGCCTCGTCGAAGGCTGCCTCCAAGAAGATCGCAAGGCCCAAAAGGCCCTCTACGATCGCTACAAGGATGCTATGTTCACCCTTAGTTACCGAATCACCAGTGATGCTGAACTGGCGGCAGATGTATTGCAAGAAGCCTTTTTGGGCGTATTTAGAGGAATCGAAAAGTTCCGCTTTGAATCGACCTTAGGGGCTTGGATCAAGACTATCGTCGTGCGGACGGCTTACAAAAAGCTCCGTAAACAAAATACCCATGAGAGTATTGAAGAAGTGGAAGTGGGCGAGCAATTGGATTGGGGAGATTTTCTCAACGCTGAGTATCTCGAAAAAGCCATTCAATCCTTGCCAGATGGATATCGGAGCGTTTTTGTCCTGATAGAAGTAGAAGGTTACAGCCACAAGGAGGTAGCCGCGATGCTCGGGATTTCGGTGGGCACCTCGAAGTCACAACTGTTTTATGCCAAGCGAACGTTGAAGAAGAAATTACAATTTTTGGGAATCAGGTCATGAAAGAGGAAAATAGGGATCAGCTCAAAGCAGCGATCGAACAACTCCCCGATTACCAAGCCGGTCCTGAGATATGGGACCGACTAGAGGCGGCGCTCGACCAAGAAAAGACCGCCCAAGACAATGAAATCAAAATGCAGGTAAGTACGGCCCTTTTGCCGACTTACGAAGCGCCTCAATCCGTTTGGAATAGGCTCGAAAAACAATTAGGAGGTAAGCGGAGACCGCTTTGGCTTGGTCGTATTGCGGCGGCTGTTGTGGTACTTGCAGCCATAGGAGGCTTAGCAGTTTGGCAGCGGCCGGAAGCAGGCCCACCACCGCCGATTGCGGAGCAATCCAATCAACAGTCATCATTGGATCTACCCGTGGCTGAGTCGATAGAGATGAGCGTTCTTCGCGAGCAGCAAGCTGAACTCCTCAACTGCCTCGAGCAACATCCAGATTGGGAAAGCATCCAGACTGGGGAAACATTTATCAATTTGCAGGCACTGGTGGCAGCCGATAGTCTCGTCGATGAGGCCGGCCTCGCCGAACGCCAAAATCAAACCGAAGAAATTGTAGCCGCTTTAAAAAGCCAATACTGCGAGTAATGGATTTTGATTGCCGACCGCTGGCAGGGATGTGGACATGACGCCATATCTCGGCCAGCGGTCTTTTTTGGGGTTATCCGCTGCGCGGAACGCTTGTCTCTAGCCCGCGACAAGGCGATGCCCAAAATCTTCAAATATCATTTCACGCGTGCATGCATGCTCGTAGCGACGCATAATTATGCGTCGCTACTGATATCATATCAGATGATTTACAATTTTACTACTCGTAGCAATACGATTTGCTCTCCATCGCTAAGGCGAAGCAAATACAAGCCTTGCGATAATGATTCAAGGTCTAGCCTCCGCTCATCTTGAGGACCGAGATCCCAATTTCCCGCTTGCAGGCTTTTGCCTTGCACATCTAGCAGTTTCCAGTTAATGGATTTTGCTTGGGCTTGTTGGATGGCCACTAAGATCTCTCCATCCGTAGGATTGGGGAAGAGTCGTACCTGCAGCGCTTCGGTGGGCTCTTCGAGCGAAACGCTCCAATCGACTACTTCCACGCTGTCTTGCACCACATCGCTACAACCCGCTGCTCCCACACTTTGCAAGCTGACAATGTAAGTCCTTGGATCGGTATAGGTATGCATGGGGTTGCTGTCAGTGCTGCTATTGCCATCGCCAAAGCTCCAAAACCAATCTAGGGTGCCAAAGCCCTGCTCGCTAAACTGAGTACTACCGCCATTGGCGAGATAGATGAAGTCAGGCTGGGCCACAAAGGAGGCCTGATGCTGTCCGGATACTACATTGACGGGGATTTCGACGCGGCAACCCGCATAGCTAATTTCCCAATCATAGCAGTATGGATAGGTATCTTGGTCTACCGAAGAGCCAATGATGCTCAAGACTTCTGGAACCTGATATGGATAGCTGACACTGCCTGTACTGCTAAAGAGTTGGGTGTTGCCGGCCAGACTCGTTACGCCGAGGCGTAGACTGTCTCCGGCAGGAATATCAAGATCTAGTGTTACGCGACGCGGGCCAAAATTGAGAAATACCGGTATCGTTTGGAGAACGGTACCTTGCTTGTCCTGCAGCTCAAAATTGCGAATCCCGTCCGAAAGGCTGTAAACCAAAACCGAGCGTAGCTTGAATGGGCGCTGGGCGTTGAACCATAAGCCTTCGTCTACGATATTATATTGCCCCGGATCACCATCATTATTGGTTTTTCCTGCAGGGAAGGTCTGCACTGCTGCGGCATAGTAAGTGGTACTTTGGGCGAGCGGCGGACTGACAAAATCTATCCCTTCTGCTATCGGCTCTTCGCTAAAGGCATCCTCATACCAAAATAGATCCTTAGCCTCAGCGCTGCTGAGTAGGACTTCATTGCCCACACAGACATCGGGGATAGGCACAATCTCCGGTGCAAACTCCTCGCTAATAGTAAAGCTGAGCGTTCGACTGTTGTCGAGAAAATGATAATCCTCTCCCCCATTGATCCGCTTTAACTCAAAATCAATCTGGTAGGTGCCACTGCTATAAGTTTGGCTGGGTAGGCTAATTGTATCCTGATTGCCAATGGCAAGTGCGCCACTCCAAAAAAGGCTGTCCGTATTGCCCAAATTGTCTTCCCAGACCAACCAAAGTGAATCAATCTGATTATCGCCCTGATTGCTGAAGACGATTTTGGGCTGGAGGAGGGTATCGCACAGCAAACCTGCCAAACCCAATACTGCTTCTAGGGCCGCATCATTGGCATCGCTGACCATGATGGGGACATTGCCTTGAGCTACGAGGGTATCAAAAGCTGCTTTGACGTTGATCAGTCCCATACCAAAGGTATTGTCTTCGCCCGGAGCGCCGAGATCGACCGCACTGTTGTAAAGGGCGTATTTGAGATCGGTGCCGATCAGGTTGGGGAAGGCTTCTTTGAGCAGCAAGATTGCGCCCGAAACGTGAGGCGTTGCCATCGAGGTTCCGGTCAGATTGAAGTATTGCTGATTGAGGCCGCTAGAACGAACCGTATGGCCCGGAGCGACTACCTCTGGTTTGAATAGATTGTCATTAAGCGTTCCGCAAAGTGCGGGCCCACGACTCGAGCCATTGACAATGGGGAAGGTCGGACTGGTACCGAAGATCATGCCCACGCAAAAGGTGTTGACAGGGCTTGTTACGATATTTTTGGGAGAGCTGATGGTGCTCATACCCGGTCCCATATTACCCGCCGAAAATACTGCCGCTACGCCAGCGACCTCTAAGGCGTCAAAAATGCCTTTGAATACGCTATTGCACTCATTGCCGGGAGAGGGAGAATTTACCGACCAAGAATTGTTGATCACGTCGGGTATGTCATCAGTGGTATTAGGGTCGCCGTCTGGGTCGAGCGCCCATTGCAAGGCATTGATCACCGAGACCACCGGATTGGTGCAATTGGTACCATTATTTGTCCCCACCGCGGGAGAGGCCATCCAATTGGCGCCAAAAGCCACGCCGATAGTGTCTTGAGCCGCTGGATCGAGGCCTACGGCTGTACCACTCACATGTGTACCGTGCAGATCGCACGCGATCGGGCTCGGGCTGCCATTGGGGTGATACCAAGCCTGAGTCTCTGGCACATAATTGCCCCAATAGTTGGGCGCCAATGCGGGATGTGAAATATCTACTCCCGAATCAATGATCAAGATTTTTCGGCCGTAGCCGGTATAACCCATCTGCCAAAGAGGAGGCGCGGCAATAGCATCATGTCCGGGTTCTCGTCCACCCACGCTTGCGGGCGCAAGAGCCTCTTCCACTTTGTATTTATCCCCGACGATGGGCGCCATCCAGATGATTTGCTCGACTTGTGGATGGAAAGCCAGTAGGTAGACTATCTCGGGTTTCACTCGGGCTGTGAGCACATTGCTGATCCAGTGCATCTGGAGATTTTGTACTCCTTTCCTACCCCAATAATTGCGAAAGAGTTTCGCTTGCCTCCTCAAATTGTGGTCCCTCAGCTTATTGACAACTGTCCGGGCCCTTTCGTCAGGCGTTGCCTTGATTTTACGCAGGCTATCATCCAGAGCCGCTAGATCGAGCGGATCATTCAGGACGATATACACATCTTGCCAAGCTTCATTATCCGCTACTATGCGGGCTTGTAATTCCCGCGAGACTTTTGATTGTGCGGAAACCGACAATAAAAACCCAATTGAAACGAAAACACATAAAATACTCCTGCGAAACATGTTTCTGATGCTTTTAGGCCTGAATCGATATGCGGCTATTGTTTCCAGATCTTCTCTTGCCAATGCTGGCCCTCACTCTGCAGACGTACTAGGTACAAGCCTTTTGCCTGCGGTGCGAGGGAGAGTGTAATTTGTTTTTCCCCTGCGGGAACGCTTTTCCTTATCACTTGCCGACCACTCAAATCGTAGATGGTAATCTCCGCACCTTTCCACACCCCTTCGGGCAATACTAGGGTCATCTGATCATTTGTCGGATTGGGAAACAGCATCATTTGGCTTGCTGCGATCTCCTCGAGATTCGTATTGATTCCTACGACAGTAATGATTTGTGAAGTCGCCACTTGGCAGCCATCTGAGCCTGTGACTGCTAAGCCTACGGGGAAGCTACCCGTATAGGTGTAGAGGTGAGTCGGATTTTGGAGGGTGGAAGTATCCCCATCGCCAAAATTCCAGAACCAAGCCGTAGCACCTACACTTTGGTCGGTGAAACTTACGCTAGCAGTGTCGGGCAAGGTCAGTTGGGTGATATTAGCACTAAAGGCAGGCTGGGCGGTACCTGTGGCTACGGTGGCCGAAACAGGAATACGTTCACAAGTACCCGGATATTCGATCTGCCAATCGTAGAAGTATGGGTATTGAGTAGTGCCCCCTGCTAGGGAACGCTTAATGCTCACAACTTGTGGGATACCATAGGGTAAATAGACTAAACTCGTACTGACAAAGAGATTGCTACTTCCAGAGATGACAAGTTGGAGGTTTTGCCCTGCGGGAACGTTAAAATCTAACTCTATCACTCGTGGCCCTAGGTTGATGGTGGTGGCTTTGCTCACGATGATAGCTCCGCCAGCATCGCGTAATTCGATTAAGCGTTGCCCGTCGGCCTGACTAAATACCATGACTGATTTTAATTTGAAAGGCGCTAGGGCGTCAAAAACCAAGCCGTCGTCTGCATCAACGTCAAAAAAGCCATCGTCTCCGACATAGGTTTTTTTGCCTGTTTCGCGTCGATATTCAATGCTGGCATAAACGGTAGTATCGTTCTGCAAAGCAGGCATTACCAAAGCACTACCCGTCCCGATCTCATTACCGCCCAGCGAGTCATCATGCCAAATTACGGTACCTGTACCACTCGTCAAAACCGACAGCAGACCGGATTCGCCTTGGCAAATGGGGTCGCTATCTACGGCAGCGATTGACTCACCAATAATGCTGAAAGTGAAGTAGGCCTGATTATCCACAAAGCGA
Source organism: Bacteroidota bacterium (assembly GCA_039024315.1). Classification (GTDB taxonomy): domain Bacteria; phylum Bacteroidota; class Bacteroidia; order J057; family J057; genus JBCAWW01. The sequence goes on from JBCCQN010000177.1 coordinate 12,119, forward strand.
TAATCTTCTTGACCGTTGACTTCGACTACCTCCACTTCAAGAGTGTAACCACCTGTGGGGATGGATTCGGTAGGAAGAGGTACGATAATGTTATCGCCTGCGAGGGCATTGCCGGTCCAAACATGTTGTCCCGCCAAGCTATCATTGTAGCGATATTCGATTTTGAGTTGCGTGAAAGTTTGGGTGCCATTGTTTACCAGTTGGAGTACAGGGGAGATGGCTGTACCACAGATCTCTGACTCAAGATTGAGGATATCAATCAAAGAAACATCTAGATCACTATTGGGAACCGTCGGGATATTACCTTCATCGATCAAATACTGGTAAGCTGCACTTACATCTATCAGTCCCATACCAAAGCTATCGTCCTCTCCATTGGGACCGAGGTCGCGGGCAGTGAAATATAGGGCCAGTTTGAGTTGGGTACCGGTTAAATCAGGAAAAGCCTCTTTGAGAAGCAATAAAGCACCTGCGGTTGCCGGAGCAGACATGGAAGTACCAGATTGCGCAAAATAGCCAGTGCCCCCAGCCAGCGCTGCTCTGATACCTGCTCCAGGGGCCACGACTTCGGGCTTTTTCTTGAGCGAGCCCTCTCCCCCACAAATCGAAGGGCCCTTACTCGAAAAGCCACTGCGGTAGTTCAAGGCATTGACCGAGCCGACCGAAAAGCTATTGACCAAGTCAGTATTGATATGGGCTTGACCGCTAACGGTGCTAGCACCTTCTGTACCATCGTTGCCAGCAGCAAAAACTACCGCAATCCCGGCCGCCTCGAGTACATTGAGTACTTGGCGATAAGGGCCGGTACAAAAGGCGATACTTACATCGTCAAAAGGCGTCCCATAGCTATTGTTGATCACGTCGGGCATATCGTCAACCGTGCTAATATCGTTGTCAGGGTTGAGCGCCCATTGGAGGCTTTGTATAGGAAACTGGCCCGCGCTACAGCTACCTCCACGGATACCAGGAGTACCCATCCAATTAGCACCAGGAGCCACCCCAGTAGTATCATTGTTGGCAGGATCTAGCCCCACCGCAATGCCAGCAACATGAGTGCCGTGTAGGCCACAATCAAAAGGAAAACTAGTATTGTCGCGCGTATCAAACCATGCTTGGCTATTGGGGACAAAGTGTCCACGATAATTGGCTGCTAAGGAAGGGTGATTGCCATCTACCCCGCTATCGATAATCAAAATATTAGCGCCATAGCCTGAGTAACCCATTTTCCACATAAAGGGCGCTCGAATAGTATCGTGAGGAGCTTCATGGCCATTGGCGGTGGTAGGCGCGAAATGAGACTCCACCACTGCATCAGTTTCCTGCTCCGGATTGGGCAGAATAATCGCTAATTCGGGACGAAAACTCAGGGCTTGGATTGCCTCTAAGGTCGCGTAGCAAAAGATGGTATTGCTGATCCAGAACGGTTCGATCTCATATACACCTGTTAGCGTTTGTAGGTGTTGTAGCAGATCCGCTTGGGTATTTTGCGCCTTGTCCTGCAGGAGTGGAATTAAGGTTGCTACACGTCCTGCTTGGTCTAGGGTTTGTTCATAAAAGCCCATATCTAGGCTACGAGCATCGACTTGGTCGCTCAAATGTAGCCAGACTGCTTGTGGAACCCCAGCCTGAGATTCGAAATGATTTTGTAAGACAGGGGGAACGACAGAGGCGTTCCAGTGTTGCTGACCAAACATAAAACTATAGCCTAGCACGAGCCAAAGCGAGAGGAAGATTGCCTTTTGCTGCATAATAGAGGGATGAAAGCTTTCTGTCAGTAGTTAGTCTTTCTGTCAGTAGTTAGTATTAAGTATTTAGTAGTAAGACAGGAATTGGAACTCCCTTAGGTCTTAATACTAGCTACTCAATACTATTTACTAGCTACTTGATACTATCTACTTTATACTAAACACTAAAGCTACAAAAACCCTAGCGAGAGCCAATGAGCCAGACAGGGATGCCTGCTACCAAAAGGATGACTACGGCAAAATATGCGACATTAGTACCGGCGACGGATACTGGGGGATAAAACTGCAGCGATATGATCAACAGTATCCCAAGTAGGGGCGGACTCATGATTACAGCCGTCCAGCGCCATTTACGGGCTTTGCTGTCGCTTTGATTACGCCAAATGATCAGTAGGATCATCGTGTAAAAGATGATTCCCAATAGCGGAAAGCCAGATTTGATCAGATTATTGATGGTTTCCCACATATAGGCTTAATTTTTCATACTCATTGGCTGACCTGTGGTCTCGATGACATTGAGCCAAAGATCCCCTTCAGGATCGATTTCTTTGCGCTCGCCGATAACAGTCTTGATCGGTAGATAGACAAATTTGTTGTTGCGACGGCCTACCACGAAACCGGTCTTACCAGCCAGCGCACCATGAACTGCGTGGATGCCCAATTTGTTACAAAAAATGCTATCGCTTGGGTTGGCGGGGGCCGAACGGATGATATAACTAGGGTCGATATACTTGACGGTACCGTCGAACTTTTCTCTTTCAAAGTAGCTTTTGAGCTCGTCTTTGAGAAGCAGGCCGATGTCTTCGTGCAGTTTGTTGCCAGAGGCGTCTTTGCGCTCTTCCTGTCCTTTAAAAAGGTGTTGACCCGCACCTTCGGCCACGACGATCAAGCAATGGTGCTTTTCTTCTAAGCGCCTGCGCACTACCGCCAATAGGCCTTTGTCCCCCTCTAAGTCAAAGTCTATCTCTGGCACGAGAACCAAGTTCACTTCTGGCATCGACAAAGCGGCGTTGGCGGCAATAAAACCCGCATCACGGCCCATCAATTTGACGATAGCGACACCATTGTAAGCTCCTTTGGCTTCATTGTGGGCATCGCGGATAATCGGACTGGCCACCGTAAATGAGGTCTCAAAACCGAAAGTCTTTTCAATATGATTGATATCGTTGTCAATCGTTTTGGGGATACCGGCTACGGCAATTTTGAGGCCGCGTTTTTCGATTGCTTGCTGAATCGCGAGGGAGCCCCGTAGAGTACCATCCCCACCAATGGTAAAGAGGATATTGACGCCTTGGCGCTCGAGACAATCTACAATCGCATCGGGGTCTTGCTTGCCGCGTGAGGAGCCCAGTATCGTACCCCCAAACTGATGAATATTGGAAACCAAAGCGGGGGTGAGTTCGACGAAGTCGTGCTTATAATCAGAGATAAAACCCTGATAACCGTACTGTACGCCCAAAATCTTGCGCACCCCATAGCGATAATGCAAGCTCATCACTAAGCTCCGGATTACATTGTTGATACCGGGGCAAAGGCCTCCACAGGTCACAATCGCGACTCGTACTTTAGAAGCATCAAAATAGATATGTTGGCGAGGACCGGCGAGCTCCATGCTGAGCGGCGCTTTGGTCGATTTACTGGCTTTGTATTTGACATCAAAAAGGATTCGTTCGTCGTCCTCGACATAGTTAAGAATATTGTCTCCTTTGATGGTCGAAAGCGTCACCGGAGAGCTAATCTTACAGTCTCCTAGACATTTAATTTCAAGATCTTTAGGCGTCATGTTTTTCGGATCCTATCCTTTGCTGCGGCTAAAATAATAATTTCTCGGGCTTATGGGGCAAAACTTGAGTGGGCGGACTGCTGCGCAGAACGATTGTCCCTAGCTTTGGCAGGCTGAGTGGGGCAAAATAAAAAAGCTGATAACTCATACTCAGAGAGTACAAGTTATCAGCAGTGTTGAAATAGAGCATTATTTTTTGATCACCTTGCCTTGATAATAGCTTTCCCCATCGCTGAGGAGGATGGTGTAAAGGCCAGTGGCGAGGTTTTGGAGGTCGAGGATGATTTCCGGCTGCGCCGAACGCTCAGTTTGGAGGCTCAGTTTGCCTTGGGCGTCATAGACGCGAATATCGACTCGAGCGTTCCGCGAAGCGGGTACACTCAACAGGATCTTATCGGTAGTAGGATTAGGATAGATCTCCAGCGGAAATAGTTTTGCTTTGTCGATTGCGGTGGAAATCGTTACGTCTTGACAGATGGTATCTGCACAGCTAAAACCATCAGTCGCAATCAAACAAACTTCATAATTACCAAAGAAGGCGTACTGATGCAGTGGGTTTTGATCGTTGCTAGTGTTGCCATCGCCAAAGTCCCAAGCCCAACTGACGGCCGTACTATCAGTGAGGTCATCTAGTTGCACATAAGAACCGCCAGTGGTGATATTGAAGGCTGCGGTAAGGCCGCCTAGCAAGTCAAGGTTAAAGGTATCCTCGACCACACAGCCTACGGCATCGGTAATTTGGATGCTGTATTGGCCACTATCGAGCCCGCTGATGTCCTCTGTCGTCTCACCGTTGGACCAAGCGTAGGTGTAAGGCATTACGCCTCCACTCAGAATGAGATCAATCATTCCATTCATATCGCCTGGGCAAACCGGATCACTGAGGGCATCACTGACGTTCGGCGCAGCCGTAACCGTAAAGCTCAGATCGGTACTGTCGGTACAAACGCCATCGTCTATCACTAGCTGGATCAAAAAGACCCCTGCGGAGTCAAATTGCTGAGTGGGATTGCCCATATTGGAAAACACCTGCCCATTATTGGTCCAAGCCAAGCTAGTCGCACTACTGCTAGTATTGGTAAAGTCGATGCTTTGGCCTACGCAGATAGCGGTCGAATCAGTATGCGTAAAGGCGGCTGTAATGCCTGCACCTATGTTGACGGTAAACATTTGACTGCTTTGACAGCCGAGGCTATCGGTAACATTGACGGTATAGCTGCCCGTGCCGACGCCCGTTAGGTCTTGGCTAGTCGCGCCATTGGACCATGAGTAGGTAAAGGGACTGGTACCTCCGCTAAGCATCAAATCAATGGAGCCATCTTGGCTATTGGGGCAAGTCTCATCAACCGACATGGCAGTGAGAGCAGGAGGATCAAAGACATTGACCTGTATGCTGGCGGTGTCGTCGCAGGTGGCATTGGAGGAAACCAATTGGATAGCATAGGTGCCACTGTTGGCAAAGCTCAGCATGGGGTTTTGCGTCTGATTGACTACGATGCCGTCTTGGTACCAAGTATAGTTACTCGC
>JBCCQN010000178.1:0-17004 GCA_039024315.1 Bacteroidota bacterium
AAAGCCAACGACAAAGGCAAGATCAAAATCAAGAAGGTAGTTGATAACACCGCCAAAGACGTTGAAATACAAATCGACATTCCTTCAGGGATTTCACCTGATGTGACGATCGATGCTTTATATGCCTTTACCGATTGTGAGGTTTCGATTTCACCGAACGCTTGTATCATTATCGATGATACGCCTCACTTCCTTACTGTAGAGGAGATTCTTCGTCTTTCTACCGATAATACCAAAGAGCTACTCCGTCAAGAGCTAGAGATCAAACTTGCGGAGCTTAAAGAGAAATTACTTTACTCTTCTCTAGAGCGCATCTTCATCGAAAACCGCATCTATCGCGATATCGAAGAATGTGAGACCTGGGAAGCGGTAATTGAAACCATCGACAAAGGCTTAGATCCTTATAAAGCTCAGTTCTACCGTGAGATCACAGAAGAGGATATCGTTCGGCTGACCGAAATCAAAATCAAAAGAATCTCTCGTTTCGATGCCTTTAAAGCAGATGAACTCATCCGCAATCTCGAAACCGACATTCAAGAGACTGAGCATCATCTCGCCAATCTAGTAGACTACTCGATTGCCTACTTTGAAAACATCCTCGCTAAGCACGGCAAAGACAAAGAGCGTAAGGCGCAGATCATGAACTTTGAGACTATCCAAGTTCGTCGAGTTGCCGTTGCGAATGAAAAGCTATACGTCAACCGTAAGGAAGGATTTATTGGCTATGGCCTCAAAAAGGACGAATACGTAAAAGATTGCTCCGACATAGACGATGTCATTGTATTTAGAGGGGATGGCAAATATCTCGTTACCCGAGTTTCTGACAAAGCCTTTGTGGGCAAGGATATCATCCACGTAGATGTCTGGAAGAAGGGAGACGAGCGCAAGGTCTATCACGCAGTTTATAGAGACCCCAAGGAGGGCAAAAACTATATCAAACGCTTCGCGGTAACGGCTATCACCAGAGATAGAGAATATGACGTTACCAAGGGTAATAAAAACTCGAAGCTGATCTATTTCACGGCCCACCCCAATAGCGAAGAGGAGACTATTTCTGTATATCTCACCGCAAATTGCCGCGCCAAGAAAAAAGAGTTCGAATTTGATTTCGGGAGCCTCGCCATCAAAGGACGTGCCTCTCAAGGAAATGTACTCACCAAATACCCGATCCGTAAAATCGTCCAAAAAGAAATTGGCTCCTCTACCTTAGGGGGACGCAAGATCTGGTATGACGAAACCGTTGGCCGCCTTAATGTGGAAAAACGCGGTCAATTCCTCGGAGAATTCGATACGGAAGATTTGATCATCGCCTTCTATCGCAATGGTAGCTATCAATTGACAAATTTTGAGCTTACCAACCGCTTTGACATCAGCAAGCTGGTCTTAATTGAGAAGTTTAATTCCAAGAAAATTTACTCCGCCATACATTACGAAGGCAAGAAAAAAGATTATTACGTCAAACGCTTCCAAATTGAGTCGACTAAGCTAGGTAAAGAATTTGTCTTTATTAGCGAAGAAAGCGGTTCCAAACTGATGCTGATTAGTAGCCAGCCCAAACCACAAGTAAAATATCAAGTAAGCGCTGGTGGACGTAAAAAAGACGATGTAACGGTCGATTTGGCCGAATTTATCGATGTAAAAGGTTGGAAAGCCCTAGGCAATCGCTTGGATAGCCGCAAGGTCTACAATAAGTTCCAAGAAATTATCGTCGAGTCCGAAGATTCCGAAAATCTACAGGTTGGAGATTCCGTAGAATGGGAGGGTAAGGATTTGAACGAAAAGAACCAAGGCAAGTTGTTTGAGTAGGGCATGGATTTTGTTGGCGGAAAAGGAGAATAAAGCTAAATTTGATAGTTTTTCTTTAATACCCACATGCTTTATGATACGGTTAGAATATTCTTTGTCTAATACACACACTGGACTTTTCTTCTCTTTGATAGCTGCGCTATTTATGTTTGGCATGATCGGCTGTGGCACAGAAAGTAGTACGGAGCAAAAAGCTTCTGGTGTTGAAGAGCTAGAAGCTCGTTATCAGGCGCTGCTTGATCAAGATGCGGATGGCAAACAAATGGACGAAGTCTGGACCACCATGAAGGAATTAGCAGCGGCCTACTACCAAAGAGGTGCCGGTAGTACCGATGGTGAAGGCCCAGAAGACATGTATCGGGCAGCCGATCTCTACAGTGCTTCGTTTGAATATAGTGAAGCTGTCAAAATCTACGACGAGATTATTGATCAGCATACTGATCATAAAAGAGCCGCGGATGCACTTTTTGCAAAAGGCTTCATTTACAATGACAAAATTGGGGATACCGCTCAAGCAAGAGCCGCTTACACCCAGTTTTTAAAGCAGTATCCAGACCATCAAATGGTGCAAGCAGCTCAAACCGAAATTCAACTCCTCGGAGTACCCGCAGAAGAATGGTTGAAGAGAATTGAAGCTGCTGATTCGGCAAATCAAAAATAATTCGCTTCCATTTGAGGGATTTCGCAAAGAATTGCGTTATACATATACAGCCTTAAAAGCTAGCCCCATCAGGGCAGCAAAAAATGTTTTTTATGCGCAGTTTCAAGACTTTTTGCTTTTCCTTTTTCTGTAGCCTAATCCTTCTAACGGCCTGCCAGAATCCAGAGCCATTTCCCGAAGTCCCTAAAAAAGAACGGGCTCTCCTGCATGTTTTGCATGCTTATGCCCCCCAAAAGATTGATCTCGAAATCACTCAGTACCAACAGGCGAACACTGTCGCCGACGGACTCGATTTCCTAGAGTCTTGGCCCACTGCTGGCTATGCCGCTCTTTTGGTCAATCCTAGTGAAGATTCAGCCGCCAATTCTCAAGAACTGGCCATCAATATCCTAGATCACAATTCTAAGGACGTTTTAGTTCCCACCCCCGAATTTCGGTTGAGCGAGGAATTTCCTACTACTCTTTGTATCATCGATAGTTTTGGCAGCCCTATGGTAGTACGTACCGCTGACGACTATTCCGATGAAATGGAGCCTGGTAATGGTCAAATAAGATTCCTCAACCTTAGTCCTTCGGTGCTTTCGGTAAGTTTAGTCGCCAAAAATGACAGTTTTGCCATCGAAAACTTTAACTTTCTCAACTATTCCGAGTTTGAGCAGATTCCCCAAGGACGAAAAACCTTTTATTTTGTTAATGACTTTACTGACGAAAGGATTGATTCCATCGTTAATATTGATATAAGATCACGACACACCTACAGCTTTTTTCTGGTAAATGACGAAAATCGGCCTATTGCAGGCTACGAAATTTTAGACCAGTAATATGCGAAAGCAGGTCAAGGTATTGTTTTTTTCTCACTGGGTTTGGCTATTCATGCTTTTCCTCCCGACCAGTGGCATAGCACAGGGCTTCTTTTGGGGGCACTCCGGTTATGTCATGATGGGGCCCAGCCAGCTAAGCCTACCCGGCATGAATCAATTCCTAGAAAGGGAGGGCTATCCACTAATCAACGAACGCCCTTTTTCGATGGAACTAGGCTTCTCCATCTATCGCCAAAACTGGGTGATGGGAGCGACCATGAATAATTTCATGAGTGCTCAAAGCCGCTTCCTCAATACAAATCAAGCCCTGCTTAGCCTCAATTATCAATACATCAATCTCCATATCGGCCATATTCTTTTCCGCAAAGATGTTGATTTTGCAGTCTATCCCACAGTAGGTTTTGCAGGTGGTGGTGCCGTTTTGAAATACCAACCGCTTGGTACCCGCTTTCCCCAAAACTATTGGACCGCCGGAGCCTTTGTCAACGGAGCCATCAACTTCAGTTGGTTTAGACCGATCTCTGATGCTCCGATTCAACGCATCCATATGGGCCTTAGCATTGGCTACAACCGCTCACTAGAAAGCATCAGCAACAGTTGGAGGATTAAAAATCTAGCCGCAGACCAACTCATTCCCGTCGAGCCTACCGGCCCTTATATCAAATTGATCTTTGGGATGGGTAAGGTCAGAAGACGTTATTAGGTCTTTCTTGCCGCTGCGCGGAACGATCATCTCTAGGGTGCGGCATGCATGCGCGCACCTACCAAATGCTCCTTTTTTATCGACAGGGGCCCGAGCAGCGTGCCGACGAGAAATCTCCTATCCCGCAAGCTGTAGTAGTAAGCTTTACTGCGCAACTCAATAAAAAACGCTTATCCTACCGAAATAAGATAAGCGTTCTGCGAAGCAGTAATCAAAAACCTAAGCCTCTTACTTGCTAGGACGGAAAGTCAAGAATAGCGTTCCCCCTAGCAATAACAATACGATAATAGAGAAGACCAAAGCCAAGGAATTGCCCGTGTAGAAGGCAGAAGGCTCGAAACGAAACTCTATCGTATGCTCACCAGCAGGCACCTTAAGGCCCCGCAATATGTAGTTGGCGCTGAAATGAGATGCTTTCTCGCCATCGATATATGCCTCCCAACCTTTACCGTCATTGTAGTAGATCTCCGAGAAGACCGCTACCTGCTCTTGGTTTGCAGAGCTTTGGTAAGTGAGTTTGTTGGGTTGATAATCAGTCAAGATGATACGATCGCCAGGCGCGGGATTGGGATTGATGCCTTCAAGTTGAGACTTATAATAACCATCTTTGGCCTTTTGATTGACAATCACAGTTCGTCTAGGGTCAAAACCATTAAGCGCTGCCATTTCGGCATCAGCGTCATCGACAAACTGAATATTGGAGACAAACCAAGCATTGCCCATAGCCGCAGGATTTTGGAAGACTGCAGGCTGATTTTGAGCATCTCCTTCTCTAAAGATTAAGTAGCGCGTATTGAGCATATTGAGTACCTGTAGGCGCTGCATACCCGCTTGTCTGAGCGAGTCTGGCTGATTGACGATTTGACTCAGCTCTTGGATCTCTGGCTGAATTTGGCGTGTAATGACATCTTGATAGCGCTGCATTTTTGCCGCATGATAGCCACCCACATGCTTATGGAAGTAAGAGGTAGAAGCATCGTTGACATAGTCAGTCGCCAAATTTAAGACCCGATAATTAGGGTCCTTGTCTTGCAAAATGAATCGATCAGCAGGACTGGGATTAAAGCGTGCTTGATATTGACGCTCTGTTTCTACGCTTTCATTATCCAACGGTAGATAGCGTTTATTGACGGGTATCATATCCAGCAGGATCAAAGCGGCTATGCCCGCAAAGATGAGATTTTGATTTTTGATTCTGTCGCCCATGAATAGCCATAAAAGACCGCCTGCAAGCACAATGAAGAGCGCAGAACGCATGCCATCGTTACGAAGGAGGGTCTGACGGTTTTCGATGGTGGCATCAATAAATTGATTGACTTGGGCAGAGTTGGCTTCCGCACCGGTCAAGCGACTGAAGGTACGAGAGTCAGAATTGTAAATGGACTCATTGGTGAAGCTCATGAAAGCAGGCCCAGCCAAAGCTAAGAAAAGAGCTAAACCAGCGGTAATACCTCCTGCGATCATTACCTGTTTTTGTAACCAAGTCCTATCCGCTCCCTCGCGAGGGGAGAACAACTCTTTAAGCGCCAAGGCACCCAAGAACGGCATTGCTACTTCCGCAATCACCAAGAACATGGAAGGGGCTCTAAATTTGCGATAGCCCGGGAAAAAGTCCCAGAATATATCTGTGAGGAAGAAATGTCTTCCCCAAGAGAGAATAATGCCTAGCAGAGTCGCAGCTAATAGCCACCATTTGATCCGGCCCGGCACGATGATCAATCCCAAGACGAATAAGAAAAAGACAATAGCCCCTACATAAACGGGACCGGAAGTACCAGGCTGATCGCCCCAGTAGCCAGGCCATCTTTCAGAAAGACGCTTTGCTTGAGCATTGCCAGCCGTTCTTTTGAGTAGCTCGTAAACTTCGTTTTCGCCCATATTGGCATTGGAAGAACCCCCATAAAAGTTGGGAATCAGGAGGGTAAAAGTTTCTCCCATATCGTAGCTCCAACGCATCGCATACTCATAGTCAAGCCCTGATTTCTTTTCTTTCTGACCGTCTTGAGCGTTCGCCAAAGGCGTGAGCTCTGACTGTCCCCTAGTAGAAGCATCAGCATATTCTATGGTCGTCAGTAATCGTCCTAGATTAGGACCAACCCCTAGAAGACCCGCCAATACGAGTATGCCAGCTGCTTTGGCAAAGTCTGGCAGCGTCTTACTACGCACAGCATCGACAAAGTAAAAGATACCCAGTAGGCCAAGCATGAGGACCAAATAATAGGTAATCTGATAGTGGTTGGTCGAGACTTCTAAGGCAGTAAAGAAGGCCGTCATAGCGCCTCCCAGCAACCAATTGCCCCTAAAGGTGTAGATCACACTCGCCAGCACAGGTGCCATGTAGGCGATTGCATTGGCTTTGGAGGTGTGGCCCGGACCAAATATGATGAAGAAATAGGAGGAAAGCGCAAAGGCGGCGGCACCTATCCCGCTAATCCATGGATTGACTTTCAAGACCCTTAGCAAAAAGAAAAAGCCCAAAAACATCAGAAAGATGTAGTTGGCCGGCCGAGGAATACCAAACCAAAGCAGCTTATTGATCTTGGTGATCAGGTCTCCAGAAAACTGAATTGAGGTCTGGTAGGCAGGCATCCCGCCAAAGAGGGTACTGACCCAAAGGGCTTCTTCTCCAGTTTCGGCACGGAAATCTTTGGTTTCCTTGGCCATACCGGCAAATTGAGCAATATCGTGCTGATAAAGGATTTTCCCCTCAATCACGATTGGTTTGAAATAGATCGCCACGACGGCAAAAAAGGCCAAGATGATCCCGAGGTGGGTCAAAACGGGTTTTAACCAAGCGGGTTGATTAGAAGATTTAGCTTTAGCGGCGGGTTTCTTTGCCATGAGAGAGAGTCTTGGGTATTTGAAAGCCCTAAACTAATAAACCCCTAACGATCCTCCAACAAGCTGACAAGGTACTCACCATATCCACTCTTAATCAGTGGCTGGGCGATTTCCCGCAATTGCTCCGCATTGATGTAACCCATGCGGTAAGCAGTCTCTTCAATACAACCGACTTTAAGCCCTTGACGCTTTTCGATGATTTGGACAAACTGCCCTGCATTTATCAGCGAATCATGGGTCCCAGTATCGAGCCAAGCCGTGCCTCGACCAAGGATAGAGACATGTAGTTTGCCTTGTTCTAAGTAGGTACGATTGACATCGGTAATCTCGAGTTCACCGCGAGGAGAGGGTTTTAGGTTGCGGGCGATCTCGACTACGGCTTGGTCATAAAAATATACGCCCGGAACCGCATAAGAGGATTTGGGCCTTTCTGGCTTCTCTTCGATGCTAATGGCTTTTCCGCCTTCGTCGAACGCAACCACTCCATAAGCTTTGGGATTGGAGACGTGATAGGCAAAGACCATCCCACCGCGCTCGTCGGAGACCCGGGCACGAGCGTTCGACAAGGTCAGACCCAACTTATCGCCATAAAAGATATTATCTCCCAAAATCAAAGCGACATCATCGTCGCCGATAAAGTCTGCCCCAATGATAAAAGCTTGGGCCAAGCCCTCAGGCTTAGGCTGAGCGGCATATTCAAAGCGAACGCCTAAACGTGAACCATCGCCTAGGAGCTGTTTGAAAAGCGGTACATCTTTAGGAGTAGAAATGATCAATATCTCGCGAATTCCAGCCGACATCAAAGACGAAAGCGGGTAATAGATCATCGGTTTGTCGTAAACGGGCATGAGCTGTTTACTGACAGAAATCGTGAGTGGGTATAGTCGGGTACCGGAGCCTCCGGCGAGGATGATGCCTTTCATAATGGGGGCTGCTTTATTCTTTCCTCGATCAGGATCAAGGGAGAGACTAAATCTCTTATACAATTATCATCAAAAAGGAGAAACAAAATCTGCGAGGGCTGGATGCTTTTGGTCCTTGCCAGATATAGTAGGCTCAGTTCCTGTATTTCGCCAAGGGATGGCTAACTGAGGATCGTCCCACTTAACTCCCCCTTCGGAGCCATGATGGTAGTAGTTGGTGCATTTGTAATGAAACAAACAAGTCTCAGACAATACTTGGAAACCATGGGCAAAGCCCTCTGGGATATACAGCATAGTATGATCTTCGGCTTTCATCTCGGCGGTAATGCACTTACCATAGGTCGGTGAATCCTTGCGAATATCGACGGCGACATCAAGGACATGGCCTTGGAGTACGGTGATCAATTTGCCTTGGGCATGAGGGGGAGCTTGAAAATGCAAGCCACGGATGGTCCCTCGCGAGGAGGAAGACAAATTGTCTTGGACAAATTGCAAATGACCGAGGCCAATTTCTGCAAAGCTACGTTGGTTGTGTAGCTCGAGAAAAAAACCTCGGTCATCGCCGAATACATCAGGTTGAATAATTATGATTCCCGGTAGAGAGGTCTCAAGTTTGCGGAACCCCATTCAGTTGCTCTTTAAAGTATGCTAAGGTCTTCAGTAGGCCTTCACGACGGCTTACCTTCGGTTCCCACCCCAAGATTTCCTTAGCCTTAGTAATATTAGGCTGTCTCACTTTAGGATCATCTTGTGGTAAGTCCTTATGGATGATTTTACTATTTGAGCCGGTAAGTTCGATCACTTCTTTGGCAAAATCAAGGATACTGATTTCCGAAGGGTTACCAATATTGACCGGATCGGACTCATCACTCAATAGAAGGCGATAAATCCCTTCAATTAAATCATCAACATAGCAAAAACTGCGGGTCTGACTACCATCACCAAACACAGTAATGTCTTCGCCTCTGATAGCTTGTGAAGCAAAGGCGGGTAAAGCACGGCCATCATCTAGGCGCATGCGAGGTCCATAGGTATTGAAGATCCGCACGATACGGGTCTCTAATTCATGATAGCGGTGGTAGGCCATAGTGATGGCCTCCATAAAGCGTTTAGCTTCGTCATAACAACCTCGGAAACCCACTGGGTTTACATTGCCCCAGTAGTCTTCCGTCTGTGGGTGGATCAAGGGATCCCCATAGACTTCAGAGGTAGAAGCAATCAAGACACGAGCGCCTTTTTCCTTGGCTAGGCCGAGGATCTTGTGCGTACCCATGGCCCCAACTTTGAGGGTTTGGATCGGGATCTTGAGATAATCGATCGGACTAGCTGGGGAGGCAAAGTGCAGGATGTAATCCAAATTCCCTTCAACATAGGTATAATTGGTTACATCATGCTTGACAAACTTAAAGCCATCCACACCGATGAGGTGCTGAATATTTTGGATGTTGCCTGTGATGAGATTGTCCATCGCGACGACCTCATAGCCTTCCTTGATAAATCGATCACACAAATGTGAGCCCAGGAAACCTGCACCACCCGTGATTAGGACCTTTTTCTTTGACATTTTTAGGATTGTGTTAGTGGAGAGTATGTTATCAGAAAAAAAGGAGAATAAAGGCAACAAGCCCCCATTCCCCTCTTCATATTATCTACCCGAATCAGGACTTGACCTGATTGGACTGTACGATTGAACGGCGACCGATAGAATAGTAGGTGTAACCCATTTCTTCCATGATCTCGATATCATAAATATTACGTCCGTCAAAGATGACCTTTTCCTTGAGGCTAGAGGTGATGTTATTGAAGTCTGGTGTGCGGAATTCGTTCCACTCAGTGATCAATAATAGTGCATCAGCACCAGCGAGGGCATCGTATTGATTAGAGGCAAATTCAATCGGTAGATCAGGATGGTACATTTGTACCGCTTCCATGGCTTCTGGATCATAGGCTTTTATGGTGGCACCGCGATCCGTAAGCTCCTTGATGATCACCAATGATGGCGCTTCGCGAATATCGTCTGTGTTGGGCTTGAAGGCTAGGCCCCACACCCCAAAAGTTTTGCCGCTGAGATCTTCACCATAGTGAGAGATGACTTTCTCTACCATCACTACTTTCTGCTTGGTGTTGACATCCATCACAGAACGCAGAATCTGGAAGTCATACTCGTAAGCCTGAGAAGTCTTGAATAGAGCCGAAACATCTTTCGGGAAACAAGAACCACCATAACCGACACCTGGGAATAGGAAACGCTTACCGATACGCGTATCAGTACCGATCCCTTTACGTACGTTGTCAACGTCAGCTCCTACTCGCTCACAGAGGTTCGCGATTTCGTTCATGAAAGAAATCTTAGTAGCGAGGAATGAGTTAGCGGCATACTTAGTAACCTCTGCGCTTGGCTCGTCCATCATAATGATTGGATTACCAGAAAGCACAAATGGCTTGTATAGACGCTGCATTTGCTTACGAGCACGCTCGGATTTCGTACCGATCACGATACGCTCTGGCTTGAGGAAGTCTTGTACCGCAAAACCTTCGCGCAAGAACTCAGGATTAGAAACTACGTCAAAATCAACGTCAGTCTGAGCCGCGATCGCTTGGGTAACTTTTTCAGCAGTACCTACTGGTACAGTACTTTTATTTACGATTACACGGTAATCTTTCAAAAGAGTACCAATCTCGTTGGCCACTCCTAATACATACTTGAGGTCAGCAGAACCATCTTCCATAGGCGGAGTAGGCAATGCGAGGAAGATAATTTCAGCGTGCTCTACCGCCTCAGCGAGAGAGTCCGTAAAATGAAGGCGCCCTTCGTTGGTATTGCGCTCAAAAATAGTTTCTAGTCCTGGCTCATAAATTGTAACCTGTCCAGAACGTAATTTGGCAAGTTTGCGCTGATCGTTGTCAACACAGATTACATCATTTCCGGCTTCAGCAAAACAAGTCCCTGAGACAAGTCCTACATATCCGGTACCTACTACTGCAACTTTCATAAAAGATTAAGTTTTTTAGATAAATTTTTTCAAATGTTCTACGATATAGCTTTGCTGCGTTTCGTCTAATTCAGAGTGCATAGGCAAGCTCAATACTTGCTCGCTCAATTGCTCAGAGATCGGAAAATCTCCTTCTTTGTATCCATAGCCACGATAAGCTTTTTGCAAATGCAGTGGCACTGGATAGTAAATCATATTGGGGATACCAGCGGCATCCAATTTTGCCTTTAGAGCATCACGCTTGTCTCTACCACCAGCAATCTTCAACGTATATTGATGAAATACATGTTGGGCATAGTCTGCTCTAAATGGTACTTCGACTCCTTCAATATCGCCTAGCATTTCATCATACAAGGCTGCCGCTTTGCGTCTGGCCTTAGTATAAGTGTCTAAGTGCTTTAGCTTCACATCGAGAATAGCGGCCTGAATCGCATCCAGACGACTATTTACTCCTACCCTATCGTGGTAGTAACGGCGCTCAGAACCATGATTGCAGATAGACCAAAGTACTTCAGCGAGTTCGGCATCGCGGGTAAAAATCGCCCCACCATCTCCATAAGCGCCTAGGTTTTTACTCGGATAAAAAGAGGTAGTACCAATATGGCCGATGGTTCCTGTCTTCATTTTATTCCCGTTGGGGAACGTATAGTCAGAACCGATGGCTTGGGCGGTGTCCTCTACAACATAGATCCCATGCTTATTGGCGAGCTCCATGATTGGCCCCATATCAGCCGCTTGGCCAAATAAATGCACCGGCAATATCGCTCGGGTTTTATCCGTTATAGCGGCTTCAACCGCCTCGATACTGAGGTTGAAGGTATCTGGATCAACTTCTACAAAGACCGGCTTCAAACGAAGCAGAGCGATCACCTCCACGGTGGCCACATAAGTAAAACTTGCTGTGATCACCTCATCACCAGCTTGCAAATCCAATGCCATCAAGGCTATCTGCAAAGCGTCCGTGCCATTGGCACAAGAAAGCGCATGTGCTACATCCAGATACTCAGCTAAATGATCTCTAAATCCTTTTACCACTGGCCCGTTGATAAACTGACCGGAACGAATAACTTCTAATACGGCATTATCAACCTCTTGCTGAATTTTTTGATACTGAGTGATAGTATCAACCATCTGAATTTTCATACTACGCTTGCTTTTTGACGACCCAAACTAAATAAGAGCACAAAGATATTGATTTCTTCATGTCTCTCCTATACAAAGTCAAGCGGATTAGCTAGCAATCGACACAATCTTTTGACCTTTTTTAGTCTATTTGCTTGCCGTAAATTTGGGCGATCCTCTTTACCAACAAAGATGGGGGATTTCTTGCGTATGAAACGTTCAATATTGTTGCTTTTCTTACCTCTCTTGTGGCTATCTTCTTTACAAGCCCAAGTCAGCCTTCAGGATTCTAGTGTATCGATGGGGCTCCTCCAAGTGAGCTACCGAGGATTACTTACAGGGGGAGACATGGCAGACCGCTTTGGCTTCAATTCTCAACTAGGCCTAGATTTTAGCTGGAAACTCGCCAATCAGTTCTACGGTACCATCGGGGCCCAAGCACTGGTGAGCGATGATATTCGTGATACTGCTTTATTGCAAAACATCCTGACTGGAGGCCTACTCGTCACCGACAATGGCCTATTATCTGACGTCCGATTAATCCAAGCAGGCTTCGTAATTCCGGTTTCAGTCGGCCGCTTGTTTACCTTGCCGATTTTTCCTAACCCCAATACTGGGATCTTTGTCGAAGTCGGCGGGCAGTACATGCAGCATTGGATCAATATCACTCCTACCGACGAGTTAGTTGCTGCTGTCTCCGGAGAGTACGCCAAAGGCTACGACCGCATGACGGGCGGATTTGGCATACGAGAGGCCATTGGCTTTCGCTATATCGGCAATAGTGGCTACGTCAATTTTTCGATAGGCCTAGAGTTTAGTCAAAACTTTACCAATGGCCTCCGTTCGATCCAATACGATACAGGTCAGCCCGGTATTCAAGGGCGGCGGGACTATCTCAGTGGTTTTTATGTCAGCTGGATTTATCCGATCCTCGAGCGTGCGCCTAACAAGGTTTATTATTACTAGCACTGCTTCGCAGAACGCTTGTATTTGCTGCAAGGCATTGCCTTGCAGCGTTCGAAGGCTAAGATAAGCGTTCCGCGCAGCGGTCCTACAAACCCAAAGAATCCATCTTAGCTACCTCATATTGGCTATCCTCGGGCGGGTACCGCAGCACATCATCAAAGCGACCACTTTCGCGCCCCAAGGCCCAGATCAAGCTCTCTCCAGCCGGAATTATTCCCGGCCGAGCCTCAAAAATGCTATCCGCAAAAGCTGTTTGGGCATCGATCAAACGCCAACCCCGCTCTCGAAACATCTCGATCAGATCCGGTAAAAAAAGCGCAGAAGTCAGGTTATGGTGGAGTAAAAGCGTGTGCGGTATGTGGCGACCGTTGAGGGATTTAGATACGCCTTCATAAAACTGAGCCCTCTCCCACAAATGATCCAAATAGTACTGCCGATAGGGCTCTATATCCGCTTTGGGATCTTCTTTCAACCGCTTGATCATGCGGCTGTTGACATACCAATCTGAAGCATCAATGGTTACATAGCCCATCTCGTAGCCCAGCGAATCGCAAAAAGTGCGAAATCCATTTACCTTCTCAGGGGTATTGCCCCCTTTGAGATAAGGGAATCGAAAGCGTTTGCTGTAATTTTCATAGCCCTTGATTACTTCATCGGTCTCTAGTACCTCTTTTTTAAAATCAGCTAAGCTTACTTTATCGCTATTAAAACTCGGATGGGTAAAAGTATGGTTAGCGATCATATGCCCTCGCTTATCCCAGCTTTCAAGTAAAAAACGTCCCTTCGCGTCGAGTTTATTCGCACCAGTTACAAAAAATGCGGCCTTTAAATCTGCCGAATCCAAAGCCTGCAAAATCATTTCGTTCCACTCCTTGAAGCGATAGTTGAGCAGATCGCGGGTGATCCCATCATCAAAGGTCAAACTGAGAGTAGGCTGTTCCACGGGAAGCTCGCGCGCTAGCTGCTGGACCTGAGAATTGGTCCCACAAGCCCAGCTCCAGAGTAAAAGCAGACAAAAAGCGAGGCGTGAAAAAGGCTTATTCATGCTTATTCTTTAATATTGTGGACAGATCAATTATTCGCTCTAATCTACGCATCATCAAACGCCTTTATCAAATCGGAATCTGGGCCTATGGCCTTGCGCTAGGACTGGCGGCACCTTTTCATACCAAGGCAGGCCAGTGGGTGGCAGGCCGTAAGGATTGGCATCGCGTTCTGCGCCAGCAGCTCTCTGACAAAAAAGGGCCTTGGATATGGTTCCATTGTGCTTCTTTGGGCGAATTTGAGCAGGGGCGCAATCTTTTGGAACGCATCAAAGGAGATCATCCGGAGTATCAAATTCTCTTGACTTTCTTTTCGCCTTCGGGCTATGAAATCCGCAAGCATTACCAGCATGCCGATCTCGTTTGCTACCTGCCTTTGGACACTGCCCGCAATGCGGAACGCTTTGTCTCGCTTTTTGATCTCAAGCTCGTCTTTTTCATCAAATACGAACTTTGGCTCAATTATTTGGAGGCCTTAGCCAAACGCGACATACCCACCTTACTGGTATCGGCTCGTTTTGACGCGCAAAGCAAGTTTGTGCGTTCCCCGATGCAGGGGCTATACCAACAGGCCTTCCAATCTCTGGCCCATATTTTCACGCAAGATCAAGGCACCAAGGATGCTTTAGCGCGTATAGGTATCAGCCAAAATGTGAGCGTCAGTGGGGATACCCGCTTTGATCGGGTCAGTAGTAATGCCAGCGAATGGAAGCCCATCGAGGAAATCGCAGCCTTCAAAAAAGAGAGACTTTGCATCGTAGCGGGAAGTTCTTGGCCCAAAGGAGAGGATATGCTTTTGGAGTTTTTTGACCGCTGCGCGGAACGCTTCGATCTCTGCATGATACTCGCTCCCCACGAAATCAATCAAAATCGGATTGAGGAACACATGCGTTCGCGAGCCGCGATAAGCCTCAAACACTCTAACATCGCCCAACTAAACGATCAGCACCGTATCCTTTGGATCGACAATATTGGTATGCTGTCAAAGCTTTATGCTTATGCCGATGTAGCTTATGTAGGCGGCGGCTGGGGCACCGGCTTGCACAACATCTTAGAAGCAGTGGTTTTTGGCTGTCCGGTACTATTTGGGCCTGAGCATCACAAGTTTCCGGAAGCGCAAGCGTTAATAGAAGCAGGAGGCGGTTTTGCAGTGGCCAACTTGGAAGCGATGCAAGATTGTCTTGCAAGCTTGCTAGATAAGGACCAACTTAGACTTGAGGTCTCCCGTAAAAATAAAAGCTTTGTTGCCGAGCAAGCCGGTGCTACTGAGCAGATTATCCATTGGTGTCGCTCAGAGGGCCTCCTGCCGCAGCAGTAATGTAAATCTTGTGTTATGAAACGAACGCTCTTTTTGGCAGCCTTCCTTTGTGTGGCGGTGCTTAGTCCAGCCCTTATGGGATTTATCAATCCGCAGGCTGAGCCGCGCCTTTATATCAATAGCCCAATCAAAAAAAGCACTCAAATTCAGCTAGCCTACGAGGTTACGACCCCGGGCTTTGTAGAACTGCACCTTTTTGATCCAGATCCGGATCCGGATGTACGCGGCGAACCCGAAAAGAAAATTTGGATCAAGGGCAAAGTAACCGACCGGATTGGCTTAGATTATATTGCCGTACCGCTTAAGCCTTTGGGCGCAGGTAAACGCTACAAGTACATTCTCAAGTACAAAGGCAAGGACTATAGCAGTTCATTTTATACGGATTGATATGCGACTCCTGCTCTTTATTTAAGGAGTGCCCAAAAGAAGCTAACGCATGTTAGGCAAATGGCCAAAATTTGCCATAATTTACGTATCTTTGTGCCCTAAATTTTCGCCCCCTAATATTATGATATGATGCAAAACACGATGACATCTTCTATAAAAGTCAACCCAGTTGCCGCTTCTCGCTTGCCAGAGGTTGACATGGACAATGTGCCATTTGGTCGCGTATTTTCGGATCACATGCTAGTTGCTCGTTACGATAACGGTCAGTGGCAGCAGGCTGAAATTACGCCTTATCAAGCCATTCCTGTTCATCCTTCTATATCTGCCCTGAACTATGGTCAGTCTATTTTTGAAGGGATGAAAGCGCATAGGAGTCCAGAAGGTGATGTCATGCTGTTTCGCCCCGAGGAGAATTTCAAGCGCCTCAATTACTCTGCAGCCCGTATGTGCATGCCACAGGTGCCAGAAGAGATATTTTTGGACGGACTAAAGCAATTGATCGCTTTGGATCGTGATTGGGTACCGACCCAAGAGCAAGGTTCTCTCTATATCCGTCCGCTTTATTTTGCAACGGACGAGTACATCGGCGTCAAAGCTTCTGAAAGCTATATGCTCTGCATTTTTACGGGCCCGGTGGGACCTTATTATCCAGAGCCTGTAAGTCTTTTGGTCAGTCCTGAGTTTGTCAGAGCTACTATTGGAGGTACGGGTAGCGCCAAAGTCGCGGGCAACTATGGTGCCGCAATGTACCCTGACAAACTAGCCAAAGATCGGGGTTACAATAACGTACTTTGGTTAGACGCCAAAGAGAGTACTTATATCGAGGAATGCGGTACGATGAACATCTTCTTCGTGATTGATGGTGTGGTCGTTACGCCTAATCTTACTGGCACCATTTTGCAAGGCATCACGCGCGCTAGTCTCATCCAACTGCTCAAGAGCAATGGCTATAGGATCGAAGAGCGTCCAGTTTCTATTTACGAAATTCAAGCCGCTCACCGCGAAGGGCGCCTTCAAGAAGCCTTTGGGGCAGGCACTGCTGCTACAGTTTCTCATATCGCTCGCATCGGCTTCAATGGCTACGATATGGTGCTTCCTCCTGTCGAAGGCCGTAAGCTAAGCAAGTGGGTAGGCAAGCGTCTCGCCGACATCAAGTTTGGTACTGGTGATGATACTTTTGGCTGGACAGTCAAAGTGTAATTGAGTACGGAGTAAAAAGTATATAGTACAGAGAAGAAGGGTCTTGTTGGACCACATCACCCCACTTTCTTAAGTCTTAATACTCGACTTTTGCATTATCGCAAAACGATCTGATTGATAGCTATTTATTGTCTAGTTATTTGACATATCGGAATACAAATCCCTAGGGAGCCGCCTTGTGCGTTCCCCTTCCTGGCAAAAGCTATGCTGATCAGCTCAG
>JBCCQN010000179.1:0-16966 GCA_039024315.1 Bacteroidota bacterium
ACCTACCAGATTGTTGAGTTGGAAAGGGTCATTTTGATTGTCAAAAAACAACCATTCTCCAGACAGGTCTTTGGCATAAGTATATCGTTTGGTGATAATCCCTCTAAACTCTCTACCTCCCACGGCACGTCTCCATTGGCCATAGGGTTGGATACAAGCGACTAGACTCGCCTCCCGTTCATCTTTTTTTGTGCCCAACAAAATGTCTGTGATGTCTTCGCCATCTAAGCCTTGAGGAACCTCAATGCCCGACATACCTAAGAGCGTTGGAAATATATCAAGGGTATTGAACAAGAAATCAGATCGCTGGCCTTGCTGACCAAATAAGGCTGGATACTTAAGCAAAAATGGCACTTGGGAGGACTCTGCGAGGATCTGCTGTTTCTTTCTTGAGCGATGACTATTGAGCATGTCACCATGGTCAGAGGTGAAAACAAAAATGGTATTGTCTTCTATACCGCTCTCACGAATGGCGTCTTGCAATTGCTTGAGGTAGGTGTCAAGAGCGCTACAATGGGCATAATAACCTCTGAGAATTTCTTTGGTTTTTTCGGCTAAGTCAGGCGGTACATTTTCCCTTAGCTGTATATCAACTCCTGCGTATAGATCTTGAAATTCCTGGGGGGCAGTTTGGTAGGGGGCATGCGGTGGTCCCCATGAAAGCATTAAATAAAAGGGCTGCTCTTGTTGAGCATGGCGCTTGATATATTGGATGGCGTCCTGAGTTTGCGCTTCGGCATCATAGCCTTCCCATTTATGCTTTTGGTCATCATTTCCCCAATAGTAGGAATTGTTATAGTTATGTGAGCATTCTAAAACTTTCCAATACTCATATCCTTGCCGCCGTTCCTTGGGGATAAATGCGGAACGTCCCTGCCCGTCGAGATGCCATTTTCCGATATAAGCCGTTTGGTAACCTGCCTGTTTATATACTTCCGCAAGACTTTGATACTTCGCAGCAAGGTTTACATCATTCATAAACAAGCCGGTTTTCAAGGGATATTTACCTGTCAATAACATCCCCCGATAAGGCGTACAAACTGGCATGGTGGCAATGGTATTGACAAAATTGATACTTTCATTTACCAACTGATCTATGTTAGGCGTTTTGACATCAGGATTGCCTGTATAGCCAAAAGCTTGAGCTCGCCATTGGTCGGCTAGAATGAATACTACATTAGGTTTTGTGTCTTTATGGCAGCTGCCTACGATAAAAGAGGCAATCAGTAGCAGTAAGGATATCCTTTTCATATCGGGTAGTTTTTTTCTGCGCTAATACATTTCACCTTCTGCATGCAAGACCTCCGTATCCGGCATGAAATCTTGTAGCGCCTCGACCACATTGAGGCTTACTTCAGCTTGGTAGAGATATACTTTTTGCAGACTAGGGATTTTGAGGAGGTGGAGCACATTCGCATCATCAACAAAAGTCTCGGAGAGATTAAGGGTTTCTAGTTTTTCCAACTTAGAAAGATAGGTTAAATCATCCCCTTTGATGCAAGTTTTGTTGAGATAGAGATGCCGTAGCTCTGACATTTGGCTCAAGCTATAAAGTCCATCGTCGGTGATTTCGGAGGAAACCAGCGAGAGCTTAGAAAAGGCATCAGCAAAAGGCAAAAGTTCCACTAAAGTCGCATCCGTAATGCGAGCAGGAGGAAGTTGCATGGAAAGCGCAAAAAGCATGGAATCAGCTTCTGGGTCTAGCTCCACCGCAAAGCCAAGGGCTTCGACATGAGGGATGAGTTCCTCCGCTAGTTCGTCTCTTTCGGCCTTGCTGCGCAGAACGCTTCTCTGTCTCCGAGCGAGTCTGGGTAGATAAGCTTCTAAAGCCTCTTGTGCGCTATCTCTTGCCGTAAAATTTCCCACCAATTGCGCTGAACTACCCCCACTTTGCAACCACCAATAGAGTATCTGTTTTTCGTTTGCTGTTAGTTGAGATTTGCCCTTTGGAGGCATATGGGCTTCATCCTTTAGCGGTAGAGAGATCCTTTGGTAGAGGGCACCTTCGGTGAACGATTGTCTCACGATCATAGAATCACCACTTTCTCCGCCCGCCATTAGCGCCTTCCAATTGCTCATTACTAGCTTGCCTTTGGCCTTTTGCTCGTTATGGCAACTCAAGCATTTGGCGTCAAAAACACTCATCACGATATCGTCAAAGACATTGAGTTCGGCTAGCGGCTTTTCTTCTACAGGAGCTACAGGCTGTCCCCATTCAGGGATAAGTTCAGACAAATAATCCTCACCATGGGTGAGCGTGCCGCCTAGATGTCCGGTATAGATGACCAAGCCATTGGCGAGAATCAGACCCGCCATAAAGAGCCGCCGCCATTTGAAATAGTAGGCAAAGCCACAAAAATTGAGGCAAACCCCCAATATGATTCCGCCCCAAAGGTGAGAGCTTATGCGTTCACCGATGTAGGTGCCGGAATAGAAAAGACCATAGCCGACAATGACAGAGGCCGCAGCACTGAGGATGGCCATGCCCAACAACAAAGGCATCAACCTTGGATCTAGTGTCCACTTTTTGAGGCGAGCCAATCCTTCCAATAGCAAGGCTACTACGACCAAGACAATCGGAAAATGCACCAAAAGGGGATGAAGGCGACCCAGATTTACCCAAAGACTGCTCTCTGGATTTTCGGCCAAACCCAGAAAAGGTAATGCCAAAAATACCAAGCTCAATATCAATAAGGCGACGGGTAGGATATCATCGGACCAAGCGGCTGTCTTTTTCATGCTAAGATCTCCCCCAATTCGCGTGTACTATCAGCAAAACTTTCCATCTCCACTCCCATTGTCCGACCCATAGTAAGATAAAGATTGGCCAGTGGTGTGTTTTCCTCAAAGAGTAGGTTTTGGCCCGTTTTGAGACAACCGCCTCCGCCTCCGGCTAGCATGATGGGCAGGTTGAAGGGAGAGTGTCGATTACCATCACTGAGACCAGAACCAAAGAGAACCATGGAGTTGTCCAAGAGGGTGCCGTTAGCCTCAGGGATGGACTTGAGTTTTTGCAGGAAGTAGGCAATCTGCTCGATATGCCAATGGTTGATCTTTTCGTACTGAGTCATGCGCCGCACATCATTTTGGTGATGCGACAAGGAGTGGAAATTGGCGCGGACTCCCTCTAAAAAGGAAAAATTGCGTCCACTGACTGAATTTCCAAACATAAAAGTCCCTACCCGGCTGGCATCACTCCAAAAAGCCAAGGCCATGATGTCGAGCATCAGTCTGACTTTTTCGGTAATATCAATCCCTGCGGTGATATCCACATACTCATCAATACGAATGTCCAAATGCGTTAATTCTTTTTTGATGCTAGGACTAATGCCCGCTTTGAAATCCTCCAGCTGATCCTGGTTCTCCAAGCGCATCTCAATCGAGCGAATCGATTCTAGATATTCCGCCAATTTGTTTTGATCAGCGATGCCAAGATTACGTTGCAAAGATTTAGCGTCTTCACTGACTACATCCAAGATGCTCTGCTTATATGGGTTTTCGGCTTTGGCATCCCTGCGGGGAACGATCGTCCGAAACATGCGATCAAAAGCGAAACGCGCTTCGATTTCCTTGGCGCATGGCGTAGTGGGCGTTTTCCAGGAGATCGAAGAACCATATAAGCGGGTAAAGCCAACATTGGCATCAACCCCGCTGCTGATACGATCTATCCCATAAACCAAAGAGGGAAAAATGGTCTCCTTGGCAGTCTTTTGAGCGATCAACTGATCAATAGATACCCCGCCGCTGTTAACATTTGCGCCGATGGTCCGAGTGATCTCCATGGAGGTCAGGAAGTTGGCCGTCTTGGTATAATGCCCATCTACGGTGGAGATAGAGTGCTTATTCATCAACTGCTGCAAGACCAAGATATCCTTTTCAAAGCCTTTGAGGGGAGATAGAATAGGCGATAAGGCGAAGTCGCTACCTAGCTTTTCCGGTGCCCACTTTCCCGGACAAACCCCATTGGGCGCAAACATAAAGGCGGCTCGCTTGGGGGGCTCACCAAAAGAACTCGCCCGTAATATAGAAGGATTCATCGCCTCCAAAAGCGGCAAAGCAATACAGGCCCCCATGCCTTTGAGCATGCGTCTACGAGATATGTGCCAGGATTTTTTCATGATGAATTAGTTTAGCTTTGGATATCGGCATTGTCGCTTTTTTTGTAGCGGAAGGGATAGCTATTTACCAGCGTGATGATGAAGGCGGTAGTATTAAAATCTGTATCAATTAGGGACTGCTGTAGCTCTTTGATCGTAGGACTGTCCTTAAAGCCAAGTGAACGCCCTAGGGCGTAAGAGAGCATCTTCTTGCTGAAATTACGGGCAAAAAGCTCCTTTTTCGTCAGTAGTATCTGTTTGAGCTCGCTTGGTCCAGCAAAACTTTCTCCCGACTTGAGCACACCCGCAGGGTCGATGGAAAGTTCTCCGTAGCTTTCTCGCCAACGGCCGAGGCCGTCAAAATTTTCTAGCCCTAGACCAATGGGGTCCATGGCGTTATGGCAGCTGCTACAAGCCGGATCGGCACGGTGCTTTTCCAGCATCACTCGCAAAGTTTGAGGACCTGCGGCAGTATCATGGCTGGCTTCTAGTTCTGGTACATTGGGAGGAGGCGGTGGGGCAGGAGTGCCCAATACTTGTTCTAAGACCCATTTCCCACGCAATACCGGACTGGTTCGAGTGGGTAAGGAGGTGGCTGTCAATACCCCGGCCATGCCGAGTAGACCGCCGCGTTCGCCGGAGGCGAAGCTCACTTTTTGCATCTCTGATCCTTTGATGTCTGCAATCCCATAATGTTCCGCCAAAGCTTCATTGATAAAGCTAAAATCGCTGTCTATCAGCTCCAATAAATTCTGACTTTCGAGCATGACATAATTGAAGTAGCTCTCCACTTCTGCCAGCATCAAATCTCTTAGGATAGGGGAGTAGCTCGGATATATTTCCGGATCGAGTTGGAAGGCTGGATCAGTCAGTTTGCGTAATTCTAGCCATTGGATGGCAAATTGAGCTCCCATGCGCTTGGCCTTGGGATCTTTGAGCATCCGCTTGACTTCTCTTTCGAGGACTGCAGGATCATGTAGATTTTCGCGGTAGGCCGCATTGAGTAAGCGTTCATCAGGGATGCTCGACCACAAAAAGAAGGATAGCCGCGAGGCCAATTCAAAGCCACTAATCTCATAAGGGAGTTCGATCTCAGGATCTGCTTCCTGACGATAGAGAAAGTGATGAGATACTAGGATCAGTTTGAGGGTTTCCTTGATAGCCAGATCATAAGGCTGCTCTTGCTCCTTAGCATCTAAGTAAACCTTCTTAAAAAAATCCCCTAGCATCTGTTTCTCTTCTGCTCGCAAAAACCTCCGATAAGCTCTCGTCGCGAAAGCCTCCAGCACTTTGTCTGCTTGCTTACTGGGCGCTTGCCACGAAATATCTTCTTCATGCCAGAACTCATGCCACCAGTTCTTAAGGCTTTGCCCAAAACTGTTTTCATAGACAGGCACCATAGCCCGCCAAGCACTATCCTGAGCATAAAGCTGTTCAACGGCAAGGTCTGCGGTTTCAAAATAGCGCTCTAGCAAGAGAGGTGAGAGGTAAAGAATACGCGCCTGATTATCAAAACCCGCCCCTCCCGAAGGATCAGCTGGGAAGATGGAGTCGGTATTTACATCCACTCCGAGCAAATCAATCAGCGTATAGCGGTATTCTTGATTATTGAGGCGACGCGGCGAAATGATACCGGGATCTTTTTCGGCTAGGGCAGTCTCGAGATAGTTGTTGATATAGTGGGTGAGCGTATCAATCTCCCCTTGGCTCATCGGCGGCCGGATTTCTGGGGGCATGCTCCCTTCGTTGACCACATCGATGACCTTACTAAAGAGCTCCCCATCCCTTACGATGCTGATAATGAAGTCATAGCGTTCGAGATTGATGCCGCCTTTTTTGTCTTCTCCATTGTGGCAAGAAGTACAATGTTGACGCAGGATGGGCCGGACCGTTTGCCAGTAGTGAGCTTGGCGTGGGTCTTCTTTTTGCGCGAGTAGCGACGGACTGAAGGCGAGCAATGCACCTAACAGCAATACGGATTGCAGTAGGCCGGGCATGAAGTATCGTTTACTTCAAAATACAGATTTTTTACCTAAGGGAGAAGGTGGAAGTAGCGCTTTTGGGAACGCTTGGGGGATTAGTTGATTGGTTGAATTCTTGCTTACTCGATTCAACAATTCAATAAATCAAGCATTTATTCCCTGCTTCGTAGAACGCCCCCTTTTAAGTTCGAACACAGAGACACGGAGGCACAGAGGGGAAACTTGAGAGTCAAATTCTCTGTTTCTCTGTGCCTCTGTGTTCCATCATAAAATAATCCTCTGCTTCGCAGAACGCTTATCTCAATTCCATCGCTTGAAACGCCAGCTCTTCTAGGATTCGCTCCGTATTCTGCATGGCGTCTTTTAGGTCCTTTGCCTGATCCATGACCGCAAATACGCGCTCCACCCCATTAGCCGCCAAGGCTTGAGCATTAAGATCATGCTGACCCACAAAGAGCCAGAGTGGTTTTTGGTGCTTTTGGCAGAGTTGGCTAAGGCCATTGATGACCTTGCCGGAAAGCGTTTGGTTGTCGAGTTTGCCTTCGCCGCTGATGACTAAATCCGCCTCTTTGACTTTTTCTTCCATCTTGGCTAGAGCTAGGATGGTATCTATGCCGGACTGGATTTTTGCCTCCAGCAAAGCATGTAAGCCTGCTGCTATGCCACCGGCTGCGCCTCCTCCTGGAATTTGAGCAATTTCTTTTTGAGCATGCTGGGAGAGAACTTTGGCAAGACGCTCCATGCCAGCTTCTAAATGGGCCAGAGCTACTTCATTGGCCCCTTTTTGAGGACCATAAACATAGGTGGCTCCATTCGGTCCTAGCAGGGGATTTTGCACGTCGCAAAGGCAGAAAAACTTTATGCCTTGCCCTTCGAAATCAGGACTAGGCTTAATGCTTGCGATTTGTCCAAGCGTCTCGCCTCGAGGGACGACTGGCTGGCCATTTTGATCATAAAACTCAAACCCTAGTGCTTGGGCGATGCCCATACCCGCATCATTGGTCGCGCTGCCTCCCAAAAACAGATAGATTCGCTTGGCGCCTTTATTGATCGCATCTCTAATGAGTTGTCCGGTGCCAAAAGTACTGGTTTTGAGCGCATTGCGCTCTGATTCTTTGAGCAAAACCAAGCCTGAGGCTTCGGCCATTTCGATGTAGGCGTCCTGCCCTGCGAGGAGATATTTGGCTTCGACTGCTCTGCCAAGTGGCCCCTGAACTTTACAAATTATAGTTTCAGATTTAAGGATTTGAGCGATGATCGCCAGTGAGCCTTCTCCGCCATCGGCTAGGATTTGGATGTGGGTCTGGGCCTGCTGCGCAGAACGCTTCATTCCCCTCGCAATGGCTTCCCCTACCGCCTCGGCGGAGAGGGAACCTTTAAATTTGTCTGGGGCAATGAGGATTTTCATATAGCTGGCAGATGTGATTGCTGGTTCACAGAACAGATATTGTGGGCGGCGTATGCAATAGGCCGCTACGGATTGCCCATTTTACTGGTAGCGGCCTATTGCATAGGCCGCAAGAGCTAAGCGTTCTACGAAGTAGTAATCCCTAAAAAGGTACGAACCTACAAAGGTCCTTCGACTGCGCTTAGGAAGACAAATGGGTGATTTTAGGAAAGTATATCCGGAATAAAGACACTTATCAAGACGATTAGTACAAAAAAACCAATCAGCAAAGCTGCCTTCTGTGGCTCGATCTCCCATCTAAACTTAAGCGTTTCCTCAGTCTCGCGTTCCGCGGAGCGGGGTAAAATAAGACTGACTACATAAGCACTCACGAGCGTAACTACTGCACCGATGGCGTTCCACCAAAACCAGAATACTTCTGGTACCCACAACCAGAGATAGACATTGACCGCAACGCCGAGCAGCAAACCTGCGTTGGCTCCCTTGGTATGTATCCTCGGAATGCCGATGGCACAAATAAAGACCGCCAAAATAGGTCCGTAGAAGACTGAGCCCACTTTGTTGATCGCTTCAATCACGGTCTTGGCGATGTCCCCTGTAAAAAAAGCCAATATCAAGCAGGCCACTCCCCAAAAAATTACCGCATAGCGAGAATAGAGGCTGTAATCCTTATCAGAAAGTTGCTTGTCACGGTTGAAGAAATCCTCAACTGTGGCCGCACTGAGCGAGTTAATCGTTGAGCTTAGAGAAGACATCGCCGCCGAAAGAATGGCGATCATCAAGATGCCGATCAAGCCATTGGGGAGATATTCGCGAATGAATATCGGGATCATCAAGTCTGGTTTATCGGCCGGAATCAATGATTGAAAGCTCGCATCGGTAGTAACCAAAGTGCCCAGCACCAAACCCATCAAACAGTAAAGGAGCGTAATCGGAAAACGCATCAAACCATTGACCAATAAGGTTTGCTTGAGGGTTCCCATATTTTGGGCGGAAAACAAGCGTTGTACTTGGCTTTGATCGGTGCCATAATAGGAGGTGTAGAGAAAGAAACCGCCAATCAACATCGGCCAGAAGCCAAATTCTTCGTTCTCACTGAAGCCGAGAGATTTAAAATCTACTGCCTGCAAGCGGGCCGGATCGACTTTGTCAATCAAGACATCCCAGCCACCTAAATGATGAAGGCCTACAATAAAACAGATCACGATCCCCAAAAGGAGAATCAGCATTTGGATCATATCGCCATAAACCACCGCTTTCATCCCGCCTTGGTAGGAATAAACCATAGTTACCACCCCAATGATTGCGATGGTTTGCCACATGGGGATATCCATCACGCTGGTCAGGATCAGCGCTACGGTATAAATCATTACACTCGTGGCGAAGGCTCTACTGATCTGAAAAACGGCACTCAAAAGCACGCGTGAAGAAGCATCAAAGCGACGCTCTAAAAAGGCATATACGCTGACTATACCAGCTCGATACATAGGTGGAATCAAAAAAGCCATCAAAAAAAGCATGGCCAAAGGCACCGCAAACTCATAAGTCAGCCAGCTCATGCCGCCGCCCGCTTTCAAGCCCACAAAGGCCGGCGCCGAAATAAAGCTAATGGCTGAGATTTGGGTAGCGGCTGTACTCAAGGAGAGCGGAAACCAGCCAAAGCTTTTGTCTCCCAAGAAATATGATTCGCTGGAAGTCGAACCTTTAAACATCCTGCCTAGCCAGAGAAAGCCCAAGATGTACAAACTAATGACTGTATAGTCTAGGTAATTCATGTCTGGTGGATAAAGTCGATAATACTAGAGGCAGTCCAAGAGAAGTGATCTCCACCGTAGCCTTTGCTGAGTTGTTGAGCGAGTGATTTTTGTGGCTCGAAGTATTCAAAAAAGCCAAACTTCTCCACGATTTCAAGGGTGTCGCTTTTGAGGATCTGAGCTGTTTGCTCAAAGCCGTAGTTTTTAAGGCCATAGTGGATCATCCAATTCATATGTGGCCAAATCGGTCCACGCCAGTAGCGACAAGAGTCAAAAGCTGGGCTATCGACATCATAGCTGGGACAAAGGTAGTAAGCTCTCTCGTGGAGGTTAGTGAGGTGCTGATTGAGGGCCTGTGCTTGAGCTTGGGTCGGAATTCCTGCATACAAAGGTATAAAGCCGCCAATCTCCTTGGCTACAATCTGCTTTTGGGCGCGTAAATCGTAAGAGGTAAAAAGTTGGATCTCCTCATTCCAGCATTTCTCTTTATAGGTTTTGATGCTTTGTTGCTGCCATTCTTCGATTTCGGCTACGTCTAGGCCTAGCTCCTTACCAATTCTAATCAAGGATTCGTTAGATTTAATCAAGATGGCGTTCATCATGCTATCCTGAATCAGGAAAGGACTTTCGGCAGCGATTTCGGGACCGTCGTAGCGATACTTTTTGCCTAGTTGAAGGAGATAGACATAGCGATCATACTGCTCATTGGTAGGCCGTTCGCTAGCATTGGCAATGTTGAGATCTCGTCTGGTATAAGGGGGTAAATCACCAGGCTTTACTTCAATACGCGCCAAGGATTCATCCCAAAGGGGGGAATTGTCCCTGCCTGATTCCCAAGGATGAAAAATATACATTAAGCCCTCCCGAAAGGGATCTCTGACCGTATAGAGAAAGCGATGATAATGTACGATTTTAGGGAAGAGCTCCTGAGCAAAAGCCCGATAGATTTTATCCTCAGGGTTTTGCCGCAATAGATTTTCTAAAATAAATCCATGCACTGGTGGCTGAGTAATGCCTGAAGATTTGGGCTTTTGTGGCGCTCCCGCATTTACCTTAGAATCCCAAAAATCGAAATTAGGGAAATAGGTTTTTTCGTTTTCGCTATGGAAGATAATGTGAGGCACCAAACCATTTTCCCATTGACCGGAAAAGAGCGAATTCAATTCTTGGATCGCACGTTCTGGATGCACGTAAGCATTGCCCAAACTGATGAAGCCGGAGTCCCAATTCCACTGAAAAGGATAGAGTTTATGAGTAGGGATGGTGAAGCCGTTTTGCCAGTTGAGTTCTAGGACTGCCCGTGCCTGGTCAAATATATTATTCAAGATCAATCCGATTTAGTGATGGATAAAAATATAGGAAGGAGTAGTCGTATTCACAATCCTCCTTCCCATTCCTTGTAGGTTGATAAACTAGTTTTGACTCGCTGCTGTGCAGAACGCTTGTTTTAGGGGCTGATTGTATGAAGTCTTGAATTGTTGATTAGCCTCTGCCCAAAATTCAAACATTCAACTCTTCAATCATTCTACTAAGCGTTCCGCGAAGCGGCGAATAAAACACAATCGCTAAAAATCGAAGCTGGCCCGGAAGAAAATCCGTCTTGGTAAGATGGGGCGACCCACAAAATACTCACCCCCTCCCACTTGGGTATTGCCCTGACGTGGAGAACCTTCGGTAACACCCGCCGAGTCAAGTAGGTTGAAAACGGAGATACCTAGTCTGAGGCTTTGTGCATCGCCTAGATTGATGCGATAACCAGCTGTCAAGCGTACGATGTTAAAGCCTTCTAATTCTACTGTATTGGCGTCATTGGCAAATTTTGCCCCTAGGAAGTTGCTCGAAAGATCAAAGTCGATATTGTTTTTGTCATAAGCGATCCCGACTAGGCCCATAAAGTTAGGCTGTCTTCTCAATCTGTTACCTACTAAGGCTTCATTGCCCTGAAACTGCGTAAACTCATGGTCTTGGAAGGTAGCGTTGCCGTAGAGGTTAAGGCCCGAAATGATCTGATAGTTGAGGTTCACTTCAACGCCTAGGGTACGAGTACTCTGGATGCTGACTTCCTCGACTACTCCGCCTTGACCATCGTTGACAAAGTCAACGCTACGACGATCATCAAGCGCAACTAAAAACAAGGCAGCAGTAGCGGCAAAATTACCCTGATTGACCTTCGCTCCTAACTCGCCTTGAATGATGGTTTCCGGCTCGTAGCTTTGCGGTACACCTGGGGAAGAAAACCTTACTCCTCTGAGTTCTGGGAAAAAGTATCCTCTTGAGCCGTTGATATAAAGATTGGTAGATGAGCTGACTTTGTAGAGTGCTGCTGCAGCAATGGCTAGGCCACTGGTCTGGACTTGTCCTTTGTTGAAGGTATTGGAACCAACACCAGTTTCTTTACTGATGATACCACGAGCGGTCTCAAAGCGGGCGCCAATGTCTAGGGTAAAGCGGTCGCTCTTAAATTCGTCGGCGATGTAAACTGCATTTTTGATACTCTGTAGCTGGTTATTAGAGGTCTGACGTCCGGCGATAAAGCCATCAGTTGCATAGCTCACATCATTGCCTAGTGAATCAGTATAGACGATATCGACTACTCTCGGCGAGTTACTAAAGTCGCCCACAAAGTTCCAGATCCAGTTGTTGTCTTCTGCCGTGGTATTAGACAAGAAAGTTCCTAGCGTCAAGTTGTGTCCGTTGATGGTTTTGGTAAGGTTCATCTCCGCTACCATTTCGTTCATGGGTCTTTCTCGGTCTAGCACACGGTTTTCGAAGAGGAGGTCCCCGGAAGCGAGCATTTGACCATTGTCCACATAGCTAAACATCGCATCGCTAGGTAGGTTTCTATCGGCTAAGTAATCAGCTTGAGATTCGGGAGTGTTGTGGATACCGTCCCCATCGAGAAAGAGGTTGAACCAGTGATCGTAATTAGCCACCTTGGCCTTAGAAGAAAGGGCCCAACCGCCACCAAAGTCGTGGTCTAAGGCTAGCATCGCGTATCCACCTTTGGTAGAGACGCCATTGCCAATCGGGGTCTCAAAACGACCGTTAGGGGTGTCGAAAGAAAAATCAGTGGCTTGGCCAGTCAGCATGGTATAGATAAGTTCTCCATCATTGCCGGTAGGACGAGTCTTGTTACCGTCGGCATTGGCAAGTGGATAAGGGAGGTAAAATTGTACCTTGTCATCGATCAATTGACCCGAGATCACGATTTTACTCTTATTGTCATTGAACATGTGTTTGATGTTGCCTCGCAACTGATAGCCTTGGGTCGGAAGCCCGGTTTCTAATGGTCCGTTGTCATAGCGATAGAAGCCAGAAACGGCATAGTATGTATTCTCGGAAATAGGTCCTGAGCTAAGGAAATCGATCTTGGCGCGGCCGCCTTGAGCCATTTCTAGTTGGACTTTGTTTTTTTGGATAGGACCTCCGGTAACGCTGGTATAGTTGATAATACCTGCCACAGAACCTGCACCAAATAGAGTAGAAGCACCCCCCCGCACAAATTCAAGGCTTTGAATGCCAATATCGTTGCGGAAGTAAACGTCATGAGCAGAAGAGTTAAGACCAAAAGTACTCAGTACAGGCATACCGTCCACTTGGAGCGGGGTGAATTGATACTGACCACCTGAAGGCATACCACGAACGAAAACATTACTGGCGACTTCACCACCACCCCCTTCGGCCGTGATACCGGGAATAGTACGTAAGATATCGGCTTGTGAGTTACTAGATAAGGTTTGAAGCTTATCTGCGCTCAGATAAGTCATCGAAATAGGCGCATTTTTTTGGGAACGTGTACCGAAGGTACCCGTGATCACGACGGCGTCCAAAGAGAGATTGTCTGATTTGAGCGTACAGTCAAAAGTAGCGGTTCCTTCGTCTGCAACACTTAGCGTTTGGGTTTGTGATGCATAGCCCTGATAGGAGACTCTTACGGTATATTCCCCTGCGGGAACGCTCAGACTGTACATGCCTTCACCATCCGTTAGGGTACCTTTGCCGGTTCCTTCTAGCAGGACTGTAGCGCCCACCAAAACATCATTATCTACATCGGTTACTTTGCCAGAAATAGTGCCTTGAGCTTGCAGGTTTTGACCTGCCTGAAAGAGGACAAATAGTATAAATACCTGCCCTAGTCGAGATAGTAGTCTTTTCATTATGTATGAATTTGATTAAGGAAAAATCATCTCCCTTGCGCAAGAGGATAGGACTTTATATAACAATGATACGGAGCAAAATGAGGTGGATTGGGCAGAAAACTATACTAAAACGACACTATTCTATATTTTGGGGCTTATATTAGGGCTTTATTATGCATTATTGTGTCTGATGCGACCAGAATATGAAAAAATTACCGAAGCTAGGGAGCGCTCTTTCGTTGCGAAAATCGTCAGCCGTAAAAGCCGACCACTTTTGAGTCAAGCTTGGCACTTTCATCCGGAAATAGAAATCTGTTATACCTATCGCAGCCACGGCAAGCGTTTTGTGGGCAATCAGATTTCAGATTATGCCGTAGGGGATCTGGTGATGTTTGGTTCTAACTTACCGCATGGGTTTACGACGGATATGCCTTGTGAGCAGGTCGTCATCCAGATGACAGAAGATTTTATGGGCCGAGAATTCATTGATAAACCAGAGTTGAGGATACTCAAAAATCTATTTAGTAGTGCGAAGCAAGGACTTTCTTTTGGTCCCCAAACCCGAGCGGAAGCCATCGAAGTGATCCATAAGCTTATTGGCGCCCAAGGCATGATCCAATTGGTGCACCTGCTCCATTTGCTGGACTTATTAGCAAAATCAATAGAAGTTACGCCAATTTGTTCAAAAGAGTATTCACTCGAACTAGACGCCACCCATCTCAAACGGATCAAATTGGTCTATGACTACATTTTGCAAAATTTTCGTCAAGAGATGAGCGTCCAAGAGGTAGCAGAACAAATCAATTTGACTGAGGCCGCTTTCTTTAAGTTTATCAAGCGCCATACTAAAAAGACCTTTACGGAGATATTGAATGAGTTTCGGATCAATCATGCTAGCAAACTGCTAATGACGACGGATATGACAGTAGCCGAAGTCTGCTATGATAGTGGTTTTAATAATGTATCTTATTTCAATCGCAAGTTCAAAGCCATCACTCAGCAAACGCCGGGTACTTTTAAACAAAAGTATAAGTGAGCACTGGTAGTATGGCTTAGATAAAAATGAAAAGATGCGCAAAACAATCATGATCATTCTAATGCTACAGCTGGCATACAGTTGTAGTCCTCAGGGTAAATCTCAAGAGAGTGCCGATAATTTCGAAAAGGAACTAAGTAATCATACTTCGGATACTTTAGCATTTGAAATTACAAGTGGAAACAATATCCTATTTAAAGCGATACTGGATAAAACAGACACCTTAGACTTATATTTTGATACTGGAGGGACGGAACTAGTCCTAAAACATAGTGCCATTAAGGATAAGACATCCTTACTGGATGGGAAAAACGAAAATTATCAGGAAGAAAATTATGTGCCTTTGGAAGGCCTTTACTCCTTAGCACTAAATAAATTGATTTGGGAGGATCTGACGATTTATCCTAGCGCAGTGGGACCTCAAGAAGCGGACGGCCATTTTGGCTGGAATTTATTTAAGGACAAGATTGTTGAACTCGACTATGACAAGCAGATCATGATTGTCCATACTACTTTTTCAGATGCTTTGGAATCGTATGCAAAAATGAAAATAGAGTACATCAACACCCTATTCTGCATTCGAGGGAGTATAAAAATAGGGGGAGTAGAGTATGCAAACCGATATCTATTTGATTCCGGTTTTCAACGAGCGGTGATTTTAGATAAAGATTTGAGGCAGAAGTCAAACTTTCCGGATACTCTTCCTGTGATTAAGGAATCAAGACTAAGGAATGCTGCTGGAACCGAATTTGTCAATAGGGTAGTAGAGATAGACAAACTTTGCTTTGAGAATCATTGTCTAACTCAAGTGCCAGTTCAACTACTATCTACGCCAAATCCCGCGAGATTTGAAACGCATATTCTGGGCAATGAGCTATTAAAACGATTTAATACAGTCCTAGATTTCCAAAATGGCTATGTCTATTTGAAGCCTAACTCCTTAATGAATTTGGCTTATAAAGATGCCTCCTAGAAAGCCAATAGGATACACGGCAGAAAAAACAGGTCTCGCTGAACCAAACAGACCACTTTTCTTAATACTGAATACTATTGTTTAAGTACTTAAATTGACGTTGCCAACTTTAGCATAAGATTGCCATGAAAGTCTTCCTCTTGTTACCCCTATATTTTCTCAGTTTCCTATGCCCGCAAACAGAGACAGATGTAATCATTCAAAAAGACAATTCCTTAGTTGAAGTGAGGATTCTCGCTCCCAAGGAAGAAAATGAAAAATACCGAAAAATTACGATTCAAGACTCAGAAGGACTTAAAATACTACTGCCTCATGAAATAAAAGGTTTTATTCTCAATGAGCAGGCCTTCATCTCTTTTGAAAGTAGCACCACTAAAGCCAGGGAATCACTCTTTGCCCAAATCCTTTTGGAAGGAGAGATTAGCTTGCTGAAATCAGTGCCGCAAAAAAACACAACCATTTATCTGTTTAAGAAAAAAAGCGAAACAGTATTTCACGAAGTTTCCTACAATACTCAAAAGGACCAAGCAGCCATGTTCACGCCTCATGACAATGGAGAAGCTTCGATGAGAATAAAAACCAAGAGTACAGACTACCAAGCGTTTTTGATGCGCTATTTTGGTGAAAATCCAGAGGTGAAAATGCAAATAGTGTCTAGGGCCTTATCCATGGCAGATTTGGAAGAAATCTGTGAGCTGTATAATCAGTACTGAGACCGAAGAGTTTAGGATTAAGACCTTTGAAGGCTGTGCATGATGAGACAGAAAAACCCACTATTGGACTAGTTTCTCAAAAAACTCCGCCATCCTAAAGAGGCAGATCAGCATTCTTGCTCAAAAGCAATAGAGATTAGGACCATCAATCCCACCTCACAACCAATAGAGATAAGCATTCCGCCCTCCCAAAAGCTTTCGAGAGGTAATAAGTACTAAGTCATAAGTAAGAGATGAGCGTTCTCCGCAGGGAGCGCTTATCTCTTGCTGCTTTATCTCTCCTCATAAGGTATATACTTTTTCAGGCCTATCCCGAAAAAGTGCCGCATCGAGCGAGGCTTGTCCGAAAAGACCATTATTTCACGACTGAGGCCGAGGTAGAGAGAGTATTGAGGCGAAAAGATGAGACCATTTTCGAGCTTGATTTCGTAGGTGCATTTAGCGCGAAATCCCAACTGGAACTCAGGGCTCACTTCCTGATACTTATTGCTGAGGTTTACCCTTGTTGAGCTGCCATTCAAAGTGCTGCTCCTCAATGTACCCTCGTAAATCTCGTTCACGAGCATGGCGCCTTCCAGCCCAAAGCTAAGGGCTATATGATCTCTGACGCGAGGGTTAAAAGGATAGATCCCTATACCTATGATAGATTTTCGAAGATCCATATTCATCCGTGCTGATCCTCCTAGTCCCCCCCTGCGAATATTGATGTTGCCAGCATAGTTGTCATATGCAAAGCTAAAGCGAAAAGGGATTCTGATTCCTTCTATCTCCGCCTTCTCGACCCCCACTTGTAATCGATAGCCTAAACTAGGGGTGTAGGTAGAGCTTGTGTTCCCGTCATTAAACCCCAGATCGTAAAACAAA
>JBCCQN010000180.1:0-16933 GCA_039024315.1 Bacteroidota bacterium
GCCCAGCTTGAACGGATGGGGCTCAGGTTCACAGGTACGGCTATGGGTCATGCCTGCAAGTTCCTCATACCATTGCCGACTTTTGGCGATATCCCTGACATAAATAGACAGCTGATCAAGATGTGAGATCAGGGAGGGCTTGAACACTCCATAATCTTCCGTCTTATTAGAAAAACGCTTCCCTGACAAGGTACTTGGCAATAAAATGAGTTTTCGAACCCACTTCTTTCGGAGTAAGGGCCCTAGCCTCTGCTTGGCGCTGGGGAGCACATTAGGGGGACGGTAGGAGATTTTTTCCACAATTCTTGGGGTTACTTTTTACAAATGATCTCAATCCAGTGATGGTCAGGGTCTTGAAAATGAAAAGCAGACCAATTCTTTGGCATTTCTGCAGAGGCGAGCATTCTACCCTCACGATACCTAATCTTCATAGCCTCAGCTCGCGCTAAAATCTGGCTAAATACCGTCCGATCATGAGCGACCATCGTATAGTGCAGCATAGATTGATTATCCATTTTTAGCTTATGATGCTTAACCATGCAGACATCGTGATGGTAAAAACCAAAGCTGAAGAAGTGCATCTCTTGCTGGGACATTTTCATGGCAGCGCTGCTGTCGGGATGATTAAGGGCGGAAAATTGCAGATCAAAAAGCTGCATATAAAAGTCCTTTGAACGTTTGAGATCTTCAACATAGAAGACATGATGTTGAAATTTAGTGGTCTTCATATGGCACAATGGTATTGGTTTGTCTACCTAAATCAATTTGGCCGTCAGGCGAGCTAATGCTAGCCTCTATGGTATCGCCATCTTGCAGGTATTCGGCTTGCTTTTGTTGTAAGGCAGCTACTTTTTGCTCATTGCTCATCAGCCATGTGGCAATGCCTTGCAGAAACTTACTGGGTGCTTTGATCACTACCCCTCCGGGGGTACCGGTAAGGAGTAGATCCCCGACCGACAAATCCATGAATTCGGATATCTCCCTAAGGGTTTCGGCGGGCCTGAAAATCAATTGAGAGGTATTAGCGTCCTGTCTCAGTTGCCCATTTACCCACAACTTTAGATTTAGATTGTCTAGGTAGGCAAAGTCTTCTTTATCCAACAAATATAAGATAGGTCCCAAGGGGAGCATCGTTCTACAGCTTTTGCCTTTGAACCATTGGCCATAATCTTCTTTATACTGCAAGTCGCGGGGTGACATATCATTGGCCAGCACCAATCCAGCAATGTATTGGTGTAAATCGCCATCTGTAATTTGAGTCGCCTCAGTGATATCTTGTTTGATGATCAAGCCCAGTTCGACTTCATAATCTAGGCAAAGGCAATCTTTAGGTCTATTTATCGGACTGTAGGCTCCGCTTACGGCACTATAGTCTTTGGCAAAGATGACATTACCACTAGAGGATTTAGACAAGGCTGACTCTGCTCTATGTGAAGCGTAATTTACTCCTTGACAGATGACTCTCAGCGGTTTTGAAACGGGAGCAAAGATTTCTATTTGGTCATAGGCAACAAAATCTTTGCTTAGGTTTTCGGCTTTAAGAAACTGACTTTGATGAGTAATTAAGTCCGATAAAGAATCGGGTTGCTTGATAAGAGAGATAATATTCTGGCCTTTTTTCAAGCCCCAAACCACCTGCCCTTGGTGTTTATATTTTACAATAGATTTTCCCATGATAGTTTATTGAGCACTTTTGCTGAGCTTAGTTTTTACAGATTGATATTCCTGAAGGAGTCTTTGAAAATCATTTCCAGAGGAAAAAACATATAGATCAGGACGGACGATAAAGTACTGGGCATGTTGGCGTCTCGCCCACAACTTCAAGTGATGGTAATCCTGTAAGCTTTCTCCGAAGTGGATATACTTCAATTGCTTTTGCACACAGAGTGTAGATAATCCTTGTGGTGGCTCTTTACCAATGAAAACAAGCGCCCATTGGTTTTCAAAAAGCATATCCGAATACAGCTTTTCCTTTAATCGGATTTGTGGGAATAGTTTACGTGCGGCTCTTCCACTACCAAAAAAACCCTTCCCGATTTTTCCTCTGGAGACTTTTAGCTTTTGTAGTCGCTTATGGAGGATCGGAATATGAGATAGAAATTTGAGTAGGTACCAAAGCCTAGTAGTAAAAAGCCTGCCAACAAGAATAGCTTTTTGGATGTCCAGCTTAGCGTGAGGATAACGTTCAGTTTGATAGGAAGTAAAAAGAGACTCAGGTAGTTTTCCCCTTAGTACCGCGTCTATTTTCCAGCCAAGATTGATGATATCTCTAAATCCTGCCCCCATTCCCTGACCAATGTAAGGAGGAGTAGCATGGGCGGCATCTCCGGCGATAAATATATTCCCCCTATGCCATGTCTTGGCCAAGACACTCCTGAATCGATACTGAACACTATGCAAAATGCTTAATTGGGAGGTATCTATCCCTCGCTCGTTTAACAATCGTTGGGTCGTTTCCAGCTTTTCGATTTCGTTTTTCCCTAAGCCTTTATCATAGTTCAATTCCCACCTTATGTGCTTTCCAACCCCATGCATTTGCACCCATGGGGTCTCATGGCTACAAAATTTTTGTACCGTATGCCTGCAAGGATTATTTTCCGAGCGATCAAGGGCATCCACTTTCAACACCTTTTTTTTGAACCCTAAGTCCTTCATCCCAACTCCCAACCAATGGCGGGTGAAGCTGCGGGCTCCATCACAGGCAACTAGATATTTGCCTTTGGCGATCGTTTTTCCCGCCGAGATAACTTGCACCCCATGCTCATTTTGTCTCAAGTCATGGATCTCAGTATCATACTGGGTAAAAACAGTTTCCCATCTCTCACAACCTTGGCGGAGTATATGCTCCAATTCCGGCTGATAAAAGAAAAAATGGTTGGACACAAAACCACTGGGATAGTCTAGAAATCCACTGATCAGTACTTTCCCTGCAGAATCTAGAAGCTCCATGCCTCGAAAAGGCCTTAGATGTTGTAGGAGGGCTTGTAAAAGGCCAACTGATTGAACAATCCTGACAATTTCATCATCCAGAGCGATGGCTCGAGGAAAGTCATACGCTTGCTGAGTTTTGTCAATCCCCAATACTCGATATCCCATTTTGCCCCAAATATTGCAGGCCAAGAGGCCGACTGGCCCAAGTCCTAAAACGATGATATCATATGGAGTTTCCCTTTGCATATAGCAAAGATTGGTAACAGAGGGAGGAAATAATTTCAGAAATCTTAAAAAGTGAATGGTATTTCCGTGATGTGCCCGTCCTCTGATTTCAAATCGGCGAATGCTTGCCCGCTTCCCAGCCAGCTTGTTTTAGGTGTTGATTGGCAAATTGAAGGGCCTCTGTCTCTAAAGGAGTAATCATAGAATCATTCCAGCGATTTAGAAAGCCAAATACCGAAATGGTAGATACGATTTCTACGATCTGAGCTGAGCTATAATGTTTTTCTAATTCCTGGTGATGCTCTTCTGTAACCGCATTCGGTACCGAGCCAGCTGCGAGTGCAAATGCTAAGGCTGCCTTTTCCGGTGCATCAAACAGAGCTGAATTTTGAAAGTCCCAGACAGCTTCAATTTTCTCTATTGTGGCGCCATTGAAATGTGCCTCCCAAGCAGTATGCGCCTGACAATATCTACAGCCGGATGCATTACTACTGACGTGCGCGATGAGGTTCTTCAAATAGAGCGGTACTTCTTGATCAGTTGATTTTTTGGCTTTCAAGGTCCAAAGCACCGTTTTCAAAAAGACTTTCAGGGCCGTAAAACTTGAAGTTTGGTTTTTTGTGAATCCCTTAATGTTGGCAAATAGCGTAACAAAGCCTCCGAGAATATTGGGTTTATGGGCCATCATTCTCAAGCTATTAGGCACAAAGCCCATGCCCTTAAGCGCTTGGTCAAAGATGATTTGTAGCTGTTTGGTCTGTTCCTGAGGAGGTGGTTTTATCATAAGGCGAAAATTGAGTACAGAGCGATAGGTCCACGTAAGGGCTAAGCGCTTTTGTTGAGAAAGTTCTCAGTTTACGAGTAAACTGTTTTTCAGATTTCTTAAAAAGGCAAACTCAATTACGCCTTCTTTGCCCTAATGACACTGAGGGTCTGCTGCGATACTCCCAGAAAAGAGGCCGTATTCCCTAAGGAAACTCGGTTTATCAAATTGGGATACATCTTCAGGAAAAGATTGTATCGTTCGTAAGCCGTCTGAAACTGCAATAAGTCTAGTTTTTGAGAATACAGGTGTAGCGTCTTGACTGCAAATTCTAGAAGTAGATCGGTGAGCTTGGGAAATTGCTCTTTTAGACTCATAAATTTACGGTACTGAATGATCCGTACCTGACAGGTCTCAATAGATTCCCAACCATAGGGTTCCGACTCATCAAAAAAAATACTGTTGATGGGAGCGACGAGCGAATTTTCATCAAAGAAGAAATGCGTTATGTCCTTCCCGTCTTTTTGATAAAAAGTACGCAAGAGCCCTGCCTCAATAAATAGTACCTTCTCCGTGTATCCCTCCGCCTTTTGGACCACGCTTCCCTTGGGGAGAACTTGATGCTCAAAGGCATCGTCTATGATCTGGCACGTTTCTTCTGAAAAGAGTCTTTTGTATGTTAAAAAAGATAGTAGCTCCATGGACAATCAATTTAACGCCAAAGTAGAAAGTATCCCGATCATGATCGCATTCGCGTCAAGTTAGTTTTTTTTATCCTTAGCTGCTTCGCAGAACGTCTGGCCTCAGAGATTTCTCGGCAAGCTCGCAAGAACCAAACGTTTTCAAATTGTCATTCCGACTCCCGACAGCTGTACGGGACTGAGGAATCTTTGGCGATACAAGCGTTCCGCGAAGCGGGGCAATGAGGAAAAAGAACACAGAGGCACGGAGACACAGAGGTAGGAAAAAACGTTCTGTGAAGCAGAAAACAAATAGGGATACCCACTTCAGAGAGTGGGCATGCAATAAGGGACACCTTTTCGATAGGATTTTGGCAAGCAACTGCAAATAGTAAGGACAGTTTTAACCCCTGCCCGTTTAGAGTGTTGCGAAAATCTTCTGCCTA
Source organism: Bacteroidota bacterium (assembly GCA_039024315.1). Lineage (GTDB taxonomy): Bacteria > Bacteroidota > Bacteroidia > J057 > J057 > JBCAWW01. The sequence continues at coordinate 5,046 of JBCCQN010000180.1, forward strand.
CTTAAATGCGAAGGACCTTTTTAGCCGCCATTTATTTGTTGGAGGCCAAGATCTTCAATACGACAAAAGAAAAATTTCAGATTTCTTAAAAAACTAGAGCTTGGAGACAGCCTAAGAAAAAATAGCTAAGCGGTTTGTTCTTCTATCGACCTCCAACTTTTTTACTGTATTTGGTCTTATTTGGATTTTCTGCTTCGCAGAACGCTTGGTTGAATTGTTGAAGGCTTGATTTGTTGATTTGTTGAGTCTTTAATCACCAATTCAACAATTCAACAATTCAACAATTAGAATAAGCGTTCCGCGCAGCGGTCTGCCTCAAAACCACCCTCGCCCAATAAGTAATAAAGAGTCCACAAAAATTTACTCCCTGCGATTATTGTCAAATGACTTGTCGGGATACTCTGGTACAGCTGGTACATCCATTGGGTATTAAGCGATCTTTGCTTATAGGAGTTTTATGGCTGCATCTTGTGCGTCTTGGCCGTTGAAAATTGTCTGTAACAGAAAAAGCACCCGCCAGCTTGAACCAGTGGGTGCTTTTGCTTTTCACAAAAAGCTTTTCGCCTAAGTAGAGTTAAAGATTTAGGCAACCTTTGCGGGAGCCCAGCTCGTACAGAGCATGCCTTCAGAGGCTTTGGCTGGATGAGCGCAAGAGGTGGTGTCAAAACGAACGCAAGTGGTACACTGACGATCATTGTCTAATTCACCTCTTAAACTGAACTGATTACAAGTGTAGTTACCACTGACTTGTACTTCATGTACGCTACAGACATTTTCTGCGCCTAGGTTATTGCAATTACTGCAGTTGGATGATAATCTAATGGACATGGTTTCTTCTTATTTAAGGAATTGATTCAACCTGCTAACAGTAGGAAAACACAAATAGTTGTGCTTCTATATACAAAAAGGCTAATATGTATTTAGATTAAGTCTAAATACAATTAAACATAACACTAATCACTGATTATCAACCCCTTACACAATCCACCTTTTTATATATTTTGGCTTTAAACCAAAACTGCTACAGCCGTCTTGAGGAGCTGAGCGGGTCTAGAGAAAGAGATATTCCCCCAAGGAAAATATGATCCTACTAGGGAAGCTTGAGCCTTCTTACTTGCATAAAAAGTTTAGATCACTGCTGCGCAGAACGGGGGAACGTTGCATAGTAAATTTTCAAAATCTCTGTCCCTGAAATAGGTTAGTCATTTTACATTTTGCGATCCTCCGTTCTGCGAAGCAGAGTCAAAAAGAATAAGATCTAATTTTTTTAATAGAAAAAATTAGCTATGTTGTGGAAGCAAAATTGGTGAACCAATCTGATACACCAAATTAGTGAACCAGTTTCATACTTATTTGACTACTACAAAAGCTTACTATTATGAAATTCGATTCTCCCCCAGATGGGTATAGATTCAGTCTTACCTAATCTGCCATATTGCGCCTACTTAGCCGGCAGCAATATTGATGCATTCTAGCATTTTCCAGACAAAGTGATTTGCCCACATTCTTTCTCTCCTTAGCCGAAGAGAGAAGGGATTTCTATGCGCAAATGTCTCGCTACCAGAGCAATAATTGACCCATAAACTTTATACTAACTAAATCATAATTCAATGAGACTAACATTGACATTGTTTTCAATGCTGTTGCTGACAGTTTCCGGATTTGCGCAAAGCGCTACGATACTGAGAGGGACTGTAAGCAATGCTGAAAACAGCAAACTCGTTGGGGTACAGGTCATAGTGGCCCAAACCACCAGGGGTACATTAACCGATGCAGACGGTAATTTCCAAATTGAGGTGAATGAAGGAGAGGAACTCCGATTCTCCTATTTAGGTTATGAGATGCAAACCATTACCTACTCCGGCCAGACTAATTTGAATGTCGTTTTAGTAGAAGATATCACCTCTCTAGACGAAGTCGTCGTGGTAGGATATGGTACTCGTAAAAAATCCCACAACACTGGCGCGATAGCTCAAGTAAATGGGGGAGATGTAGCGGCCATTCAAGCCAATCGTGTCGATGATGCCTTGGCGGGTAAGCTTGCAGGGGTATTGATTCAGAACCAAGACGGAGAACCAGGAGCGGACCCCAAAATTCAGATTAGAGCGGCTTCTTCGATTTCAGGTGCCTCTAATCCTCTGATCGTGGTAGATGGGTTTCCTATTTCCGGAAGTTTGGCGACGATCAATCCCAATGACATTCAAAGTATTGAGGTATTGAAAGATGCTGCTTCTGCAGCGATTTATGGTTCTCGAGGGGCGAATGGGGTAATACTCGTTACGACCAAGAAAGGTACACCGGGCAAAGCAAGCCTAAGTTATAATGCATATGTAAGTAGCTCTAGTAAGTATGTACGCGACAACATCAACCCTACTGCTTCGGAGTGGGCTACTACCATTGAAAACGGCATCGCAGATGGAACATTTGATGTTTCAGAAATGGATCCGGAGCTTCTAAACTACAGGCTAAACGCTTTTAAAAACTCTCCTGATGTAGTGGCCGTTGAAGATTGGCTCTTCCGCACGGGCTATAGCACCAATCATGATTTGAGCATTAGCGGTGGTACAGAAGATGTCAGTTATTATGCGTCTTTAGGGTATCTCAACACTCAAGGGGTGGTGATCACACAAGGGTTTGAAAGATATAATGCGCGGGTCAATATAGACGCCAAGCTAGGCGAGCGTATTAAAGCAGGGATCAACGTCAATGGTTTCATGGGAGATAGAGATATCGTTGCTCATGACATGCGCGATCTTTTGAGAGCTTATAGTGTCCACCCTATTTATCATACAGAAGCCTCAATTGCTTTTGTGCAACAACTAGATCAGCAGGCTCAAGCATTAGGGCTAGCCTCTTTTGACTCTGGCTTTAGAGGGGGAGACGATGCCCCTTGGAATAGCAGTATCTATACCCTAGAACCGGGAATGACGGCTGAAGACTGGCATTATGGTAGAAGTGGTAATGGGATTGGCGGATCGGGAGATGCGGGTCCAGCTACTAAACTAGACAATGCAGATAGATGGCAGAAAACGCTTTTTGGTAATGTGAGTTCATATCTCCAATTCAACATCATCGACGGTTTGAATTTACGCACCGTGTTGGGGGGCGATATGAGTGATACCCGCGATTTTTATTCGCAAACTTTGGAAGCCGATTCTAGAGCACGCACCACACAGACTGACTTAGATCGCGTAAACGTAAAACGCTCTTCGGTACTCAGCGAGACTACCTTGAATTATGCCAAAACGTTAGGTAAGCATGATGTTTCTGCCGTGGCAGGGATTGAATTCCAGAACTTTTACATTACAGGTCTCACCCTGCGGGGTACCAATCTTCCTTTTGGGCAGCCGCTTAACTACGGCCTCCTAGATCCTGCAGATATTAGCATTTCCGAAAGAGACGAAACCATCGCTCGTCAAAGTATTTTTGGACGGGTAAACTATGCTTTTGATAATCGTTATTTGGCTTCGGTATCTGTGAGAAGAGATGGTGATTCTCGTTTTGGGGCCAACAATCGTTTTGAGACTTTCCCAGCCTTTTCTGTAGGGTGGAATATGCACAATGAAAACTGGTATAATTCACGGTTTTTGACGGACGTCAAGCTCAGAGCCAGCTATGGTTCTTTGGGAACTACCGCTTTCTTAGGAGCTTACAATGCTTTGAGTCTGCTCAATCCCCAAGCGGCGGTACTGGGCAATGCATTTCTCATCCCCTCTGATATTGCCAATCCAGACTTGACTTGGCAAACCAATACCGAAACTAATATCGGCCTTAACCTAGGATTCTTAGGCAATCGCTTCACCATTGGTGTAGACTACTATACTTCAAATGTTGAAGACATTCTAATCAACCAAAGTGTTTCGGAAGTATTAGGAACGACTTCTATCGCCCTTAACTCTGGTGATGTAAAAAGTTCAGGGCTTGAATTTGAGCTAGGAGCGGCTATCATCAATAATGGAGACTTTAGCTGGACCATGAGTGGTAACCTTTCTACCGTTAACTCCGAAATCACAGATCTAGGAAATCTAGAGGAACTCCCACGTACCATCTATGGTCAAAGTGGTAGAGGACCTGTCTTTAGAAACTATGTAGGTGGTGAAATTGGCGAAATGTGGGGTCTTGAGACCACTGGACCAGTGGAGATGGTTTACGTGGCTGACCCAACCAGAAACAATGGCATCAATAGTGGAGAAAGCTATGTAGTGGACCAAAACGGTGACGGCCTAATTGATAGAACTCGTACCGTTGAGGAAGGGGGAGACTTGGTCAAAATTGGTCAAAACACACCTGACTTCTATTGGGGCTTAAATAGCCAGATGAGATACGGAGATTTTGATCTATCCTTCCAGCTCCAAGGAGCTCAAGGAGGCGAGATATACAATATTGATCCTCTCTATTACAACTCCCAATGGGGTGGCAGATTGCGCTCTAGCTTTGATACAGAAGGAAACGGTATTGCAGACCATAATGGCTTGCATTATGAGCGTAACCGTAACCAAACAGACGCCATGATACAAGACGCCTCCTATATGGCCCTGAGAAACCTAACCATCGGCTATAATCTTGTCAATAAGCTAGGCTTAAGATCAGCGAGAATCTACCTTGCTTCTACAAACCTATTGTACATCATGGGTAGCGACTACACTTCTTTCAACCCTGAAGGGGTAGAAATCACCAATAGCGGCTACTTAGGTCCAACCACTTATGGAGTACAAGTAGGTGCCAGTCCAGTAGTAAGAAGCTTTACGCTTGGGGTAAATGTCAATTTCAACTAACAAAACAATGAAATCACTATATATAGTATTGGCCACCATGCTGTTTATGTTCGTAACAGCCTGTGAGCCCTTGGAACAATTTCCACCCAATATTGCGAGCTCAAACTCCCTGACCGACTATGAAGGAGTATTAAATGCTGCCTATTTCTATCAACATGCCTCAGTAACGCCAATGGCGGTAATGGGAGACTTTAGATCAGACAATGCCTTTATGTTTGAGGCTCCCTACACTGAATTTGATGAGTTTGGTCCCAACTTAATAGACATGGAAGACCAATTTTTCAGTCCCTTTTATTCAGGCCTCTACAAGTCCATCTTAAGTGCCAACAATGTGATTGAAAACTCTGAGGATCCTACAGAAGTTGGTGAAGCCAAATTTTTGAGAGCACTTTCTTACTTCAAGCTAGTAAGAGTGTTTGGAGATGTACCAGTAAACCTTAATGCCACTCCGAGTGTCACGGATCAGTCAATTTTGGCCAGGCAGCCTGCGGCGAACGTTTACAACAATGTAATCATCCCTGACTTAGAGGATGCTATTCAGGCCTTAGGCGTGGAAAGTGTAAATGGCAGAGCCACCAGCTTAGCGGCTCAAGGGATGTTAGGCAAAATATACGTGCAATTGGGAGACTTTGGCAGTGCAGAATCTCCGCTAGCAGCAGTGGTAAACGGCGCAGAAGGGGCAGGCATTAGTTTGCAAGAAAATTTTGCCGATATCTTTGGCGAGGCTAATGACTTAAACTCTGAAATCCTTTTTGCTACGCAAATCTCAAGCTCTGTAGTAGATGAATACGGCTTCTCGGAGTTTTGGTCATGGTCAGGAGGACTAGATACGAAGTCTCTGAATCCACTAGAGCAGGACTTGGTCGATGCCTTCGATGCTAATCCCGGCGATTTAAGAGCGGCTGTAACCATTGACACGGCTACCATGTCTTCGCCTAAATTTCCTCAAACGGGAGGTCCGGATCACGACTGGATTGAATTGAGACTCGCTGATGTCATCCTTCTATATGCAGAGACGCTAAATGAGAATGGCTCTTCGGCAGAGGCGGTACTTGATCTACTAGATCCAATCCGCACCAGAGCTGGATTAGATCCACTAGATCACACTGTATTGAGTACGCAAGCCTTGGTAAGACAGGCGATCCAGGACGAAAGAAGATTAGAGCTTGCTTTCGAAGGACAACGCTGGTTTGACCTGGTCCGCACGGGTACGGTTAATGAAGAAATGGGCGAAACGGTAGATAGCAATTATCACTTATTCCCAATTCCGGTATCAGAAGTGCTTGCCAGCTTTGGCGTGATTACCCAAAATGAAGGGTATTAATCTCACCGACTGCTGGCGTAGCATTTTAAGTACTGAGTAGTAAGTAAATCCGTACAGAGAAAAGCGGTCTTAGGGAACCGTATAGACCTATTTTCCTAGGTCTTAATACTAAATACTATTTTCTAGGTACTTAATGCGTTTTGAGGCTGGTCTTTTCCGAATAAGCGTTCCGCGCAGCGGTAGCCCCAAAAAAGACTCAGCCAACTATTGAAAGTATATGAATTAGCTTTATAGTCATTTTTTGACCCTTGGGGGAGGCCTTTGGCCTCCCAACCAAGTCTCCTCGACAGAACTAATTCATCGGCTGCTTCAATAGCTACACACAAAGCAGCTGGTCCTTTCTGGCTGATATCCAATTACCCAAGCATGCTAAAGAGACTATACCAATTCCTCCTAGGAATCGGACCCGGCATATTTGCCATCGGTTATACTATAGGCACCAGCTGCACCCACTTTTACCTATACTTAAATGACTTTCAGATCAGGCTAGCATATTATCACTTTGGCTAAATGTAGGGGATATATGCATGTTTTTTGTAATTTCCCTTTATCATATGGATCATTCAGATCATGCTGGATTCACATTTCTTTCTATGCAAGGGGGGGAAGCATAAGACCAAACATGATTCTTATTAAAAGCATTTTTTGACTTATGAAACTGGAAATCCTCGTACAAAAAGAAAACCAAGCTATTCAGAATGAAATCATTGCCAAGATCAAGGAACTAATCAATTATAAGAATTTAGAGCCCGGGGATAGATTGCCGCCAGAGAGAGCCATGGCAGATAAATTTGGGGTGAGCCGTCGGAATCTGAGCAAAGCAATCCAAAAATTAGAATTTTATGGACTTTTAGAATCAAGGCCGCAAAGTGGGACCTTCATCGCCAATCTAGGTAGGCTCGCGATGAATGGCATATTGGATAACCTCCAAGAGCTAAAAGAACCAGACTTTAAGTCTTTGATCGAAACAAGGATTGCCTTAGAGTTGGCAATCGTACAATATGCGGCCCAAAGGAGATCTTCTTCAGACCTAGAAAAAATTAAAGCCGCTTTACATGCCTTTTCCGCAAAATTACTAGCGGGAAATGGCTATCTAGAAGAGGATATCATGTTTCATCTTGAGATCGCAAAAGCTAGCCACAATGGTGCTCTAAATACCCTCATCCACCTCATTGCGCCTGAGATTATCAATACCTATGATCAGGGCAAGGTATGCGAAGGCGATGAAGCCTTATCCGAAATCAAAAAGCACGAAGATATTTACAAGGCTATTGAGGCAGGTGACCCTCAAATGGCTAAAGAAAAGATGGAGATTCATTTTGTCCGTCTGAGAGAATACCTCAAAGAGCTCGAATAACTTCAGTCTTTACCTAAAAATATGGCTGGGTGGCTGGGTCATTTGAGCGAGCGTTTTTGTTTGACTGCTGCGCAGAACGCCTAGCTTGGGTAGGGCAGCATACATGTTTAGTTTAGTGCGGCATACATACCGCGCCTACAGACTGATCGTTCCGTGAAGCGGTAAAAAACCAAAAGACAAGCCATCTCTAGAGCGATCCAGCTAAGCTTCTATTAGCGCCCAAATATCTTCTTGCGGTGATTTTTGCCCCACTTTTGGATCGCCAACATCACGGGTCTTAGTTCGGCTCCATATTCTGTAAGGCTGTACTCCACCCTAATTGGCACTTCGGGAAAGACCTTCCTTGTTACCAAGTCATTCACTTCCAAATCCTTGAGGGCATTAGAGAGGGCTCGTGGGGAGATCCCCTTGAGGTCGCTTTGCAGCTCACTAAAGCGTTTGGTACTGCTACATAAGCTGAAGAGAATGGGGAATTTCCACTTACCGCCAATTATATCTAGGGCATCCATGACGGATTGAATTTCGATGTATTCCTCCGATTTCTCCATGCTATACTTTTTTATAGTAACTCTACTTTCTGCAATTAGTGCACAATGTATAGCAAAGATACATAAACTTGTAACTGAATGTCAGAAGGATCAATCCCCTATCATATGCGCCCCAACAAATTTGTGCTAATATTCACAGGATTATTGATTGCTTCTTTTGCCATTGCGTTTAGCCTTTACCCCTATTCAAGTATCATAAATATGAACCAGCAGATCAAGCTTGAGGAGCTACCCGATAGAGAAGGAGAGCGACCTCTCACTACCCATACCAATCCACATACCCAACTCAATCAGCAGCCAGAAAACAGATCCCATATTAGGCGCTTGGAAGATTGGGCCTTCACCCTAGCTCATATTGAACGCAAGCCCAGTGGGGTTTCGGTACCGGGTGCTATCGCCATGTGTATGGAAGATGGACATACTTGCGAAAGCTGTAATGCTTTTATGATCGGGACGGAGTTTGCCCATTTTCATCCACACCCTGACTATAGTATGCACCTAGGACTACCAAAAGAGGACGCCCAAATTGTCATCGACAAGGGTTGGGGCGAATGGCATCCCCTAATTGCTAGAGGCTTCTTGCCGCCCAATATCATCATGCTGTATGCCCCAAGAAATGAAACTGAATTTGAGGCGGCAAAGGCGATCCTAAAGCAGTCTTATGCTTTTGCCAAAGGAGAATTAAAGTAATGAGCGCCTATATTGAGGCTAGGACTTTATGGGTTTGTACTGCTTCGCAGAACGCTCATCTTAGATAGATGAGCGTTCTGCGAAGCAGTAAACCTAAAACGGATCAATCAAAAATAGCGACCCGACCTACCCAATTGCCTCCCGCAAAGCGAAGCTGAATAGGATAAATCCCATGGGGAAGCTCCGGCAGGTTTATCGGATAAGGACCACCAATGTAGTGTGCCTCTTTTGCTTCCCAAATAGGCCGCCCTTTGATATCCATTAACTGAATCTCCAACGGACCTTGTATCGTTTGGGGTAAGGCGATCGAAAAGTTGCCTCGGGATGGATTGGGGATGATACGAGTGCTGGCCAAAAGATCATTTTCGATAGAAGTGGCACCTACAATGACGTCGAATTCTATATTGCCGGGATAAATGCAATCAGCGTTATAAGCTGTTGCCTTTACCGTATAGGTCCCCGGGCCTGGGTAAAAGTGAAAATAAAAAAGGGAGCCAATGGTATCGGAATCAGGGGATATATCAACGAATGTTCCATCGCCAGGAAACCAGTATACATCGTACACTTTGCCAGGAAATTGTTTATAGAAATCTACTCTAAAGTTATCCCTTTGAATGTAGCTAAAAGCTTGTAGCGGGGGAGAAACGAAATTGTCAAATCGAAGCAATTGGATTGAATCGGTAAAAGTACAAGTAAGAGTATCAAGATTGGCAATCCAGCTAGTATCAGCAGTTAAATAAAACCAAGCACTGTCTTTTCCCGCCATTGCAGCAGAGTCAACCGTTGTCCATGTTTGAGTATCTCCGGTGGACCAAAGATGATTAATGTAGCCTGGATTGACATTTATTTCTGTTTCTAAACAGCCAGTAGGGAAGGTACTGAGCCCCATATTGACCGGACGCTGATAACTGACTGGATAGTTGAATTTCTGATGAACAACATAATTACAAATTATTGACTGTACCCGAATAGAAACCTCATAATTTCCCGGACAAGGCATTTGAATGGCGAAGGTATCAGAGGGGCTGTCTCCAGTAAAATTGAGGTCAATTAGCCAAAAGTCATAATATACATAGGCCGTATCAAAGGCTGGTTTAAAATATATGTAGGTAGAATCGCCAATCTCAAAACTACCATAATCCAATACTGGATCTAAACTACTGCTAACATATGCTACCTCAATTGAATCATTATAAACACAGCCATTTTTTTCAGCTGTAGCATATACCCAAACCCTTCTGTTATCATTGGCCAATGAATCAAAATAATCATCGGTAACAATCCCCTGTTCGCCCGTATGTCCGGTTGACCACTGCCAATTGGTAAAACCGGGATTACCAGTAATGACCGTCGAATCGCAGATGACATCAAAAGTATCTGGCAAGAGACTCAAGGACTGAACACTCAAATCGTAGACGGCATAACCATGAGATTGAGTATTGCCAGCGCGCGAGAACTTACCCCCAATACTGAGTTTGTCAAAATGGAAATCAAGGGTATTGACGACCGGATAGCCATTACAATCAGAAGCGCTAATTCCTTCGCCTAATGCTTCCCAACCTATCCCAGGGGTATATCTAGCCACTCGATTGGCGGCTGTGCCTCCTACCCCTGAAAATTCGCCTCCTATATATAAGACACCATTGTCATCAAAATCAATGGCTCGCACGATCTGGGCATATTGAGCAGGAAAAGTAATGGCAGCTTGCACCCCTCCCCTACTGCTCCATTGGGTACCGTCCCAGAAAGCCAATCCAGCCGAACTGAGCGTACTGCCGTTGCTTTGGGTAACATCAAAGAAGCCACCGCCCACTGCGATCTCAGCGCTAATGGGATCTTTTGCGATTGCATACACATCATGATAGAAGCCAAGGCTTTGCCCTAGTACAGACCAAGAGCTGCCATCGTAAACGGCGATGCCTTCCATAGTGGCTCCATTGACGCTGGTGAAAGTACCTCCCACATAAAGCAGACTATCTCCGTCATTGAAAATATCTCTTACTACTCCACCTCCAATGCTTGCCAGCTCGGACCAAGTTCCGTTGGCATTTAAAATGGCAAGGCCATTGGCTGTCGTACCATCCACAGAGGTGAAATTACCCCCTATAACCACCTCGCCTTGCCATCTTTCTACAGCATAGATTGTCCGAAAATTACCGGGGCCTCCTAAGCTAGTGGCTAATGGGGTTTTGATTCCGAGGAAATTACTGGAGACAACTCCACTAGCTAATTGCATGCCTCCCGTCAATGTATTAACAGAATCGTAAGCACCTACGATTAGAAAACCGAGACTATCACGATAAATATCTTGTACAGAGGCTGAATAGTTGGCTGCGGTAAATCGATCAATCCCAAACCACTGCCCTCCGGATGATGGCCAAGCATTGGCAGGTGTTTCGCGACCGCTTAAACAGCTGAACTGGCCTCCAATCCAAGTTCCTGCATCAAAGGTCGAATAAATTTCATCACAGGCCTCTGTCAGGCCATTTCCCAAAATATCCCAAATCAAAAAACCAGCATTCGGATCACGCCAGCTAGCTAAATAGCGACATTTAAGGGTACTTACTTCAAGGAAATTTCCTCCAATATAAATCCTGTCTTGAAACTCTTGAATACAAAGCACCTCCTGCCCTGGCTGAGCCTTAGTGATACCACCATTTAAGTCTTCCCATTGTTGGCTACTAAGATCCATCCGAGCTACATACTCTCCTGGTACTGGGGCAAAGGGATCGGCATCATCGGCATTGAAGTTTCCGCCTACATAGAGGTATTGATCCTGGGCATCAATATGAGCGGTATAAGTTTGCCATCGTCCTCCTGAAGCAGGGTTACCAAGACCAGTAGAATAAGTCCATATGGCTCCACTGGTACTACTAAGCGAAGCCAAACCACTTCCGGGAGCATAAAAATTGCCAAAGTTGCCTACGGCATAAATAGTTCCTGTTGTCTGGTCCACGGTAAATTCCCGCACTATCCCAGGAGTCGGCGGTGGCGGAGTGCTTATATCTAGAATTCTACTTATTCCATTTCCAAGCGCTTGCCAACCATTTCCGGGAGTCCAAAGGGCGGTACTTTGGACCTGAGTATTGCCATTGATTTTGCTAAATTTTCCGCCGACCAAGAGCTCCCCCGTAGTAGCAAATGCCATGGTTAAGACATCACCATTGTCATCACTATTGAGATTAAAAGTACCA
>JBCCQN010000181.1:0-16855 GCA_039024315.1 Bacteroidota bacterium
ATAGATTCCATCACCGGCTACCCCATCATTATGGTTGCCGTCGTCGAGCATTTCCACCTTTTGGAACGCTCCCACCCAACCGCTACCATAATAAAGGAAGGCCTTGTAAAGGCCAGCATTGCCATTAAAGCGAGCGCTTACCTGTACGCCTTCTCCGGCATTAGGGGGGACTTTGCTTTGCCCATTAGTGGCATAATTGACATCCAAGATATCAAGGCCGCTGACATTTAATTCACTGTAGTTACTGAGAAAACTATGGCGATCATTCAAAAAATTCTTGATGCGGTTTACTTCTGTTGTGAATTCGCCATATGAATAAATGGGATAGGGATCGGCTTGTACCAGACTATCGAGCAAGTTTGCGTATGCATCTACTTTTGCTTGCGTTGCATTGACTACGTAATATTCTTCTAATATAGTGCGGAGATGAGCGAGATAACGTTGCCGCAACTGCGGGACCGCAAAGAGACGATTCATAAGCGGAAAACGAGGATCGTTCTCATTAAAGAAGGGGCTAAAGCTAACAGTGGATATTTTCATGCAACTGTTACCGTCATATTCCAATGGCACGATCCTACCTGTTTCCGCTTCCCAATAAACGTAATAATCCATGCCTCCCTTTTGTACATAGCTATCCTCATCGGTAAAGACCATTTCGTGGGCGATAAACCATAAAGCTTTGTCAACATCTAGATATTTGGGCAGCGAATCTGCCAATTGGTTTAGGGGAAGATTGTTGAGCTTATCAGTTGCCCTAATTAAATCTGACCATGGGTCGGCTTTTTCGGTCCGCTTAAGCGTATAGTCGTTGTTATAATCAGTTGAGTCGGGGCCATTATAATTTAAGGTAGAAACCCCTGTGCCGAAGATATTGCCTGGTCCTCCGGGGCCTCCTCCAAAACCAAAGTTAGGCCTTAGGGCTCGCCAGCGAGTCCCATCATTACTCAAAAACCACTCTTTGAGGTATTCTCCGTTGAGTTGTTGGATGTTGGCATACACGCCCCAGTCTTGACCATTGATGCTTAGCAACGCAAAATTTCCCTTCAGACCTGGGGTGTAATTACGGCCGATAGAATTGAAAAAAACTTCCCGTAAATAGGATGGATCTTCAAAATGACTGTTCAAATTAAGGGTTTCATAACCCCTATGGTTTTGATTGTCAATCATATAGTCTAGGGAAATGTTGAAGGATTTCTTTTGGCCAAAATTGAGAAAATAGGAGGTCGCCCCCTTAAAACGCACCCCCACACTATCATAGACTTCTCCATCAATGCTCACACTGGCCATGAGATCGGTCCCAGTGTCATAATTATTGCTTAGGAGCGTCCAATAATCATTTTGGGTAAAGGTTAATTCGATGAGGGGGATGTCCGCCTCATCGTAAAAACCGCTCGTAGCTCTGCCACCCAAAACCAAGCGTTCCCCGTCGGGTGAAAACCACATCTCATCCGGCAAATCCTGTCCAAATAGCCTGCTTTGGGGGAAAAATAGACCAAGCAGCAGTATAATTGTCGTCAAATAGCGCATCAATATTTCAATTTTGTTAAAGCTAGCTTATGATTCTTAGACGCCCTTTCCAAAAAAACATTCTCTCCCTTCCTGTATTTTATAGGCAAAAAAACATGTAATCGACCCAACTTCGCACGTTAAGTTTTCGTGAACGGTCACAAAAGGCATTTGATCTTCTTGAACAAAGCCTTATTTTTGTTGCATCTGAGCTAAACATGAAGAAGACTTTTCTAGTATATCTGTTCTTTTGTGGAATTTATTCCCTTGGATTCGGGCAAAACGTTTTGATGAATTATTTCAACATCAACACTGATGGTTCTGATATCCTACTAGAGTGGGAAATTCAATCAGAAAACAATGTTTCCGAATACCGCCTTTTTCGGAAGATGAATGATGAGCCTGACTATACCTTCGTCGGCACCGTCGCTGCCAATGGCAATCTCAAATACCAATTTCTCGACGACGGCATCTTCAAAACAAATTCACGCACCATTCATTACGAACTGCAAGTGGTCGTCGGTAATAAGACCCAGAGCTTTCACGTTTCCGTATCCCACAATCCCACCTCTATTCAACGAACTTGGGGTAGTATCAAGTCCATGTTTAGATAGCTGGACTTTTTCTTTTTAGGTATTGCTACGCAGAACGCTCATTTCTCAATGAGTAGATTTTCTTCTTGATTCCCTAATTCAATTGTGAGAGTCAGTTACAGGCCTGCTGCGCAGAACGTTCATCTCTACAGGTCGGCAAAGCTCATCATGAACAACAGGCTTAGTACTTTTTTTTGTCTTCCTAAGCCTATCAGAAGGATCTTTGAAGATGGCCTGCTTCGCAGAACGCTGGGCTCCAGCAAAGCGATGGCTTATCGCAAAGCAGTAGCATTTTCCTTTCTAACCAATCAATCGTTCTGCACTCCTGCATCGCTATAGGGAGCAAACCCTAAACTCCCTGAAAGGCAATTGCGCCTTCTCCTCTTACGAATCTTTTCCTTACCTTTTGCCAAAATCAACCTAGTTATGCACATCAAACTACCTTTGTTTCTGCTAGTTTTTTCGTTTTCCTACTGCCTACTACCCGCCCAAGAGAGCGGAGAATACTTAATCATTGGGAATAAATTTAAGCTCCAATCCGAAATCCTCCAGCAGGAAAGGCCCTATCTTATCTACCTACCAGATAGCTATCAGGAAAGCGAAAAAGCGTATCCTGTTATGTATCTTTTAGATGGTCTGGGTAATTTCCAACACACTAGTGCAAGTGTGGCTTTTCTTGCGCGCAGCAAACGGATCCCTGAAATGATCATTGTCGGAATCCCCAATACCGATGATAGGACTCGAGATTTGACCCCTGAGGCTGAAAGCATGAAGGGCCAATTCCCTACTTCTGGAGGGGCTGATAACATGATCGCCTTTATAGAAAAGGAGTTGATGCCAACTGTGGAGGCAGAGTACCGCACCAATGATTATAAACTATTGGTTGGGCATTCTTTTGGCGGCCTTTTTGCGATCCATACTCTGATCCATCATCCGGGTATTTTTGATTCCTATCTCGCTATTAGCCCAAGCCTATGGTGGGATGGACAAGAATTAGCGACAAGTCAGAGCAAAAGCTTTTTCGAATCCCAAGATGAGCTTGTGGGCCACCTTTATATGACCATGGGCAATGAGGGCGGCGATATGTTAGGAGGTGCTTGGAAGCTTGCGGCTCTTTTTGAAGAAGCCAATATGCGAGACTTTCACTGGGAGTTTAAGCTTATGCCAGAAGAGACGCATGGCTCGGTGCCCTTTCTGAGTACCTATGAAGGCCTACAATTTATCTTCAAAGAGTGGCAGACTCACGAAATGAGTGAGAAAGTGTTGACCCAAGGAGTTAAGGCTTTAGAGGAATATGAAAGCAGGATTGCTAAATTATATGGTATGAAGGCAAACTGGCTAGAACCACAGCTCCTAGGGATGGGACAGCAAATGATTGTCGAAGGTCAAGCCCAACTTGCCTTACCCATTTTTGAAAAAGCGACTGAACTATTTCCTGAATCGAGCAACACTTGGTTTCGCTACGGTGAAGTTTTGGCTAATCTCGATCAAAATACCAAAGCGATTGAAGCGCTTAAAAAGTCCCGCTCCTTGGCTGAGGACAACTTTCAGTCTATAGCCTTGCTGCAAAAGTTAGGGGAGGATGTCTCAGATTTGCTCCCCCAAGTAGTGTTGAGCAAAAAGCAACTTAAAGCCTATGCCGGTGAATATAAGATAGAAGTAGGCCCGACCTTAAGTGTTAGCACCGAAGGAGGAAAGCTTTATGCCGAAGCTGATATTTTGCCTAAAGAAGAAATTATTCCCCTGGGAGAAGATGTCTTTTATGTCATCAGCCGAGATTCACGCATCTCTTTCAAAATGGTCGATGAGATAGCCGAAGAAGTGCTGATTTCTACGCCAGATGGTAGCTTTATGGGTAAGCGAAAGTAGGCTTTTCAGGCTTCTGCTTCCCTAAAAAGCTTTTTGTCTGCCCAAAAAGTCCCAAAAGGGATAATCGAAGCTAGCCAAGCAAGGAGCAAGGTTTTGATCGGCCAATCTCTTTCGATTTTCACTTGCAGTACCAGTAAAATATAGAGCACAAATAAGACTCCGTGAGCCATACCAATCACCTTATTGGGGCCAGGCATGTCGAAGGCGTATTTGAGGGGCATGGAAACAAAAAGGATGAGGAGAAAAGATACGCCTTCGGCGAACGCTAAAACGCGCAGCCTTCCGAGTTGAGTTTTGAACAATTCTAGCATAAAAGTAAATCTCGAGCATAAAATTACATCATGTAGATGAGAAAATGAGCGTATTCTCTGGAGATTTCCTATGGATTGTCCCAAATAATTTCGAAGTTCAATTGAAGTATGCTGTGGAAATCCTGTATCTCGCTCCTCCTATCGCTGTGTCCGTTTTTGCTTATGGCTCAAAGTTTGGATACCGCACAGCTAATTGCAGACTTGAAAGGAGACTTAGCGCCCGCCAAGCGCCTATCGCACCTACAGCAACTAGCTAGTGCCTTTGTTCGCAATGATCCGCAAAAAGCTTGGGATTTTGCCTTAGAGGCAAAGGCGGAATTGGCGCAAAGCACTGACCCCAAACAAAAAGCCTACGTCAACTACCTTTTGGGCGACATTTGCTGGTACAGAGGTCGTTACCAGCAATCACTTGATTATGGCCATCAGGCACTTGCTACCCTCGAGGAGCAGGAGGATAGCCTAGGTGTCGCCTTGGCCCTCAATTTGCTAGGTAAAACTGATTTTAGATTAGGCTACTATCCCAAGGCCTTACGCTACCACATCCATGCCCTTAATATTCAAATCCAATTTGAAGATGTGCTGGCCCAAGGGCATTCTTGGCTTTGGCAAGGCATCGTAAAGTCAGAAATTGGCGCCTATGATGAGGCGCGTTCTGCTTATGAAAAAGCCCGAACCATCGCTCTCTCCGAAATGGATTCTCTCTTACTTGCCGATGCTTATAACCACATCGCACGTTCTTGGCGCAAAGAGAAGCGTTATAACAAAGCTATCCAGTATCAACAGATGGCGGGAGATATCTATCGTTCTCTGCATGATCTCCTAGGTCAAAGCGATTATTTCAATAATATGGGCTCCATTTTCAGGCGTCAAGATCAAGCTGATTCTGCGCTTTACTATTTTATGCAAGGATTGCAGATTCAGCTAAAATTAGATGATCAGGAAGGCCTAGCCGATAGTTACAATGATATCGGGACTACCTACCTACAGATGGGACAGCCCGAGTTTGCCATCCGTAATCTCAAGAAGGGCTTAGAGATCGCCCAGAGGATAGGCCTTAAAGATGATATTCGTTATGCGTATTCTAGCTTGGCCGCTGCTTATGAGGCGCAAGAAGACTATGATGCGGCGGTAGATGCTTGGAAAAATTTAAGTGCGATAAGAGACACTCTTTTGAGTCAGGAGTCAGCCCGGAAGATCTCTGAGCTTGCCTTCCAGCACGAACGAGCGGAAAATCGTCAAGCATTGGCTCTCGCAAAGGCTCAAGCAGCTCTTGATGCCAAAAACAGTCAACAGATCTTTACCATCATCATCGCTTGCGCGGGGATTTTGTTGTTGATCGCCTTGGGCTTATTGTATCGTTCCCGTCTGCAAAGCCGGACCAACCGGCAGCTAGCCCAGACCAACATAGAAATCAAGGCAGAAAGAGAGCGGGCAGAGTCTTTACTACTCAATATTTTACCGGCCGCAACGGCTGAGGAATTAAAACAAACGGGCAAAGCTCATACCCACTTTTATGAAGAGGTCAGTGTCCTTTTTACTGATTTTGAAGGCTTTAGTAAACTCTCAGAGAAACTTAGTCCTGAAATCTTAATTAAGGAACTTGATGAATGCTTCAGTGCTTTTGATGAAATCGTAACTCGCTTTGGGCTCGAAAAAATCAAAACGATCGGGGACGCCTATATGTGTGCTGCTGGCTTACCCCAGAGTGATCCCGAGCATGCTGTCCACGCTGTACAAGCGGCTTGGGAGATACAAAGCTATATGAGGGAGTATGGGCAAAGACGTCGGGCGGAGGGAAAGCCTTATTTTCAAGCTCGCCTTGGCATCCATACTGGACCCGTAGTGGCTGGAGTAGTAGGAAAGAAAAAATTTGCCTACGACATATGGGGGGACACCGTCAATACTGCTTCCCGCCTAGAAAGCAAAGGCGAAGTTGGGCGGATCAATATTTCTGGCCGAACCTTCGAGCTGGTGCAAAACTCCTTTATCTGTGAATATCGAGGTGCAATCTCCGCCAAAAATATTGGAGAGATTGATATGTACTTTGTTAAGTGGGAGATATAAGTAATTTTCGGTAGATACGTGATGTATTTCACACCCCATTGAAAATCGTTCTGCAAAGCAGGAAAAAGCTAAAAACATACACTTTCATTGTCTTCTTGAGCCTCGTCCGCAGCATCTGGAGGGTGAGAGCCTCCCGATAGCTATCGGGAGCGCGGAACGATCATCCCTCAAAATCAAAATATTAGGCCGGTAGGGGCGCGCATGCATACCGCACCCTACACATGCCGCACTCTACAGATAAGCGTTCTGCGCAGCAGCAAAAAAATACCCTGCCAGAACCTAATTCCAGCAGGGTACAGATTTATTGATCGTGAATGTTACTTATCACACTCACCCATAACAGGGTCAAGTGATCCAATCAATACCACAGTATCTGCAATCATAGAACCTTCCAGCATAGTTTCGAGCGCTTGAAGATTGGTGAAGGAAGGAGAGTTGATTTTTAGCCTCCAAGGAGAACCCGTACCATCAGATTTGATGTGAAAACCAAGCTCGCCTTTAGGAGCCTCAATGGCAGAGTAGATTTCTGCTCCCTCTGGTGGAATCACCCCCACATCAGTCATCATAAAGTCATGAATCATACCCTCCATTGAGTAGTAGATCTCATCTTTAGATACGAAAGTATGTTTAGCGTTATCAACGCGGATATCCCCTGCCGGAAGCTGCGTACAAAGTTGATCAAGGATACGAAGACTTTGCTCCATCTCATCCATGCGGACCAAATAACGAGCGAGACAGTCTCCTTCTTCGCGAATCGGAATATCAAATTCAACCTGATCATATACCAAATAAGGCTCGAAAATACGCAGGTCATGGGCTACGCCAGAAGCACGCAAAACAGGGCCTGTCAGACCTAGATCAATAGCTTGCTCTTTGGTTACTACACCCACACCCTTGTTACGGTTGAGCCAGATACCATTATTAGCAAGTAGCTTGCGCCAGCTGGCGATTTCTTTTTTGAAGTTTGCTTTCCAGTCAAGGATCTCTTGTAATACCTCAGGCTGAAGATCATACTGGATACCACCGATACGGCAGTGACTTACCGTGAAGCGTACCCCTGCAAGCTTATCAAAAATGGTGTAAAGATGTTCACGCTCACGGAAGGTCCAAAGGAACATAGAGATAGCTCCGGCGTCCATGACCATTGTACCTAACCAAAGGAGGTGAGCAGAAATACGCGCCAACTCACAAGCAATGGTACGAATGTACTGCGCTCTAATTGGCACCTCGATGCCTACAAGTTTTTCAACGGCAAGACAAAGCGAAACATTATTGGAGTAAGGAGACATATAGTCCATACGGTCGGTATATGGCATAAACTCCTGATAAGTCTTGTTTTCGGCGATCTTTTCGATCCCGCGGTGCAGATAGCCTACATCAACCACTGATTTGAGGATCGTCTCCCCATCACATTCCAAAACGCAGCGCAATACCCCATGTGTAGCTGGGTGCTGAGGACCTAGGTTGACCACCATTTTGGTGCCTAGGGGGTCGTCTTCCACCTCAACTGAAGTGTGTTTGTCCTCTAGTTGCTTATAAACTGCATGCTGGTGTTTCGGAAAAAAAGTCGCATTGACTTTATCGTTGATACTTTCCTTGCTGGGAAATACTTCGTTGCTCATAGTAAAAAATCGTGGCTGAGTACGTTTACATGCAAAAAAACGAATCTCAAGGCAGAATGTAAAATGTATTTTGCATTACTTCACCCTTAACTATGAAGCAGACAAAATGTTGAATGATAAAGGGGGTAAAATGGCCTCAGGGCAAAAAATAGGTTGGAAAACGGCGATGAGCCTAGTGATTGCCAATATGATAGGTACAGGTGTGTTTACCAGTCTTGGTTATCAGTTGGTAGAGGTGCAGAATAGTTGGACCATCATTTTGTTGTGGTTATTGGGGGGAGTACTCGCTTTGATAGGAGCTTTTTCCTATGCGGAATTGGGCACAAGCTTTAAGGAGTCTGGCGGCGATTACATCTTTCTTTCGCGTCTTTTGCACCCCTTTTTAGGCTATTTGTATGCCTGGGTTTCTCTCACCGTCGGTTTTGCTGCTCCGGTGGCGATTGCGGCCTTGGCGATGAATCAATATTTGTCTCCCTTTGGCGATTTTTGGTCTTCCTCTCTCTTAGCTGTGGGCGTGATAATTAGTATGAGTCTGCTTCACTCTTTTAGTGTGCGGCAAAGTGGCTGGGTGCAAAATTTATATACCTTGGTCAAGGCCTTGTTTGTGCTGGCTTTGATTGGGCTTGGCTACTACTTTTTGCCCTATGAAGGGAATGCGCAGGAGTGGGGAAATGCTTGGCAATCGGAAATTTGGTTACCTGGTTTTGCCGTTTCCTTGGTTTATGTGACCTACGCTTACACAGGCTGGAACTCTGCGGCTTATATCGTAGAAGAGATTGAGGAACCCGCTCGCCAACTGCCCAAAGCTTTGATCGGGGGGACCGTAGGAGTAGTAGTGGTTTATTTGTTGCTGCACATGGTTTTCTTGCGGCAGGCCAGCGTCGCACAACTTTCCGGTGAAGTAGAGGTAGCCACTATTGCCTTTACTAATGTGATGGGAACGGGCGGGGCCAAATGGGTAAGTGCTTTTATTGCCATTCAGCTTTTGGCGACCATCAGCGGTTATCTTTGGGTAGGTTCTCGGGTTACCTTTGCGATGGCACGCGAGCATAGACTTTGGTCTTTTCTTGCTTCGCAGAACGCTAGGGGGGTGCCCGCAAGGGCTTTATGGCTTCAGACTATCATCAGTATCCTTTTGCTATTTAGTGGAACTTTTGAGCAAGTGATGCTCTACGCTGGCTTTGTATTACAGCTTATGGGGACCCTGAGCATATTGGCGTTGCTTTGGCTTAAGCGCGGTCCCAACACTTACGCCAGCCCCTTTAGGCCTTGGGCGCAAATTATTTATCTATTGGTGAGCTTGTGGATTTTAGGCTTTATGCTTTATGAGCGGCCCTACGAAAGTCTGATAGGTTTGGGGATCGTTTTGTTAGGGGGATTGACCTACTTTGTCAAGAGATAATCGTTCTCGGAGAGAGAAAGATCACTAGTAAGCTGACAGACTTTTTTGGCACTCCATACTGTTTTTGCCAAAACAAATCGTAAATTTGACAATGTAATCTGCAAAATCGTCCCTTTGATATGTCCGATTTGCCGCTATTTGAAAAAACTGCAAGTCCTTCGCTCTTTGATTCAATGCAAACATTTGATCATGAAATGATCGTGCACTGCAATGATAATAAGACCGGATTGCGCGCAATTGTTGCTGTTCACAATACTACCCTTGGCCCAGCCATGGGAGGTACTAGAATGTGGACTTATGCTTCGGAAGCTGAAGCGGTAACTGATGCATTGCGCCTTTCGCGAGGGATGACCCTCAAAAATGCGCTAGCCGGTATCAATGTCGGTGGAGGAAAGGCAGTCATCATGGGCGACGCTCGAACTCAGAAAACGGAGGCCCTCCTACGTCGCTTTGGACAATTTATCAATAACCTTAACGGAAAATATTATACAGCTGAAGACGTTGGTATGACGTCGGAGGACATGATTCATGTGCATCATGAAACCCCTTTTGTGACAGGCATGCCTGTTTATGCGGGGGGGAGTGGTGATCCCGGAAGCATGACTGCATATGGGGTTTATCTCGGAATCAAAGCCAGTGTCAAGCAATTGACGGGCAGTGATTCGCTTAGCGGGAAAAAAATCCTCATCCAAGGAGTCGGTTCTGTAGGCGCTGATCTTGCAGAGCATCTAGCCAAGGAAAACGCCAAACTGTTTATCTATGATATCTACCCTTCCGTCATGCAAAAAGTAGCGGCCCAAACAGGCGCTACGATCGTTGAGGAGGAAGATGTATATAGTATGGAATTAGACGTGTTTGCTCCTTGTGCTTTAGGCGCTGGTCTCAATCCCGAAACCATCCCGCAGCTCAACTGTGCGATTGTCGCGGGCTCTGCCAACAATCAATTGTTGGACGAAATCAGTGATGCCATCGCCTTGAGCGAACGCGGTATCCTTTATGCACCAGACTTTTTGGTCAACGCTGGAGGGATTATCAACGTTAGCCTAGAGTTGGAAGGCTATAATTACGAAAGAGCCAAACGACTAACTGAGAAAATTTACGATCGCACCCTTGAAAACTTTGCTATCGCTTCAGAAAAAAAGATTACTACCCATCATGCCGCATTAAAAATGGCGCAAAGCCGCATAGATGCGCTGGGACATAACTTGCTATATCGCTAAAACAGGAACGCTTATACCCCACACAGATGATAACGAGAAGACAGATTCGAGCCAAAGTCATGCAAGCCATCTATGCATGCATCACCTCCGGTCAAGAACCAGATGCCGTTTTTGATATCTTGCTCAAAGATATTGAGCAAGAGGTATTGGAGTTAGAAAAAAAGAAAAGACTTTCTGGAGACGCTAAGTTGCTGAAAGCGCTTTATTATGACTCCATGAAAAATCAGACCTCTTATGATGAGTATATCAAGCGCAAGGCAGAAAACTGGGAGTTGGATCGCATCGCTCGTATAGATCGTATTTTGATGCACATGGCCATTTGTGAGATGCTCAACTTTGAAGAGATCCCTGTCAAAGTAACCATCAATGAATATCTGGAACTGGCTAAAACTTACTCTACGCCAAAGAGTAGCAAGTTTATCAATGGAATCTTGGACAGCTTATTCAATGATTTCCAACAAGGTGGCTTAATTATTAAAAAAGGACGTGGCCTGATCAACCATTCTGCGTCTAAAAATAAACCAAACAACAATCCCGCAGAAACCATTCAATGACGACAGTAACGCTAATTCCGGGCGACGGCATCGGTCCGGAGATCACTGAAGCAGTGGTCAAAATCTTTGAAGCCGCCAAGGCTCCTGTAATTTTTGAAGAAGAGGCCGCTGGCCTAAAAGCCTTTCAGGAAAGTGGGAATCTGATTCCCGACGAACTGATCGAATCCATCGAACGCAATAAGATCGCCCTCAAAGGACCGCTGACCACACCAGTAGGAGAGGGCTTCCGCAGTATCAATGTAACCCTCCGTCAACGTTTTGACCTCTATCAAAACGTGAGACCTTGCCGGAGTATTCCGGGAGTGCAAAGTAAATTTGACAATGTCAATATGGTTCTCTTCCGTGAGAACACGGAAGGTCTGTATTCTGGCTTTGAAATCTATGACGAGCGCAACGGAATTGCCGACGCAATCGCGCGGGTTACGGAAGCTGGCGCTCGCCGTATTCTACATGCTGCCATGCAGTACGCCACTACTCAAGGCCGTGAAAGAGTAACCGTAGTTCACAAGGCAAATATCCTTAAAAAATCTAGCGGTCTATTTTTGAAATTAGGTCGAGAGATTGCCAGAGAATATCCCAAGATTACCGTCGATGACCGCATCGTCGATAATATGTGTATGCAGATGGTGATGTATCCAGAACGCTATGATGTAGTGGTGACGACCAATTTGTTTGGGGATATCCTCTCTGATCTTGGGGCTGGCCTGATTGGTGGGTTGGGGATTATTCCTGGGGCCAATATTGGCAAGGATTATGCGATTTTTGAAGCAGTTCACGGCAGTGCACCGGATATCGCTGGGCGCGGTATTGCCAATCCCTCTGCCTTATTGCAGTCTGGAATCATGATGCTGCGCCACTTGGAAGCGTTCGCCGTGGCGGACCAAATCGAAAATGCCCTCTTTAAGACACTTAGTACTAAAGAGCAAGTAACCGGCGACCTTGGAGGACCTGCCAATACCGCTGAGTTTACCCAAAATGTGATAAACAATCTGTAAGGATTGCCATTATATAGTAGGTAAGCAATGTTTTAGTTTAATACTTTTGAACTAATTTTATAGTTGTTATATTTGCTGTCTCAATTGTTAAACAATTTTAAATTGATTATGAAAAAGCTGTCTGTATTATTTTTAGCCTCGGCTTTTGCACTGTTTTTTGTTGCCTGCCAGACGGCTGGTACTGCTAATAAAGCGGAAACGGCCTCTTCTGATGCCGCTGCAGCTGCTACTAACACTGCAGCACCTACTCAGCCTACTGCACCCGCTCCTAAGCAGCCTGAGCATATCGCAAAAGCTGAAGCTATGGCTAAAACCACTGTAGAGTGGGCGGAAATGGAATATGACTTCAAGAGTGTTCCAGCCGGTACGAAAGTGACTTACCAGTTCAAATTCAAGAACACTGGTGATGCGCCTTTGGCCCTTACCAACGTAAAGCCTTCTTGTGGATGTACGACTCCTTCTTACAGCAAAGAAGAAGTGGCTCCGGGTGAAGAAGGATACATCGACGTAGCGTTTAACACTACAGGTAAGACGGGTATCCAAAGCAAAACCGTTACTGTAACGGGTAACTTTGAAGGTAACCTAAGCCAAGTACTACGTATCAAAGGTGAAGTAGAAGCGGCTCCAGCCAACTAGTCTACTCCTTATCCGTAAATACTAAGCGGACAAGAGGCTCAACTTGGCCTTTTGTCCGTTTTTTTTTACGTTTATGACCCAATCAGAATTGAACATATGTTAACAAGTCTATTTATCTTATTGCAGGATACTGGTGGTGAGGCAACGGCTCCTAGTGGCCTATTCGGAGGATCCCAAGGATTCCTGTTTATGGGGTTGATTTTATTGGTCATGTATTTTTTCATGATCCGGCCCCAACAAAAACGCGCCAAAGAAGAGCGTACCTTCCGTGAAGGCCTCGCCAAAGGTGATAAAGTGATGTCAATCGGAGGTATTTACGGTCAAGTTGAGACTATTGATGAAACTTCAGTCTTGGTGAGAGTTGATTCAAATACCAAGATGCGATTTGACAAGTCAGCCCTCAAAGCTGCACCTACTCCAGCCGAGAAAAAAGAGAAGTAATTCTCGTGCAAAAAATTAAAGGGGGAATAGGTTTCAAGACTTATTCCCCTTAATTTTTGTGGATACATGAGGTCCACCTAAAACTTCCCAATAGTTTGTTACAAAAACTCTTTAGCTTTCTCATCCAAGCCCGCGCCGGCCAGCAAAACAATGGTATTGTGGTGCTGGTTGTGGGTATGCTGACGATTTTGCTTTGGCTTTCTGTAACCCTCAATCAAGAATATACCGCTACTATTACTTATCCAGTGAGTATCTCCAACTTTCCCACGCAAATTTTTGTCAAGGAGTTGGTCAATCCTGAGGTGAGCATCACCGCCAAAGGCAATGGCTTGGAGCTGCTCGGGGAAAGCTTTCGCTTTAAGCGAGATACACTTGCCCTTCGCTTCGATGATCGATATGCCGATTTGGACGATGGCTATATCTACCTGCCCAACTACAATAATCAACTAGCCAAGGAACTAGGCGCTGGGGTGGAGGTGACTAACGTCAGTCCAGAGCGCCTATACTTCAATTACGAAAATAAGGTCAGTAAGAAAGTGCCCCTCGTATTGCGTACCGAACTGAATCTCGCTACTTCTTATCATCTGGTGGAGACTCCGGTACTGAAGCCTGATTCTGTAACGCTGACTGGCCTGCCCGGAACGCTTGATACCATCATCCAGTGGTTTACATTTGAGGAATTGACCCAAACCATAGATCGGCAGCGCTCACTTTCTATCAATGTTGTAGATACCTTTCCTACTATAGCGGTGGAGCCTACTACCGTGAGCTTATCTGTCAAACCTCAGCCTTATCGGGAAATCTCCCTACGAACACCCGTCAGTGTGCCCAATTTACCTGATGAGATTTCTAAAGTACGCCTGAGCCATAAATTTGTGGAGTACACCTGTTTGGTTCCAGCGCGTGATTTTGAAAGATACTTAGTAGAGTTAGGGGAGATGGCTATTGAGATTCCTTTTTCTGACTTGAGAGCTGATTGGCCCTATTTGATTCCTCAGCCCGACTTTCCGGAGGCCGTCCAATTGATTCGCAGAGAGCCCTTAGAACTCACCTATACCATAGTCAGTCGATGAAGCGCATGGGCATTGGCATAACAGGAGGGATTGGTAGCGGCAAGTCTTATGTTTGTCGCCTCTTCGAGGAACGCGGCTACTCGGTTTACTATGCCGATCAAAGAGCCAAACTATTGATGAGCAGCGACCCTATTTTGGTGGCGGGGGTAAAAAAAATATTTGGGGAGGAAGCCTATCACCAAAACGGGAGCCTCAACCGAGCTCATGTGGGGCAAATTGCCTTTGGTAATCCCGAAAAGCTACAAGCTCTCAATGGCGTGGTACATCCCGCCACTGGCAGAGATTACCTGCAATGGCTTGCGAATATCCCTGCTGATTATCCTCATCCCTTCGTTTTGAAAGAAGCAGCCATACTCTATGAATCTGGGGCTTATAAAACGAGTGATGCTATCATTTCGGTCTATGCCCCTAAGGAGCTTCGCTTGGCTCGGGTTATTCAGCGAGACAATACTGAAGAACTAAGCGTTCTGCAACGCATGGATAAACAATGGGCTGAGCTTGAAAAACTAAAGCGAGCTGACTTTTATATTATCAATGATGGTGAGCATGATTTAGGCTCTCAGATCGAGGCGGCTATTCAATTTTTTAGTAGGGCTAAAGCTTGATTTCTATGTCCTTGACGCAGCGAAATCCTAAGTGAAATAAGCCAGATTCAGGCGTAGAGCCAGAACGGCCAGAAACTCTATAGCCATGACAATAACTAGGATCGCACATAAATGATCCGCCTCGCATGACCTTCTCTGGCTCTCTGGTAGCGGTATTGTCATACATCAGCTTGGAATCTGGGCCATAAGTCTTATACCAATCTTGGCACCATTCCCAGACGTTGCCACTCATATCTTGAAGGCCTAATTCATTTTCATTGAAACTACCTACTGGAGAAGTGTATAGATAGCCATCTTCCCCCGTATTTTGGTAGGGGAAATTACCCTGCCAAATATTCGCATGATAAGCCCCTGCTTGCTTGATGTCTTCTCCCCAACTGTACTTCGCTCGGGTATTCTTAGCGTTCCGCGCAGCGTGTTCAAACTCTGTCTCGGTCGGTAAACGCTTGCCCGCCCACTTTGCATAAGCTTGGGCATCGTTCCAAGAAATATGCGTGGCAGGATGGTCGTCAGGAGCTTTATCGCCCTTGGGCCCCAATGGAAATTGATAGTTTGCGCCATCGCGCATAGTCCAATCTCCTAGCCTTAAATCAAATACGATGGAGTTGCCAAATTGCTCCGCTTGGGTGACATAGCCGGTCTGCTTGACAAAATCTCTAAACTGAGCTACTGTTACCGGATGGATATCCATGAAGAAGGCTTGTACCCGTCTCTGCATGGTAGGGAGTTCTCGGGTCAGTCCATTATCGGAGCCTTGTTCTACTTCGCCACCGGGTACGAAAACCATGCCGTTTGGTACCGCCTGTTTTTTGTCTAGGGTTTGGATAATCGTCCCTACCTCAGGCTGGCCCAAACCATATTGACCGTTGGTTTGAGTGTTTGTTGACACCCTTGAAGGAGTATTGTGAATAGGGGTCGTATTGGAAAGATCCAAGCCCTCTTGATTTAATTCAGATGCAGGCATTTTTTCAACGGTAGTTTGCGGCTCAGATTGGCACGCAAAAAAGGCCAAGAGAATGCTAAGGAGAAACAGGTATTGGGGCTTCATAGCAGAAATTTACGCAATATTTAGATTTCACATTTGCGAAAGTGAATTTATCGAATGACATTTTTAAGACTAGAAGGGTGGCTCATGATACTTTTAGGTAAGATCGTAGTACATAAAGCTAAAAAGTTGAGCGGGCTGATTTATTTGGGGGAGTGGAATGATCTTTGAGAAAATTTCTATTGATTTCTTTACCATGCCTCTTTAATCATTTGGATGTGCTCATTTTAGGGCCTTTTGCCTGTTTTTTTGCTTTCACCTGATCCAAATGTAGTATGAAATCATCGCTACTTCTTTTCTTTTTTACTTGTTCTTTTGTTTGGAATCCGCTCTTTTCTCAATCCACCCCTGATACTACTACCAATCGATATGCAGATAGCCAAGATGCGGCATTTTGGCCTACTGTGAACGAAGGGGATTATATTTTTTTTAAAGGAAATACGAATAGCGGCCAAGTCATTTACGCTGGCGGCACTGTATTTCATGTCAATTTACCTTTAGGGAAAAAGATTTTGATCTGGCGGGGATCTTATAAGAGAATTTTAATTGATGGTAAGTTTTGTGTTAGTAGTTCCGGACAGCCTACTATTGTTACCAATTTGGGGGGGCAAGTAAAATGGGGCTATAGCGAAGATGCCAATTCTAATCGGACCCTAGACCTATTCAATTTTCAATACCTCTTTTTGACAGGGAAATATGATCCGAGCGCTCAAACAGGAGATCCAGCCTATTTGGGGCATAATGGAGGGGCTGATTATGGCTCTGGTAATTTTTATGAGCAATATGGGATGTGGGGGAATCCTAAGTGGTCGGGAGATCGATTTAATGGAAGCTTTGCCAATATTGTACGCATCCGCAATTTTGATGAATGCAAAGTATCCTATGTAGCAGCTTCGGAGGGAGGCTTCGCGGGTTTTAA
>JBCCQN010000182.1:0-16832 GCA_039024315.1 Bacteroidota bacterium
CCAGAGCCAGATTCAAGTTCTATCGTAGGGCTGCACAAATTTATTTTTTCTCAAAGTTGTGCCGTGCCAGGTTGTCATGACGGGGCCTTTGAACCCGACTTCCGGACAGTGCAATCGACCTATTCGACTTTGGTATTCCAACCAGTAGTCAAAAATACAACTGGCGGAGACTACGAATTTCGCGTTGTACCAAAGCAGCCAGATGCTTCTTGGCTCTACTATCGGGTGACCACTGAGGACCAACTATTAGGCAGAATGCCACTCTATGACAACCCCTTGACCGAAGGCCAAACCAAAGCCATCAGACAATGGATTGAAAAGGGAGCGCCCGATATGTTTGGCAACGAATCCAATCAGCCCAATCGCCAACCTACTTTTAGTGGCGTCGCTGCTTTCGTAGACTTTAATGGGTTTGAATTTCGGGTGGACACAATTCGCGGCGATGAACCTTATTACCCCTTTGCGGCTCTACCCAATCAAGATTTGACCATTTATTTGGCCTTAGAGGACGACAGCACTAGTATCGGCATGTTACAAAGTACCTCCTTGACTTTTACCGGAGAACTCGATGCTTATGACACAGGGGTAAAAATAGATGCGGTTTACAATCCTAATCCCAAATTAGTGCCAGATTTTTATGGTCCGGGGCAGGATGAGCTCTTTTATTGGTCCGTTACGGTCAATACCGCCAATGTGCCCACGGGAGAACTAGAGCCCGGAGCTCCAGACATTTCCCTGTTTCGATTAGAAACTGCTGATGGAGACCATGCAGAGTCATTTTTGTTTCCGCGTGCCTCACAACCGATTGAGTTTAAGTTTTATATGTCCTTTTTCCTCGTACCATGATGCGTAATTATCAAATCTTTTTCTTGAGTTTCGCTGCGCTAACGATAAGTGCTATGCTCTCGAGCTGCAAAGGCGATGCGATTATTATTCCTGCGATACCTGAAATCGAACTTTTAGACGTAAGCCCTATAGCAGTTCAGGCTTTTAAGGACAGCATTGTTTTTCGCATCCAATACACTGATGGGGATGGGGATTTGGGAACCAATGACGATACACAACGCAATGTATTTTTGCTAGACGATCGCATCGCTGCTACCCATAGTTTTCGCCTTCAGCAGATAGCGCCTGATGGGGCCGATATCGCTGTTCGCGGAACGTTTAGTCTTAGCCTTCCGAACACGATTATCACGGATGGTTCGGCTCAGCAAGAAGCCAGTTTTACCCTATACGTAGTGGATCAAGCAGGCAACGAATCCAATAGAGTTACTAGCCCCAAAATTCTGGTGAGCAAATAATCTGGAGGTTCTCTCATGCTTCTGTTTTGTATTTGTGAAATAATCCAAAACTCTTTTGGGATTTTTGGGTTAGTAAATGAAAACAGAAGATACATATATGGAATATCATATACGATCATGGACTAAGCCATTTTTGCAGTTTGCCGCTGCTTATCACATTTTGTGGGGCTTATTTTTGATCGTCAGACCCAACCTCTTGCTGCAGTGGGCCAATCTCCCGCTCCCTCAGTATCCAATTTTGGTACAAGGGATCGGGGGCGTTGTCCTCGTATTTGGTGTGGCATACACCATCGCAGCTAAAGATGTGATGCGTCATTGGCTAGCTGTCTTTATGGCATTTTTGTTAAAAAGCGGCGCCCTTGTGGGGACCTTAGTTTATTACTTCATTGGAGTTCTAGGTTCTCAATTTGTTTGGTTCTCCTTTGTCAACGACCTCTTGTGGTTGCCCATGTTAGGCTGGATTTTGCACCAAGTCTTTTTGCAACATGAAACCCACCAATACTTTCTGGATCGCCGCAAGATGCGGGTTGTGGGTGGTTTGTTGGAGTCCTTTGATGACCAATATGGGACTCAGCTCAGTACCTTAGCTCAGCATCGGCCTACTCTATTGGTTTTCATGCGCCACTTTGGCTGTACCTTTTGCCGCGAAGCGATGGAAGATCTGGGCCGCAATCGCTCTCATATCGAGTCCGAAGGAACTCGCATTTGTATCGTCCATATGTCCCCGCCAGATCGCGCGAATGATTTTTTTGCCAAGTATGGGCTAGAAGATGTTTCCCGTATTTCTGACCCAGAAAAAAAGTTGTATCAGGCCTTTGGCTTACCAAGGGGTGATTTCAAACAAATGTTTGGCTGGAAATCTTGGCTGCGAGGTTTTTTTGCAGGGGTGGTCAAAGGGCATTGGATAGGCCGCCAAGAAGGAGATGGCTGGCAAATGCCGGGAGCATTTTTGCTATATAAAGATGAGATTGTGCAGAGTTTTCGCCATCAAACTGCTAGCGACAGACCGGATTATGTCTCTCTGGCTCAGTGCGAAGTTTGCGTCTAAGCGCTTTCTACACTTTCTTCTTTGGGAATAGAGAAAATGACCTGAGTCCCCTCTTCTGGTTTTGATTCTAGCCAAATCTGTCCCCCTTGCTTTTCAACGATACGTTTACACATTGCTAAACCAAGGCCGCTCCCTGGAAACTCCTCGGTATGCAAACGTTGGAAGATCTGAAATATCTGGTGCTGGTATTCCTCTGGAATTCCAATGCCATTATCACCAATTGCCATAATCCAGAAGCCCGGACTGTCTTTAATTTCGATTTTGATTTCGGGCTTATCAGAGTAGTTAAATTTTATCCCGTTTTCAATAAGGTTTCGAAATAACAGTTCCCATTCAGCCTCTACTCCCCTTAGCGTAGGTAATGTAGGAGAAATCACCTTTGCATTGCGCTCTTTTAACCAACCTTCAAGGGTAGTAAGCACATTATCCAAAACTAGGTTTAAGTCCAATGGCTCTTGACTACCTTCTCTGGTACCAAGCTCAGAATAATGTAACAGATTATTGATCATCTCATAAAGCCTTTTCGAGCTTCTAACTGCAAAGGAGATGTATTCATCCGCCTGATTATCTAAGCGGGATTTATAACGACGTTCTAGCAGCTGTAAATAGTTTACGATGGTCCTCAGGGGCGTTTTGAGATCATGAGAAGCAACATAGGCAAATTGCTTCAAATCATGATTTGCTTGCGCCAATTCGCCAACTTTGTTGCTCAGCTCGATCGTTTTTTCACTTACCCGTTTTTCAAGTAAGACTTTTTGCTGGCGAGTTTGGACAAACTGGTTGAGTAATACCCCCAGAGACAGCACTAGTAATATCATGCTCACAATAAACCAGAAGGATCTATAAAATGGAGGTTCTATGCGAAAGGAATAGGTAGCGGGCACTTCGCTTTCTATACCATTACGATCAAGGGCAACTACCTCAAAGGTGTAAGTACCATTGGACAAATTGGCAAAAGGAATACGCGTTTCTTTGGTTTCCTGCCAACCATCGCCAGCACCGATGAGTCGATACTTAAACTTAAGTTCTCCGGGGTAGCGAAAGCCCAGCCCAGTGAACCGTAATTCGATATTGTTACTATCTGCCGGAAAAATATGTTCCTCTTCCTGTATGGAAACAGAACGACCATTGGCGAGTACCTCCGTAATATAAACTGGTGCAGCAAGTGCATTAGGGAACTCATAATAAGGCTCCATGATGGTAACCCCCTCTTTAGTACGTATCAACAGATGTTGATCATAACGTAAAATTTGCTGTACCCAATTGCCGGCCAGTCCATCTTTGTGGTCTAACCAGCGAAGTTTAATCTTTCCATTTACTGAGTCAAGGCTGATCCAGCCCATGCCGTTTTGGGTACCGACCCAAGCTAAATCTTTGAACTTATCCACGCATATAGAATTGCAAACTTCATTGCGCATGCCAGAGGAACTATTGAGGATAAAGGATTCTCGTTTAGGGTGTTGAATCATCAGCCCACTTCCGTTGGTGGCAAACCACAGGGTGCTATCATCGCAGGCCGCCAGATCATTGACGCCAGAACGGAAGATTTCTGAAGTTGGGTGGAGAGGGCGGTCTTTATCTCCTTCCACGATATTCATACCACTCATCCAGGCCAAAAGGACATTGTCCCGATAATCTTCAGCCACAGCTTTGAGTCCCGGTGCATAAACAGGTTTCCATTTAGGGGGGGTCCGGAGAAAGTTTTCCAAGCTGGCTTTATGCCCTACAACTGCCTCCGTACCCACATATATATCGCCATTACTCAACTGATGCAGACTGATAGGAGCGTTCTCCAAAGGAATAAGTGCTAACTGATCCTGCTTGAAGTACCAGAGCTTTTGTTCTGTGGCAATCAAGAGTCCTCCTTCTCTGAGGCAAAGGATATGCTTGATTTTGGCATTGCGCTCTAGTTTTACGCCAATCTTATAGGTACTAAACTCGTTGCGGGAGCTCTTTAAGCTCTTGAGACTCGGCATCTGCAGCAGTTGGCCATCTTCCCAAGCAAACCAAAGGCTATTTTCATTGTCAATCCCAATATCGACCAACTTTGCTTCATGCTCTTGTTGGATAGCCTTTAACTCCTTATGCTCAACCAAATTGTAGCGATAGAGCCTTTTGGCCCCTGCCGTAAACAACCAAACTCCATTTTCATCAGTGGTGATCCAAAGATTGCCTTCCCGATCTTCAAAAAGATGCCATATACTTTCGCCGCCTAAGAGGCAGTCTATTTCTCGATAGACCTCTCCCTCGGCAGCAAGCCAAAGCACTCCACCATCCTCTAGGGCAATCCAAATATCTCCTTTTTCATCCCTCTTGATATCACGGGCAGCCCCCCAACGTGAAAAATTTGAGGCGGGGACAATCAAGCGTTGGGAACCATCAGATCTGATCTCTACCAATCCTTGTTTGCATGGGGAAAGATAGGTACTAGGCCCCACAGAGACTAAAAGGGGAATTTGGACCGCTTTGAAGCCTTCGTATTCAAAGGCCAATCGTTTTTTAACCGTCAAATCTGCGCCAATTCCTACTAGGATATTCGCATCTGCCAACCAAAAAATACCCGCCTCTTTGGCCACTAACTGAGCGTTCGGCTGCAGGCCATAGGTTTGAAGACGCTTACTCTTTAATACCGTGTCAGCATGAATCAAAGCCAGTGTGCTACGACTAGTCAAGAGGTAGTGATCATCCCTTACTTGATAAATAGAGCTTATTGGTTTAGGACCTATTCGTTTGAGAGAGTCTAAGCTCACGACTTGCTCCTTTACCTTCCGGCTGAGTCCATTTTGGCTTAGCATCCATATACGCCCCTGTCGATCAGCAAATAGCTTTCGCACATCATTATGACTCAGACCTTGGCTGGTAGTAGTTACTTTTGCTTGATATCCATCGTATTGGCACACCCCCGCTTGCGTAGCAAACCACATATAGCCCTGAGGGTCCTGCATCGCCCAATATACCCGCTCACTCGGTAGTCCCTCCTCCATTCCATAATGGTATAGAGGCTGAGAGTCTCCCTGAGCCCAAATAAATGAGGTCAAAAGGAGTAAAACTCCAAGAAGGGGATGAGTAAGCGAGAGTTTCATGATTATTCGCCGAGAAAGGGGCAATTGATTAAAAAGAGCCTAGACTCAGCCCGAGTCAAGACGGTGTAAGTCCATCGGATATACGCCTGTAAGTTTTGTCCGTAGTCAGGTTCAAAGCCCACAATTACATTTTCCCATTGCCCACCTTGGGATTTATGGCCCGTTATGGCATAACCATATTTTACTTGGAGGGCATTGATATAAGGGTCTTTAGCGAGAAGTTTTTTGGCTTCGGTTTGCGTCAAACCAAAATATTCTTCCCGTCGCTTTTGGGTAACAAAATATAGTTTATCGCTACCTACTTGTGCTTGTTTATCGACGAGCAAGTCTAAAATCAGCTTACATTCTACGAGGAGATATTCACCTTTTTTATCGATGAATTCAATTTCTGCGTCAATCCACTTGAGCCCATAACGCTCCTCATAACTTTCATTGTAGACCGTGCGAACGGTTCCCATTTCTCCGTTGGCGATAAAAGGCAGTTTTTTGGGGTCCCCCCAAGCATAATTATTTTTGACTACCATCAAAAGATCAGAGGGTACTAGCAATTCTTCGGTCCCCAAAAGTTGGTGTCGAATTGCTTGATTGACACGAGTGGCCTGCCAATTGGAATAAGTCAAAAATACGACTCGCTCCAAGTTACCTTCTTGATAATAGCCCAAATAGGTTTCAAGGGCTTCATAGGATTGCTCCAAGACTTGTACGTCACGACCAATTTCCAGTACCAGATTTTGTGGCTCCTCCTTAAGATAAGCGTCTCGTACCAACACAGCATTGTCAAGCACTCCCGAATCGACGAGCTGCCGCTTGACTTCTTGTAAATGAGCGTGATAGACAGTCAGATCTCCTTTGTACTGAATCTCTGAGGGGTCTAGAGCCGGAGATTTATTGTAACCAATCGGTGGTAACTGCACTGGATCGCCAACGAGAATTAATTTCCGGTCGGGATTAGATTGAAAAACGTAAGCAAGTAAATCTGTCAAAAGGCAAACATTGCTCCCATCGCCTGTATCATCCCCAATCATAGAAGCTTCATCTACTAGGTAAACAGTCTTACTGTCTTGCTTATTGGGTTTTAGTTGGAAATTGACCTGTCCAAAAGCATTTTCTTTGGGGCTATAGATGTGATGATGGATGGTGTAGGCGAGCCTTTTGGTCCTTTTGGTGATCACCTTGGCAGCTCTACCCGTTGGGGCAAGTAATATTACCTCATAACCTTCTTTACGCAGAATGCGAGTAAAAATATTGATCATGAAGGTCTTACCAGTACCAGCCGAACCTGTTAGCAACAGGGTCGAACGTTCCTCGTTAGCGCGATAGAACCGGTAAAAGGTTTCCAGAGCGTCTGTTTGACCATCGGTCAGACTAATGGAGTCCCCACCCAGTAAATCCGCTAAAAACTGTGCTCTAATGGGGTCAAGCAAGGTTGTATCTTCTGCAATTATTCGCTGAACGAATATATCAAAAGAAATGTTCTTTCTCCCAATTGAAAAAACCAATGAGGTAAGAAAGTCAGTAAAATGGAGGAAATATTACCTTGAAAAACAGGGGCTTTGCCTAAGCAGCGGGTACTCTCACCTCTTTGATCTGGTAATAAAAACCATCATTTACTTCGAAGTAGTAGATGCCTGCTTTGACGTCTTGGACGGTGTATTCTAGCGAGGCTTCTCCTATTTCTTGCTGAGAGTCAGACTCCAAAATAAGCTGACCACAAGAGTCTAAGACACGAATCGTAGTTTCATTGATTTGGAAGGGAGACAGCTCCACCCTAAATACTTCTTCAGTATGGGTCGGTCGGAGTACAAAGCCAATAGTAGGTCGAAAGTCGCGTAGGGAAAAACTTCGTTTACTGATGTGCATGAACTAATCGGTATGGCAGTGAGTTTGGTTTGGTGTATGTTAGATAATTATTCTTCTTGACAAAAAACCCTTCTCACGACTAAACGGTTGGTATTGGCGGATAATTGGTCAATGAAAAGGATTTATTGCTTTTTCGTAATACACAAATGTTGTGCCTGATATGAGTAGCATTTTTGCTAAAACTGATTCCTTAGCTGATTTTCATCAAAAATGTTGGGATCAGCTCCTGCGCGCCTCGGTTGACAAAAAACATCCTATGCGGGAAATTACAATGGCTACGCTAAAGCTAGATGGCTCAGTAGATCAGCGTATGGTTGTGTTACGGCTAGCCGAACGCTCATCCCTAAGTATCAATACCTACACTGACTTACGAGCCCAAAAAGTTGCCCAGATTAAGGTCCATCCTCAGCTTCATTACCTCGCTTGGCATCCCAAACAACGTTTACAACTTCGGCTAAAGTGTGAGGCCCAGTTGCATAGCAATGACGAGATTTCGCGTTCTGCATGGCAGAAACTAAGCTACTTTGCCCGCACTCTTTACAGTGCTCATGCGTCGCCCGGCCAAATCGTTCCTAACCTAGCATCTGCCAATGCCCCCTATCAGCATCCTGAAGGAATAGACTCTAATCTTTGGTACAAAAACTTTGTTCTCATAAAGGCAAAGATCTTAGAGATGGAGGCGCTCGCCTTGGGAAGAGAAAGGCAATTGAGGGCTCGGTTTACCTATGAAGCCGGCCAAGTACAGGCAAACTGGCTAATCCCCTAGCCCCAAAAAGGAAGTG
Source organism: Bacteroidota bacterium (assembly GCA_039024315.1). Taxonomy (GTDB): domain Bacteria; phylum Bacteroidota; class Bacteroidia; order J057; family J057; genus JBCAWW01. The sequence goes on from JBCCQN010000182.1 coordinate 8,075, forward strand.
CCTTCCTCAACTGAGAAAGGCACTAAACACACCACCAAAAGACAATTCTTAAATATATTTTTCGAGTCGCTGCTTATCGTCTGCGACTAGGACTACTTGATCGGCTGTTACTTGAAGAACGGCTGCTGGCTGAAGAACGCTGCGGCGAGCTCGAACGATTGTAAGAGCGGCTAGGCGTGCTAGAGCGCTGAGGCGAACTTCTTTGATAGCTACTGTTACTAGAACGCTGTTGGCTCGAACGGTTGTAAGAACGACTAGGCGTACTAGAGCGCTGAGGGGTACTCCGCTGGTAGCTACTGTTGTTAGAACGCTGTTGGCTCGAACGATTGTAGGAGCGGCTAGGTGTACTAGAGCGCTGAGGGGTACTCCGCTGGTAACTACTGTTGTTAGAACGCTGCTGGCTCGAACGGTTGTAAGAGCGGCTAGGTGTACTAGAGCGCTGAGGGGTACTCCGCTGGTAGCTACTGTTGCTAGAACGCTGCTGGCTCGAACGATTGTAGGAGCGGCTAGGGCTCGTACTACGTTGGGGCGTATTTCTCTGGTAGCTACTGTTTGTAGAACGCTGCTGTGAACTCGGACGATCATAAGAGCGACTAGGGCTAGTGCTACGCTGATAGGTACTGGAACGAGAGCTATTGGTCGTAGAACGCTGTGAACTTGGACGATCATAAGAGCGACTAGGACTGGTGCTACGCTGATAGGTACTGGAGCGGGAGCTATTGGTCGTAGAACGCTGTGAGCTCGGGCGATCATAAGAGCGACTAGGACTGGTGCTACGCTGATAGGTACTGGAGCGGGAGTTACGGCTGTTTGTGGTACTTCTCTGCGTTGCAGAACGCTCATAATTACGGCTGTTAGCTTGACCGGCAGGACGAGTGGTAGCAGTACGACCATTATTTACGCGACCTGACGCACTACTTCTTCTCGGCTGAGTATTGGCACTACGATTGTAGTTACTGGTTCCGGCAGCACGGGCATATCTTCCTGTGTTATTGGCATTGCGGGTGGTACGCTGGTACCAGTAATCATTGTTACGACCGCCAGTCTGATAATATCCGTTGGCAAAGCCATCATAATATCCATCGTAGTAACCATTGCGATAGCCATTGTTCCAGCCGCGGTTCCAACCACGGTTAAAGCCTCTATTCCAGCCACGATTATAATTCCAACGTGAGGACCAACCAAAACCAACATTGTTGAAGTTGTAGAAGCCACAAGTGTTATAACCACCGTAGTAATAATATGGTGAGTATCCCCATGGGTTCCAGCCTGCAGTATAGACTACAGTATTGAAACCACCTCCGTACCATCCGGAGTTATAACCAATGCCAAAGCCACGGTTACGGAATCTCCAAGGATTGTAATTATAATTCCAACTGTCCCAGTACGGAGTACCGATCACATAATAAATGTCAGAGGTAAAATATGGATCATAATAGCTCCAATAGACATCGACTGAGCCAATGGAATGGAATCGCCTCAAACGACGCGAATAACGAAACTCATCATATCCTTCATCCCAATAGCCATCTCCCCAATGGTCAAAGCCTTGCAATTCCTGAGTCTCAAAAGTTGAGCTTACTGAATTCGGGGAGAGAATGGCTTTGTTGAATGACAATCCAGCGAAGGCAGGCAAGAAGCCAACACTAAGCAAAACGGTCAATATCCAGCGGTTTTTCATAATCAGTCTATTGAGTGTAAATCTTTGTTGCAATCTGTTTTTCTCTTAGGTTTACCCCAAAAAGCAATTTTCTGTTGAGAGAATCTAGCACAACTTAGCAGGCGTGTCATGTGCGTCTGAAAGCGTGAAATACTTGCTCGGGGCTGAATTCCTGCTTATCTTCGGAAGCATTTCCAGAGACCGTAAACAAAGTAATAATAATTTGAAATTCACTGATTTAGACCTGGATCCAGAACTCCTTGACGGCATCCTGGCTATTGGATTTGAAGAAACGACCCCGATTCAGGAACAAGCCATACCGATCATACAAACTGGTAAAGATTTGATCGCATGTGCCCAAACCGGTACTGGAAAAACGGCGGCCTTTCTCATCCCTACCATAGACCATCTCTTACAATTCAAAGCAGGAAAAACACGAGCTTTAATTATCGTACCTACCCGAGAACTTGCCCTGCAAATAGACCAGAACGTAGATGCCCTCTCTTATTTTACAGGCGTAAGCTCAGTTCCTGTTTTTGGGGGAAACAATAAACAAAACTGGGACCAGCAAATATACGGCATCAAAAACGGTGCAGATATCCTGATTGCTACCCCAGGTAGATTATTGATGCACCTCTCACTTGGCTATGTTGATTTTAATGAGTTAGAAGTCATTATCCTTGATGAAGCAGACAAGATGCTCGATATGGGCTTTCATGCGGATATTGTCAACATTATTTCCAGAGCGCCAGATAGTGCTCAAAAGTTGATGTTTTCGGCGACTATGCCCAAAAAGATCCGCAAGCTTGCAAAAGAAATTTTGCACGAACCTGACGAAATAAGCCTAAGCTTATCCAAACCAGCCGCGGGGGTCAGTCAGTCTGCTTATATGCTGCACGAAGAGCAAAAGATCCCCATGATCGAACATATACTCGCTACCGAAGAAGTAGAGAGTATGATCATCTTTGCCTCCAGTAAACTCAGTGTTGATCGGATTACTAGGAGTCTGAGGAAACTCAAATACCCAGTCGAAGCTATTCACTCTGATAAGGATCAAGAAGATCGACAGGAAACATTACGGAAGTTCAAGAATCGTCAATTCAATATCTTAGTCGGTACAGATGTATTGGCTAGGGGTATTGATATAGATAATTTGAGTCATGTACTCAATTATGATTGCCCACATGATGCTGAGGATTATGTGCATCGAGTGGGACGAACGGCAAGAGCTAGTTCTACCGGTGCAGCGGTAACCTTTATCACCCAGAGGGACGCCTATCGTATGGTGCAAATCGAAGAACTCATCGAAGCAGAAGTCCCCAAGCCTAGCCCACCAGAACACATCGGCGAAACGCCTACTTACAACCCTCGTCGCAGAGGCGGAGGACGTGGTCGTGGCGGCAGAGGCGGCTATCGGGGAAGCGGTAAAGGTCGCGGCGGTGGTCGTGGCAGAGGGGGTAAGCATCCTCGCGGCAAACACTCTGGTAATCGCCAAGGTGGCAATAGACCCAACAAGGGTAACGATAAAGGTAAAGCTTCTACAGGTCCCAAAAATCATGCTCCGCAAGGCGAAGGGAAAAATAGTGTAGAGGGAGAAGCTAAAAAGAAATCAAGAAACCGTAATCGACGCCGAAAACCGAAAAATCCAAAGGCCAATCAAGAACAGCCAAAATCAGAATAAAGACTTATCCACTACACACACTTTTTTACACACCACTAATGAGCAGTCCTGGACTTTCCACGGGCTGCCTTTCTTTTTTAGGCTGCCGTAATATTTGGTAGCAGATTTGCTTGGCTTTTATTTTATGAATTTGAATTTTTGATTCATAAAATATTTACAAGATGAGGGCATATCATTTTTTCACTCTTTTTGCACTTTTGACAGTCCATAGTTGGCAAAATGATTACTTACCATCGCTTTCCGGAGCGGAAATAGGTGATGAATCAAATCAGTGGGTAGCCTTTGAATCAAACTTCAAAAACGGCCAAGTATATCTCCGTTGGCAAACCAAGTTGGATAAACGCCCCAAGGGGTTCGAGATTGAGCGTTCCCGGGACGGTGAAACCTACGAATCAGTGGGTAAGATCTCAGGCAAAACCAAAAATAACAGACAACAATATCGTTTTAGAGATGTTTTTCCCTCTCCTGGAGATCTTCATTATCGCTTGAGGATGGTAAATGCCCAAGGGGAGTCTAGTTATTCTGAAATCATTAGCCTCAACAATCCCACTCCCGAGGCTAAAGTTTTTTCTCTCCAAAATTACCAGACGGCTTTTACGGTCTATTTTCCTGCCTATACTGAAGGACGTACGGCTCTCCGCTTGCTAGATGCAAAGGGTGAGATTGTGCATCAAGAGGATCTCCCAGAAGGCTTACAGAGCTGGGGCCTGCTCTGGGAAGATGGGCATACCAGCGATTTTTATCTCTTACAAATTGTCCTCAAAGGCAAAACCTATTATCAGCCTATCGAGCGTAAGCACTCATGAGGCGGCTTGTTCAAACTTGAAGACTCTAAACAGATAGTATAGAGAGGGAAATATCAGCAAAGCTCCTCCAATGAGCACCCATCCCATGACATTGAGGACCGCATCAGGTGCTTGGGCCGCTTGGTAGGTCACTGTATCATTTGCCAGTCGTATCATGGCTGGAAACTGCACCCAAAGCCATCCAAAGAGGATGAGAGCCACTTCCGCCCCAGCCAGCAGTCTCGCCCATTGATAATGGCCCTGATTGAGCGTTCTCCAAAGGAGCGGCACTATAAAAGTGGCCAATATTACGCTCGCGATAGTCATAGTACTTTCAAGGTACATTTCATGCAACGCCAATCCTTGTAGGCCTGCCGCCACGAAGACACCTATACCACTAATTACGGCTACAATATTGCTGCCCACCGTTTGGCGATAAAACATCCTTTTGAGGGCAGGATCATCAGTTTCTCCTACCAAAAATACCGCCGCAAGAAAGGCACAAACAGCGGTAAAGAAGATCCCAAGCGCAATGGAAAAAGCATTGAACCAAGGTCCGATGTATGCACCATAAAAATCGATTATCTCCGGATCTATCCGTCCGAGTATGGTCGCTCCGGCAGTAATCCCCAGAAAAAGTGAAGTCAAGAAACTGGCGGAGATAAAGACACGACTGTAAGTCTTCTGACTGCCATCCTTGATCGCATCATAATGCCTAAAAATGAAGGCGGCTCCGCGTAAGATAATCCCAAGTAACATCAACATAATAGGGATATGAAGGTGAACCGAAAGTAGGCGATAAACCTCTGGGAAAGCCACAAAAAGGATCACCACAATCAAAATGAGCCAAATATGATTGGCTTCCCAGACAGGGCCAATTGCTTTGTAGGTAAGATTCCTTACCTTTTGGGTATCACGCTTGCGAGTGAAAAGCTCGAGTATCCCTGCCCCAAAGTCTGCCCCGCCCAAAATCGTATAGAGCAGTAAAGAAGCAAGTAGGAAAAACAGGATCAGATAGATCATAAAAGTACAATTAGGCGGTTAAGGCAGGAGTAGGTTTGGCGTAGCTGAGGTTGACACTTTTGATCTGGCGTGTCATCAGCCAATAGACGATGATGCTCAAAAAGACATAGACCATGCTAGTAATCACAAAGGAGTACACTAAGCCCGGCATAGGTGTCAAAGCATCTGCAGTTTTCATGATCCCATAGACTATCCAAGGCTGGCGGCCGACTTCTGTTACGACCCAGCCGGCTTCCAAGGCGATAAAACCCATGGGGAGGGCTGCGACCAAAGCTTTTAGCCAAAGCTGATGCGTCAGTAAGTGAGGCTTTTTCCAACGAAAGAAGAGGTAGATCAGTCCTAAAAGGGCCAGCAATGTTCCTAATCCGACCATGATTTGAAAAGCATAATGTACTACAGGAACGGGAGGATGCTCATCCTTAGGAAAATCATTTAGGCCTTTCACTTCAGCATCAAAATCGCCGAAAGCGAGAAAACTTAACGCATTTGGTACGTGAATGGCATAATCGACCGTACCGGTCTCCTCGTTTGGCACCCCTCCGATGATTAGGTCGGCTCCTTTTTCGGTTTCAAAGTGAGCCTCCATGGCAGCTAGCTTGATTGGTTGCCGAACAGCGATATCCTTAGCGGACAAATCGCCACTTAGGGGTTGTATCAGAGCTCCTACAGCAGCAAAGAGCATCGCAATGCGTAAGGCTTTTTGATGAAATACATTTCCAGGATTGCGCAGCAATTGGAAGGCGTGTAAGCCAGCAATAGCAAAGCCTGTAGCTACAAAGGCCGCTAAACTCATATGCAGGGCTTGGGTAAACCACGCATCATTGAACATTGCTGCGATGGGATCAATATTAGTCGCAGCGCCATTGACCCAATCAAAGCCTGTCGGGCTGTTCATCCAAGCATTGACGGAGATCACGAGAATACCTGACATCAAACCAGCGATCCCCACTACTACTCCTGAGCCAAAATGCACCCATTTGGGTACACGTTCCCAGCCATAGAGAAAAACTCCGAGGGCAATAGCTTCGATAAAGAAGGCGGTGCCCTCGAGGGAAAATGGCATCCCGATAATAGGTCCAGCATGTTTCATAAACTCTGGCCAAAGGGTACCAAGTTCAAAGGAGAGTACGGTTCCCGAAACGGCTCCCACTGCAAAGAAAATCGCCACTCCCCTAGCCCAGGCTTTGGCAAGGTCTTGATAGACGGTTTTGCCGGTCCTGAGGAAACGCCATTGGGCGGCAGCCATCAAGAAAGGCATCACCATACCGATACAAGCAAAAATGATATGAAAACCGAGAGAGAAGGCCATTTGCAGGCGTCCAGCTAGCAAATCTTCCATATTGTTCTGTTGATTTTGTTGACTCTTAGGTATACGGATTGGGGCCTTTTTTAGGGGTCAAAAACAGTATTGATTAAGGGTGACTTTTGTCAACCTAACAAGGTTTAAGTCTCCTTAACTTCCTAAGGCAAAAATTAGGTAGGAGAATCAAAAGGGTATTATTTGGCAGAGGGAAATTTGCGTCAGAGCTTCCTGCTACAAAGAAGGATTAGATTTATTTTCTGGCTCAGATTTCATCGTCGATTTCCTGTAAGTACTTGAGCGCAAGCTCCTGGTATCTAAGTTTGATTTCATCAATTGCCTCGATGACCTTTGATGAATAAAAATCATCTTTCCCTTCAAATATGATGTGGTCTTTTTCAGGAGTCGTTTTCTTCCAGAAATCGCTATGGATCTCTCGATCGATGATAAGGACAAAAGGTTTTTCTAGGGCGAGGGCCATCCCCTTTTCTTCCATTGTCCAAACACTAGGTCCCCATTTTACAGATTCCCCTTCTATTATCTGAAGATCCTTGGTGAGTATGCCCAAATAAATGGATGCCATATTTAGGTTTTTCAGCACCTTTTTTAGCACATTCCCTTCTGTATTGGGTTGCCGCCGAAAACCGGTAATCACTTCAAAGTCTTCCTTCTCGAGTTCGCGTTTTATATATTCAAACAGTCCAGCCCCCGAAGCCTTCGAATAGGAAATAAAAACTGTTTTAGGGAAATATCGCTGCTCGCTTATCCTTTCAAAATATTCGAGTTGTTTTTCCAGGTAGGCTCTCCTGATCTCCCATTTTACTTTGTCTTTTGGTTTACCACTTTTTTTAGCTCTAACGGCTAGTTCGATTGCTTGGCTTTGGGCATTTCTAAGGCTGGAAATCGTTTTATGCAAAAAATTCTCGTTTCTATCCATAATGTTCTAGATTCATCCGGCGTAGCTTTCTTGGGAATGAAACCTCCCAATTGTATTCTGAACTAATTTCAGAATGCTCAATTGATTCCTTTATAAAATTCTTTAGGTACTTATCATCCAACTTCCTTGCTTTTGAAGCTTCAATGTCCAGCATAAAGTCATTAATAGCGATACTCTTTCCATGGATATCACGAGAAAATAGTTGTATGATATTGAAGTTTTTTTGGTTGATTATTTTTGTAACCGCAGCCAAAGCGCCTACTGTATTTCGCCCTTTGACTCTAATATGGATTATACCGGTATCGGCATAAAACAAGAATATTTTTAGATAGTGCCAGTTGAGACTTGAGACAATGGATGCAATCATCGTCCCTCCTTCGCCGTCCACTTCGTTGTTGGTCAGAAAATTTCGTCGATAATCTTCCAGGTTTTGCTTCACTTGGGAGTATATATCTGAAGGAATGGAAACTTCTGATTTGTTAATATTCACGATATCATGTTGCGTAGAATTTTTTCGAGAGCGATTTAAAGCATAATTAGGCGCAATCTCGAGAATTGGACTATTGGAGGCGTAATGAAAAACTACATCCTGAATAAATCTTGCCGCCACTAGTGCTTTTAAAGTGTTAATTTGAATTGCAGAGCTTTTAGTTGGTCCGTTGATTTTTCCGTAGCTGGAAATATACCCTTGGGTATCTAAAACCATCGCTACGTTCAAGAATTTGTTGTTCTCAGATATGGAAGCTCTACTATCTAGGATGTCTATGTTATTTCTCTTAAAAAATAAGTTCAGCTCACTCAATAGGCCTCTACGATCAAAAAATGAAACTGTAAAATGCCACAGATCCTTTCTCTTTGCTAGGGGGATTGGAGAGATAATTAATTCACAATAATTCTGGACTTTTTTAGGGACTCGGAGCGTAATATGTTGCTCAGAGGCATTATGAAGCCCCATATTCGCGACTAACTCATATGGAAGTTTCAATTTACGATTGATTAATTCTTGAAAGTAATTAAAATTCATACTCTCCGAATAAAAAAGGAAGACCGACATGATTTAATATCGCAAAATACCATCCTAATGTCAACAAAAGCTTATATGTAAAGCTTCTAAGTTTCGCGATCAAAGCCCAACAAAAATTGAAACAAATCTTCCTGATTGCTAAGCCCTAACTTTTTGCGAAGGCGATAGCGAGCTATTTTAACACTATCGGGGGAAATGCCAAGGATAGCACTGATCTCTTTGGAGGAGAGGTTGAGTCGAAGGAGGGCGATCAATTTGAACTCGTTTTTGGTGAGCTCTGGATGTTTGCGGTTTAGCCCTTGGATAAGGTTGGGATGGACACTTTCGAAATGCTTACGAAAATCACTC
>JBCCQN010000183.1:0-16664 GCA_039024315.1 Bacteroidota bacterium
TACCCGAGTATCCAAGTCCTCCATAGAGATGGTATTATCAGCAATCGCATTTTTGATCAAACGAGCCGCGGTTGGTACATCTTGCGGAAAAAGCAAAATATCGTTACCTGCCAAAAAGGCCTTAAGTGCAGTCTCGCCAGCCGAATAATACTTAGACACTCCATGCATATTGAGAGCATCAGTGATGATAAGCCCTTCAAAACCCATTTTGTCCCGCAAAACGCCTTGTACCACCTTCGGCGAAAGGGTAGTCGCTACATTGGGGGTATTATCAATCGCCGGTACATACAAATGAGCGACCATAGTAGCCTGTACCCCCCCTCTCACCAATTGGTGAAAGGGATACAACTCTACCGAGTCTAATCTAGCAGGATTATGTCCGATAACAGGCAGGGTATAGTGGGAGTCAGTGCCGGTGTCCCCATGTCCAGGAAAATGCTTAGCACAAGCCATCACTCCTCCGTCCTGTAAGCCATCAGCTAGCATCAAGCCCTTACGAGCAACATTGAATTTATTGCCCCCAAAAGAGCGATAATTGATGACCGGATTGGCAGAGTTATTATTTACGTCCACAACAGGCGAAAAACTCACATTGATCCCCACAGCTTTGAGCTCAGCGGCCATAGACTCACCGACAAAATAAAGGAGGGAATCGTTCCGCACCGCGCCCATGGTCATTTGATACGGATAGCGACGCATCCCTTTGAGCCTCATGGCAGGTCCCCACTCTGCGTCTTGTCCAATCAATAAAGGCGTTTTTGAGGCTGCCTGATAACGAGTGATTAGCTCTCTTTGTCGCTCAGGCGTGCCTTGCATAAAAATCAATCCGCCCAAATGCTGCTGCCTGACCATGCGCTCTATATAAGCTTCATGAGCAGGCTCACGATTGGAAAAAGCCGCCAACATGAAAAGCTGCCCAATCTTTTCCTCCAAACTCATATTACGCATTTTCCCTTCTACCCAAGCGTTGGAGTTGCTTTCGGCTTGATTACCGCTTCGCGGAACGCCAGCAGCGGGCTGTTGGGCAATCCCCAAACGTATTACGCTAAAAGAAAAAATGGAGAGGAGGAGCAATCCTTTAAGCGAAAAAAAATTCATACAGGGGATCTTCTAGGACTTAGATTATGGCAATTTGCAATTAAGTACTGAGACAATAGTATTTAGTATTAATACTTAGGAAAAACGGACCGTATGGTTCAGTGAGGCCTTTTTTCTGTACTAAATACTCCCGAAAGCTTTCGGGATACTGGCTACTCTGTACTTAAAATCTAAGCTAGGGCAAAAAGCGATGGGAGTCAAACTTTTTACGACGAGCGGTCAAAAATCTCGCTTGATCTAGAGAATTAACAATTCGACGATCGCGCACAAGCCAAATACTACTGAGGCAATGCCATTGGTAGTGAAAAAAGCGAGGTTGATTTTGGAGAGATCACTTGGCTTGACCAGCGTATGCTGATAAATCAATAGGGCCAAAAAAGCAGCTGCTCCTATCCAAAAGATCCAAGCTCCTCCAATCAGGTAGCCAAAGGAGAGGATCATGGAGGCAGTCAGCACATGTAATAAGGTAGAAACGATCAATGCGTTTTTTTTGCCGAGAAAGGCAGGGATACTATTGAGTTGATGATCTTTGTCAAACTCTTCGTCCTGCAAAGCATAAATGATATCAAAGCCACTGACCCAAGTCAGGACAGCGATACCTAATATAATGGGCTCCCAAGCAAACTTTGCGGTAACTGCGATGTAGGCGCCCACCGGTGCTAGAGCCAGTCCCAAGCCTAAGATCAAATGGCAAAGGGCCGTAAAACGCTTCGTTAGCGAATAGCCTAATATCACTAACAAAGCTACTGGCGAAAGGAAAAAACAAAGCGGATTGATAAACCAAGTTGTAGCTACGAACAGTAGTGCATTGAGAATCACAAAAATGAGGGCATTTCGTGGCGTAATCACCCCAGCAGGAATTTCCCGCACTGCGGTTCGTTGGTTAGCACCATCAATATCGCGATCGATATAGCGGTTAAATCCCATGGCCGCGTTGCGGGCAAACACCATGCATAACAAAACCAGCAAGAATGACTGCCAATAAGGTTTGTCAGGACTCAAGGATTCTGCTTGCATTACTTCAAAGCCCCAGACTAGCCCCAAAAGGGCAAATGGGAGGGCAAAAATGGTATGCGAAAACTTGACCAGTGATAAGTATTTCTTCATTTCTGAGTTATTCTCAAACAATTAGCCTTAAAACGGTTTTTAATTAGAGTTGTTTGGGTTTTTTATATCATACTTTTAACATATATTGTTTTCAATATGAGTCAGCGCTCCGATATTGCCTACGTCCAAATCTGTAACAGCCATCGACCAAAGATCGCTGGGGGCGGATGCTGTAGCGACAGAGGAGCCAAACAACTCCTGACGGAATTTAAAGCTTACATTAAGGAACGTAACTTAGAGAAACGCATCGAGATTGTCGAATCAGGCTGCATCCGCAATTGTGCGCAAGGGGTGAGCCTCCGAGTTATCTCTGACATGACCCTCTATGGGCAAGTAAAGATACAAGATATTGAGGAGATCGTACAGGAGCATCTCCTCAACGGCAGGATTGTCGAGCGCTTGAAAGTCAAACCTATTTCTATACTAGATCAATTCTGATCATTGGGGCTTAATTGGTAACTTTACCATATGGCCAAAGCGAAAAAACGGATTCGGTTTAGACCCATTTTGGTGTCCATGCTTTATTGGGTGGCTGCATTAACTATATTTGGCTTCATCAGGCTGTATGGATTGGACAAAGAGGGGCTATATACTTTGACCCAACCTCAAATTCCCCTATTGATGATTATCATCTTCCAAGGAGTCGGTATGGGTTTAGTGATTGGGGCCATTTATGGGCTGCTTGATCAGGTTTTACGGTTGGATCAGCTGAGAGAACTTACCTACGGTTGGATAGTCTTGATCCGCACGGGCATTCATTTGTTGGTAATCCCTATTTTGGTCTTTGTGGCCATTTTTGTCTCCTTCTTTTTCTTTTTTGAAGCCCCCCTTGCGGCGATCTGGCAGACTCTCAACAAAGCGATCCTCCAACCTACCGTTTTATTGGTCTTTATTTACACTGCTATCTTCAGTTTTATTTATAATGCATTTCGTCAGATAGCGGAGATGTTTGGGCCCGGCCTCTTACTCAAGATCATGCTAGGCCGCTATCATCAGCCAAAAGAGGAAGAAAGAGTATTTATGTTTTTGGACTTGCGCTCCTCCACTGAGTACGGTGAAAAATTGGGGCACGTCCTTTACAGCCAGTTATTGCAGGATTGTTTTGTCGATCTGACCGAGGCTGTTTCTGAACACCAAGCTGAGATCTATCAATACGTTGGCGACGAAGTCGTACTCACTTGGACCATGGAGGCGGGCCTAGAAAAGGCCAATTGTCTTTGGGCCTATTATACTTTTATGGCATCCATTGAAAAGCGCTCACGTTATTATTTCGAAAAGTACGACATCATTCCTGCTTTTAAGGCGGGCGTGAACTTGGGTAAAGTAATGGTAGCAGAGGTGGGGATCATCAAGAAAGAAATCGCCTTTCATAGTGATGTTCTCAATACTGCAGCGCGCATACAAGGCCAATGCAATGCGCTGGGTAAATCTCTACTCGTTTCTCCCGAGCTAGTCCGCGCCATCGAAGATTGGAATGGGCTAAGCTTTGCTGAAGTAGGTAGCGTTAGCCTGAAAGGCAAAGCCAAAAAGATGCTGCTATACAGCGTAGAAAAGGCCCAAGAACAAGCGTCAGAGCTAAGCGTTCCCCGCTAGGGAAAGCCACCGACCAACAACCCAAGTCGGATAAAAGCCGTAGCTTGTAATGGTAATTTCCCCAGATGGCGCTAAAAAAACGTCAGAAATGGTTACTCGGAGCCGCAATTGGTGTTGTTTTGCTCCTTTTGCTCGGACAGCTATTGGTCGATAGACTAGTCGTCCCTATGGTCGAACGTGCGGTGCGTGAATATGTCGAACGTCAAAGTAGGGGGCTTTATAAAATCAACGAACTAGAAGCCCATTGGGACCTCACTCGCCGCCAATTACGGATTGAAAACCTGAGTCTTGATCCCGACTCCGTCGAACTCCAGCACCTAATCGATGAAGGCTTAGCGCCCAAGCGCTGGTACAGTCTCCACATTCCCAAAATTGAACTAGACTTATTTAATTTTCGAGAGGCCTTTTTTGCCAGACGGATTTTTTTGGGAGCAGCCCGTATCTACAGGCCCCAAATAACCATTCGCAGTCGGGTCAAAACCAATGAGGTTCAGCCCAATAAACTCTACGGCAAAAGTCTCTATCCTCTGATTCAGGAGTATTTGGATGCATTATATATCCAAGAGGTGATGATCACCCAAGGCAATATTAGTTATAATGATCCAGAGCAATTCTTACAGCATGCCTTTCAAGTAAGAGGATTAAGTGTTGCCATTTCAGATTTTCGGATCGATAGTGCCCATACTATTGCTATCCAGCAACCCTTTTATGCCAAAACCCTCTCGCTTGAGGTAGATATTGATGATTACTCCTACGTTTTACCGGACAGTAGTTATCAAATTCAGGTGGGAAAGCTGGGTTTCTCAACCCAAAACTCACAGATATATCTCGACAACCTAAGCCTCCACCCCAATTTTGCGCGCTATCAAAAGCTGAAGGCTCAAGGGCAAAAACTGCCCAATCAAATCGAAATCAGGCTCCCTCGTCTGCAACTCAGTGATCTGGACCTACCTAAGGCCCTCTTTCATCAGGAATTACAAGCTGGCGCTTTGCGGCTCATCCAACCCAATGTATTTCAGCTTGGCCCGCGCCAAGACGCTACGGAGTTTGATCTGGAGCAATTTAATGGTGACTGGCTCTATGGACTGATCAGGCCCCTCTTTAATAAGGTACAGATTGAAGGGATCAGCGTTGAAAGAGGCAACTTTAAACGCTTGCGGCAATTGGGGGACAGTACCGCCGTTTTTGACATGGAGGGGATTGGGCTCTACTTAACTAATTTTTTAGTTGACAGTAGTCAAATTGGCCAATATGGGCGCCTACGAGTGATCAAAGAAATAGAAGCTAAAGCCGATAAATACCGCTTTAGCATTAGGCAGGGAGATTATCAGCTCAAAGGGCAAGACCTGCGCTTCTCTACCGAAGCCAACATATTTAGAGGTGGGACCATCAATCTCATCGCTAGTGAGGCCGCCAGAGCACGTTACTTGGCCGAAGGCAATGACATTATAGGCTTCAACATACCAAGGGTTGCCATCGACGGACTTGATCTCAGTGAAGCTTGGGACCGACGCGTGTTGGATGTAGATATGATACGATTAGAAGAACCCGAGATCAGCTTGACCAATCCGCCGGAGATTCGTCAATCTCAATTGGATTCCCTCGATCAGACCGATCTATATACCTTCATCGCCCCCTTTTTGGATACCCTAAGGATTAGAGACCTTCAAGTGGAAGGAGGGAGCTTCTTTTTTAATTCTCGCCTTGCGAACGCCGCCAATAGCCTACAGGCTCCGGATTTCAGTCTGCAGGTAGATAATTTTTTGCTAGGCCCAGGGGGCAAAGAAAAGCGTTTTTATGCGGATGATATTGCCTTAGATCTCAATGTTGATCAATATTCGCTCATGCTCCCAGACAGCAGCTATGCCTTGACTATTGAACGACTTGGGCTATCGGTAGCGGATTCGGCCATTTTTGTCGACTCGCTTCACTTGACGCCAGTCTTGGGGCCGCGTTCTGGGACAGAAGATCCTACTCAAAATCAGCATACCGCAGATATATTTGTGCCGAGACTATATCTCAACGGTCTTGATGTGTATCAGGCCTACTTCGAGGAACGCTTGCTCATAGATAGCGTTGGGATCTCTCATCCAGAAATCTTATTGCGCTCTAAAATCCGCCAAAAGCAAAAGCTCCAGCTCCCTGATCTAGACAGCTTGGATCTTTATCCGATGATCCAACCCTATTTCAAATCCCTCGCGATCGGAGCTTTGACGATAGATTCGACCCATTTACATCGCTTAGCCTTTAAGGGGGATAGTGTCCAAAGCTTAGACTTCCCTAATCTAGAACTTAAAGCCCTAGACTTAGCATTGGATTCCACTAGTCAAATCGGCCCCGATAACTTACTGCTGGCAAAAGAGTTGAGCGTTCGTCTGCAAGACTGGCAATACAAACTACCTGACAGCATCCACACCTTGAGCCTTGGAGAGATCAGCTATGATACCGAAGAAAAGGCGATCAAACTAGAGGATATCCAGCTCATCCCTAAGGATACGAGTCTGGGCCAAACCTATTACGCGGCTAAAATGCCGAGTATGCTCATTGATGGGGTAGATGCTTATGAGCTCTATCAAGAAAGGGTGCTAGAAGTGGACCGTATCCAACTCAATCAGCCTTCGGTACAAATGACGCGTTTACCGGAGGTAGATAAAGAAAGTTTTGACTCTTTAGCCCAAGCAGACCTTTATGATCTCATCGGCCAACAATTAAATGCTTTGCGGGTCAAGCGCTTTCTCGTGATGGATGGAGACTACAGCTACCGTGATCAGTACAGCGAAGCAGGGGATGCCTTTGAGGCCGAAAATATTTTGGTGCTGATATCTGACTTCGAAATCGATCCCCAATCGGCCAATGCAACTGATAAGCCCTTCTATGCCGACAATATAGAGGTGAGCATTCAGGTGCAACCATACGCCTTCTATGCCCCAGACAGTAGTTATTTGATCCAGTTTGAAGAAATCGGTCTTAGTACAGCAGATTCGAGCATCATCCTAGAAAATGTGGTACTCAATCCCCAGATGGATCATCCTCGCATGCAAAAAGCGGCCAATGTGGTCGAATTATTTTTGCCAAGGGTAAGCCTCAAAGGCTTGGATGCCAAGAGCATTTACTTTGACCGCAAGATGCAATTATCCCAGTTATTTGTGGAGCGGCCGAGGATCAAATGGACAGTCCAATCAGAGACCCAAGGGCAAAGCGGAAATTGGGATGTGCAAAGAGCCTTGAAACCGATCCTCGATGAATTAGAGATTCAAAACTTCCGGATCAGTGATGGGACTTTGTATCAAAGCTTACCGCCTGGAGATAAACGGGTACCCTTGGATGTAGCCCAATTTAACGCGCTAGCGAAAGGATTTAAACTAGACTCGTTAGACCTATTGCGGCCCGATCGTCAATTTTTCTCAGATCGCCTCAAAGTATCTGTGGGAGAGTTTGCCCGCCCCATCATGGATAGTCTTTATACCCTCCGCTGGAAAAAAGCGGAGTATTTTTCGGCCAGTCGGCAAGTGATCGTTGACTCTATGGAGATGATCCCCAATTTCAATACCTATGATTATGTCATCAAATATGGTTACCGTAAAGGGTGGGTGCATACACAAACCCATAGGGTGGAGATTGATTCTGTAGATCTATATGCTTGCATTGAGCAGCAGGAGTTTCACATCCCCAAGGTATTTGTGGGTGGCTTGGATATCTATACTCGGGTGGATAGACGATTCCAGCGTTCGCCGCAGGCAAAACCCAGCCCACCTGAGCTATTTAGGAAGATGAAAGAAAGCCTAATTGTGGATAGTGTCTGGGTCATAGGCGGTATGATTCGATACCAGGAGTATGCGCCTAGTGGGCGAGAAGGCGAACTCTACTTAGATGAGTTACATGGCTTGGTAACGGGTCTGACGAATCGCCCTTCTCAGCTAGCCAGTCCCAATATGACCATGCAAATCGACGCCAATATCATGGGACAAGGCCTCATGGAGGCACAGGTGGAGTATCCTTTGACAGACTCCGTCAACGCTTTTACCGTACGCGGGAGCGTGCAGGGCCTCGATTTAACCTCCCTTAATCCCCTTCTCGAACCTGCGGCCAACCTCAAGGTCAATCGTGGCCAAGCCCAAAAGCTAGAATTCAATATGCGCGGTAATGATCGTTATTGTCGCGGTAGAATGCGTTTTTGGTATGATGATCTGAATGTATCGCTCTTTGGCGAGAAGAAGAAACAACTACAACCTACATTGATTCGCCGCTTTTGGGCTAGTTTCTTTGCCAATACAGTGGTGAGATCCCATAATCCTAAAAAAAGATTTTTAAGGATCGGGAGTATAGAATATATACCAGAAGAAAACCGTAGTTTTGTCTCTAATTGGGTACAAGCACTCCTCACCGGAGTGAAATCGAGCGTAGGCATCTCAAATAAAAAAGAAAAAGATAAGGAGCTAGGCACCAAGTGGCTCGACAACGAATCGGATTGATTTACAAAGCCTTAGACCCACCGTAACCGATTTCGATATTCGCAATAATTTTAAATTATTATTAAAATATTATAAATTTTATAACATTTTGTTTGAAATGTCATAAAAGTTACTGTGCTTTGTTGTCGAACATTTAACCAATTATTTATCCTCTAATTTGTTTTTTAGTTATGATGAAGCTTATGCAAACTGTGTTAGTACTTGTCCTAGGTGTCGGTACTTTCACCTCATCACTCGCACAAACAGAGGCTACTACCAGTTCTACTAACGCAAACAGTGTCGATGTTGTTCCTCACCAGCAAGAAGGTGTATGGATGGTAACCTACCAGGCTGAGCAGCCAGGTCTAGTACACATCCGTCTCTATGATGCTTGGGGTAACATGATCCACCGTACGCGTTTAGCCGACCAACAATTGTTTACCAAGGCATTTAGCCTCGCTAGTCTGCCAAATGGAGACTACACCTTTGTGGTAAGCAGTGAGGAAGGTACCTACCGGGAAACTGTCGGGGTACAGCATGGCCAGAAGGCTTCCCCCCTAGACATTGATCTCGTACCTGTCGAAGGAAGCAACAAATACCAGCTAGTCGTCAGCGGTACCGAAGCTTCTGAGGTAGAGGTACAAATTTTGACTGCCGACGCGACGCTCCTTTATGAAGAGAGTGCGCAGAAAGAAAGTCTGTCCAGCCGTATCTACAATCTTGAGCAGGTACGCGCAGACCAAGTTGTGTTTGTGGTTTCTGCAGGCGATCGCCGCACTGTCGAAGCAGTCGAACTTAAGTAAGACTATTATTGAAAGCCTGCACAGGCTAAGAATCTTATTGCATACAATTCATGAACGGGTGGCCTTCTGGTCACCCGTATTTTATATAAATCTGTTACCTTAGGGTTAGTTTGCCCATCCAAAGAGGGTAAACAGATCTTATGAAGAGCCTACTACTACTCAACCTATTGCTAGGGCTGATTTTATTTTCCTGTAAATCACGTCCTATGGATCCTGCAAACTACACCGAAGCCAAGATCAAATTTGGCGCTGGAGGGGGTTTTACGGGACTTTATACCCATTATCAACTGCTAGACAATGGCGACCTTTTTATGCAAAAGGAACCTGATAGCACTCAGTATCATTTAGCCAGCATCAAGAAAAAGATCTATAAGCCTCTCTTTTCTGGACTAGCAGAGATGGACAGCGAAGCTTTTCGCTACAACCATCCGGGCAATATGACCCAATATGTGGAAGTACAATTGGTTGATACTACCTATCGTGCTGCTTTTGCCATACAGGATAGTCTCGCCCCACAGGCTCTCAGGGATATGTACAGACAACTCATGGATCTCGTTCCTAAAGAATAAATACCTGCTATGAAAAAATACCTTTACTTATTTATCCTATGTGCTTTGGGAGCTAGTAGCTTGCAAGCTCAGCATCCTATGGATAGCAAACGCAAAAATCCTCCCGCTTACTTTTCGCCTAGCATAGAAGCCCTTGAAATCAATGGCGCTGAGCGTTCGGCGCAGCCGTTTAGCCCTCGCCACCAACGCCTAGATGTCCAAAATATCGGTGCCCACGGAGCCCATAATCATGTCTGGCAGATAGAATATGCCGCCGAAACAGGCGTCCCCATTTTCTTGAAGAGAGAGAGAGCCGAAAGTGCCTCTATGATAGAGCGCACTAATCCGGGGCAGGCCTTAAGCCAATATTTGATTGACGCCGCGGAAGTTATGCCCTTTGATCAACCAACCCAAGAGCTATACATCAAGCGTGCCGAGACAGATCATCTAGGCCATACGCACATCCGCCTACAGCAATCTCATCTAGGAGTACCCATCTACGGCGCTGAAGGAATCTTACACTTTAGTCCGAGCCACGAAATGCTAAATGGCCGTTTTGTACCTACCCCTCATATCTATGATGTAGCACCAAGCTTAAGCGGAAATGCAGCCGCTCAAATCGCCGTTCAAGATGTGGCCACCCATACGACTTATCGTTCGCTAACAGCGGAAGAACAAGCCCTCCTCAATTATAGCGGCCCTATCACTGAGCTTTGGTTATATCCAAGTCCCGAACACGGTATGCGTCTTTGCTATACAGTTGAGCTACGCCCTAACTTCTTGCAGCATTGGAAATATTTTATCGATGCAGAAAACGGTACGATTCTCAATCATTATGACCATACATGTTCTATCGGACCTACTACAGCAGTAGGCAATGACCTCAACGGTCAAAGCCAGACCATCAATGTCTTTGAAGCTCCCAATGGCGTTTACTATCTCCTAGATGCTTCTAAAGATATGTACACCGGTCCCACCAACAGCCTGCCTAATAACGATCAAGGTTATATCATCACGGCAGACTTTAATAATACCTCGCCAAGCAATCCAAACTATAACGAAATCACTTCCAATAATAACAGTTGGAATGCCAAGCAGATTTCGGCTCACAATAATGCCAGTCTTTGCTATGATTACTTCCGTACCACTTTCAATCGCAGTTCGATCAATGGTAGCGGGGGTGATATCATCTCCTTTATCAATGTCGCTGAGGACAACGGACAGGGTATGGACAATGCTTTTTGGAATGGAGCAGCCATGTTTTATGGCAACGGAGGCGGAGCCTTTACCCCTTTGGCTGGAGCTTTAGACGTCGCAGGCCATGAAATGGCCCATGGCGTGATTCAAAACTCCGCCAACCTAGAGTATCAAGGTCAGTCTGGTGCTCTGAATGAGTCCTTTGCGGATATTTTTGGCGTAATGATTGACCGCAATGATTGGGCTTTGGGAGAGGATATCATTCCGAATACCTCCATCTTCCCCACCGGCTTGTTGCGTGATATCTCCAATCCTCACAATGGTTACCCAGCAGGCTCTAATCCACTCAGTAATCCCGGTTATCAGCCACGAGAGATGTCCGAAATCTTTACCGGCTCACAGGACAATGGCGGGGTACATATCAATAGTGGGATCGCCAATTACGCTTTTTACAAATATTGCGAAGAACTCAACTTCGACCGTGTCAAGGCAGAGCAAGTTTTTTATCGCGCGCTCACCCAATACTTGAGCCGTAGTTCGCAGTTTATTGATTGTCGGATCGCAGTGATACAGGCGGCCGAGGATTTATATGGGGCCAATTCGGCTGAGGTTGCTGCTGCGCAGAACGCTTATGCCGCTGTCGGACTAGGCAATCCCGCCGGTGGTGGGGGCGGCGGAGGAGGTGGTGGCGGTGGTACCGTCGATCCAGATCCACAACTTCCAGGCCATACAGGCCAAGACTATATCCTCAGTACCGATACGGACAATTTCACTTTTGGAACTATGTATATCAGTTCCACCACTGGTACCAATTTCCAAGAGTTGAGCCAGACGGAGCACCTTCGCAAGGTGAGTGTCACTGATGATGGCCAACTAGGCTACTTTGTAGATAACTTCCACAATATCAAAGGTTTGTTCCTAAATCCAGCCAACCCTCAGGAGCAAAACATCACTACCGATCAATTTTGGGATAATGTCGCGATCTCCAAAGATGGCTCTAAATTTGCGGCGATCTCCATCAATGTGGATACCTCTATCTATGTTTACAGCTATGACCTACAGCAATGGGCCAAGTTTAGGCTCTATAATCCAACCTTTACCCAAGGGGTAAGCTCTGGAGGGGTGCTTTATGCAGATGCTTTGGAGTGGGACTATACTGGAGAGTATTTGCTTTACGACTCATTCAACCGTATCCCCAATAATAGCGGGACAGACCGCGAGTACTGGGACATTGGTGAGATCAAGGTATGGGACAATACCTTCAATACTTGGGGAGACGGAAGTATTCATAAGATCTTCCAAAACCTCGCTGATGGGATCAGTGTGGGTAATGCAGTTTACTCCAAAAACTCTCCTAACATTATCGCTTTTGACTATATCGATGCCAACCTCAATGAGTATTACCTCCTAGCCGGCAATGTCGAAACCGGAGATGTAGGTACGATATTCCAAAATGGTGTATTGAGTGTCCCTTCCTATTCTAAAAATGATGACAAGATTATTTTCAACGCCAATAATACCAATGGCGACGAGATTTTGGCGGTCATTCCGTTAGCTGCTGACAAAATCAATCCGGGCGGTAGCGCCTCTGGTCTGATAGGGGCCGCCAAATGGGGCGTATGGTATGTGGATGGCCAAAGGCCACTCTCGGTACAGCCAGACTTAGTAGAACTTTATCAACTTATGGTCGGCCCCAATCCCATGGAGGAACACCTCAAGATTCAATACAGCTTGCCACAGGCACAGGAAGTGAGGCTTGAACTCCAAAACTTGATGGGACAAAGCGTTTGGCGCAGCCAGCCTCAGCTTAAAGCAGCAGGATCACAAGAGAGTCAGATTGAATTACCTCAACTGGCTGCGGGATCTTATCTGCTGCGGGTTTGGATCGGGGATGATCAACAAACGGTCAAAGTGGTAAAGTACTAGCCCTACGAAATCGATTTTCATATCAGGTCCGGCTTATTGGTCGGGCCTTTTTTTGTGGCCTGCTGCGCAGAACGATCATCCCTTTAGCATAGCTATTGATTAAAAAATCTTGAAGAAAGTTGAGCCTATTCTAATCCGATTTCAATCTCAGATTAAGCCAGTTTAGTTGCTACTTTTTGGCCTAGTCTTCTGCTTGAGACGCCCTCTTTCCGTCTTGAGCGAGATTAATTCTCAAGCTAAAAAGCACTTGACCAAAGAGTGCTTGGAGGAGTCAAAATTACTTTTTAATGGGATTTTAATAAAAGCCCATGTTTTTGTTAAACCCCTATTAGAAAAACGAGAAAGGCCTTTTACATATGAACAGAAATGAATATCCGTCTCGCAATTTTGACCATGCGTGTACCCCTCAAATAACCTTATTTGGGCGATTTTCGTTTTTTGAAGCAACTAAATCAACCTTCAAAACTCCTGACCATGAATCGATTTTTCTCCCTCTTAACTACCCTTATCACCCTAACGATTCTCACCTCCTGCACCACCATCCAACAAGGCCAAGTAGGCGTCAAACGCAAAAAAGGCGTCATCGATCCTGTCCCCATCCTCGAAGGCCGTACCCGCGTCAACCCCTTTAACACCGTTGTATTCAAAATCCCTACCCGCACCAAAAACCTGAAACTCACCATTCCCCTTCCTTCCAAAGAAGGGCTTACCGTACAAGCCGAAATTTCTATCATCTACCACCTCGATCCTATGGCAGTGCCACAGTTGCTCAAGGACGTGGGGGCAGATTATGAAAGTCAATTGATTCTTCCCGTTTTCCGCTCCGCTGCCTCTGATGTCGCAGCACGCTTTTTTGCCAAGGATCTTCACTCTGGCGAACGCTCCGTGATAGAGCTAGAAATTAAAGAAAAGATGAATGTCAGCTTAGAGCAGCGGGGTATTGTCCTAGACAATGTATTGATGAAGAGCATTGAGCTGCCTGATGGCCTCCGCAGAACCATCGAACAAAAATTAGAAGCGGAGCAAGAAGCGCAACGCATGCAGTTTGTCAAACAACAAGAAGAAGCCGATGCTGAGCGCCGAATCATCGAAGCGAAAGGCCAACAGCAAGTGGCAATCTTGCAGGCCGAAGGAGCCAAGCGTGCCGCAGAACTACAAGCCGAAGGTCAAGCAAACGCCACCCTCATCCAAGCGCAAGCAGATGCTAAAGCCAATGAACTCCTACGTCAATCTCTCACAGATGAAGTGCTCCGACTCCGTTCGATCGAAGCGGTCAACAACATCTCGAACTCTCCCAACAGCAAACTGATCATCAACCCAGGCGGAACGCCCATCTGGGGATTGAATCCAGCCCTTTGGGAAACGCAAAACAAATAAGCGCGATTATTTTGATTCTATAAGCAGCCGGCTTCTTCCCCTTGGGAATGAAGTCGGTTTTGATTTTAAGCGTTCTGCGAAGCAGTGGGCAAAAAAAGAATTGAACACAGAGACACGGAGTAACAGAGATTTGAGGATCTCTCATTCACAACCTCAACCAATCAATTAAGCGTTCTGCGAAGCAGTAACCAATCTCAAAGGGCCTTTCGGCTGCGCTCCATGCGACAATAGGAGAGACGTGTCATCCCGAGCCCCGCCGAGGGAACTTTGGCAATCAAACACACGCCTCGCCCTAGAAAGTAAGCGTTCTGCAAAGCAGTAACCCATGACAAAGGCCTTTCGACTGCGCTCAAGGTGACAATAGGAGAGACGTGTCATTCCGAGCCCCGCCGAGGGAACTTTGTCGGTCAAACACACTGCGAAGCAGGCAGGGAATAAAAGATACCGGATATGTTCGTGCCTCACATTCCGGTATGATGGGTGTATTCTTTTCCGTTGGCTAATTATCCCCCAATTGTCATCCCAGCCTAATGAATGAGCCAAGGCGAATTCATAGAGCAGAGATCTTGAGGGATGAGCGTTCTGCGAAGCAGAAAAAAATGCAAACAATCGTACAATCAGCTCAAAACACCTGATTTTTTGCGAATCATCACGTATTTTGGATTTCTACTACTATTTACG
This sequence comes from Bacteroidota bacterium, assembly GCA_039024315.1. Lineage (GTDB taxonomy): Bacteria > Bacteroidota > Bacteroidia > J057 > J057 > JBCAWW01. The sequence goes on from JBCCQN010000183.1 coordinate 14,782, forward strand.
CTTGCAAATGAATCGCAGAAACTTTATCCAAAACACAGGCATTTTAGGTGCCGCGGCCTTATTGCCTATGACCGCTTGTGGAGAAAGCTACCAGCCAAAGTTCAAATTGGGTTATCAGCTGTTTTCTATCAGAGATTATATGGCTGAAGATCCTATTGGCACCTTAAAAGCGCTCAAAGAAATGGGCTATCAGGACTTTGAAACCTATGGCTATGATCATGAAAATGACACTTTTTATGGTTTTAAATCAGCCGAATTCAAAAAGATTCTAGATGATTTGGGCTTAACGGTTACTAGCGGGCATTATGGTTTTGCGCCTTTTCTAGATAAGTCTGATGAGGAAATGAGGGCCTTTGTTGAAAAGTGCATCGAAGGAGCCAAAGCGGTTGATTCGCCTTATATCACTTGGCCTTGGATCGCCCCAGAGCAAAGAAATATGGAGACCTTCAAACGAATGGCCCCGAAACTAAATCTTATTGGAGAGCAAGTGAAGGCTGCAGGTTTAGGCTTTGCTTACCATAATCATGGCTTCGAGTTTGAAGATCATGATGGCAGCTGTGGTTATGATGTCATCCTAAAAGAGACAGATCCTGAACTGGTAAAACTACAATTGGATATGTATTGGGTGATGCATGCTGGTCGCACGACTCCCAAAGAACTAGTCAAGCAGCAGCCCGGTCGCATTGTGATGTGGCATATCAAAGATATGGATAAGCTTAGTCGAGATTACACTGAACTCGGTAATGGGTCAATCAATTATCACGAGGTCTTACCTGATCCAACAGAGTCGGGACTTGAATACCTTTATATAGAGCAAGGCGGAAACTTTGCAACGAATTCAAAGCAAAGTGCCGCAGATAGCGCAGAGTACTACAAAGCAAATCTCCAGCAATACCTCTAATTATTTAGGCAATACGGTAACAATGATGCGTCTATATCTCGATATAGCGGGGCTTCCTTTGTCCGTAACTTTGAGGATGTAATGAACAGTTTCTGCCTTCTCGACCTCAGGAGCTTGGATATAATAGGTATGAATGTTTTCGGCGGCGCCATTGGGAATGAGTTCTTTATATGAGCCTTCCTCTGGGTACTGAAACCATAAAAAGCTCAGATTGTCACCGTCTGGATCAGTGGAGTTGCTAGCGTCGAGGGTAAATTTCTCACCAGACTTTAAAGTTATCTGATCTGAGTGTTGGAGCATAGGTACAGGTGCATGATTAGCGTCTTTGTAGGAAGCTAGGCACCAATCCATGCGGGCAGCAAAATCATTTTGAAAGTCGTCTCGCCAGCGCCACAAGCTGGCTTTATTGTCTTCAAAGGTGAGGCTTTCTTTGCGGACATTTCTGCCGTATTCATTGGCTACATATGGGCTGTATTTATCATTTGCATTGGTCCAAATCGGTCTTGTCTCCGCTTCAAAGGGCACGCCCGAATGTCCTTGCTTTTGCTGAGCAAAATCGGGGGTATAGAGCTCATAACGTCCTCCCCAAGCCCCCCATTCTGGATGGTCCGTATCATTTAAGCCATTATGGATCAAAGACAGAAAGGCAGGTGTATCACCTTCCATCCCCCAAGCTACGTCCGGATACTCTGCCCCTAAGGGACCATGCCCTTGTTGGATATTTTTGGCTAGCCAAGTATTGCTCAGCGTACGATTGTCAATACCTTCAATCCGACTCATGATACCGTTCCACGTGGATCCATTGTAATGATCGCCAGGACTAACAATGTAGAACAAATCAGGAAAGTTTTTGCGGATCCAAACCCCACTATCGTCTTGATCTGAGATGGTATAAACCCTCAATTTAGCAATCAGCCTTGCCGCCTCTTTTTTGGATTTGGTGGCTCTGATTTTATGCAGGGTCTGAGCCAAGGTATTGACA
>JBCCQN010000184.1:0-16629 GCA_039024315.1 Bacteroidota bacterium
CATCGATTCGCCAAAAATTCATTGATCAAGCCCAAAGCCTAAACTTGAACATACCCCACAATCTTGCCATCAAAGAAGTCAATAAATTAATTATAGAAGCATGGAAACTGGGGGTGAAAACTTTGTATTATCAACGAAGCCAAAGTGTATCGAAGGAATTTATTGCAAATATTGTGAATTGTTCGAGTTGTGAGGCTTAGGAAAGCTTACCACTAGCATGAATGGGAAAGCTGTTCATGCTAGTGGTTTAAATTAAATAGGACACGGCTTGTAAATTGAATTGGGAGTAGTAATATCTGCTTCTGATTTAATCTCTGTCTACTCTAAGGCTTTTATAAGTCTCCTACTATCCAAATACTCAAAATGCCGAGCAATAAGCTTGAAGTCTTCATCTAAAATCACCATTGTCGGAGCGACAAACTGACCTTCCCGTAAGGCAAGTAATTGTGCGATTTGGTGGATTGGGGTCCGAGACTTTTCCAATTGATCATTGATAAACGGGCGTTCACCGAAGGTAACTACAGAATCATACTCAGCATCAAAGTGAACGGCATAGTAATCTGTATTTAAGAGTTCGATAACCTCCGGCTTGGTAAATACCACCTTGTCCATCTTACGGCAATAGGTACACCAGTCAGTGGTAAAGCTAATGAAGACTTTTTTAGGCTTAACATTCAGAGAGTCTTCGAGTTCTTCAAAGCTGAGCCAATGCACTTTTTCTGTCTGCTGTGCCTCCATAGGAGCCCAGTGGAACAGTAAAACAGTGCTTAGCATTATAGATATGAAGAGCGATCTAAACATCATTGTAAGTTCCCAATTTTGATAGCGATAAAAAACGAGCGCGGAGCAGCTGGTCCGTAGATAAAGTCAGAGTCTCGCTCAGGCCCTGAATCAAATTCCGGCTGGAAGCTATTGAAAAGGTTTCTTGCCCCTCCGCTCACCTCAAAGTGAAAATCATCGGCTAGCTCAAAATGATAGCTAAGCTTGAGATTGACATCAAAAAATGGATTGGATTCAAGGAGATCAGGCGAGCCATTTGCTCCCACTACTCGCGGTACGATCATCGAACCGGTATAGGTTCCCGTTAGGTCGATTTTGAAGGCATCGGTAAAGTTGTAGAAACTTGTGAAATAGCCATAAAGCCTAGGAGTTCTGACAAACTCGTCCACTGTGATCGCCACCCCGTCATTATCTTCTGGGGCAAAAATCTCTTGGGCTTCGTCATAGCCCGTTTGTTGGGCGGTACCTCCCAATTGGAAAGCAAATTTACCTGTGGGCGAATAACCCGCCTCAAAATTTGCCCCTGCTACTGTCGCACCTTCTCCATTGACCACTTCTTCTAAGATAATATTTCCGATATCGCCTCGACTTACTTGAGTAAAGGGATTTTGTAAGCGAGTATAAAAGCCTTCTACCAACAAACTGATTTGGGCCAATCCTATATTGTTGGAGTAATTTAGTGAGCCTGTAAAGGCATCGGAAGTCTCTTTATCCAAATCTTCAGAGAGAAGAACAAACACCTGACCGCCTCCCGCGGAAGAGATGTGCAAGTCTTCGTTAAAGGCCTGTGGCGCGCGGAATCCACGAGCATAACCGCCTCTAAATCTTAGTTGGTCATTGATTTTGAACAACAAAGTAGCGCGCGGGCTAAACACGCCTACATTGACATCGGCAGTCCTCTCCTCATTAGCTACGGTATAAAAGCCATTGATATTTGAAACATCATATCTACCGCCCAGTAAGGCTGTGAACCTTTCGATTGGTTTCCATTCGTATTGGGCAAAGAATCCCGTAGCATTTACTTGCTGATCAACCAAACGCTGGTAGCCTGCAATCTCATCTTGAGTATTATAGGCTTGATTCTCTGCTCCTAGAGTAAGCACATCTTTATTGTCGAAATAATGGTTATACTGAACTCCTGCTACGATCGCTAGATCTGAAGTTAGACCATAAGCATTGATGGCGAGGGCGCTATCTTCTGCGGTTTGGCTACCCCCTAGGCCTCCATAATAACTATCTCTTTGAGTATTTTGGGTAGAGGCATAGACCTGAAATCGGTTGCGATTATCTTTGCTGATTAGCTCATAAGTAAGACCGCCAAAAAAGGTATTGTGGTCAAGCTGTTCGGTAATATCAGTAAAGTGTGGCGCTAAATCGAGACGGTCTCCCCCTCGGCGGAATTCTTCTAAGGCACTAATGTCTAAGGTGATTTTGCTACGATCTCCAGGCTTGAAAAAAGCCTTCGCACCTAATACCGTATTTTCTAGCTGTACCAATTCGGTAAAGCCATCACCATTGGCATCGTAGCTATCACGTTTGCGACTCATACCATAAAAAGTGATCCCACTCGTAAGGGATTCATTGACAATTGAACCATTAAGATTGAAGGTTTGATCTAGCGCTTCGCCCGCGATTAAGGCCGTGTTCGAGCGAAATTCCCAGCTGTTTTCTACTGGGTCTTTGGTGATGATATTTATCGTTCCAGCAATAGCATTTGATCCATATAGAGCGGAGCCTCCGCTTCTTACTACCTCCACACGGTCCACAATATTTGTAGGGATTTGCTCTAGACCATAAACACTGTTGAGGGCGCTGAAAACTGCGCGACTATTAATTAAGATCTGCGAATAGGCTCCCTCTAGGCCATTTAACCGTACTTGCGTAAAACCACAATTTTGACAATTGGTCTCTACTCGCACTCCTGGCTGATAGTTTAGTGCGTCCGAAATAGCAATAGATTGGGTAGCATTAAGAATTCTATCATCCACTACATTTACCACTACGGGATTGTTTACGCGGTCTTGCTCGTAGCGGGTACCACTGACTACTACTTGTTCCAGATTCAAGGCATCTTCGACCATGGAGAACCTTAGTTCCTTGGTCTCGCCAGCTTTCAGGCTTACGGTTTCTGTATAGGAGCGGTAGCCCCAAAATTTTACCTGAACCGTATAATCTCCAGCTGGAATATCACTAATCTTAAAAGTACCAGTATGATCTGTAAGGGCTCCCATATTGGTGCCTTCTATGACTATTCGGGCGGCCTCAAGAGGTTCTCCCTGCTCAGTTTTTACCTGACCGGTGAGGATCGCCTGAGCATAGCCCGCCATCGAGAAGCTTGACAACAGGATAAACAATATTGCCTTAGGGTATCTAATTTTCATCATTAACCAATATTAAAGGATTAGTCTGCGCAATTTAAGCATTTTAGATAAGTCTAAAAATATTTTTAGCTATATTATATACTGCTTTTATTGCCAAAATGTTCCATGATAGAGTTTCTATTTTTTAGAGGGGGAAATCTAATTAGCGGAGAGGGGAAAAACGCCTAATTTGATTAAGAGAAATGCAGAAAAGAGTTTGGGGCTAATGACACTTTGGCGAAATATGGATTGAGACGAGGCGGCTCAGACACCTTCAGGAACTCTCATGATGGTTTTTTGAGCTCTTCGTGGAGGCACTTGCCTTATGCTTAGGGGCTCTTTGTGCGTTTTTCGCTTCGCGGAACGCTTATCTCTCAAGGTCTCAGCTCGATGGATTCGCTACGGGCTCATTCATTTGGCTGTTATGACCTTAAAATTTTTTTTGGCCAAAGTACGAGAGAAATACCATCATGTCGGTAATCCAAAGGAGGAGGAGTATGTGGTTTCTTTTTGAGGCGAGCGAAAATAAGCGTTCCGCAAAGCGAGAAAATCCCTTAGCTTGACGCTTATAATACAGCCACACAGGATGGAGGGACCCTTAAGGCATAAGCGTTCTGCGAAGCAGAAATAAGTAAAAACTTACTGGATAAAAGAAGAAAGACTAAAGTGTTTAATACAAATAAAAAATGCGTTGATGAACCTTATAGCCTGATTTATCCTTGTTTGAGCTTTGCGGAAAATTTAAAATAGCTGCCCCTGAAGAAATACCATTAGGGCAACTATTTTATCGAGTGATGAGACCCATTCCACAGAATGAGTATGATTTGAACCTTAAGTTTCTGCGGATAAAGCTCTACTTCTTCCTTAGTTTGCCTGCTTATTCACAATCGATGAACATCTATCCAGATCAGTACGCCAATGCAGGGCAAATAAACCCTAAGCCTAAAAACACAAAAAGCCCCTACATTATTGTAGAGGCTATATCTAGTGGGAACTACTGGACTCGAACCAGTGACCCCCTGCTTGTAAGGCAGGTGCTCTGAACCAACTGAGCTAAGCTCCCAAAATGTCTAAAGATCTTTGCCTATTTCTGTAAGGCCTGACAAAAGTAGGGGGTCTAATTGGAATCTGCAAATTATATTGAAAAAATATTGAGATAATATCTCTGGCCTGAAACCAATAAATGGCGCGCTAAATAATATTTGAAATTGAGTTTATTTCGCATCTTTGGAATTATAAATCATTTACCTAACTTATAATCACGCTGTGTTCCATACACGGAATCTTTTATAAAAACGCCATGTCATTAACACCCGTAATCTTCTTGTCATTTGCTAATGACAAAGACGATTATTTGCAAAATCTCCAAGTAGAGGAAGACGCAATATATGGGAGCTTGCAAGCTTCTCATGATGCTGGATTTATCGAGATTTATAACCGAGGCCGAGCTACGATTGATGATATTTTTGCTCAGTTTACCCGCTATCGTGATCGGGTAGTGATCTTCCACTATGGCGGGCATGCCAATGGGGCCAGTCTCAGACTGGAAGATAGCGATGCAAATTCATCAGGATTAGCGCAACTACTGGGCCAACAACAAAATCTAAAGCTTGTCTTCTTGAACGGCTGTTCCACGCAGGGGCAGGTAAAGACACTGCTTGACTACGGCGTAAAGGCCGTAATTGCTACTTCGGTACCGATTGAGGATAACAAAGCTGTAACTTTTGCCAGCCAGTTTTACAAATCAATGGCAGATAAGGCGACGATTGAAAAGGCCTTTAATGAGTCTGTCTCTCGATTGGTCGCCGAAAACCTTGTGGCTCCTGATAACATTAAGATCCATCGTAATCTCTTCACCCTTGAGACTACCGAAACGGTCGAAATGCCATGGGGGCTCTATGTAAAAGAGGAAGACGCTTTAAACTGGAAACTACCCGCCGTAGATAAAAGTGTCTTTAGCGATCCCTGGGTGGGGACCAAAATTGAGAGCCAAGACGTCAACAAGCATATCGTACTCCCCATTTTTGAGGCGATGGCCAATTACAATGAGGCTTTTGCGGAGCAGCTCAACTTCTATCGGATTTCCCAAAGTGCCGCGATGATTGACATGCTATTTCGCCAAATGATGGATCTTATCATCAAGCACTTCCCTTGGCCCATTGGGATCAAACTACGAACCTTATTTAGTAGTGATGATGCTATGATTCGCAAAAGTCCCAAGCGCTTGCAAGCAATCATTAGCACTTACATTCGGCTTTCCCGTTTTTTATGTTATTGCCTCTTTTCTCAGCTTTGGGATGAGCTAGACCCTGCCAACAAAAAGCCTGAGTTTAAAATTAATTCTGGCTATACAGCAGATTTTGAAGATTTCTTTAACCTAAGCCCAGATTCGCGTAAGAGCTATGATTATTTGCGGATGATGGGCCGCCTTACACGCATCTTCCAAGAGGTTGGGATCAAGCCTTTCATGGATCAATTCTCGACTATCCATGAAAGTGTCGAAGCTCAGGATGAGTTTTACAAGGCTTATATCTACTTAGAGGACATTCGGGCTCGAGTGGCAAAGGGGGAGATCGCCGAAGCGGAGGTAGGGGAGATTTGCGACAAAGCAGAGTTTAGTCTCGGTACCCTACTCAAAAAATGCGCTTTCCTTGTTACCTACCAACTCATTTCTGTCAAAGATATTGGAGTCTCTAATCAAAGGAGGCAAAAACCGCGCTTCAAGCATCAAATGGGAGTATTAGCTGGTGTGGCCATCGAGGTTATGGAAGGAACCCCCAAAGACTACCTTGAGTTTACGGATAGTCATTCGGTATTGCTAGTGAAGGGTATTGACGAAATGAGTAGTAATCTTAATTTGACACCCTTCATCATAGATGAAAATGCCTTTAAAAGCATTAACGTACCCAAGATTTACATGTATGCCTTCAATCTAGATTCGGATGCATTTTTTTATACTCATGTAGATAATGATGGCGTAAATCCTGCGCCAGAACTCATGACTTCCACCGACAAATATCCTTACCTCAAAGAGCTATTTACCCTTTTTCGGGCGGAAATATCTGAGGCACTGCAATAATTTGCTTGTGCTTTACTATTCGTTAGACCTAAGCTACTATTTTCAATGGAGATGCTTCTAAGCACTAAAGAGTCCCAGCAAAGCCCATTTAAATTCTTAGACTCCTACGAAAAGGAGGATAAAGACAAATTCTTTGGCCGCGATAAAGTGGTTGATGAGCTATATGAGCGTATTTTTGAGACCAAGCTCATGCTCCTTTATGGCGCCAGTGGGGTTGGCAAAACCAGTATTATCCGCTGTGGCTTAGCCAATCGATTCAATCCGCCTCAATGGATGGATTTGTTCGTTCGCAAGCGCCAAAATATCAATGATACCCTTTACAATACTGTAGCAGATAAAATCAGAGAAGCAAAACCGGATGCGGAGATACCAGAAGATATTTTGGAGGCTCTCCAAATGCTGTATCTCTACAACTTTATTCCGGTTTATTTGATCTTTGATCAATTTGAAGAGCTTTTTATCTTCGGAGGCGAGGAGGAGCAGCGTGATTTTTTCCACTTCGTGGAACGCATCCTCAAATCTGATCTACCCGTAAAAATTTTGCTTTCGATGCGGGAAGAATACATTGCTTTTCTATCAGATTTTGAACGTCAAGTCCCGAGTCTCTTTGAGCATCGTATTCGCGTAGAAAAAATGGTGCGTACCAACCTTACCGAGGTGATCGAAGGTACTGCTAAAGCTTATGGGATTGGTCTCTTAGAGCCTGAAAAAACGGCCGATGCCATCATTGACAACATCAATGATAAAAAGGGCGTTGACCTCACCAATCTACAGGTCTATCTTGACCGCCTCTATCGGACCGACCGCCAAAGAAATCCAGAAGCTCCGATGGTTCAGTTCGACCCAGAGCTGGTAAAACAAGTAGGAGAGCTTAAAGATGTATTGGGAGACTTCCTAGATGAGCAATTGGGCATATTGGAAGGGGAATTAGGTAAGGAACAGATTCCCTTGGATGTACTCTTTTCGCTGGTAACGGATGATGGTACCAAGCGTGCTCAGCTGCCAGCAACTATTGAGTCTTCCTTGGAACGCCGTAAATCCTATCAAGCTAAAGATGTCCAATATTGTATCCGTCGTTTTATCGAAATGCGGATTTTCAAAGACTTGGAGGATGGCAATGTCGAACTGTCACACGACTCCCTAGCGGCAAAAATCTACGATAAAGTCTCCGTGGAGGATAAGACTTTAAGGCGCGTAGAGAAATTTATCGCCGATCGTTATTTGTTTTACCAAAATCGAGACGTATTACTCACCAAGGATGATGTTGATTATATCAATCCTTATTTGAGTAAAGTTGATATCAGTCCCGATCAAAGGGAGTTTATCCGGAAAAGTATTGCCGCCCTGACGAGAAGGAGACGACTTTTGTTAACGCTAGCTACGGCAGTATTTCTGGCTATTTCTGGCCTCGCAGTTTACTCTCTATTTCAAAGAAATGCTGCGGTCGAGCAAGCAGCCATCGCTCTCCAAAATGCGGAAAGAGCTGAAAAAAATGCAGAACAAGCCCGTTTAAATGCAGAGGAAGCAGAGGCCCAGCGCCAAATTGCCATTGCCAAACAACAAGAAGCGGAACAGCAAACCTTGATTGCTCAAAATGCCCAAAATCTAGCTGAGGAAAGAAGGTTAGAAGCATTGAAGACCGCTGCCGCGGAACGCTTAGCCAAAGCCAAGGCCATCGAAGCTACCAATGCGGCCAATACTGCCCGTGCTGTCGCTGAAGATGCCAAAGATGCCGAGGCCTCGCAAAGAGCTAGAGCAGACTCTGCCCGTGCCATCGCTGAGCAAAAAGAAAGAGAAGCTCAACAGCTACTGATTGTTTCGGTAGCTCAGTCTTTGGCCGCCCGTTCTTTACAACTTGATGAGGCCCCTCTTAAAGCCAAGGTGGCACAGCAAGCGTATAATTTCAATGAAGATGCCAAAGGCAATCCTTATGATCGGACTATATACGAAGGACTTTATTATGCTGTAAAGGCTCTTGAAGGAGAGCGTTTCAATCAATTGAACGGCCATCGTAGCTCTGTGCAGGAAATGGCCTTCACCGCTAATCGTAAGCAACTCTTTAGCACTAGTAGCGATGGCAATCTCTATAGATGGGATTGGACGGACGATATCGTCGATGGTACTAGAAGCCCAATCGAGGTGAATCGCGTCATCAAGCGCAGTCTGGCCATTAGCCCCGATGGCAATACGATGGTCGCGGGTAGAGATGCCGCTCCTCACCTTCAACTTTATGATTTGCAGAGTGGAGCTGCTCCCCAAACGATTGACGGTTTTGATGCCTCTGTATTAGAAATCGTATTTTTGCCAGATGGTAGTGGATTTTTGGCTTTAACCGCCGATCAAAAAATACAACGTTATGACTTGGCCAGCCAAAGTTTAAGTCTTGTGGCAGAGCATGAGAGCCCATTGCGATCTATCGTGCTTAGGCCTGATGGCGAAGAGATTGCCGGTATCAGTATGGATGGCAAGCTTTTATTTTGGAACATTAATGGCCAGTTAGACCCCGATCCGCAGATCATAGTACCGAGTAGTAGTCGTTCTCTTTATTCGATTACCTACAATCATAAGGGAGACCGCTTCGCCGTAGGTGATGTCAATGGGGTGGTTTGGGTCTGGAATCCTTCTAACAATGAGCTAATCGCGCAATTGAGGGGGCACAGTGCCCGCATCAGCGACTTGGCCTTTAGCGATGATGATGACTACCTCGCGACCGCCAGCTACGATGGGAGTGTCCAAATGTGGGTAGTAGGAGAAGATAATTATGACAAACGCTTACCTATCATCTTGAGGGACCACAATAGTTGGGTGATGTCTTTGGCCTTTAGCCCTGATGGCGAGAACCTATTGACCGGAGGGCGCGATGGACAGATAAAAATATGGCCCACTAAAACCGAAAAACTGGCAGCAGACGTTTGCGGCCGCCTTGATCAAAATTTTACCCAGAAGGAATGGGATTTATACGTAGGGGCTGAACTAGACCGCGTGCGCACCTGTGAAGATCTGCCATTGCCAAATTAAGGGGGAAACACACAGATGAAAAATATCTACCCATTGCGATTTGTCTTGTTTATGCTACTAGGCTTAGGACTTTCGCTCTCTTCAAGACTAGCTGCCCAAACGGCCTGTTCTCAACAGTTGGTATAGGCCCAAAGACAATTCGATGCTGGTCATCCAGAAAAGGCACTTTTGATACTCGAAGGCTGTATTACCTTGGGTGGTTTTACTGATTCTGAATTAGAACGGGCCTTACGCCTTACTACTATCATCCATTTGGCGGAGCAAGATGGCAAGGCGGAAGAAAGTATGATCCAATTATTAGAACTGAATCCCAATTTTGAGGTAGATACTACTTTTCGCTCTGATCCGGCAGATTTAGTCTATTTGTATGAGGGAATCAGAACAAATCATTACAAATTCTACCTTTGCCCTCAATAAGGCAGTCGATGGGGGCGGCATAATATTTGGCTCATCTGGAAATGATAGTGTGTTTTTTGCAGGCAATACGATTTTAAATAATCAAGCCGAAAATACCGGCGGTGGTCTTTTAAACGAGAACAATAATTCTTTGATAGAACTTGCAAATAATCTTATTGATGGGAATCAAATTGTGGACTCCCAAGGAAATATTGGCCCCACATCGAACTTGGAAGGGAATGGACCCTTTACTTCTCTAGGCCACAACTTCATCTCCAACGATCAGGCTAGTCTCATCGTTCCGAGCATCGGAGACCAAATTGGGGATGATCAACAACCCCTAGACCCCATGGTTAAGGCTTTAGACTTTTACGGAGGCCCTCGCAATAGACTCCAATTAGATACCTTTGATATCGAATGGTTCCTTCCCACCTATGCCACAGAGGAAGGTAGCCCATTGCTTTATGCAGGACAAGCTCCTAATGAAACTAGCTTGAAAACTGATCAAAGGGGTTACAGCCGGCTGGTCGGCGGGGAGGATCAAAATATTGATATTGGCGCTTATGAATCTCAGAGAAGCTTTGTTCAAACTTCGATTGAATCTCTCTGTACCGAAGATGATTTGTATAAAAGACTTCAGCGTATCGTACTCCAAGACAGTACTGGGGGAGGATTTGAGTATGGGCTAAGACAAACCCTTACTTTGAGTTTACCTGATGAGCTGATATTTAAGCTCGCTAGTAATCCCACGGTAGAATGCGCAGGAAGTGGCCTAACTAATTGCAGTTTAAGCTTTAATAGCAAAGACCTTACGATCCAGTTTGATCGGGGTTTTGATAGCACCCTCAACAGTATTAGCATCGTGGGACTTGAAGTCAGAGCAGAGGATGAGATCGAACCCGATGATTATTTTTTGTTACGAACTGGAGGAGATGCCCAACTAAATAATCTCGCGGTAGAAGATAGCGTCATTTATTCCTTAATTTATGCTCTTCCTACCTTCCATATTGCCGATCAAGTTTATGACGATCCTTTTGAAGATGATGGTAGTTTTTGGCTCACTGATAGCGAAAATTCAATCTGGCAATATGGTGAACCTGCAGGACAAACCATCAATAGTGCTGCCAGTGGATCTGCTGCTTGGATGACCCTACTGGCTGACCAATATCTTGCCAATGATACTTCATGGCTCGCCAGCCCTTGTTTTGACCTAAGGGGGGTCGAAACGCCTCTCATTACTTTCAATCGCTGGATTGATACTCAACCGGGACTGGACGGGCTTGTCTTTCAGCAAAGTACAGACCGAGGAGCCACTTGGAATACTGTCGGTGATAATCAACAAGTTGAAGGATTAGGTTGGTATAACTCCAATTCCATCGTGGCTAATCCTACGAATCAACAAGCCGGTCAACAATATGGCTGGACAGGACGAGAGGAAGCATGGAGCGAATCTCGCATTATCTTGTTGGGACAAGACCCTGATGATTTAGTCCGCTTTCGCTTTGCCTTTGCCAGTATTCCGGTAGTGGATCAATCAATTTCTAACGATGGCTTTGCATTTGATGATTTTTTCGTTGGACAAGCGGGTCTTCGTAAGGTATTGGTCGAACAGTTTGTCGGTGAGGAAATTGAAGATAGTCCCAGTCAACTGGATACTCTTATCGCCGCAAATCAGTCCGTGATCCCGATCAAATATGTGATCGAAGGAGAAGAGCAGCGAGGAGATTTTATTGGTGCTGATGTTAGAGCCTTTCATTATGGCATCGCTGAATCAGGCTTTTCGGTCCTACAGGGCGAGCAGTATCTAGGGCCTACCACTGAACTAAGCGAATCAGATCTTATCCTAGCCTTGACTCGTAATCCTCGAATGGTAATTGAAATAGATACCAGTGCTCAGCCTTCGGTTTTCATTAGACCCACTCGTCCTCTGCTCACGGAAGTTAATGTGTATTTTGCAATCATTGAAAGGCTTGAAAATCAGCAGCCTGTATTTAGAACTTTCCTGTATAGTCCTGCCGGTATCTCCTTTATTGAATGGGATGCCAATGAAACCTATGATTTCGACCCCACTTGGGATGACTCGCCTGTAGACCCCAGCATATTGTCCGAATATGAGAATGCTGAGCTTGTCGTATTTGTGCAGGACCGGATTAGTAAAGAAGTTTATCAAGTAGAGACCAGTCCTTTATGGTCGGGCCTACTAGATCCAGAGGCGCTTCGGGAGGGCGGCTTCGCCGAACGCTTGGATCCAGTGCTTCGCATTTATCCTAATCCTGCCAATGATGAGCTAAATATAGACTTTGGGCAGGTGTTAGCCGACCATGCGCAAATTCGTTTACTAGATATGCAAGGACGCCCCGTACAAAAGCGTTCCTTAAACTCAGGCAAAGCGTTCTACAAAGTAGATCTGCAAAACCTAAGCTCTGGAATGTATTATCTCGAACTCTACAATACCGAAAAAAGCATTCATCGCCAGAAAATAGTGGTTCGCCATTAAGCAGACTTCCCTATCTTAAGGCTATGAAAACTCACATTAGCCTACTCATACTATGCTTAGGGGCACTTTGCTCCTGCGCTCAAATCAGCACGTCTCAGGTCGAACAGATTGACAGCCTTTTTATCGATTGGAACCAGCCTAACTTTCCTGGTGGATCGGTAGCCATTGAAATTGACGGTAAAGTTGTGTATAACAAAGCCTTTGGCCTGGCTAGCCTTGAATATCTAGTCCCCAATAATGTCGGGACCGTTTATAACATTGCCTCAGTTTCTAAGCAGTTTACCAGTATGGGGATTCTGCTCCTAGAGAAAGATGGAAAGCTGAAAGTAACAGACGATATCCGCAAGCATCTTCCGGATTTGCCTGATTTCGGTACTCCCATCACAATTGAGCATTTGATGCACCATACTAGCGGCCTTCGTAGCCTACACGCCATGCTAGAGATGGCAGGCTGGCGTTGGGATGATTCTCGTGATAATGATGATCTCTGGCGATTTATGCAGCGGCAAAAAGAGTTGAATTTCCCTCCCGGAGATGAGTATCTATACTGTAACACTGGCTACATATTGATGGCTTTGATTATTGAGCGTATCACTGAAGAGTCCTTTAGAGACTTTATGAAGGACAGGATCTTCGAACCTCTCAACTTGCCCAATACTTACGTAGAGGATGTTTACTACAGTGTTGTTCCAGGTAATGCGACTTCCTATTATGGTGCTGAGGCCAATGACTTTTCTCGTGCCGTCGAATACTGGGGGTATGTGGGTTCAGGTAATATTCATAGTACAACTGCAGATTTGCTCAATTGGCAGCAAAACTATTATCAGCCCGCCGATGGCTGGGAGGATTTGTTTGCCAAGATGGAAACCGAAGGAATCCTAAACAATGGCGATAGCACTCACTATGGATATGGGATTGGTATCAATGAATTTAATGGGAGAAAACTCGTTTCTCATAGCGGCGCTATCGGTGGTTTTCGTTCTGTGGCGACTACCTTTCCTGAGGCACAGACAAATATTGTTATCCTAAGCAATTTCTCTTCCTCTAATGTTGGCCGTAAGGCGCGTGAGATCGCTGCAATCCTTTTTCCAGAAGAGCCCATTACGGAAGTGGAAACAGTCGCACCTGCGCTGGAGCCTATAGAGTTAAGTGCCAAACAAATGTCCCGCTTTGAAGGCTGGTACTGGACGGAGGAGTTTATGTTGGCCCGAAATGTCTATTTGCAAAATGATACTTTGTTTTTTGGCCGCCCCTCTGGGCAAAGGACGTCTATGATGATACCGATTGCAGAGAATTCTTTTTATTTAGCTGGGCGTGAGGACATTGTGTTGACCTTTGAGGGGAAAGGCAAAAACAAAGTCATGCAAATCCAAGAAGGGCAGTTTCATGCCAGCTATGAAATCTTTGAAATGCCAGAAATTGATGCCGCTTATTTAGCCCAGTACGCAGGTAATTATTATAGCGAAGAATTAGACACTTATTACCAACTCTATGAGCGCGAAGGAGAGCTTTTTGTATATCACGCCCGTCATGGAGAGGCTCTTGTCTCAGTAGTCAAAGACAACGCGCTCAGGTCTGAAAACTGGGCGGTTCAGTTTATGCTTGTTCAGAGAGACGAGAAAGACAAAGTTGTAGGCTTACTTATCACCAACGGGCGGGTTCGTAATGCGCGCTTCAAGCGGGTTGAGTAAATTCTAAAATTTCTGGCTTGGCCAACTTGAGATAAGCGTTGACTGGCATAATTACAGAATCGGTGAGAGAGCCGGCATTGAAGGCGATCTTTTCATTGGCGAGGATCGATTGATCCACATAAAGGTCTAGTTCAAATATTGGCCTGCCAAAAGGGGGAACAGAGCCCGGCACGAGTCCGGTTCTTACTTTCAATTCGGAAGCGTTGGCAAAGCGTAGCTTTTTAGCGCCAAAATGCTTTTTGATAGCTTTTGAATTGAGCTTACGGGCTGCGCTCATGACAAAGAGCGCAAATTGGTCATCAATTTTAAGCAAAAGGGCCTTACCACCCGTTTCGAGTGCTTCACCTCTAACTCTAGCAGAATCTTCTGAGGTAGGCGTCGGTACATGATGGAGACTTCGATAGCTCACCTTTTCTCGGTCGAGCCATGCGTGGATTTCTTGCAGGACTTTTTGCATACCCTAAGTATCGGAAGAATTTCTCAAAAGGGAAATCTTCTTACAACTTTGGCTGCAAATAAACTTCCATTTTACTGATCACCCCACTACGAGCAAATAGTAGTTGGCTGTACTCTTGCCCTAAATTTAGGCCAGCAATAGACTCTTGCGTTCCCTCGGAGAGGTGAACCTTAATCAAAGCCTCCTCTGAAATATGGTACACGATTGGCACCTGACAATAGGTATAGGCTAAAGAATCCGCTTTAAGATCGATATAGTGTTCCGCGCCAGCGAGATCATAATAACGATAACTAAGGCCTTCGGTCAAGAATTCAGCTGCTCGCAAAAGGGAAGGATCAAATTTAAGGGCACCATTTTCAAGGACCGCACCAAGCTCCTTGTAACGGGAGAGAATATCCTCCTTTACCTGACCCGTCATACCCGGCTGTTGCGCACCCGTATGGCCCGGAGTATGCGAATAGGGATCAATCGGGAAGGCTCCATAAAGCTTAGGGTTTTTACTCATGCCAATGCCCGCCCGAACCTCAAAGTAGTGTTCGATCAGTCGTCCTAGCACACTAGCTTCAGCCCCTTCTGCAATCCCTCGGTAGTAAGTTTCTCCGATGGCGAGCAATAGTTTTGAAACCATGTGCCAGTAGATACTACCGAGACCTTCATAGGCAAAGAATGTGCCCGAACGCCCCGTAAAAGACTGATGGTCAAATACTTTTTCAAAAATGTCGAGTACTTCCTGCTGTGCGCTCTTTGTGATTGTATAGCCCGCCGCAGCCATAGCTTCTAGCTTTTCTTCGAGGTCTGCCGCGTTGCGGAACGCTCCGTTAAAGTGGTACCCGCCCTCTTCATTTTGCTCAATGACTTGGGTATCACCTTCCTGCAATAACTGTTGGAGTAGGGGGGAGTCGGCAACCAAAGCAGCGGGGATTGTATTCTTATCCATGAAGCGAGGCAATTGGCGATCTGGATACAGCATATAGCTATATTGGTTTTCCCGATATAAGCCACTTGCCTTCATAGCATCTAGCAGCGCAACCGAATCGCTAGCAGACAAATAATTGGCACTGAGAACGGCTACTTGACCTTCTAACATCTCATAAAGATATCTGATGCCAAGGCTTTCTGGATTGCGTTGGATAAGATTGTAGGCATGAAATAAGCCATCATCTCGCTTGTTGGCAGCGATACTATGGTCAATGTAGGCTAAGCTCAAGTCAATCCACTCTATCAATTCTGCGGGAGAAATAGTCTCTTTGATTCCTGAAAAGCCCAGTTGATAAAGTCTATCTCGGTAAGCGCCACCGGCTTGCCCCAATTGATCTACGATCTGCTTACGACTTTTATCGGAGATAGGCCCTTGTAATACTTCTTGCTGTGTAGCAAAGCAGTGGCTGATCGAACGGAATAAAACGGCTACTTCTTCTGAGACGCGATAGTCTTGCTCCCCCCAATCCTTGATCAGGCTGCGCAAAAACATCTGATAACGTCGGATATAGTACAAGGTGACCATCGAAACCCCATTCCCAACCAAGGCGTTATTGGCATCATTCCATTCTGGACGCTGGGTATTGAGCCAGATCCCGGCTTCGGGAATGAAATTGCTCAATTTTGCCAATACCGGTACGAGTAGTTTTTCGATTAAGTTGACACGATAGATTTGATCTTGGGCATCCCAGAGCAATTTTCCATCAGCGCCAATCTTTTCCACTCGCTCATCGATGACGCGCTCGAGTGCTTCGTCAAATACGATGGTGTCGTGTGGATTCTCGTAAATATCCCCATAGCCCTTGATCCGATAAGGTACGTTGGCATAAACAAAGAGTTCCTGTTGCACCATACGGCGCAGCTTGTTGGGATGACTCTCCTTGGATAACTCTAATAGTTTGAGAAGATAGATGATCTGATGATCTCCCCAATATCCAATAAAAGACCATGGATCGTGCGGATCTGTTTTCTCCCAGTCTATGCCCTCTTTGGTAATCCGGTAAGGATTGTAACCGTCTGCCGTAGAGGCATTGAGAAATTTGCAAATGATGCTTTCTGTAAAAGTCGGAAAAGAAAGACTTAAAGCCTCCCAGTTTTGAAAGATGTCTCTCCAGTTGCCTTGATAGTTAAGGACTTTCTGCCCGTCAGCGGTTTGCGTTTCAATGGAAAAAAAGTTCCAAGGCCTACTTGGGTCTCCATGTCGACGGCTAAAAGTTAAGGGCAGATATTCGTAACATAGGCGTATGAAATTAGGCTCGTGCAGAGAAGTTGATCTTTCGAGCAATTCACTTAAGGTGAACCTTGCTGGGAGGCTTGTGAGAAAGTCTTGTTGTTGTGTTGCCAGCTGGCGATTGAAATGTTGGATAAAGGAG
>JBCCQN010000185.1:0-16399 GCA_039024315.1 Bacteroidota bacterium
AGTAAATGGCGGTCGAAAAAAATAAATTTACCCAGCGGGGAATAATTGCTTTATTACCAGGGTCTAAGTAGAAAATCGCCTTACTTTTGCCCAAACTATTGGAACAAAGCGACCCACATCTCATCAGTGCTGCCCAAAAGGGGGATCAAGATGCCATGCGCGATATAGTCAACCGCTATGAAGGTAAAGTAGCGGCTACGGTCATCGGGATGCTGGGCTATGGGCCAGAGGCAGAAGAGGTAGGACAAGACGTATTTGTGCGCTTTTTTCGCTCTATTGATCGTTTTAGAGGAGATAGCGCCTTAGGGACTTATCTAATTCGGATTGCGATCAATCAATGTCTGACGGTATTGCAAAAGCGTAAACGGAGACAAATATTTCGATTTTTCAATCGAGATGATGATAGTCCTGAAATGCAAATACCTGATCACGGGCTTAGCCAAGAGCAAAGAGACACCCAAGCCCTGGTACAAAGAGCGCTGCAAAGCTTGGAACCAGATTTCAGAGCTGTAGTAGTCTTGCGGATGCTTGAGGGTTACTCAACTAAGGAAACCGCAGAGCTGCTGGATATCCCCAGCGGAACCGTCCTGAGTCGTTTGGCGAGAGGGCAAAAGAAACTGAAAGTCTTATTAGAAAAACTAGGAATAGCTGCATAAGTATAAAATCATGAAGGAGACCATCAATCAAAAAACCTATGAGCGCCTCTTACGATGGTGCGAGGGTTCGCTGAATGAAGCGGAAGTCTCGCAACTGGAGGAAGAGATGCGTACCAATCCAATATTGAACCAAAGGGCCAAAGAATTGAAGCAATTATACGCCCTAGGCCAAAGCGCGGATTTTCACTTCAAACCCTTTTTGGCAGGTCGAGTACTGCATCAATTGAAACAAGAAGCCCAAACTGAGCATCCTTTGCAATCGCTACAATTTGCCTTTTCTCGACTCGCATTGCCTGCCTTTGCCATCATGCTAGTATTGCTTGCTATAACTTTTGTGGGCGAACAGAGTTTGAGTATGGATGCCGTACTGGGACTAGCAGACCTTGATGTGGAAGATCTTTATTCGCAATACATAATCAGTCTTTAATCATGGGCGCAAGAACTAAAGCCATATTGTTGATATTCTTTACCCTCCTGACCGGTATTGGCATCGGACTTTGGGCTGGTGGACGTATTTTTGAAGATCGAGTCGAAAGAATGCGGGAAATGCGTTCTCGCAGAGGATTTGAAAACTTCCTCAACAACGAGCTTGACCTTAGCATCCAACAGGCCGAAGAGGTCAAAAATGTCTTGGAAGAGCATTTTCCTCGCATGCGTCAGGTTCATCAAGAATTCTTTGAAGAACGCAAGCGCGTATCTGCCTTGCTCGATTCGGCGATCATGCCCTTGCTCAACGAAAAGCAGCAAGCAAAATGGCAAGAACACCAGAAACGAATGCACAGAAAGCCTCGTATGAAGATGCGTGGAGGTCGCCCTCCCCAGCCCCCCGAATAAATCCTAAAACATCCACCACTTCATGAACCGTCTTCCCATTTTGTGCCTATGCCTGCTATTCCTAAGCAATCTCAGTGCCCAATCTCCCTATGAGCCTTATCAGGATTATGATCTTTTTGCCGAAGAGGCACCATTGGAGGTTGAACTTTCCTTTGATTACAGGAGCTTCCTCAAAAACAAAAATAAGGACGAATACCAGCCTGCCATCATAAAGGTGTACCTCGATAGTAGCACCGCCGTCAGCGATACGATCCGAATGAAGGCACGTGGAGAGTTTCGTAAGCGCTTTTGTGGCTTCCCGCCGATTAAGCTCAATTTCAAAAAAGCCGACTTCCCGATACCTGCGTTAGAAGAACTCAAAAAAATCAAGCTGGTAACTCATTGTAAAAATGGAGAAACCTTCCAACAGTATCTTTTCAAGGAATATCTCGCCTATAAATCATTCAATTTACTGAGCGACAATAGCCTCAGAGTAAGACTAGTACACTTGACCTATATCGATACAAAGGGTAAAAAATCCTCCTTCGAACGCTATGGCTTTATCATTGAAGATATCGAGCAAATGGCAGCAAGAGTCAATGCCATGGAAATTGATCGAGAAGGCATTCATTCTGAGTGGACAGACCGCAATCATATGACCAAAGTCGCTCTCTTTGAATATATGATCGGCAATACAGATTGGCACATTCCTAGTCTCCACAACGTCAAGTTGATCCAAGAAAAAAATCTTGTTGGTGAGCCCAAGGTATATGTCATCCCCTATGACTTTGACTATTCGGGTATCGTCAATGCAATGTATGCCATTCCAAGCGATCGGCTCAATATCAAATCGGTACGGGATCGACTATACATGGGCTATGAACGTGGAGCTGAGGAAATGCAAGTGGAGATCGATTTCTTTCTTTCACAAAAGGATGCGATCATGAGTCTATACGAAAATTCGCCCTATCTCGACCCTAATCATAAAAGAGAGTGCATCACTTATCTGGAGGAGTTTTTTATGATTCTCACCAACCCAAAGAGAGTAAAATACACGATTACGGATTACGCCAAGAAAAAAGAGTAGCGAGGCGGTAGGTTTTTTTGCTTCGCAGAACGCTCGGCTTATCAAATGCGGCGTATGCAATACGCCGCTACAAACGCCTTTGTGTAGGGGCGTATTGCATACGCCCCAAAGGATTAAATCAGGTATCCTAAGGATCTCTAAGTTTTTCCCTGCTTCGCAGAACGTTACAAACGTTCCGCAAAGCGTAGGAAAAAACTACCTCCAAACTGCTAATGAACAAGCAAAATCTTGGACAGCTGCCCTTGATTGCCATTGATAACTCTTACGAGGTAGCTACCTTCTGAGAGTCTAGCTCCTAAATCTATTTGGGTATGGAAAAGACCATCTCTATCGATGATTTGACTTTTCTTAAATAGTGATCTGCCCTTCATATCCAAAACTTCAATCAGTACCTGATTCCCTTCACTTATAGCTTGTAGGTCCAAGTTGATCTGCTGACCACTATTTGGGTTGGGAAATAGCGAAAAATCCCATCTAACATTGTTAGAATAAATTACTTCTACCAATTGTGAGTATATAAAAGCTCCATCAAAGTCCACTGCTTTCAATCGATAGAAAGATTGCCCTTCATAAGGATTTGGATCAATCGCTTCATAGGGACGAATTTCCTCGCTGTAGCCAGCGGCCGGAACATTGACTACGGGCAGGAAGAGTTGACCATCCCGTGTCTTTTCAATCGTGAAATAATCGCTGTTTTGCTCCGACTCGCTTACCCATTGCAAGAGAACAAAGGTCTCTTCGGGAAAGGCTTCAAATGAAAGCAGCACCACTGGAAAGGGAACAATACCGTTGTATTGACTGACGTCATGCCCATCCCCTTCGCCACCCCCAAACATCACATTGAGGTTATCTCCCGACAAAAAGCTCTGAATGTCGATGACATCATGACCGTCCCCTTCTCCCCCACTGAACATGCCTGCGATCTCCGTGCCATCCATAATGATTTGGGTTCGGCTTTGATCATGCCCATCCCCCACGCCTCCATAAAACAGAATACTGAGATCCTCCCCACTTAAAGCGTTTTGCGAAGCAAAAGCATCATGCCCATCGCCATCCCCACCGTCAAACATCTGAGCGAGATTAGCGCCCTCCATACTGAGGGTATTGATGCTGACATCAGCCCCATCTCCTTGCCCGCCCATAAACAGACTATTGGTATTCAATCCATTTACAGAGGTATAGCCAATACTCTTGTCGTGTCCGTCGCCATTGCCACCGCTAAACAGGGCTTGCAGGCCCATTGGCTGTCCGAGTAAATTGCTCTGCAATAGCTGTCCCATCCCTTGTCCGTCTCCCCTCCCTCCATGAAACTGAGCCACGAGAGAGATAGGGAAACAAAAACAAGTCAAAAGACCGATTTGCCAGACAAACTTTTTCATCTTATTGAGCGCTGCGGACTCCACGGAAACCGATACGACTATTGGTGATATTGGATGTATTGGTAGCATCATAGCGGTCGGCAACCCGACAATAAATGGCACTGTTGGCATATGAACCGCCGCGATAGCCGATATCTCCTGTCGTAACCGCCGGCCAATTGGCTACATTATGCTCTCCATTTGCAGCAATGCTACCATCACCGTGATTGCCCGTAAATGCACGGCCACCAGCTGCACCAACCGAAACCATACGCTCATATAGATTACCCGTCATTTCCATGATGCCATAATAGGTTGCCCCTGTTTCTTCTCGGGTTTTATTGATTGCACTAGCCGCAAAGATGCCACAACGTACCGGTCCTCCAAATCCTGAAGCAGTACTCTGGTAAAAGGCATTTCCAATCCCAGTACCCATATCCACTACATTTGCGTTTGGATTACCATCGCTATTGACCGTATAGGGATTACCTCCATCATAGATATTTGTATTTCCCCAAGCAAAGGAGTTTACCGGCGGATTTACGGGCCCTTTACAGGCTTTTTCAAATTCAAACTCTGTCATCGGGCGTAGCCCTGACCAATCCAGATAGGCCAAATAATCATTGCTATTGACATAGTTGATCGGACGATCAGGGGTAGAAGTAGTCGCATTGCCGCTGATGTAGGAGATCGTATTACGGGCCACTACCCCATCTGTATTCTTGTGTTGGTTGTTGGTGATATCACGTTCTGCTTTCTGAGCGTCGGTCAGGGTATTGAAAAAGTCTACGTATTGTCCCTGGCTGACCTCATATTTCATGCAGTAAAAAGCGTCATAGCCTTTGGGAAAAGCAGCTGGAATAGGTCCCTGCTGATCACCTCCAGAAGAACCAGAAACATTGCCGTAATAGAGGTTGCCAAAGGTGGTGCCTACGGTTATCGCATTTTCAGAGCTAATGTTGTAAGCGACCCCAAAGGGATAAGTATAAAATCGGTTGGCCTCTGTCCCACCGATCCCGCTTCCTAGAGAAAAAGAGGATTGAGGCACATATACCATTTCAACTCCAAAAACCTGTACATCTACCACCTGACCGTCAGACAGCCCATTGGCACCATATGGCCATAACAACTGTACGCCGGTATAATTGACATTACCACTACCATCAGCACTACGGTAGATAAAAGCCCCTCGGCCATCTGGGGTAGTATTGATGGCCGCACCAGCAGGCGCACTATGGCCATCCCCAGCAGCGGTTCCATTGACATAGTTGATCGCTGCATGGGCCCAATTTCCGCCAGAACTACGATACTTTACAAAAATCCATGCTGCGTCCCAATTGGAGGGGCCAACACTCAGACGCCATGAGTTTTCCCAACTCAAATCGAATTGGATGAGTACGGTTTGATCGGTGGTATTTTGCCCCGTTAGGGTAACATTGCTGAGCGTAATATTATTTGCCCAGCTCATCAAGGCCAAGCAACAGCTTAGCAGGGTAAGACTGAATCGTCGCATAACAAATTAGTTTAAGGTGTAATTTGTCTGGAGATGATTCAGGGCGAAAAAGGTAAACAAAGAAAATTAGGGAAGAAGGGGAAATCTCATATAAATCACTCTTTTACAGTAGTTTATAGGTATTTATTTTTTCGATTTTTATTTTGGGGGCTGCTTCGCAGAACGCTTATTTGAGTGCGACGTGCATGCACGCACCTACCGGAAATTCATTTCGGAGGAGTCCTGAGAATCGGGACTTGACCTCAAGATGTGACTACAATCTGCTGGAGAGGAGATTTCTCATCAGCTATTTGCTCGGGCCTATGTAGAAATGAAATTTTAGTCGCTTTTGGATGCGACAAGGCAGTGCCTTGTCGCGTGCTAGGGGCAAGCGTTCCGCGAAGCGTTAAACCCATAAAGGATCTAGGGCAAAAGCACCTTCTTACGATATACCCTCTCGGAGCTCTCTAAACTCAGTACATAGATGCCTTGACTCAAATCTGAAAGACTAAAGTTCTGGCGTTCTCCGAAGGAGGCCAATTCAGCCCTTAGCACTTCCCGTCCCTGAAGATCAAAAAGGCGCACTTGACTTTGGCTCAGCTCACAATCGGTTTGGATATACAGCTCTTTGGCAAGGGGATCTATCCAGTCAAATAGTTGACAATCAGCGCCAAATGATTCAATAGCAGTGGCTTGCGTTTGAATTTCACTCACTGCGGCACTGCCATGGATGAGGCCAGCATTTTCGGCAAGGGTTGCCACACTAGCTTGGATTACTTGGCTCATAAAAGTCATATTTAAGCTTCCTACGGTATCATTGACTGAATGGTAATAAGGATTTCGAAATTCTGAACCGTCAGTGATCATTAGAGCGGGGATTCCAGCATCCCAAAAAACAGAATGATCGCTCCTACGCAAATCTGGCGCAATTTGGCCATTGCCAGGAACGGCTACTGAAACGACCTTTAGGTCCGAAACATACTGATTGGCGGCACTTTCATAAGCGTTCATCAAGTTACTAGAAGCTTGGTTAGCCACATTAGTAATAAAATTGCCACGAAAGCTATCCGCTGCTACAGTGTTATAAGCATTGGGAAACAGTTGGTTGAATCCGGTCGGAAAAGACTGAGTATTGGGATCATTGTCGTAGTAGCCAATCATCTCTAAATTGAGAAATCCTAATACGTTATCAGTTGCTGGTAGTCCTCCATTATTGACATAGGCAAAGCTCCCTAGGAGCCCTTCCTCCTCTAGATCAAACGCCAAATAACGAATGCTTTTTTCACTTATGTAAGGGCTCAACACCCTAGCCACTTCTAAGGTTCCGACGGTACCGGAAGCATTGTCATCTGCGCCTGGCGTATTTGGTACCCCATCATAGTGAGCCCCCACAATGTAAACCTGCTGCTCATCCTCTACTCCAGATTGTTGGCCGATTAGGTTTACGGCTTGATAGTTTTGGTATGGCTCTTCTTGACGAGCGTGTAATAAACCCAAAGAGGCAAATCTATTGTCAAGACTATCTTGAATTTGCTGCAAAAAGGGAAGTTGATTAGAGCGATGTCTAGATTGAGCAAAATAAGTCAGGTCCTGCTTAATGCGAACACTATCCACCTGATCTACAATGGCTTGTATATCCACTGATACCCGATCATCTACCGCTACTTTGACGCGATGCATGGCAACAAAGATCGGCTGGGGTGCATCCCAATAGATCGCTTTTTGATTGCCGGCGATGACCGGAAAACCAATTTCACCTATGGCATCTGAGCTAATATTACGGAAGCTCACGCCTTCATCTTCAGAAAGTAATAATCGCACATTGAGGGAATCATTTTCCGCATCGGCAACATCATAGACCACCGTCAGGCGATTGTTTTCGAAGCTAAAGGAAGCCTTGAGATTACTTATGACGGGAATTTGATTTTGGGCCAATAGGGCTCCGCTAAATAAAAGAGCTAAGAGAAGGATAGAATAGGTTTTCATGTTTGGGGAATTTGCAGGATAAAATAACAAAAAAGTCGTTCCGCAAAGCGAAACGACCTTGATGTATCTTGCTAAGAAGCGAAATTAGGCTTTAGCCTGAGCTTCTTTAATTTTTGCTTCTAGAGAGCGGATAACTTCTAGGTTACCTTGCTCAAGCGATTGCTTCAACCCAAAAGTTTGTGGGTTGGTTTTCAAAGCGAATAGTCTGCGCTTAGACTTGCCACGCTTACGTAATTTCTTTGTGGTGAATTTTTTTGCCATGATCTATTTCATTTAAAAATGACCTTCATAAAGAGTCGCAGATGCACTTTGCAAAAGCGGAACGCAAAGGTATAAATTATTCAATGGGAATCAAAATTCTTCCTTGGTATAATATACTTTATAGTAGTACATATCTTTTTGCTCATCGTAGGCACGTTCGACAAAGGTCGCCGCTTCATCAGTATTTTTTTGCGGCAGGACGATTTGGATGCCATTATCGAGCTTAATGACGGTTTTGAAGTGCTTTTTCATTTGCCGCACGGCAAATTTCGAGATAGAAAAAGGCTCTTCATATTTGAGTTGATTATCTTCCTCATAGGACTCTCTAAAATGATCAAAGGCTTCTCTTTGCTCCATTTTTTCCATTACATCGGCCCGAAAATCATCGACATCGAAGTTTTCAGACTTGTTAAAGTAATTCATGGACTTATTGAGAAAGAGCACTTGCTCTTTACGATCTTCCCCCTCTGCGAGGACGTTTTCACAAAAATCTTTGGCGAGATTGAGGTAAGATTGAGTCTGGAAGCTGTTGTCTTGGATCCTCTGGACTCCGAGAAATTCATCTCGCCAGTACTGGGTGTCTTCGCTATTTTGGTTGACCATCAGTACGGTATAGCCATCATCCGCAAAGGTATTGAAGATAAGGCAGCCCTTATCTAGCTTTTTAGTGTGGATGCCCTGCTCAATGCGCAGATCCATCTGCTCTGCCTCTGCGTTTTCACTGAGGTGGAGAAAGATATCTTTGTGTTCCGTTTTGAATATACCAATGGCTTCTAGTTCCACCTCATCTACCATACACTCCCGAAAGTGCGCCACGTACAGTTCCCCACTTTTAATATGCGGATGAATAGAAGTCTGATAAAGATGCGTGAGAATATTGGAGGATTCTTTGACAAACTCCTTGCGACTTCTTTCGAAGATTCGCCGACAATAAGTGTAAACCTCATTCATCTCCAAATCTGTCTCATGCGAGAACTTAAAAAACTCGTCAGATTTGAAGGGTTTCAAGAAGAAATCCTCTAAAATCTGCATAGTTTGCTCTTCTAATGGATAAATATCTTTAGCGGCAAGCACTCCTTCATTACGAACTTTATTACCCGCACGGTGTACTGTCAAAGTGGTTAGGCGAGCTTGCGAGAGATCAAACATAGCAAATAAGAAATTGGATTTTTGAGAGCGTGAAATAGCACAATCTAAGGCAACAAATCAACCGATTGCCGATCTCTTAAAGGGGTTTATAACGAGATTCTTTAAAGATCTTTTCATAATCTGTAATGGCCATCAAATCTTCAAGCGTCAAACTAGGGTTTCGCTCCATATAAGCTTTGACCATTTTCCAGCCACAATACTCCCCTATTCTAGGGGCAGATTCAATAGACAACTGAGTGGTGTAAGGCTTATCGGTAAGATAATCGCGATGAACCCGAAAATCCGCTTCATAGAGCAGTGGAATTAGCTCTTTGTAGATCCTTGCTTCATAATAGTCAGCCCACTCCATTTGAGCGCTAGAATACTGAAAGCGTAGAGAATCAGGCGTATAAGGTAAAATGGTCTCAATGAAATATTGTTTAACACCAGCGCGCACCATCTTATCAATTAGTCGGGGTTGTTTTTTGGCTTCTAATGGAGGAATCATCCCCTCTGCAATCTCATGGACCATTTGTACTGGCAGATATTCGGGTCGGCATCTTTTGAGCTGATATCGAGCAACATTGGGAGGGTAAAATCGAAAACTATCCCCCAAAAAATAATGCAACCCAATACTAAACTGCCCCCTTGGCAAGGGTACCATTTGATCGGCGGTACGCCAATCGCCATCCGGGACATAGCCGGAAACATGTGTAGTAAAGTCGGGAAACGATAAATCTTTTAGATGCAAGGTCATCCGTTTTAAAGGGGGAGTAATTAGCTCTTCCACTGAACCACTATAAGGATAGACTTTCTTGATAGTGTCTAGCAGTTCATACATCTGCGGATTGGCCAAAATAGGAATCAATTGAGAGGCTAATAAACTATCCAGATCTGCAGTCGTCAAACTATCCTTTTCATCGCGTAGTAACATGGGTAAATACTGCTCAATACCCATCAAATCGTAAAAGAATTGACGCTTGGGTTGTAGGTATTGTTCATAGGCCGTGAATGCCTCTAGCGTATCATTTTGTTGCAAAGCAAAGGCACATTCCCACATTAAACTATCTACTCTTTCGACTTCTACATTGAGAATCACATCTTTAATATCGTCATCGGGAATTTCCTCACAGGCGGTAAGGGTGAGGCCTAGGCTCAAAATTATTATGAAGGCCCGAAATATGTATTTTATATCGTACAACATTGAATAAGATTATTCTGATTAAGAACCCCAAATTAACACAAATATTGTATCTAAAAAACCACAATAATTTCAGGCTGATATAATATTTTTTTATACATCGCTTGCTTTTGTGGACAGTCAAAATTATAATTGTACTCAAATAGATACATAATAGATGGCCAAAATTTTAATCATAGATGATGAAGAGGTAATTCGCAGTACGCTGCAAGAGATCTTAGAATACGAAGATTACAAGATCGATACAGCTTCTGATGGCAAAGAAGGATTAGATATGCTTCTCGCCAAGGATTATGACTGCATCATTTGCGACATCAAAATGCCAAAGATGAATGGTTTGGAAGTACTCGAAAAGGCAATTGAGCAAAAACCGAGTTCTACCTTCGTCATGATCTCAGGGCATGGAACGATAGAAACCGCGGTCGAGGCAACGAAAAAAGGAGCCTACGACTTTATTGAGAAGCCACCAGATCTCAACCGTCTGCTACTGACCGTCAGAAACGCGATTGAAAAAACGGATCTAGTAGTAGAGACCAAAAAGCTCAAGCGTAAGATCAGTAAGGTACGTCCAATCATCGGTGAGTCTCCTGTGATGCAAAAGATTCAAGAGACCATTGATCGAGTAGCCCCAACTGATGCGCGAGTCCTCGTTACGGGTAGCAACGGCACGGGTAAAGAACTAGTAGCTCGCTGGATACACGAAAAATCCCCTCGTCATACAGGCCCGATTGTTGAAGTAAACTGCGCCGCAATCCCATCTGAATTGATCGAAAGTGAACTATTTGGCCATGAAAAGGGCTCTTTTACAGGCGCATATAAACAACGTATCGGCAAATTCGAGCAAGCCAACGGCGGTACTCTATTTTTGGACGAGATTGGCGATATGAGCCTGTCTGCCCAAGCCAAAGTGCTCAGAGCCTTGCAAGAAAATCGTATTACTCGTATCGGTAGCGACAAGCAGATTGCGGTTGATGTGCGGATCGTTTCGGCGACCAATAAGGACCTTCTGCAGGAAATTGAAGAAGGTAACTTCCGTGAGGACTTATACCACCGTCTATCGGTCATCTTGGTCCACGTACCGCATCTCAAAGATCGCCGAGATGATATTCCAGATATTGCAAATGCTTTCCTGAAGGAGATCGGTAAAGACTATGGCATGCCCAATCTTAAGATCACAGACAGCGCCATGCGTGAGCTGCAAAAGCTTGAGTGGACGGGTAATGTCCGTGAACTTCGCAATGTTATCGAGCGCTTAGCCATTCTTTCCAATGGAGAGATCAGCGAACAGGACGTGCTTGACTATGCTGTTCCCCGCAAACGAAAAGTAGCGACAGCTTCTATTTACGAGGACTTCGACAAGTTCCAAAGCTTTAAGGATCACGTAGAAGCTGAATTTATCAAGAAGAAACTGGAGTCCAATACTTGGAATATTTCAAAGACTGCCGAGCAGCTAGATATCCAAAGGAGTCACCTGTATAACAAAATGGAGAAGTACGGCATCAAGCGTAACGATTAATACGTTTTTTGTCGTCGGCAAATGCAGCGGCCTACTCCCTTTAGGATGTAGGCCGCTCGTTTTTTATCCGCTAGTTTGGCTTGGGAGGGCTGCTTCGCAGAACGCTTATCCCACAGGTGCGGCATGTATGTGCGCACCTACCGCTAGTGATTCGAGTGAGTGCAGCGATGAGAATTTCAAACGTTCTGCGCAGCAGCTAAGACGAAAGCCAAGCGCCTAGAAGCCATCTAGATCATCTGGTTGAGGCCCATCATCCTCTTTTACCTCGGTTTCGGCTTTGGTACGACAAACCAAATCCTCCTTCAAACTCTCTGGTATTGGGAATGGATCCTGCGGAAGATTGATCTCTCGGTCCTTGTAAACCCGTTGCATATATTCCGCCCAAATCGGTAGCGACATATTGGCGCCTTGACCATATTTGATAGAGCTAAAATGTACGCGACGGTCTTGATGGCCGACCCAAACACCTGTAACTAGATCAGGCGTTAAGCCCATAAACCAACCATCAGATTGATTTTGGGTAGTGCCCGTTTTAGCAGCGATTTGGTTCTTGAATTTGTATTTGTAGCGAAGGCGCACGGCAGTTCCTTGATCTACCACCCCTTGCATAAGGTTTACCACTTTGTAAGCGACTTCAGGGTTAATCACCTCACGCATATCAGGTTGGAACTCTGCGAGAACGGTGCCACTGCGATCTTCGATCCGGGTAACAAAAATAGGATTCACCTTGGTACCCATATTGGCAAAAGCAGAATAGGCTTTGGTCATCTCAAATACGGAGAGATCGGTAGTACCTAGAGCCAAAGAATAAACCTCATCTAGCTTCGTATCAATACCGGCTTTTTTGGCAAATTCAGCCACAAGCGTAGGATTGACCTCCTTGGTGATCAGACGAGCGGATACTGAGTTCATCGAGCTTGCAAGCGCTTTTTTGATCGTGACAAAACCGCCTTTGGAAAAATCAGAATTATTTGGACTCCAAACACTTCCATCAGGCATCGGGACCGTTACTGGCTGATTTAACACCTCATAACATACCGGATAACCGGCATCCAATACGGCGCCATAGAGGAAAGGCTTGAAGGTAGATCCTACTTGGCGCTTTCCTTGGGCTACGTGATCGTACTGGAAGTATTTAAAATCATTGCCGCCGACCCAAGCTTTGACATGTCCACTCAGAGGATCAATGGAGACCATCCCGACCTCTAAGAAACGTGCATAGTATTTGATCGAATCAAGGGGACTCATTTCCGTTTCTTGATCGCCTCCCCAGGTAAAGACTTTCATCTTACGCTTCTTGCGGAACTCTGCATCAATTTCGCTATCTGATTTACCCGCTTTTTTCGCATTGATATAGCGTTGGGATTGTTTTTTTAGATCTTCGATCACCCCAGGATTGCGTTTGTAGGAGCGTTCACCTCGCTTTTCGACCTTATCAAAAGTAGCCTGTAGATCTTTCAGATGATCTTGCACTGCCTCTTCGGCATAAGCCTGCATCCGCGAGTCTAGCGTGGTGTACACACGAAGACCATCGCGATAAAGATCATAGCCATTTTTCTTGCACCATTCGTTCATAAACTGGCGAACATGCTCTCTAAAATAAGGGGCTAGCCCCCGAATATGTAGCTCTTCTTGCTCAACCAAAGACTCTTCTAGTGGGATTGCTTTGATACTATCTAAAGCGGCTGCTTCAAGATCTAGATAGCCATTGTCGCGCATGAGATTCAAGACTGTGTTGCGACGTTTTAAGGCATTTTCTGGTCGCCTAAAGGGGTTGTAAACACCTTGGCCTTTGAGCATACCTACAATCAAGGCGGACTCTTCCAGATTTAGTTCTTTGGCACTCTTATCAAAAAGGCGATTGGCTGTGGTTTCAATCCCATAAGAGTTGCCATAGATGTTAACGGTATTGAGATAAGCCGCGATAATTTCTTCCTTGGTAAAACGCCTTTCTAGATAAGCCGAGACCAGATACTCTTTAGGCTTGCGCACGATCAGTTTTTGATTTCCAACTTCGGCATATAAGTTTCGAGCTAACTGCATGGTAATGGTACTACCTCCACGGGCATCGCCCGATTTGATGAGCTCGTAAAAAATAGTAAAGAATGACATTGGGTCGATGCCAGAGTGATTACGGAAACGGACATCTTCTGTCGCGATTAGCGCATCGATCACATAGGGAGAGATTTCCTCTAGGGAGACATTCACTCGGTTTTCTCGCGAGTAATACTTTTGCAGTACAACTCCATCAGAGGAAATCAGCTGAGTTGATTGGTCTGATTTAGGGTTCTCGATGATCGCCATAGGTGGAAGATCAAAGGACACATAAAAGAGAAAACAGAGGACAAAAAGAGTAGGAATGATTACCAGAGTAAAGAATATTCGCCTTGGTAATTTATACTTTTCGCTAAACCAACGTCTTTTTTTAGGCTCAGTTGATCCTTCTGGTAGTGGCGGTGGTGGCGGCGGAGAAGGCGGTGAGGGATTGGTAACAGGATTGGAAGGGTTTCTAGGGCTAGATGCCTGATTATCAGACACTTTTTCAAAAGCCTTTTTATTTTCTTGTCCTTCCTGTTTTGGATCATTCATAAGCACAATTTACACAGCTTTGGTACGTAAGGCAACGCCAGGTGTTACTAAAAAATAACGCAGGGCGTAAGCTCTAAAATTAGAACCTACACCCCGCTATATTACGCTCTTACTATTATCTGTATTGTCTTGGAGGAAATTCGTTTACTTCTGCAAGAGGATTCGTTGCGTATCAACGATACCTGATTGGGTTTGTAATTTGAGGAAGTATACGCCATCGCTCAGTTGATGCCCCACATTATTGGTCCCGTCCCAAATAAGGAGATTTTCTTGGGCAGAGAAGCGTTCTCCGAAGGATAACACCCTAACAGACTGACCCATGTTGTTGAGGACCTCTAGCTTGACGATATCTGACTTAGGAAGGTTGAATTCAATTACTAGTTCCTCAGCAAAAGGATTGGGATAGGCGCTAAGACTAAGGGGATGCGCGAGTAAATCTTCATTGGATAGGGTAACATCAGGCTGGGTAAGCTTGACATCGGTGTAGATATGGAACTCTCCTGGCGCAAGGCTAATGTTAGCCATAGGATCGCTCACATCAATGCTGTCTCCACTAAAATAATCATACCAAGTACCGCTATGCTGGAAGTTGGGATTGTCAGACTGCTCTACGATATCGAAGTTCCCAATAATAGTGACATTCATGCCCGGATCATTGAGGTGAATGCTTTTATAAGCACCTCCCACTGATAAATTGAAGTCGGTAGTTTGAAATACAGGATGGCTATTGCGCAGTTCTCCCAATGCTTGGAACACCTTGTTGAGCTTCAGCTTGAAAGGATTTTGTAGGTAGTCCCAGCGAATGGGCTTTTCCCCTACCCTACCATTGAAATCAATGCTGTAATCGTAGCCATATTCCCCAAACTGCCAAATCATTTTTGGCCCTGGAATCGGAATAAAGAAAGCTGCAGAGAGTTCAACTCTTTCCAAAGCAGTTACTAAACTCTTGGTGTTATAGTCACTGTTGGCATTACCAAATTGGATGTTTTTATACATCATGCGCTCCTCATCATGGCTTTCCATATAACTTACTAAATGGGGCACATTCCAACCACGGTTTTTATGAGAAACGCCGGAGAAGTTTGAGCTACTGATATAGCCCATGGAGGCCTCAGTATAATTGTGGTGCATATTGCCCCAAACGAGCATGCCATATTCTGCCAGTTCTTTCTCTTCATTATTAGCCGCAAAGTGCTCTAGGATAAAGTAAACGCCGGGATCAACGGCCCAAAGGGAATCAGCCATTCGCTTGAGCAAGGCCACGCGGCCCGCATCATAACTACTCCAAGCCCCCACATCGCCGCCATAATTGGTTTGGGTAAATCCTTTGGATAAATCCATCCGATAGCCATCTACACGGTATTCTTCTACCCAATAGCGGAGGATACGGTCAACATAATCTTTGGTAGCTTGGCTCTCGTGATTCATATCATAGCCAACATTAAAAGGGTGAGTGGCATCAGGATTGAACCAAGGATTGTCAGGGGTAGGCTTAGCAGCGCCACCATCAAAATACAGTCTTACTAGTGGGGATTGGCCGAAGTGGTGATTGACCACCATATCCAAAATCACCGCAATACCGCGAGAATGACAAGAATCGACAAAGGCTTTAAAATCATTTTTGGTGCCATAGTACTTATCTACCGCAAATAAATAGGATGGATTATAGCCCCAACTACTGTTACCTTCAAATTCCATGACAGGCATAAGCTCAATCGCGTTGATGCCTAATTTTTGCAAGTAATCAAGCGAGTCAATGACCGTTTTATAATCGTGAGCCTCTACAAAGTCCCGAATCAACAATTCGTAGACGTATAAATCTCCCTGATCGGGACGAGTATAATTATTGGATTGCCAAACATAAGGAGTCTGCGCAGTCTGAAATACAGAGACAATATCACTCGCGCCTACTGGATAAGGTTTCAGATTGGGATAAACGCTTGGTGGGATAAAGGAGTCATTCCAAGGATCAAGCACCTTGTCGCAATAAGGATCACCAATTTCAAGCACTCCATCTACATGGTACTGATAAGCATATTCTTCACCTGGAGTCAGGTCATTGATCTGAATCCACCAGAGATTGCCATCAGAACTCTGATTCATGTAGTAATCAGCGTTTGTCAACCAATCACTAAAATCACCCACAGCATAGACGAAATTCTTGCCGGGCGCATAAAGTGCTAGCACAACTGAAGTGTCACTCAGATAATTAATGCCAGGCTCGATTCCAGCCACAGGATCTTGGACATTTACTGGTCCACGTACCGTGAAGCCGATCGAATCCTCCTTTACGGTACTACCATTGTCAGCAA
>JBCCQN010000186.1:0-16354 GCA_039024315.1 Bacteroidota bacterium
AAGGCAGCTTCTAAAACAGAGCTTGACCGCATGGTCAATTTGCTCAAAGACAATCCAGGTACCATCCTCATGGTGCAAGGACATACCGACAATGTAGGGGGACGCTCTTTTAACCAAAAGCTGTCTGAATATCGTGCGCGTATGGTGAGAGCCTACATGATCGCCAATGGCGTAGCTCCATTTAGGTTACTGTTTGTAGGCTTTGGAATGGATCATCCGGCCGAAACCAATGCGACAGAATCCGGTCGTACCCAAAATCGTCGCGTAGAATTTCACGTGTTCAAAAGCGAATAAGCCTCTATGCGTCCTCGCCTTTTGCACAAAGTAGCTCCCTGGCTACCCCTACCCTTATCTGCTTGGATCAAGCTCAGTGGGCAAAAGCTCATGATGCCCGTCTATCACCTTTGTAGTGAAGAGGCGGTGCCGCATGTGGATCCGCTTTATTGCGTACGCAAAACCAGCGAATTTGTAGAGGATATCGATACTTTGCTCAAGTATTATGAGCCGATTGGTTTGGAGGATGTGATCGCAGTGCTCAAGGGAGACAAGGAATTACAAAAGCCTTCTTTTTGGCTTTCCTTTGATGATGGCTTGCGAGAAGTCTATGAAGAGGCCATGCCGATATTAAAGGAAAAGGGAGTGCCCGCAACGCTCTTTCTCAACAATGACTTTCTGGACAATAAAGCGCTCTTCTTTCGCTTCAAAGTGAGTCTATTGATCAATAAGATTCAAAAAACTCCCCCCTCCCCTGCCCTGCAGTCGATTTTAAGAGAGCGTTTGTCAGGACGGAAATTGAATCGAGAATTAAGCGCTGAGAGCTTATTGCAAATCGGCTACGCAGATCGGGACTTCCTGGACGAGCTAGGGGATTTGTTGCAGGTAGATTTTGACGGCTACCTCGCCGAACGCCAACCCTATCTCTGCAAAGCGGAGGTAAAAGATTGGTTAGCCAAAGGCTTTACCATCGGCGGGCACAGCCTAGATCATCCAGAATTTCGCTTTATCGCCAAGGAGGAACAAATCAGACAAGCCAAAGAAAGCGTCCAGCAACTTGTTGATGACTTTGGGATAGCCTACAAAGCTTTTGCCTTCCCATTTACAGACTTTGGGGTGCGCCAAGTCTGGTTTGACAAAATGCTCGACGGAGAAATTGACGCTTCGTTCGGCGCAGCCGGTCTCAAAAAAGATACCCACCCTCTGCATGCCCAAAGAGTCCCCTTTGAAGGCACCGAAGATAATGCACTCGCCATCCTCAAGGCCGAATACCTCTACTACGCCCTCAAAGCACCCCTAGGCAAAAACCAGATCAAGCAGCGCTAATTTTTCTCAGTATTTCTTTTTCAAGACTTGTTTTACCAAATAAAGTCCATACATTTGTGAGTAATCACTTACAATTATTAGTAGAGAGATAAAAGTATTTAGTATTAAGACGCTTAAAGGTCGATTCATTGAGTCCCACTTTCTAAATACTAAGTACTTTATACTCTGTACTAATAGCTACCAACTCAAAATAGACATGTTCGATCTAAATAAAGTTGAAAGCCAAAAAGGAAGAGTTGCCATTGTAACGGGCTCCAATACTGGATTGGGGTATGAAACTGCACTTGGACTCGCCCGTAAAGAAGCCACCGTTGTAATGGCCTGCCGTAATCAGCAAAAAGCAGAAGCCGCAAGGGAAAAAATGCTCGCCGAGGTGCCCAATGCTGATATTGATATCATCGTAGTGGATCTTAGTAAACTGAATTCGGTGCGGGAATTTGCCAAAAACTATCTGGCCAAATACGATCGTTTGGACCTCCTGATCAACAATGCAGGGGTCATGATGCCTCCCTACACCAAGACAGAAGATGGCTTTGAACTACAGATGGGCGCCAATCACTTTGGGCATTTTTTGTTGACGGGTTTGTTGCTAGAAGTCCTGACGGGAACGCCAGAATCAAGAGTCGTTTCATTGAGCTCTCTGGCGCATCAAAATGGTAAAATCGATTTTGACAACCTCAATTGGGAGAAGGGTTATTCTAGATCTGAAGCCTATGGGCAAAGCAAATTAGCTAACCTAATGTTTGGCTTTGAGCTACAAAGACGCTTAGAGGCAGCGGGGGCAAATACGACTTCGGTTATTGCCCATCCTGGAGTTTCTCTTACAGAATTGGTCCGTCATATGCCTAAATGGCTTTTCACTATTTTGCGCTATACGGTTGCACCTTTTATGACCCACAGCCCAGACAAAGGTGCCTTACCTACTTTGATGGGCGCCTTGGATAAAAATAGTACTGGAGGGGAGTATTATGGACCGACAGGTTTTAGAGAAATGAAGGGCGAACCAGGCTTGGCTAGCGCGACAGAACTTTCTAAGGACACTGCAATTGCCAAAAAGCTTTGGGAGGTTTCTGAGGATTTGACGGGTATTACTTATTTGTCTTAGCGGGAGGGGGGCTGCTTCGCAGAACGCTTGACTCGGGCAATATTTAGATGGAAAGCTGAAGCATTTTCTCCTTTTGGATTCTCAGATCAGCAAACATAGAGAATCCTTCATATGGCAAACTATTTCTGGATCATGTTAGTTTTTTAGTTCCCTAACTACGCTATTATGAATCCTTATCTCAGAAAATTGGCACTTTTGCTAAGTGCTATCCTCATCCCCTTGCTCGGTCTTGGGCAAAATCTCGTTCCCAATCCGGGATTTGAAACCTTTACTGCCTGCCCTTCTGCTTCCTGCGAGTGGTTTTTAGCTTCCGATTGGGATAATGTAAATGGTTCACTGGCATGTAATGTCTCTGCTGGTAGCCCCGACTATTTTAACACTTGTGGCACAGGTTTCTTTGGTACCCCCAATACCCTCAACGGCGAAGTGAATCCTCTCGCGGGCAACGGTATCATGGGACTCGCAACTTGGGTGGGCTTCAGCAACAATTTTCGGGAATACCTCCAAGTCCAACTAAATAGTCCCCTTGTAGCAGGTAATACCTATACGCTGGATTTTGCTTATACCAATGGCGACTTTGATCCAACATTAAGTTATGGTGGCCGAGGAACAGAACTCGGGGTGCATTTTTCCGTGGGGCCTCTGACACAAAATGGCAGTAATCCAATCATCCTAACTCCTACCTTTGAGACTGTGGGAGCAATATTTAGTGTGAATTGGCAAACGATTAGTTTTACGTTTACCGCTGTCAATAATGCCACCCATATCATTTTTGGTAACTTCCGCAATGATGCCAATTCGACTGTCCAACAGTTTGCGGCCTCTAGCAGCTCCTTTGGCTACGCTTACTATTACTTTGATGAGATCAGTGTGATTGAGCAATCTGCCCTGCCAGTAGAGTGGTTGCAGGTAGAAGCTACGGCTAGGCCAAGCGAGGCAGTTCTCAAGTGGGTGGTTGCTCCTTTGTATGAAGAAACTCGTTTTTTCATCGAGCGGTCCGAGGATGGGCAAAACTTTAACGCTATCGGCGAGCAGTTAGCAAATCCGGGTGAATCGGTTTTTTCGTTCCGCGACGCGGCAGTTCAAAACGATCAATACTACTATCGTCTGCGTTATCAAGGAGCAGATGGCCAGAGTAGCCTAAGTCGAGTGATGAAAGCCAAATGGGAAGGAGAAACAGACTTCGTATGGTATTATGATGCTAATAGTCGGAAGGTCATAATTGAGCGTTCGCCGCAGGCAGATCGAAGTAGCTCCCTACTCCTCTATGATCTTAGTGGTCGGCTTGTGTATGAGGACAGTTCTGAGGCTGAAAGTTTCTTGCTACCTTCGGATCTACGATCTGGGCTATATATTTTAGTATTAGCTCAAGAGGGGAGCAAAGTCCGAAAAAAACTTTGGGTGCAATGATAACGGCTAAAAAGATTGGCTATGCAGCACACTTGTTCAGGACTTTTACACGAATATTCGTTTCGCTTTATATTGAGTTAACAAAAGGTGCAACCCTCCTAAGCTTAGGCTTGTCATTGAGGCAAATACTTACTTCCTGGCAAGCACCGTTCTTTATACCAACACACAAATGCTGGCAAGTTACACGCTTAAAAAATAATTGCACTAGTTTGTGACTTTCTCTATAACCAGCTTTTACATTTGCCGTTAACCTAATCGTGGATCAACCAAAAAAAGCTATGAACAATTCACTGAAAGCCCTTTTTGCCTTCGCCTTGATTGCCTTCTTTGGCACAACAGCCGTACAAGCGCAGCGTGTTTCTGCCGTCCTCAATGTCAACAGCTACAGCCCGACTATCACTAGTCCAAGCGGTGGCACCAGCATTGACTATGCAGGAAGTCTTTCTGGCTCTTTGAACTTACGCTATTTCACTAGCAATAAGTGGGCATATCGTGTGGGCTTCGGAGTCGATAACTTAAATTACTCAGTTACGGGTACCGATATTACCACCAATTATGACGCTCGTCGTCAAGACCTGAAAGGAACCTTCGGAATCGAAAAACACTTTAATTTGGCATTCCTTGATGTTTATCCTGGTGTGTACATTCCGATCACCGTAGTAGGAGAAGATAAACTCAACAATAACCTCCAAAATTTCCAAAATGGCCAAGTACGCGCCGGCCTCGGAGTTATGGGTGGTGCGCAGATCAAGCTTTTGAGGATCTTCCGCGTAGGGGTTGAGTTCAACGCGACTTATGACAACTTCTCGACCGCAGTACGTGAGAGCTTCAACTCTACCTCTACTGTACCTTTCCAGAAGATGCATTACAATACCAACTTCGTAGTAGGTATCGCGCTCTAGTCCGAATTACAGCAGCTAAATTATATGGCACTCCGTCAAAGCGGAGTGCCTTTTTTTAACCTCTTCCTTTCCCTTTCCGTACAGCAAGCAGGCATGCGAATACTTCGAAAAATGATTTCCTGGATCTTGATCCTAGGGCTAGTAGCCTTGGTGGGTGTACTGAGCATTGATTTTTGGGTCAGTAAAAGTGCTGCGGACAAAATGATGCAATCGGTAGAGTCTATCCCAGAGGGCTATCCCGTGGCCATCGTTCTGGGAACCAGTCCTCGCACCGCCAAAGGACAAACCAACCTTTTTTTTAAGTATCGGATCGATGCCGCAGCTAAGCTTTATCAGGCTGGCAAAATCCGCCACTTCGTCTTGAGTGGAGACAATCGTAGCGAAAATTATGATGAACCCACCAAAATGAGACTCGCATTACAGCAGCGAGGGGTACCAGATTCGGCTATCACTTTGGACTATGCCGGTTTCCGAACGCTTGACTCTATTGTCAGGACCCGCTCGGTCTTCGATCTTGACAAGATCCTCATCATTTCTCAAGCATTTCACAACGAAAGGGCGCTCTTTATCGCCCAAGCCAAAGGCATAGAAGCCATTGCTTACAACGCGCAGTCAGTACCACAGGCTTACGCCCCCAAGACCTATATCCGCGAGTATCTCGCTCGCTGTAAAGCAGTGCTTGACCTTTATATATTAGATACAGAACCGCATTTTCCAGGACCAAAGGAGCCTCTGGAGCTTTAGGGGAGTTGTTGAATTGTTGAATTGTTGAATTGTTGAATTGTTGAATTGTTGAATTGTTGAATTGTTGAATCAATAATGGAAAAAGAACTCACTCCTTCTTCCTACCTTCAACCATTCAAAACTTCAACAATTAATTCATGGAGCGAGAGATAGAGGTAAAAATCCTAGAGATTGATCTGGCAAGTCTACGTCAGCGCCTAGACCAAATTGGCGCTAAGTTTAGTTTTAAACATGAATTTTGGGCCATCTTTTGGGAAGACCCGACAGCGGGTATTGTCAAAAAGGGCGATCTCTTGCGCCTGCGCAAAGAGGGTGATGAGACCCGTCTGACTTATAAGCGAAAAATTTCGGACGACGGACCCAAGGTCATGCAGGAACTGGAGACTTTGGTCGAGGACATGGCTGCCATGCGAGATATTTTAGAGGCCATCGGTATGAAGTCCTACCAAACTACACGCAAATTTCGGACACAATTTGATTTGCCGCAGGGCCACGTTGTTATAGACGAGTATCAAGATTATATGGCCAAAATCCCGCCCTTTGTGGAGATTGAGACCAGCAGTGAGGAAAAGTTATACGAAATCGTAGCGCTTCTGGGTTTTCGGCCCGAAGATTGCAAAAGTTGGAATACACATGATCTCATGCATCATTATGGCGTATAGAAGGGGAACGCCTTTGATCTATTGAATTGTTGAATTGTAGCGTTTCGGATGCAATAATTCGAGCCTTCAAACAAGCAAGCTACTATGAAGTCTATCTTTCTGGGCCTTTTGAGCCTGTTGAGTCTGCAGTTTTGCCTTGCTGGCGTAGTGCCAGTCAGAGAGGTACGCCTCAAAGTGTTTGAAAAAGAGGTCACGGGCTACCGTATCAATATCGCTATCGACAAAGAAGAATTGAGAGCCGGTATCCAAGGCTATTTGTCCGCTTATCCGCAAAGCCCAGTCCGCATGCAAGAAGGGCTGATTTACGAAAATTTTGAATATCCTCCCATCACCTCGGCCCGACCGATTACCCTCTTTTATATGCTCAACGAGCAAGAGGGCATATTTACAGAATTGACTTTGGTAGGATTATATTCCTACCAACAAGATATCAATGTCCACCGCTTTCCAGACTTAAGCCTACGGATGCTATTGGACCTATCTGAAATGATACAAGGGCTCACGGGAGATCCTATTGATTTCAATGCGCTCTTTGAGCGACAAAGTGTAGAGGAAATTCGACGCACTTATCAAGATCGCAAGGAGCGCAACTATATGGACTTCTATGTGCAACGCGAGGGAGATTGGATCGGTAGTGATGATGGAACCTTGGTTAAAGAGAATCCCTTTAGCGAAAATCGTCCCGAAAATTTTGAGACGGATGAGCAGGTGGTGGAGTTGATCAGCAATCGATTTAAAAGGTATGTGGCCCAAAATAGAGGACGGACTTCACCATTTTTGAGTGATAGTAGTCAGCAACAATTTATGGTATGGCGCGATTCATCGGCTTATCTCTTAGGTCAGTTACAGAAGCTGGCAGAGGCGCAGGATTCGCTGCTCGCCTTGATTCCAGATAGTAGCGAGCTGGATACGGTCTATATCACCGAAAGCACCGTAGATTCCAGCATGATCGACGCGATGAGTGCGACGATTGCAGACTTAGACCAGCATGTCCAACAGCTTGAGTTAAAGTTGGCCCTGTCCCAGGAACGCTCAGATTCTTTACGCTTATTGACTGAGCGTTCTCCGCAGGAGCAGTCAAAAGATAGTTTAAACTTGGCAGTAGCCAGAATTGATACTGTATTTCTGCCTCGCAGAACGCCTCTGACAATGAGGGATACCTTAAAAGTATTTGAAACCAGAGTGGATACCGTTTACCTAACGGAAACTCAAATCGATACCATCAAAATCACCGAGCGGCAGATTGACACCCTCAAAATCGGTGAATTGCAAATAGATACGGTAGAAGTCCCTGTTTTGGCCGAAAGCCCAGAGGTAGATCAACAAGCCGAACTCGCCGCTAATGAAGCCAAGCTGCAAGCCAAATTGGAACAACTCAATAAAAGGAATAGCGTTCTCGAAGAGGAAAACGCCAAACTGAGTGGTATTTCGGCCGAATATGATAAACTGAATGTGCGTTTTGAGCAGCTTAAAGACCGCTTTGAACTAAGAGGGAGAGTACTAGAAGAAAGCGGGCGTAAAATAGATCAATTGGAAAGCAGGAGTATTAGGCTGACCCAAGATAATCTGGTATTACTCGCTGAAAGAGATTCGTTTGCTCAAGAACTGATGATCCTCAATCCAGAATCTGAGGCCGCCCGGCTAAGACGAGAAGTTTATCGCCGTCAATTAGAGCAACTTAC
Source organism: Bacteroidota bacterium (assembly GCA_039024315.1). GTDB lineage: Bacteria > Bacteroidota > Bacteroidia > J057 > J057 > JBCAWW01. Next base: position 7,826 of record JBCCQN010000186.1, read on the forward strand.
CGAAACCCAACAAGCCCAAACCCGGCGCGAACAAGAGCTCGCCAGACGCGAAAAGCAAATTGAGCAGCGCGAGCGCTACCTCGCCGAATTTGAAGCTACGGGCGATAATCAATCGCTGCTCAGCCGTATTATTCAACTTGAAAACCAGCTCAAAACCCAGGAGCAAGAAAACGAACGATTAAGAAACGCTGCTAAACAAAGCCAAAAAAATTTCCAACTCAGCACCACCAATAGTCCTAGTGAAGGGACTGCATTTCGTTTCAAAACAGGCGTAAATGAGGATTTTGCGCAGGAGCAAATCCTAACTTGGTTTAGATTACGCGCCCTCTTCCCAAGTGCCCAAAAGCCGCTAAAATTTAATGAAGTATTGATCCCTAGCATTTCTAATGAACTCTTAAGCTTAAGCTTTGTATCTTTAGGCAATGGATGGTGGACAATCAGCTTCCAAGCAAAAACCGAAGGCGGTATGGAAAACATTGTACCATCCAATCAAGAAGTAGAGGGACTTTTGACAGAAATTTTTCGTTAAATATTTGTATAATCTATTTTAAGGCACAAAGAAAAAATACGGATTAACAAATAGTTATACGACTGAAATAAACGTCGAAACAAACCATTTTGTTATCACATTAAATTTCAGTAATTCTGTAAGTACACTAAACGCTTGTCAAATAATCCAGCCTTGGCTATGAAAGTAGTTTCTTTACGCAGCCTTTTCAGCATGCTCTTCCTCCTTGGTGGTGGGCTTGTGCTTGCCCAAGTTGAGGGAACAGAACCGATCAATATTTTGAAGGAAAAGTCCGTTGTGCTCCGCACCAACAATGTTGGGGGTGTGATGGATTTTAGTGCGCAGCGGTCATTTACCAATATTGGGCAAATCGACTATTATGAAGACGAGAAGGCCAAAAAGGAACTTCGACGCTTAGAGAAGCAGGGAGACGATATCGATGATTTGGAAGCCTTAGATCGAGCCTTATCGACTTATATCGAAAAGTTTGGGGTCGAAAATTTTAGGAGAGACGTTGGGATGCTTTGGTTAGCAGGCCGTACCAAACAGCTGCTCAAAGATACGGTCGCTGCGGTCTATTATTATGAATTGGCTAAGATTCATAATTATGGTACTCCCGCACCTCGTATGACCTATGATTCGCTCGTTGCAGGCACTGAAAGTGAGTGGTTGCCCATCGACGAATACTACGAATTGTTGGAAATCAGACGTAAGATTGACCCCCTGATTCCACCCAAAAAGGTGCTAGAGTCGATGGGGCACATCATAAATTCCGACTATGCAGACTACGCACCTTTCATGCATCCATCGGATAGTATTTTGATTTTCACCTCGCGTAGAGATTCGTTAGATACCAAGGCTTCTGACTTTGTCGATCCTTTTGCTAAGGAAAATGAAGACCTCTTTATGTCTATCAAAGACTTCATGACAGGAGAATGGCAGCCAGCAGAGCGCATCAACAAAGAAATTAATACCCTACTCAATGAGGGTTCGGCCAGTCTTTCGCCCGACGGTAAAACCTTGATCTTTACTCGCTGTAACGCCAAATATGGCTATGGCGACTGTGATATCTACTCCGCTCAGTTTGACGGAGAGCATTGGTCAGAGATTAAGAATCTCGGCAAGAATGTTAACTCTATCTATTGGGATTCTCAACCCAATATAACCGCCGATGGACGCACGATTTTCTTTTCATCCAATCGCAAAGGTGGCTTTGGAGGTACAGATCTCTACTATACCACTATCGGAGCCGATGGCAAATGGGGACCAGCCAAAAACTTAGGCCCCATTCTCAATTCCCCTCGCAATGAGGTGACACCCTTTTTCCACAAAATCAACGAAACCCTTTACTTTGGTTCGACTGGTCAACTCAAAAACTTTGGCGGCTATGATATCTTTAAAGCCCGCTGGATGCATGATGGCTGGGAGCCTCCTCGCAATATTGGCCCTTTGGTCAACACAGAAGGTAATGAGTACTACTTTACTATCAGCGGTAAAGGCACCACTATCTTTTACTCTAACTCGCGCAATCCCGAAGAAGACCACGTAAAACAGGATTTTGACCTTTGGTCTTTTCCGATGCCGATGGAGTCCCGTCCCGATGCGGTGGCTGAGTTTCGTGGCTATCTGATTGATTCTATCACAGGCAACCCCTTAGTGGGGCGTATTATGGTCATTGACTTAGAAAATGGAGTGGAAGTGGCCCCAAAAGAAATCAACGAAAAAGGCTATTTTGAATTTGACCTCATCAACAACAACAAATATCGGGTCTATGTCTTTGGCGATAATTTCTTGACGGTCCGCAATGACTTCGAGATGACCGGAGATACGACTTTCAATATTTTTACCGAAAGCTTTGAGGCCGGAAAACCTATTGTTTTTGAGTCGCTTGAGTTTGCCTCCAACAGCACTCGCTTGCGGGCTCACGTCCGACCAAAGCTGGACTATATTGCGCGCTTTTTGCAGACCTATCCTATGTTTAAGCTCGAAGTAGAGGGGCATACGGATGGAGATGGCCCGCCTTCGGCAAACTTGCGCCTTTCGGCAGAACGAGCAGAACGCATCGCTACTTACATCATCGCTAGAGGGGAGTTTTCGCCCAATAGAGTGAGTTCTCGAGGTTATGGGGAGTCGAGGCCCCTAGTCCCTAATGACACCGAAGAAAATAAAGCCAAGAATCGACGGGTTGAATTCCGCCTAGTTTGGGACGAAAGCTATGAAGGCGACATGATGCTCCCGATGGAAGAAGAGCTATATTTTGACGATGAGTTCTTAGACCTTGATTCGCCGCATATCAACGATGAGTTTGATTGGGATGAAGAAGAGGAAAAAGCTTGGATGGAAGAACTAGAGATGGATGCAGATTTGGACCTCGAAGCAGAACTGGAGGAAGATATCCTACTCAAAGAAGTGGAAGAAATAGAGGAAGAAGAAGGAGATGGAAGCGACGACAGTAAATAAATGTGATTTTTGGGATACTTTTTGATTATAATACGATACTACACCCTCGCAAACTACAAACCTATGAACGATTAATGACACAAAGACGTAACGCATGTTGAGGATTAGAGAAAACCGATTACCCCTTCCAGACACACTGATTGAAAGCCTAATCGCCACCGAGCAAAACCCACGCTACCATGCGGAGGGTAACGTGTATAATCATACTTTGCTCGTTCTCGACCAATATCAACAACATCAAGCGCGTTTTAATCTTACTCAAGCAGAATCAGAAATTCTCTATTGGGTCACCGTCCTCCATGATATCGGCAAACCCAGTGTCACCAAATGGAAAAACGGACGCTGGACCGCTCGTGGACACGAGAAAGCAGGCGTTCCCATCGCAAGAGAAATCTTACTTAAGCAAGCACAAGTGAGCCCAGCGCAGAGAAAGCAAATCCTCGATTTGATTCGCTGGCACAATGCCCCTCTCCGTTGGATCGTCAATAACAAGCCTATCGGAGAATACCGTAAGATGGCCACGCGCGTCAACCTTAGACTACTGGGTATCTTCGCTTATTTTGATGTCAGGGGCCGAATTTGCGAGCACAAAACAGAGATTCTAGACGGTATCGAAGCCCTCTTAGAAGAACATACTCCCCAGATTGAGGAAGATCTTGGTACCTACACAGAGTTACAAGAAAAGTATCACAAAGCGGGGCTACAAAAGAAAAATGCGATCTGGAGTGCACTCAAGCAAGACGATAGTCGCCTTTTGGTGAAACTATTGGATAGTCCTGCTTTACCAGCTAAAGCAAGCTTTTTCCAGTGTGTGATGGCCCTTGGAGCCGGTGGTGCAGCACAGAGTGAATACCTCAAGAATAATTATCCAGCTCATCTTTATTACAACCTCAACGACTTGTTTAAAGAGGGTGATACGAAACAAGAACGCAGCAACAAATTGCGTGAGGTCAAGCGATTTTTGTCTGTTTACATGCGTGGTCGCAAGGCCGTGGTTTTAGACACCCAATTTATCGCCGATCAGACTCGAATAGCAATCGCTGAGTACGTCCGCCAAAATGGAGGCAAGATGCAGTATCTCTTCTTTGAGCGTTCGCTAGAAGCTTTGAAAAAAGAAAGTAAGTGTGAAGTCGAAACAGCCAAAATCAGTACTGCCTATCAGCATTTAGAAATGCCTCATCCTTGGGAGGCACATAGCATCGAGATCGTTTAGTATTGTCTCCTGATAGCTTGACCATAAGCCTCAACTTAAGGGGGGCCGCTTTGCGGAACGCTTGGAATCAAAATGTCAAATAGCATTAAGTACTTGGGCAGTAGTGTCCAGTATTAAGTACCGAGTAGTAAGTATCCCGAAAGCTTTCGGGAGTATTCCGTACCGAGAAAAGCGGTCTTATAAACCGTATAGACCCATTTTCTAGGTGTACGCTTTTATCATCAGACATTTTTAAGCGTTCTGCGAAGCAGCAAACCTCACTCCATGCTAACAATCCAAAAAGGTACTAAAGACGACCTCCCAGCTATCGCCCAACTTTTGGTAGAAACTTGGCAAAGTAGTTACCAAGGATTCATGCCAGCCAAATTGCTGAAGGGTTTGTCAATTGCTAAGCAAACAATGAGGCACCAGCAATATTTTGAGAAGGGAATCCAGTATTGGGTAGTCAAAAACGATGCAGAGGTCTTGTTGGGTTTCTGCTCCTATGGCCCCTGCCGCAATCCAGCAATGCAGTCCCCTTTAGAGCTTTATACCTTGTATGTTGATACGCAAAGACAGAAAAGAGGCATAGGCTCTGCCCTATTGCAAAAACTAGTAAAAACCGTCAAAATAGAAGCTAGTTCGATTGGGGTTTCCGTCTTCCAGCGAAATCCATATCGCAGTTTCTATCAAAAAAATGGCTTCAAGACCTTGGGAGAAGCAGTCATCGATTTAGGGGGATGGCAAGAAGATAGTCTGATAATGAGGAAAATATTCTGATGTTTAGCCCTCTTTGTTGCGCGCGTTGTCTATTAGCGAAAGGATGATGTAGAGCAATAAAACCAGTGGAATGGCCACGTATTGCAGGGCAATGATCAAAAGGAGAGAGAGGGTAATCAAAATATAACGCATCTCATTGCCCTTAAAACCAAAGGATTTGAACTTGAGGGCCAAAAGCTTGATGTCCGCAATGAGGATGTAGCTCGAAAAAAGGGTAATCCCAATCAATACCCAAGTATTGCTGAGCGCACTACCGAGCCAAGACTCAGGCTGCCAGCGTGAGATCATCCAAAGTGAAAAAATCAACATGGTGTTCGCCGGTGTAGGCAGACCATAAAAAGCATCAGACTGACGCTCATCCAGATTGAAACGCGCTAATCTTAGAGCTGAAAAAATGGGAATAAAAAAGCCGAGTAAGAAATAGGGCAGGTCCTCTGGGACGGATGGATGCCAAATCACATTGGGGACAAACTCTTTACCGACCGAAGCTTGGATCATAGCCGCCATCACAAAGCCCGGTACAGCGCCAAAAGTCACCATATCGGCCAAGGAATCCAGCTCTTTACCGACAGGGGAACTTACCCCAACCAAGCGAGCCACAAAGCCGTCTAGCCAATCCATCAATAAAGAAGTCGCCACCATGGCAGAGGCTCCGATGAGGTTGTCGGTAGCCACAAAAATGAGGGCCACCATGCCGCAAAACAGATTGGAAGCTGTAAAAATATTAGGAAGTGATTTTAACATAAGAATGCCTTAGGCCCGAAATATAGCAAACTATTTGCGGTAAAGGCCTTCTTTTTCGAGGTAGGCAAAGACTTTAGGCACCACCATATAGCGCACGGAATGATCCGCTTGAATCACCTTTCGGATGTAGGAGGCGGAAATATTGAGCAATGGGGCCTCAAAAAAACGGACATTGGGATGATCATCAAATTGGGAGGCTTCAGCATCGACGCGGGGATAAACATAGAGCGGATAATACTTGATGATGGTTTCGTAGTTTTTCCACTTATGAAAATGCTGCAAATTGTCTTGCCCCATGATCAAGGCAAAATCATAGGACTGATAGCGATCTCGGAGATGGGTCAGCGTATCAATCGTATAAGAGGGTTTAGGCAGCGAAAACTCTACATTGGAGGCCTGCAATTGAGAGTGGTCCTCCAAAGCCAACTCTACCATGCGGTAACGATCAAATTCAGAAAGCAGGTTTTTTTTCTGTTTGAAGGGATTTTGTGGCGAGACGATAAACCAGACGGCGTCGAGCTCGGATTCATTTAAGGCCGTCTGGGCCAAAATGAGGTGGCCTACATGGATAGGGTTAAAAGAGCCAAAATAAAGTCCGACTTTCATACTACTGATTGCTTAGCTCGCGTCTAATAATCTCTGCCATTTCATCAATGGCTATTTGCAAATCATCATTGACAATGATGTGGTCAAATTTAGGGGCGTAGCTTAGTTCAAGCTTAGCCTTGGCATAGCGTTTTTGTATCTCTACCATGTCATCAGAGCCCCGATTTTGTAGTCTTTCTAACAGTATTTCCGGCCGCGGAGGCTGAATAAAAAAGGCTACTGCCTGCTCTCTATACTGTTGCTTGATATTGAGTCCTCCTTCCACATCGACATCGAAGATAGGCATTTTGCCTTCGACGAGGATGCGATCTACCTCTGAGGCAAGGGTCCCGTACCAGCGCCCCGGATAGACCTCTTCTGACTCAACAAAAGCGCCCGCTTTTCGTTTTTGCAGGAAGTCTGAGAGCGATAAAAAGTAGTAGTGCACGCCTTCTGTTTCGTACGCCCGTGGCGAACGCGTAGTCGCAGAAATGGAAAAGACAAAATCTTCAAATTGTGCCAACATGGCCTTGACGAGGGTGCTCTTGCCTGCTCCACTGGGCGCTGAAACGATAAAAACTTTTCCGGCCATGAGCAAAGGTAAGGATTCCCTCCGAAAATGTAATAAGTGGTCAATTTTTGAAATTTTAATTTTATGGATTATTCACATATTGCCAATAAACCAAAACTCGTTGCTCATGGTAAAATACTACACTACATTTATTTTACTACTTTCTTTGCCTTGGACCCATCTCCAAGCAGGAAAGGATTCATATACAACCCTCAATACGGCAGTCGATTATGTCAATCAGCAGCTTGAGCGCTTTTGGCTCTCTTACAAAGACTTAACAGAGCTAAACCGCAATCTTAATAGCTATTTTCAATCAGAGGGAAAACATATGCCCACATGGCGTTCCGCATTTTTGGAAATGCCGCCCTTAAAAAAGCTCGAAAACATCCCGCCAGCCTTTATCAGTGAAATAAAAGCGCTTAATGAGATCCATCAGGAGCATCAGGCCGGTATGCAGGCACTTAAGCAATATATGCAACAGCAAGCCTATCTCAGTGATAAAGGCGGTCAAAAAGCTTATGTGCTGCTTGACAGATTGAAAGTGGTTTTTGATCGCTTTGGCAAGGTACATAGGATCATAGAGCAGGTAATCAGTGAGGAAAACGCCAGACAAGGGCTTATGGAACCAGACGATGCGTTTTTGTTTGTGGTGCAGGAACTGCACACGCATTTGGATGGTTCGAGAAAGCTTCTGATGGCGATTAAGCAACAGGACTTAGGCAATGCTCGTAAACACTTAGCGATTTTAGAAGATAGGGTTGGGCGTTCCGCGCAGCGGCAAAAAATACTCCTCAAACCCCTCAGTCCCAGACCTAATAGCGAGCATGATCCAGCCAAGCGATTTGAGGCAGTCCTCAGTCAAAGCCAATCCCTCATCCAATTGGCGGAAGACTACTTGGGCAAAGCGCCCATAGATCCATTTTTCCGAACTGAAGACCGAGCTTACTACTTTTACAATCAGTACCTCGTCAATAAATTTAGCCGTAAAGGAGAAAGTCTTACCACCCAGTTTAACCGTTTTTTAGGTTTGCACGAATTGCCTCTGTTACGAGCAATAGGAGAAGCCCATAGCTTTAATGTATTGAAATTGGAGGCAGAGAAAACTGAGTTAGCAACTAGCGCTATCCCCAAGGAATTAGCTCCCGTACATTTGATCTTTTTATTGGATGTCTCAGGTTCAATGAGACAGGAGGACAAATTCCCCCTTTTTCAGAGTAGTTTTTTGTATTTGGTAAGCAATCTTAGGCCAGAAGACCGCATTAGTTTGGTTTCTTATTCGGGGGCGAGCAAAGTACACATAGAAGCTATTTCGCCCGCGCAGCAAGAGGAACTAAGTCATGCGATTCATACGCTTTCAGCAGAGGGAAAAACCAATATCCAACAAGGATTGCATCAGGCTTATGCAGTAGCACAAGGTAACTATATTAGAGAGGGTAACAATCGCATTATCCTCGTTTCGGACGGAGGATTTCCGCTCCATTCACAGACATTACTGCTGGCCCAAAAAGGCCTGCAAAATGATATTCAGCTAAGCACTTTGTATATGGGACATGCCGAGGAGGAGGCCAGAGCAAGGTTACTACCTTTGGCCAGACATGGCGGTGGTAACTATACCCACGTAGAAGCAGAGAACGCGCAAAAGGCGTTGATACGTGAGGTATTGGGTCAGTAAACTGACTTAAGTACTTA